>CAZAZX010000022.1:0-7371 GCA_964489885.1 uncultured Lachnospiraceae bacterium | reverse complement strand
GAGTGCTGGAAACTATTGAAAAATAAGGAAAACCCCAGTAAAAAAAACTCATACATTTAATTATTATAATTTGAAAATAATTTATTCTTGTGATATTATATGAAAAATGGGGTTGAACAAGATATAGAAAATATAGAAAGTTTTTATGATGTTGAAAAAAATATTTACAATATTGCAAAAATCCTAAAAAATCAAGATGTTAACAATATAAGTAATATTGTTAACAAGTAGGATAAAGAAAAATAGTAATTTATCGTTGAAAATAGGCTATTTATGGCAAATGTTAATATGCGTTGCTTGTAGCAACGAAAGGTTTAGCATATAATCCTTTGTAAAGGAGGTAACTATTATGTTAAAAGATAATATTAAGACTATTAGAAAATCAAAAGGACTTTCACAAGAGGAATTGGCTATAAAATTAAATGTAGTTAGACAAACAATTTCAAAATGGGAACAAGGTTTATCTGTTCCTGATTCTGAATTATTAGTTTCATTATCTGATGCTTTAGATACACCAGTTAGCACATTACTTGGAGAAAATGTTACAGAGCAAAAGGAAGATTCTCTACAAGAAATAGCTGAAAAGCTAGAAATAATAAATTTACAACTAGCACAGAAAAAAGAAACTAAAAGAAAAATTTGGCATTGGCTATTTATATCTATATGTATAATTTTAATACTTGTTTTCATTAGTCTAGCAACATTAGGAAATTCTTATATGGAATGGAATTACAATGATCCAGAATTAGCAGTATTAGGAGTTGGAGTTCATAGTTTTGTATGGTTATTTGTAAGAATAGCACCATTAGTTTTTATAGGTTCAGTAGTTGGCATTTGCTTAACAAGAAAGAAACAATAAATTACAAGTTATGGAAATGTTTAATAAAACAAGACTAGCAAACTGCTAGTCTTATTTAGTTAATATATGTACGATTTCATTTATAACAATATTGGTCATAGTATCATAATTTATATTTTTATGCTTATGATAAACAGTTTCGTGGCAGATGTTGTCAATTAAACCTATAACGATATGGACTCTTTCCATTAAATCTTTACTCTCAAATCCATTCTTTTTTAATAAGCCAGTTACCACATTAGTCATTTCAATTTCGTTTTCGTGAAAGAAATTTGCAACATCCTTATCTGAGTGTGCCATTGCTGTTATTTCTTCATGAGCTGATTTAGATAATTTATGATTTTTTATAAATTTTGAAATTATTTCTCTAATAATTTGCTCTAAATTGTTTTCGTTTATTTCTATATCATTTATAAAATCAACACTAGGGTAGAAAATACTATTTGCAAATCGTTTAAGACCTTCTAATAAAATATCATGTTTATCAGTAAAGTAACTATAAACTATACCAGTAGAAACACCAGCTGCTTTTGCTATTTCTGCTGTATTAGTATTATAGTAACCTTTTTCACATATTAGTTCAAAACCATATTTAATTATTTTTTCTTTTTTCTCAATAGAACGCTTTTGAATAGGCTCTCTAACAGTATTATCAGACATAGAAGTTATCCTCCAATTCGTTAATTTACAATTATTATAACATAATAAAAAAATAAGTCAACAAATATGAAAAAAATTTCATATTGTATTGACAACTAAAAAGCAAATGATTATAATATTATAGGAATGTGAAATTAGTTTCACATAAAGGAGGAATTATGGAAAAAATAGTAGAATTAAAAAATGTTAGTAAAGTCTATAAAATAGGAGATAACGAGTTTAAGGCACTTGACAATATAGACTTATCATTAAATAAAGGAGAGATGATAGTTATTCTTGGACCATCAGGAGCAGGAAAATCAACATTGTTAAATTTAATTGGAGGAATGGATACTCCTACAAGTGGAAATGTTGTAATTGATGGAGAAAACATTTCATTATATAACGAGAATAAACTTTCAGATTATAGAGCTGAAAATGTTGGATTTATTTTTCAATTTTACAATATTCTTCCAAGTCTAACAGTTAAGGAAAATGTAGATATAGTAAAAGATATTGTAAAAAATCCAATAAGCACAGAAGAAGCATTGAAAGGTGTTGGTCTTTTTGAACATTCTAAGAAATTTCCAAACCAATTATCAGGTGGTGAACAACAAAGAGTAAGTATAGCAAGAGCAATAGCCAAAAATCCTAAACTATTATTATGTGACGAACCTACTGGAGCATTAGATAGCAAAACAGGTGTCGAAGTATTAAAATTATTAAGAAAACAATGTGATGGTAATGATGGAGCAAACACAGTTATTATAGTTACACATAATAGTTTAATTGCTGATATTGCAGATACAGTAATAAATGTGAAGAATGGTAAAATCGAAAGTGTTATCACTAATCAAAATCCAAAGAAAATAGAGGAGGTTAAGTGGTAATGTTAAATAAAAAGATACTTCGTGATATATGGAAAAATAAATCACAATTTATAACCATCTTTTTAATGGTATTTTTAGCAGTATTTGCTTTTTCAGGTATCCATGCCTATATGGATGGAATGGTTAAGAGCGGTGATGAATATTATGAAAAGCAAAACTTACAAGATATATGGCTAACTTCTAAAAACTTTTCAGAAGATAAGCTAGAGAAAATAAAGAACATAGATAATGTTAAAAATGCTGAAAGAATGTTTACAATAAATGCAAATGTAATAGGTTCAGAAAAATATACAAATCCTTTAACTAATAAAAAACTAGAAGATTTAGTATTAGAATGTAATTTTATTGAAACAAATGAAATAAATAAAATGTATCTTTTAGAGGGAGAAGAATTTTCAAAAGAAAAAAGTGGATTATGGCTTGATTATTATCTAGCAAAGAAAATTGGAATTAATGTTGGAGATGAATTAGAACTCTCTATTGAAGGAAATAACTTTAAAGAAAAGGTTATGGGGATAGTAGAAGTACCAGATCATGTGTATTTTATAAAAGATGATACAGCAATATTCCCAACACACACAGATTACGGATTTGTTTATCTTTCTATAAATGAATTTCCTAAAAATTATATTTACGAAAAAGCTTTAGAATCTGATGAAATACAAGATGCAATTAATAATTTAAAAGATTTAAAAGAAACACTCTCAAAATATGGAATAAAAGATTATTCAAATATTCCTAATATGATAACAAGTCAAATTGATGGAGTAGATGATATAGATTTACCAAAGGCATTAGAATTAGTTGATAACTATAATGAGCATAAAGAAGAATTTGTAAAAGCTTTGGATAAAGACTTTAAAATAGAAGATTCTTATGTGTTCCCTTACGCTATTGTAGATGTAGAAGATACTTCAAAAGTTGTTGATACTAAAAACAAAATAAAAGATAGTGATGAAGATATTATAACTGCTACATTAAGGGATGATAATCTTTCTTATGATGGTTATAAAAGAGAGGCAGAAGAAGGAGAAACATATTCAGGTGTATTTTCAGGTCTATTTGTATTTATCGCAATTTTATCAGTGGTAACAACAATGAACAGGTTTGTAAAAAAAGAAAGAACACAAATAGGAACTCTTAAAGCACTTGGAATTAGAAAAGGCAAAATAACTAGAATGTATGTAAATTATGGGTTATTTATTTCAATTATTGCAAGTGTTTTAGGAATAATACTAGGAAATCTTATAATAGGAAACTTCTTTTTAGAAATGGAAATGGAATATTATGAGTTGCCAACTTATGAAATAACAACTATACCACTTGTTTACTATATGGCTATTGGAATAATAATTGTCATAACATTAGTTACTTATCTTTCTTGCAGAAAGATATTAAAAGAACCTGCATCTGAAGCATTAAGAATTGAAAGACCAAAAATAAAAATTAAGGAAAATAGTATTTTAGACAAAGGAATTTTTAATAAATTATCTTTATCTGCAAAATGGAATATTCGTGATGTTGTTCGCTCAAAGGGTAGAAGTTTAATGGCATTAGTTGGAATTGCAGGTTGTACGATGCTAGTTGTTACAGCATTTGGAATGTTTGATTCAATGAAGGCATATTTTGATTGGGAATTTGGAACTATAAATAATTTTAAATATAAATTAAGTTTAGCAACAGATTATACAGATAATCAATATAATGATATAATATCAAAATGTGGAGATAGTTCATCAGAAACTATTGGAATCGAATTTAAACAAAATGATGAAATCATAGTGAAACCATTAACGATAAATGATTCTAATGGATTATTACAAGTAACAGACCATAACAGGAATCCATTCACAATGAAAGATGATGGATTATACATTACCGAAAAAATGTCATCAATATATAATTTAAAAGCAGGAGATACAATAGAATGGCATATAATTGGCTCTGAAACTTGGCATAAAACAAAAATTACAGGATTAAATAGAGATCCTCAAAGTCAACAATTCAATTGTACTAAAACTTTTTATGATACAACAAATGAAGAATATAAAGCAGATAGTATTTATACGAATAATGATTTAGGAAATACAAAGGAAATAGCAGGTGTAAATACAATCCAAACAGTAGAAAATTTAAAAGATGGAATGAATAGTATGCTTTCAATGATGTATTCATTAATTGCTCTTTTAATAGTTGTATCTGTTATACTTGCATGTGTTATTATTTATAATTTAGGTATATTATCTTTTTCAGAAAAAGAATATCAATTTGCAACACTAAAAGTTTTAGGATACAAATATAAACAAATAAAAAGTATATTTATTAAACAAAATATTTGGATAGGAATTATTGCTATTATACTTGCCATGCCACTTGGAAATTATATGACAGACTATATATTTAAAAATGCGATTGGAGATACTTATGATTTTTCAGCTATGATAAAACCTATTACATTTATAGTTTCTAGCATAGGTACATTTATTGTAGTTTATATTGTAAATCAATTTTTAGCAAAGAAAATTAAAAAAATTGATATGGTATCTAGTTTGAAAGGAAATGAGTAATATGGATGTTTTTTGGGGATTAGCAATTCCATTTTTAGGAACAACTTTGGGATCAGCAATGGTTTTCTTTATGAAAAATAAAATAAATAATAAAATAGAAAAATTATTACTTGGATTTGCGTCAGGTGTTATGATTGCAGCATCAATTTGGTCATTACTTATACCATCAATAGATATGGCAGAAGAACAAGGCGTTATAGCATGGATACCAGCTACAATTGGTTTCTTACTAGGTATATTTTTCTTACTAATACTAGATACAATAATTCCACATTTACACTTAAATAGTAATGAGCCAGAAGGAATGAAATCTAAATTAAAGAAAACTACAATGATGGTTTTAGCTGTAACCTTACATAATATTCCAGAGGGAATGGCAGTTGGAGTTGTATTTGCTGGTGCTGTATCGGGAAATACAGGAATAACGATGGCAGGAGCATTTGCACTTGCAATAGGCATAGCAATTCAGAACTTTCCAGAAGGTGCAATTATCTCAATGCCATTAAAGTCAGAAGGAATATCAAAATTAAAAGCATTTTGGTATGGAACACTATCTGGAATAGTTGAGCCAATAGGAGCAGTTTTAACAATTGCACTTACTAATCTTGTAGTTCCAATTCTTCCATATTTTTTATCATTTGCAGCAGGAGCTATGATATATGTAGTTGTAGAAGAACTTATACCAGAATCTCAAGTAGGAGAACATTCTAATATTGGAACAATTGGTGTAGCAATTGGTTTCGCTATTATGATGATATTAGATGTTGCTTTAGGATAATATTTAATAAATTATAAATAAATTACATTTAGGAGGTCTTAAGAATGATAAAATTAGTATTAGTTAGACATGGACAAAGTATGTGGAATTTAGAAAATAGATTTACAGGTTGGACAGATGTTGAACTTTCAGAACAAGGAATACAAGAAGCAAAAGAGGCAGGAAAAGTCTTAAAAGAAAAAGGATTTGAATTTGATGTAGCATATACATCAGTTTTAAAAAGAGCAAATGATACGCTAAATTATATATTAGATGAATTAGGAGAAAAAGATATTCCTATAAAAAGGAGTTGGAGATTAAATGAAAGACATTATGGAGCATTGCAGGGATTAAATAAGGATGAAACAAGAGAAAAATATGGTGCTGAACAAGTATTACTTTGGAGAAGAAGTACAGATGTTAAACCACCTGAATTAAGTATAGAAGATGAAAGGTATCCTGGTAATGATCCAAAATATAACGAATTAAAACAAGATGAATTACCAAGAACAGAAAATTTAATAGATACAATAAATAGAGTTATGGTTTATTGGAACTCTGACATTAAAAAGGACTTAAGTGATGGAAAAAGAGTAATAATAGCAGCACATGGAAATAGTTTAAGAGGACTAATAAAATATTTAGATAATATGACAGATGAAGAAATAATAAAACTAGAGTTACAAACTGGAAATCCAATATGTTATGAACTTGATGATAATTTAAAGCCAATTAAACATTATTATTTGAAATAAAGGCTAAGAAGAAATAAAAACAAATATATAATTTTCATTTGATGAGTAAGGAAAGAACAAAAGAAATTGGACTTGTAAAAAGTGAAAAAGCTAAATAGTAGAACGGAGGCAAGATAAATGGCAAAAGATTTTGTTGAATTATCAAAAGAATGGTTTAATAAACAAGCACCTGTATATGATGAAACAAATACAATTTTATATTCTAAATATGGTAAAATTAGTTGTGAAAACATTTTTGAATTTTTAAAAGACAAAGAATATAAAAAATTATTAGATATAGGCTGTGGCACAGGATATTTAATAGATATGTTATCTAAAGACTATGAAGCAGAATTTACAGGATTAGATTTATCTCCAGAAATGATTAAACAAGCCAATAGTAAAAATATAAAAAATGCAAAATTTGTTGAGGGCAGATCTGATGCGATTCCTTTTGATGATAATACTTTTAATATTGTTACTTGTTCACAAAGTTTCCATCATTATCCTGATACAGATAAGGCTATGCAAGAAGCAAAAAGGGTATTAAAACCTTGAGGATTATATATTCTTTCAGATACAGGAGTAGGTCCTTTTAAGATGCTAGGTGTAAAAATAGATGATTTTATATATAGACATTTTAGTAATACAGGAGATTGTAATGTTTCATATATGGAAAAAACAATAAAAGATATGGAAAGAAACGGATTTATGATTGTAAAAGCAGAAAAACTAACTACATTTATATATACAGTTATAGGAAAGAAGATACAATAAAATAGTAATTTTTTGTTTAAATAAAAATATAAATTCACAAAAAATTCACAAAAATTAGCACTCTACACTTGACATTGCTAAAAATAGTGATACAATCTCTTTTTAAACACTTTTTAAAACATAAAAAACTCCAATTGCTTTAATTATA
>CAZAZX010000021.1:0-9751 GCA_964489885.1 uncultured Lachnospiraceae bacterium | reverse complement strand
AAAATAAAAAATAAAGCCAGATTATTGACTTTTCCTAAAATTTGAATATAATAATATAAACTCGTTCTGATAACATATATTAAAAATTTGAAGAATTAAATTTTGACAAATGTAAAATAATATGTTATTATGTAGTTACAAAATAAATGAACATTGAATCGCAGTTGTTCAATTTAGTCGTCTGTGTACCACGAATACACAGATATTTTTTTGCTCAAAAAAATAGAGCAGACCACGAATCCGCTCTATCGACTAATTACTGCTTTTTATTAGTCTTAACATTGGTGTTATTTTGCATTTCTTTTTGTTGTTCTAACTTTTGTTGTAATAAGATGTTTTTTTCTCTTTCTGCTATGTATTTATCTACAAAATGCAAAACTAGATCGCAGTTGTTCAATTTTAGTCCCCCTTTCTGCCCTTTAGAAAGGGCTAGCCTTTCTTAGCGTAAGGTTGGCCATATTCTACAACATTTTTGTCTTAAATACAAGTGAACATTCTAAAATTTTAGATAATATTACAAAAATATTACAATTA
This sequence comes from uncultured Lachnospiraceae bacterium, assembly GCA_964489885.1. GTDB lineage: Bacteria > Bacillota > Clostridia > TANB77 > CAG-508 > CAKOTZ01. Next base: position 9,217 of record CAZAZX010000021.1, on the reverse strand, counting down.
ACCAATTTGATTGACTTTTAGCTTAAAGATAATTTATAATCTTTAATGGGTTTTTATTTATATAAAAATGATATGTAATGTTTAAAAAAGATGATTAGAGCAAAAAATAATGGAATATAATATACAATATGTTATATTGAAAATGTGGAAATCATCTATATTATTAAATTTGTAAATTAAAAAGCTATAAAGGAGTACTTATGAAAGAATATTTAAAAACGGTCGATGAAACTTTAAATGAATTAAATACTACAGCTAATGGATTAACTGAAAAAGAAGCAAAAGAAAGGCTTAATAAATTTGGATTAAACAAACTAGATGATCCTCCAAAAGAAGGTTTAGTAAAGAAATTTTTTAAATCTCTTTTAGACCCTATGATAATATTGTTACTTGGAGCTGCTTTAATCTCACTTGTTACATCAATAATAAGCCATGATTCTTTTTCTGATGTAATAATAATTTTGGTAGTAGTTATTATTAACACTATATTAAGTATGGTACAGGAAAATAAGGCTGAAAATGCTATTGAATCATTAAAAGAGATGACTAAGGCAACATCAAAGGTTATAAGAGATGGTGTTATTAAAACTGTAAAAAGCGAAGAATTAGTTTTAGGAGATGTAGTTGTTTTAGAAGCAGGAGATAGTGTTCCAGCTGATTGTAGAATTATTGAAGCACACAGTTTAAAGGCAGAAGAAGCCGCTTTAACAGGAGAATCAGTTCCAGTAAATAAAATAATAGATTTAATAAATATTAAAGATAATACATTGGACATACCACTTGGAGACAGGACAAATATGCTATATAGTGGAAGTTCTATAGTTTATGGTAGAGGAAAAGCTGTTGTTGTTGCAAAAGGTATGGATACTGAAATGGGTAAAATTGCTACAGCATTACAAAATACAATAGAAGAAAAGACTCCATTACAAGAAAAAATGGCAGAAATATCAAGGCTTTTAACAAAAATAGTAATTTTCATAAGTATTGTCGTATTTGCGGTTGGCTTAATTAAAACAGGAAGCATTACAGGAGAACATATTTTAAATACATTTTTAGTTGCAGTTGCACTTGCAGTTGCTGCAATTCCAGAAGGATTACCTGCTGTTGTAACAATAATTCTTTCAATTGGTGTAACCGCAATGGCTAAGAGAAATGCACTGATTCGTAAAATTAGTGCAGTCGAAACTTTAGGCTGTACACAAGTAATATGTACAGATAAAACAGGAACACTTACGCAAAATAAAATGACAGTTGTAAAACACAGTTCAAATAACGAAAAACTTATGGCACAAGCTTTTGCCTTATGCAATGATGCAAAATTGGTTGATGGTTGGGCAAAGGGCGAACCAACAGAAGCAGCACTTGTTAATTATGCAAACTATATTGGACTTCCAAAAAATGAACTTGAAAAAGAATACCCAAGAATAGGTGAGGCACCATTTGATTCTGTTAGGAAAATGATGTCTACTATTCATAAAACTCCAGATGGAAAAATAATACAGTATACAAAAGGTGCTGTGGAATCTCTTTTATCAAAATCAACATATTATGTAAATTCAAATGGCGATATTGAAAAACTTACAGAAGAAGTAAAAAATAAAATTATGAAAAATAATAAGGAATTTGCAGATGAAGCCTTAAGGGTTTTAAGTGCTGCGTATAAAGTTTATGACAAAGAACCAGAAAACTACGATGTTGATTATATCGAAAAAGACCTAATATTTTTAGGATTTGTGGGAATGATAGATCCTTGTCGTGAAGAAGTTTTAGATGCTGTTAAGAACTGCAAGAGCGCAGGAATAAGAGTTATTATGATTACTGGAGACCACATAGATACAGCAGCTGCTATTGGTAAAAAAATAGGAATAATAACAGATTCTTCACAAGCAATAACTGGACAAGAAATTAATAATTTAGAAGGGGAAGAACTTATTAAATGTATAAATGAACATTCTGTTTTTGCAAGAGTTCAACCAGAACATAAAACAAAAATAGTAAACTGTTTAAAGCAACAAGAAAACATTGTTGCTATGACGGGTGATGGCGTAAATGATGCTCCTTCAATTAAATCGGCAGATATTGGTATAAGTATGGGAATAACAGGGACAGATGTAACAAAATCTGCTTCTGATATGGTTTTAGCTGATGATAACTTTGCAACAATAGTAAATGCGGTTGAAGAAGGAAGAAAAATATATGACAATATTAGAAAAGTACTACAATTTCAACTATCAACAAATGTTGCTGAGGTAATATATGTATTTATTGCATCAATGCTTGGAATAACAATTGTAACACCTGCACAATTATTATGGATTAACATGGTAACAGATTCAACTCCAGGCTTGGCGCTTGGAATGGAAAAAGCAGAAGGAAAACTAATGAAGAAAAAGCCACGTAAATCTACAGAAAGTGTTTTAGCTCATGGCGCTGGAACTTCAATTGTGATTCATGGACTTATTATGGCATTAATAGTTATTTGTGCTTTCTTTATTGGACAATATATTGAAACAGGTAATTATGGAATATATGAATCAAAAGATGGAGTCACAATGGCATTTTTAGTTGCAAATTTTATAGAAATGTTTTATGCAGTTTCAATGAGAAGCCAAAATAACTCAATATTTACTATGAAAAACATGAATTGGTGGCTTGTAGGTTCTGTAATAATAACAATATTGTTAACACTTATGGTAATATATGTTCCATTTTTATCAAATGTATTTGAATTTAATCCAATCTCATTAAAAGAGTTTTTAATTGGATTAGGTTTAGCATTCTTAATTATACCAATAACTGAAATACACAAAGCATTAGTTAGAAAAATAGCAAAATAATAAGTATAAATAGTCGAAGAAAAGTATGAAGTTTTAAAATTTCATACTTTTTTATTGCTTAGAGGTTTTTCTAAATAAATTTTAAGCAAAATTGTGAAGGAGTATTTTATAAGAAAGCTGTGTGACTAATGAAAGAAATCACTTTTCCAGAATTTAATTTAAAATTTGACATTAATAATATTGCTTTTGAATTTGTAAATTTCAAAATTTATTGGTATGCCATTTTTATAGTTGCAAGCTTTGTTATTGGAATTTACTTAGCAAAAAAGGACAATGGAAAATATGGCATAAATTTTGAAGATGTTTTAGATTTACTAATAATTTTAATTCCAATTTCTATTATAAGTGCAAGAATTTATTATGTTTTATTTAACTTAAATTATTACCTAAAAGTACCTAAAGAAATTTTAAAATTAAGAGATGGTGGCTTAGCAATATATGGCGGAATTATTGGAGCTATAATTTGTATTTTTATTTTTAGTAAATATAAAAAAATAGATTTTTTAAATTTATTAGATTATATTTGCCCATTTTTACCTTTAGGTCAGGCAATAGGACGCTTAGGAAATTTTACAAATGTTGAAGCACATGGTTATGAAACAAATAATATTTTAAGAATGGGAATTTTTGAAAACAATCAATATATTGAAGTTCACCCTACATTTTTGTATGAAGCCCTATGTGATTTGACTATATTTATATTACTTTATAATTTAAGAAATAAACGTACTTTTAAAGGAGAAATAACTTATTTATATTTTTGCTTATATGGTCTAATAAGAATATTTATAGAGGGGTTAAGAACAGATAGCTTAATGTTGGGTAACATTAGAGTTTCTCAAGTGTTGTCTATTATTCTTTTTATAATATTTGGAACATTGTTTTTATTTGAATATTATACGAATTTACTATTGAAAAAGAAGCAATATTTTAATAAAATAAATAAAGAAATAGAAAACAAAAATTGAGGTTGATAGTTTGAAAGAAATTAAAAACTTTCATACCTATGTGTGCCTTCTAAGCGAAGCGAGAAAGGAATGGAATTTATTATGAAAGAGACTTTATATTATAAAAATAACTATTTATATGAATTTAGAGCTAAGGTGTTAGATTGCATAGAAGAAAATGGACTATATAAAATTGTACTTGATGATACAGCTTTTTATCCAGAAGGTGGAGGTCAAAATGCTGATACGGGCTTTTTGGATAATAAAGAAGTTATAGATGTTCAAGAAAAAAATGAAATTATATATCATACATTAAAAGAACCTATAGAAATAGGAAAAGAAGTTTTTGGCAAGATAGATTTTGAAACAAGGTTTTCCAATATGCAACATCATACAGCAGAACATATTGTTTCTGGGCTTGTGCGCAAAAAATATCAAGCAGAAAATGTGGGTTTTCATATGGGAAAAGATGCAGTTACGATGGATTTTAATGTTTTATTAAATAAAAAACAAATAGAAGAAATCGAAATTATGGCAAATGAAGCAGTATATAAAAATATTGATGTTATAGCAAAAGTTTATTCAGAAGAAGAAGTGAAAAAACTACAATATAGATCTAAAAAACAATTAAGTGGAAGTGTTAGAATTGTAGAAATACCTGGATATGATATTTGTGCTTGCTGTGGAATTCATGTTTCAAAAACAGGTGAAATAGGAACAATTAAGCTTTTATCTGTACAAAAATATAAATCAGGATGCAGAGTAAGATTGTTGTGCGGAAAAAAGGCACTAGAAAATTACAATGAAGTTTACTCACAATTGGATAAAACTGCAGTGCTTTTATCATCAAAACATGACGATGTTTTTAAAAATACAAATGAATTATTAAATAAAAATAAAGAACTTCAAGCTCAAATTACTCAGCTTAAATTAAAAATATTTGATATGGAAATAAATAAAATTAAAGAAAGCAAAAATCAATTTTTAATTGAAGAAAATTTAATGCCAAATGAGATGAAAATGTTATGCACAAAACTTCAAGATAAGGCTGAAGATGTAGCAGGTGTATTTTCTAAAGATAATGATGTATATCGTTTTCAAATTATGAGTAAAACAACAAAGTTAAAGGAAATTGCAAAAGAATTAACAAAAACATACAATGGAAAGGGTGGACGGAAGCGAAAATTACATACAGGGACAATTATTTTTAGATAATCATAATATAAATGATGTCATAAATAAATTAGAAACTTTATTAAACAAAAATTAGCGGAGGGTAATATGTACGATATAATTATAATTGGTGCTGGTCCAGCAGGACTCACAAGTGCATTATATGCTTTAAGAGCAAATAAAAAGGTATTAATTTTAGAAGCAAGAACCTATGGAGGTCAAATTATTAACGCATCTAAAATTGAAAACTATCCAGGAATCCCAGATATATCTGGATTTGATTTTGCAACAAACTTATATGATCAAGTAAAGAATAATGGCGGAGAAATAAATTTTGAAACAGTACTTCGTGTTGGAGAAAATAAGGAAGTTATTACTAATAAAAATAAATATCAAGCAAAGGCTGTAATATTAGCAACAGGAGCTGAAAAAAGAAAATTAAACTTGCCAAATGAAGAAAAATTTGTTGGAAGGGGTATTTCATATTGTGCAACTTGTGATGGAAATTTCTTTAAAAACAAAATAGTAGCGGTAAATGGCGGTGGAAATACTGCTTTAGAGGATGCTATCTATTTATCAAATTTAGCTTCTAAAGTATATATAATACATAGAAGACAAGAATTTAGAGGAGAAGACAGATATGTTGATGAATTAAATAAAAAAGAAAATATTAAATTTATATTGGATTCCAATATAGTAAATTTAAATGGAAATGATAAATTAGAAAGTATAGATATAAAAGATAATAATGGCAAAGTTACAAGCTTAAATATTGATGGATTATTTATAGCTATAGGCCAATCACCAAGAAATGAAATCTTTAGTAATGTCGTAGACCTAAACAAATATGGATATATTGAGTCTACAGATGGTGTTCATACAAAAACTCCTGGAATTTATGTTGCAGGAGATACTAGAGTAAAAGAATTAAGACAACTTGCAACTGCGGTTGGAGATGGTGCACTGGCTGCAACAACAGCTATAAAAGAAATGAAGGTTTAATAATATGAATTTAGAAAACTTAGATAATTATATTAATAATAAAATTAATACACAGGGAAACTTTATAAAATTTACTTTTTATGAAATAAGAATAAAATTAAATATAGATGAAAACGATTTACCAGTAATTTTAGAACTTATAAAAAATAAACTTGAAAATAATGGATATAAGGTTTATTTTACAGGAGAAAAATATATGTACGCAAGTGTAAGTGTAAAAGTAAAATCAAATGAATTAATAATTGCAGTGAAAGAGTAACTGTGACTAATGCTTGATTTTTTGCGATTTATCCACTTTTATGATATAATATACTTATATATTAGTAAATTCTTGAGGTGATTAAATTGAAAACAGAAAGTATAAATGACTATATAGAATGTTTAAATAATCATGATTTTAGTAAAATAATTGAATTAAAAGTAAATAAATTTGACAGTGATAATAAAATACTTGAAGTAGATTTAAATGAATTATTATATTTTCCTAATTTAGAGGTTCTGACATTGTTCAATATGGTATTAACTTATGATGATTTTAAAATTATAAATAAATTGGAAAAATTGCATACTTTAAAATTAATAAATTGTGATTTAATGGACATTATAGAAGACACAATAACTGTTAAAGATTTATTACTAGACAACACTTTAATAGAAACAGATAAATTAACAAATATTAATAAACTAGTTTTAAAAAATATAAATATTAATTTAGAAAATTTTATATGTAATGAATTGGATATAAGTTGTGCGACTATAACTGATATAAATAACATCAAGGCTAATAAAATATATATAAAGAATGAGCAATATTTAAGTTTTAAAAAATATTTTGATAGTATTAAAAACACAACTAAAATTATTATTAAAGATGAATATGATAGTCAGGTAGGTGAATTAAAGTGAAAATTTATAGTATAGAAAAAACACTTACAGATGATAAAATAAATTACTATAATAAACTTGCTGAAAATCAGCAAGTAACAATTGTGTTTGAAAATACAAAAGGCCTTTCTAAGAATGCTATAAAAAAATTAAATGACAATATAGTTATTAGTATTACAGGTGGACTAGATCCTAGAAAAAGTAAATTCAATAATGAATACTATCAAGAAAGAACATATTATTCTAATAAAGAATTAGCCTTAATAATAGATAAGTTCGAAAAAATGGAACGTAATATAAATCCATTATGGAGTGATTTAGAAAAAACAATGTATGTATATAAAAACTTATGTGAGTCTTTAACATATTCAGAGAGTACGTTTAATGGAAGAGATGCTTCACGTAATTTATTGGGAATGATTACTAATCAAAGTGTTTGCTCTGGTTTTTCAATTGAATTTAAAGAGGCAATGGATAGGCTAGGAATAGATTGTGTATATCAAAATAGGCAGTCTCATCATAGTTGGAATCTTGTATATATTGATGGAGCATATAGAGCTATGGAACTTACTTGGGATGCATATCAAAAAGAAAACAATACTTGTGGGTTTGGACATTTTGCAAGAGAAGATGAAGAAGAATTTTATAGCAATGAACATCACGACATAAGTATGGAAGAAGATGAAATACAATATCATGCACAAAAAATACCAGTTGAAAAAGTAAAAGAAGCTTATAGAAGAATTGCAAGCAAAAAAATATTTAAAACAAAATTTGAGAATAGTAGCAAATTACGAATAAATGAAAAAAATAATATTATAGTCAGAAATAATAATCTATATTTTGATGACGATAGTATGAAGGAAAATACATATATTAGAAAAGATGGGTCAAGTTTTCTATTATATCCAACAGGAAAACAGGGAAAAGGTGTAACAGAATATTACTATTTAACATATTCTGGTGAAAAAAAAGAATTGACAGCTACTAAAATTTATAGTGAAATGAATCTAGTTACATCTAATAAAGATTTGAGAAATAATATAGCCAATAATTTGCTAGGAAAAGAAAGAATAGAAAAAAAGATAAAAAACTTTAATGGATATGTAGGATATGTTAGACAAAATGACAGAAATAGATATTATAATAAGGAATTTGAAGAAAGGGAATTGAATATATATAGATAGTTTTAGAATTTAATATAATAAAATACGTTCTATAAGTATGTATAATAAAGAATTTTTATTAAATACAATTTATTAAATACAAATAATATATATTTATAGACATAATAGATAATTGGTAAATGAAACAAATTACATATTACTTTTAAGCCTTGCAATGATTGCAAGACTTTTTTTACTTGAAAATATTTTATCAAATTGTTACAAATTTTTAATAATACCTTTACAAATTCACTTACAAGTAATAGAATAAATATATCTTAAAGGAGATTTTTAAAATAATTTTGCTTATATATTATCACAGGCAAAAGAAAGGAAACAAATGAATAACTTAAATAAAATGAAAAATATTTATGATGATTTTTTTGGAAATTCACTTCCTAAAAGTGAAGATATTATTAAAATCGAAAAATTAAATGATGGGAAAAAATCATTTGAAGAAGATACTAAAGATTTATCGCAAGACTTTGAAATACTTATTAATAATCTCTTTATTGATGATTCATCAAAAGAAATATTAACTAAAATAGTTAGATATATGAAAAATTATCATGAAAGTTTAGAAAAAGATTACATTAAATTCAATGTAGTTCTTGTTTCTGCTGATGAAGAGACTGTGAATAAAGTTTCATATATTATTTCAAAAGCTTCTCAAGTTTATTCGTATGTTGACACTGGAGAAGATATTTCAAAATCATTATATAATATAAAAGAAATAGGAGAATTGGATGAAATTTATAACAAATATTCTACAATTTTAGTAAAAAATTTGGAAAGATTGAATCTAATTTCTGATGTTGAATTTAAGCAAAAACTTATATATAAATTAAATGAAAAATCATCAAACATTAATTATAAAAAGATAACAATTATTTCATGTGATACTTTAGAAAATCTAAAAATTATTTTTGAAACGGATAATAATTTAAAATCTAATTTTTCAAACTTTATGATAAAAGGTGAAAGACCTGATGTTCAAGATGTATATCAAGCAATTATTTATAAATTAGGGCAAAATAATGAACTAAGTGATGATTTTAAAGTAAAATTACTTGACTATATTTCACAAACTTTTGATAATTCTAAAATGAGTTTTTCAATATACAGAGATAAACTTTGCAATCAAATATTATTTAATCTCTTTTTAAACACTTTTTAAAACATAAAAAACTCCAATTGCTTTAATTAT
>CAZAZX010000020.1:0-10288 GCA_964489885.1 uncultured Lachnospiraceae bacterium | reverse complement strand
TGCTTTTGTTTTTCTATATATTTTTTTATTTTCCCCAGAAAATTTAACTCATTCTATATATTATATTTAGTTTATAAAAGTGCAGATGTTGAAGATTTTATGATTTACTCAATATTCCATACTCAATCATTGCATTTTTAAGATTATTTTTTTCATTTTCAGATAATTCAACTAAAGGCAATCTAGGTTTTCCAACATTATATTTCATAAGGCTTAAAGCAGTTTTTACTGGAATTGGATTTACTTCAGAAAATAAAGAATGAATAAGAGGAAGTGAGTTTAACTGCATTGATTTAGCTTTTTCGATATTGCCATTTAAATATGAATACACCATTTCATGAACATCATTTGGAGCTATATTTGAAAGAACAGATATTACACCGATTCCTCCTAGCGACATAATTGGAATAACTTGATTATCATTTCCAGAATATATATATAAATTGTCTTTGCACATATTTGCTATATCCGCAATTTGTGAAATGTTTCCACTAGCTTCTTTTATAGCAACTATATTTGAAATTTTTGATAAAGAAAGGCAAGTAGATGGAGAAATATTTAAACCAGTTCTACTAGGCACATTATATAAAATAATTGGAAGTTTAGTGGAATTAGCAATTTCAGTAAAATGTGCAATTAAACCTTTTTGAGTTGTTTTATTGTAATATGGGGTAACAAGGAGTAAGCCATCTACACCTACGGTTTCAGCATAATTTGATAACTCTATAGAATCTTTTGTACAATTTGAACCTGTTCCAGCAATAACTGGAATTTTTTTTTTTACTGTATTTACTACAAATCTAATTGCGTATTTTTTTTCATCTAAGCTCATTGTTGCAGCTTCACCTGTAGTACCACAAACAACTATTGCATCAGCATTATTTTCAATTTGAAATTCAATAAGTTGTTTGAATTCTTCATAGTTAATAGAATCTTCAAGAAAGGGGGTAACTATAGCAGTTCCTACTCCTTTAAATAGAATTTTTTTCATTCATTAATCCCTCCATTATTTGCACTGCATTTGTTGCAGCACCTTTTCTAACATTATCTGCGACAACCCATAAGTTAAGACCAAATCTTACACTGTAGTCACGACGAATTCTACCAACAAATACGTCATTTTTGCCAGAAGAGGTACTAGGAAGTGGATACAATTTTTCTGAAGGATTGTCACATAGAACTACACCTGGTGAACTTTGTAAAATTTGTTTTACATTATCTATGGTAAAATTTCTGTAAAATTCTACATTTATGCTTTCACTGTGACAGTTGAATACAGGTACACGAACACAGGTTGCTGTGATATACAAGTCATTTCTATGAAGAATTTTCTTGGTTTCTTCAATCATTTTTGTTTCTTCTTTTGTGTATCCATTATCATTAAAGTCATCAATTTGTGGCAAACAGTTATTAAAAATAGGATAAGGAAATTTTTGAGGTGGAAATCCTTTTAAGCCATTTTCTAAATCTTCAACTCCTTTTTTTCCTGCACCAGATACGGCTTGGTAAGTAGAATATACAATTCTTTTAATTCTAAAATGTCTGTCTAAAGGTGCTAGAGGAACAACAGCTTGAATTGTTGAACAATTAGGGTTTGATATTATTCCAGAATTAAAAGAAGCATCTTTTAAATTAACCTCAGGAACAACAAGAGGGACGTTTTTATCCATTCTAAAAGCACTACTGTTATCTATAACTATACAATTTTTTGAAGCGACAATTGGAGCAAAATGTTTTGCAACATCCTTACCTGCAGAAAATATTGCAAAATCAAAGCCATAATCAAATGAACTTTCAGTTAATTCTTCAACAATATATCTTTTATTCATAAAAAGAAGCTCTTTTCCTTTTGATTTAGATGATGCAAAAAATTTATATTCAGATATTGGTAAATTTTTTTCTTCTAAAACTTTTAAAACAGTTCTACCAACAAGCCCGACTAGCTCCAACTAAAGCAAATTTATATTTTTTCATTAAAACCTCCTAAAATATTAATTAATATGTTTTACAATTCATAGATTGTAATATCTAGATATATATTATTAAACATGGGGGATTTTAGTACTTGAAAAAAGCAGAAAATTATAGTAAAATATTCTTCTAAAGGCAACAAATTTTAAATAAAATAAGCCAAGAAGCTAATAAATAAAAAAGTAGAAATAAAATCTAATGTCAGATAAAAAGATTTAATGGAATTTAGAAAAAGGAGAACCAAAATAATATGGGTAGAATTATACATATTTTTAAAACTGACATAAGAAAACTTGTAAAAAGCAGGGTTGCAGTTGTAATTTTAATAGGATTGATTTTTATCCCAGGAATTTATGCTTGGCTAAATATTGATTCTAATTGGAATCCATATTCGAATACAGGAGCGTTACCAATTGCAATAGTAAATTTAGATGAGGGATATACTTTTGTTGATAAAGAAATGAATATAGGCAATATGCTTACAAAAAGTTTAAAAGATAATACAGATATGAAATGGATATTTATTGATAATGAAGATGAAGCAATAGCTCGTGTAAATGCAAGCGAATATTATGGAGCAATAATTATTCCAAAAGAGTTTACTAGTAAAATAGCAACATTGTTTGATGAAGGTGAAATAGAAAAACCAAAATGTGTTTTTTATGTTAATGATAAAAAGAATCCAATAGCACCTATTATTGTAAGCAAGGCTGTTTCCACAATTCAAACTAAGGTGAATGAAGCTTTTGTAGATGCTCTTGTTTTTCAAGTAATTAATGAAGCTGATAGTATGAATATTGCAGATATGGGTGCAAGTTCAACACAAGATATTGTTGAAAGTTTGAATAAAGTAAAATCTCAAGTAGGACAGCTACAAGCGACTTTAGGAACACTGTCAATTGCTGCTAAATCATCAAGTAGTGTTTTGGATTCTGTTAGAGATTTATTACCATCAGTACAAAATGTTTCAGACTCATCAATGGATTCAATAAAAAATATGCAAAATATATTAAATTCATTTGATGGCAGTTATGGGAAAATAGCTGAAAATATGGTACTAGTAATTGATTCAGCTAAAGAAATATTTAATGATGTGCATAGTACTGTAAGCAATATGGATTCTGGAATTGATGTAACAGATGAATTAACAATTGCAAAAGAAAAATTAGAAAGATTATCAACAGTATTAACAAAGTTTGATGATGTTTTAAAAACGCTTGATTCAAATTTAAACCTTTCAGGTATAAAAAATGTAATAACTGAAACTGAAACAGCATTAAATCAAGTAAATGAAATGAAAGATAAAGTAAATAAGGCTTTAGATGAAATAAATACAAATAATGAAGTTAAAGAAGAAACACTAAAGCAATTAAAAGAAATATCAGATGAATTAGATAGTAATATGGCAAAAATACAAGATGAATTTGAAAATAAAGTTGTGCCAAGCCTAAATAGTTTAGTAAAGAATTCTTCATCAGCACTAAGTAGTACGGCAAAAGTTGTTACTGGCTTAAACACAGCAATGGGAAATGGAGATAAGGCATTAGCAAACTTAGTAGAAGCTTTAAATAATACTGAAGAATTAACAAATAATATAAATACTGTTTTACAAGGTGTAAATGATAATATTGATCTTATTATTAAAGAAATAAGTGGTGCAAAACAAAGTGAGATATATTCGAAAATTGTTCAATTATTAGAAAATTCGCCATCTGAGGTTGCTGATTTCATATCAACACCAGTTGAAACAGAAGAAATTGGAGTTTACAAAATAGAAACTTATGGATCAAAAATGGCACCTTTTTATACGATACTAGCAACATGGGTTGGAGGTACATTATTAGTTTCAATTGTGAAAACTACTGTTAAGCCAGATGAAAAATTGGGAGAACCTAAGCTTTATCAAGAGTTCTTTGGAAGATTCTTTATTTTTGGAACTACTGCTGTATTACAAGGCTTGGTTATAGCTATTGGAGATATAGTTTTAGGAGTGCAAGTTATTAATTATCCGCTATTTATATTGACGTGTATGCTGTCAAGTTTGGTATTTATGCTCATAATTTACTCTTTAACTATATCATTTGGAAAAGTAGGAGAAGCGGCATCTGTTGTACTTCTTGTAATACAAGTTGCTGGTTCTGGGGGAACTTTCCCAATCGAATTATTGCCAAGAATGTTCCAAGTTTTCCAACCATTTATGCCTTTTTATCCAGCAATGAATGCATTGAGAGAAACAATTGGAGGCTTCTATGGTAATGAATATATAATTAATATTGGAATATTATTATGTCATACAATAATTCCTTTAATTCTAGGTGTTGCATTAAGAAAACCTATTAAAGCATTAAAAGACAAGTTGAGTAAAAAATTAGAAGAAACAGATTTAATTGCATAAAAGCATTGAAAATATGTATCTTTTAAGCAAAATAGAAAGGATGTCAACAAAATGAATATTAAAATAGTCGAACTCACTAAAGATAATGAAAAAGACTATTTAGATCAAGTTTCAGATTTGGAACAAGTAGTTCTAAAAAATATGGAAGAACGCGGTCAAATTGGTCAACTATTTCCAACTGGTAAAGAAGATATTTCTAGTTATGCACATTCAGAAGAAAATACTGTTTTATTAGCAATAGATAATAATGAAAAAGTAATAGCAGCAACATATATTACTCAAGGACAAAAACCATTTACATATAATGATATTACAAAATATTTTAAATATGGTGAAGAATATAATAATTATGTAAAAAGTACATATAAAACCCAAGAAGAGTACAAAATGGATATTCTTGACACATATCAAATGAAAATTAAAGCATATAAATATGCAAAGCAAAAAATTCTTGAACAGTATCCAGAATATGATAAAAATATTATGGCTTTTTTAAAACATGAATTAAATGAAGAAAATAACAGATACCACGAAAAAAGTATCTTAAGAGAATTGCTAAATACATATATGTCAGAATATATTAGCAATAATGTTGGACCAGAACATCCAAAACTACAGGAAAATTATGAAAAATTCTATTGGTTTACATCAAGTGAAATTGCTGAAGAATTTAATAAAACAAATATTAAACCAAATGATAAAGAGGCTGTAGAATTTGAAGAGATACAAGCAAAAGAACAGCATGAATATGAAGAATTATTAAAAAAAGGTCCTCTAATAATTCATGAGAAAAGCACATTTGATATGAAAAAATATTATTCAGCAAAAACATCAAACTCTATTGAATTAGATACATATATTACAGACCCAAAAGATAGAAGAGAAGGACTTGCAAAAATTTTGGTATTAGAGGGAATAACAAAACATATGCAAAAATTCTTTGAAAATCCAGAAAATAAAGAAATATTCTTATGTTCTACCTTACATAGAAACAACCTTTCTTCTAAATATGTTTCTGAATTTTTTGGATTAAAGGATAGTCTATATGTAAAAAGAAGAGATGGAAGAAACAGAGAAGTACACATTTGTAAAGTTGATAGAAATGAGTATAAAAAATATTTAATTCATCAAAGAAAAAAAGTTGCAATATTTTATGGATATAACCCAACCAATATAGACATAACAACACAAGAAAAAATAGAAATTTTTAAAGAGCAACTGGCTTATGAAAAATCTGAGATGGAAAGACTAAAGGGTGCTAAAACAGCACAAGCTTTTAATGGAAAAATAGATTTTGAAAAAAGAAAGATAGATAAAGTAAAAGCCTTAAATAAAAAAATATCTGAGTTGCAAAAAGAAAACATTGAAAAAAATGAAGAAAATAAAAATCAAGATTTATTAGAAGAGTTAAATTTTGATTAATAACAAGGGAGGATGGGGCAGTTATGCAGGAAAAGTATATATGGCCAATAGAGCCAAAATATAAAGTAACAGAACACGATAAATATGGAATTAGAAAAAATCACTATGTGCTATTCAAACAAAGAGCTCATTCTGGATTTGATATAACAGCAGATATAGGAACAGAAGTACACTCAATTGCATCTGGGAAAGTATTACTTGCAGAATTCGATGGAACAACAACTGAAGGTTTTGATGCGTTTAATGATGGATATGGTAATAAAGTAGAGATTCTAAACAATGATGGAAGAAGAATTGTTTATGGACATTTAAGAGAATTTAACGTAAAACCTGGAGATGTTGTTACACAAGGTAGTGTTATTGGAATTACAGGTTGCAGTGGAGGCTCAAGAGTTCCGCACTTACACCTTGAAATTAGAAAGCAAAATACTGAAGAAACTGGATTGAATAACACAATAGACCCGCTAGAACTTTTACCAAAAAAAGATTTATCAAAATTAACAAAAGAATTTACACTAGAACCTTATGCATCATTATGGAAAAAATTAGCTTCAGAAAGACCATGGAATTTTAGTGAGTCTGATATTCCATATAAAGATGATAAACAATTAATTCGTTAAGCAAAGATACAACATTAGTGTAAGTATTGATATAGAACAAATTCATATACAATAAATTTTGCTATTCAGAAATAAATAAGTATAATAACTAAATATTGAGGTAAAAGATGAATATTTTAAAAGATAAATATAATATGAGTGTAGATGAAAATGTTTTTTTTGCAAAAAGAAATATTGTTGATTCAATATGGAAAAGTTCACATATAGAGGGAATTGATATAACTTTCCCTGAAACACAAAAAATTTTTGATGGTGGGAATGTTGCAAAATTAAGAATTGATGAAATTCAAACAATTAATAATTTAAAACATGCTTGGTTATTTATTTTGAATTCAATCGGTAGTCCCAATAATATAGATATTTTAAAATCAATAAATTCTCTTGTTGGCAGTAATTTAGTTGACAGAGCAGGGCAAATTAGAGCTTATGAAGTTTCTATTGGTGGGACTAATTGGAAACCTGAAATTCCTAATGAAAGCAAAATAATAAACAAATTAAATGATTTGGAGAAAATAGATTGTATTACTGATAGAGCAATAACAATAATGTGTTATTTAATGAGAAGTCAAATTTTTTCTGATGGAAATAAAAGAACTGCAATGCTTTTTGCAAATAAAATTATGATAGAAAATGGTAAGGGAATTATAAGTATTCCTGTAGATAAAGACGTTGAATTTGGAGAGAAGTTAATAAAATATTATGAGACAGATCTAATAGAGGATTTAAAATTTTGGATATTTGAAAATGCAATTGATGGAATAAAATTTCAAAAATCGGAATAAAATTAGTTAGAATTAATGTGATTTTTATGTGAGAAGAGAAATAGTTTATCTTCTCACATTTTTAATATGGAAATTAAATTATTGTATTGTATTTTTTGGCTTTTGAATATATAATTTCATTAACAAATAAGGATGTTAAAGTTAGTAATTTTAAATTTTGGAGGATTATGCAAATGAAGAGGTGTTTAAAGGATACAAATGGAGTAACACTAATTGCACTAGTTATAACGATAATAATATTAATAATTTTAGCACGGAGTAACAGTAAGCTATATAGCTGGAAAGAACGGGATATTTGAAAAAACGAATGTGTCAGCCAATAAGTATAATAAAGAGCAAGCAAGAGAAGAACTAGAAATTGAGCTTGCAAATTTATATGCAGATGCAATAAAAAATGGAGAAGAAATAAGTTCAAAGCTATGTTTAAAACTTGCAGAAAAAGAAGGATTAACAAAAATAGAAATAGAAGGAAAAGAAATAGGTTCAACAGAGATAATAGGAGCAGATGTCACAGAGCCAGTTTGTGCAATAGTAACATTTAAAGGTTTTGAATTTACGATAGATAATGACTTACATATAACAGATGTAATAATGGCTGGAGAGATACGAAAATTTAGAGTTACAATAAATAAGGGAGAACATGTAGAATCATTTACAGTGTCAATAAATGGAGAAGAAACAAAAGAATATACAGAAAATTATAGTCAAAAGATTGCAAAAGGAGCAGAAGTAACAATAACAGCAAAGCCAGAAAATGGTTATTCAGTAATAGAAGGAAGCGGAAGCTTTAATGTAAATGATAATACAATAAGAGAAATAAAAACGGGAACAGTAGAAGTGTATAATTTTGATTATACTGGAGCGGTACAAGAATGGACAGTACCAGCAACAGGAACATATAAAATAGAAGTATGGGGAGCTGAAGGAGGAAGTTATAGTTCTAAATATTGTGGTGGATATGGAGGATATTCTGTAGGTGAAGTAAAACTTTTAAATGGTACAAAGTTATATATTAATGTTGGAGGAAAAGGTGAATTAGCTTCAGCTGGAGCAAAAAAAGGAGGATATAATGGTGGAGGAAATAATAGTGGTCCAAGTGGTTGGGGTAAAGGTGCTTCTGGAGGAGGAGCCACACATATTGCTTTATCTTCTGGAAAGTTACAAGACTTAAAAGGAAAAATTAAAGATATTTTGATTGTAGCTGGAGGAGGAGCTGGTTCTGGAAAAGAAGAAACGTGGTATGGATATTATATTGGCGGACATGGAGGGGGCTTCTCCGGAACTATGGGATCTGCTTCTAGAGGGGATGTACATAATCCTGGAACACAAGTGGCAGGATATCAATTTGGTCTTGGAGAAAGTTGCCGGCTCATGGGGTGGAGCTGGAGGTGGAGGATTCTATGGCGGAGGATGTGCAAGTGGAGGTTCTGGATATATAGGTGGAGTTGAAAGTGGAAAAACAATTGCTGGAAACCAAAGTATGCCAACACACGATGGAAAATCAACAATGACAGGAAATGCGGGGAATGGTTTTGCAAAAATAACGCTAATTTCAGTTGAATAGATAACCTTGTAAAAGTAACGAACTTATCACTTTTATCAATTAGTTAACGAAGGGCCACATAATTATATAATATTATGAAATAGAAGATGAATTGAAGCCAAAAATCAAATTTTTGGCTTTGTTTTTTTATTGTAAAGACAACAAATATGTTAAAAGTAAAACCGTAAAAAAACAAAAAATAAAAAGCTTTACGACTATATCCGTAAAACTTGACAAAAATAGTTTTCAAGAGTAAAATAAAATTAGAGGTGAGCTTATGCTAATTAGAGAAAAATATCTTAGTCAATTAATAAAGGGAAAAGAATTAAATTTAATAAAAGTAATAACAGGAGTTAGAAGAAGCGGAAAAAGTACTTTACTATTACAATATAAAGATTATTTGTTAAAAGAAGGTATAGCAGAAAAAAATATAATTTATATGAATTTTGAAAGTGCAGAATACTATGAAATTCAAGATTATAAAGATTTATATGAATATGTAAAAAATATAACAAAACAAAATAATGGAAAAACTTATATTCTCCTTGATGAAGTTCAAAATGTAGACAAATGGGAAAAGGCTGTAAATTCAATGTTGGTTGATATTAATTCCGATATATATATTACAGGTTCAAATGCCTATTTGCTATCTAGTGAACTTACAACTTTACTTGCAGGAAGAGTTTTAACCATAAAAATATACCCATTTTCATTTGCTGAATTTAAAAAAGAATACCCTTTTAAAGCAAATGAAGATAAATTTGAAATGTTTGATAAATATCTCAAATATGGTGGAATGCCAATGCTTGTTAATATGAGAGATGATGAAGTTTTAATGATAAATTATCTAAACGACTTAAAAGAAGTGGTTGTGAAAAAAGATGTTATTAATAGAAATAGTATAAAAGATACAGTTTTTTTAGATAATTTAATTAAGTATATGTCTTCAGTAATAGGAAATTTAACAACACCCAACGCTATAGCTGAATTTATGAAAAAAAATGGAAGTATTATTAGCAATGAAACTGTTGATTCATATTTAAAAATGTTAGAGAATGCTTATTTTATTTATAGAGTTCCAAGATATGAATTAAAAGGTAAACAATTACTAAAAACTCAGGGGAAATACTATTTTATAGATAATGGATTAAAAAACATTATAGCTGGACTATCTTCATATGATAGTGGGAGCAGTTTAGAAAATCTAATTTATATAGAATTACTACGTAGAGGATATGAAGTATATGTAGGAAAATATGATAATATAGAAATAGATTTTATTGCAATAAAGCCAAATGAAAAAATTTACTATCAAGTTTCAAGAAGCATAATGGATGAAAAGGTTGAGGAAAGAGAAAAAAAATCACTTTTAGCAATTAATGATAATTATAAAAAGGTTATATTAACAATGGATAATGTAAAAAATAAACAAATAGAAGGAATAGAAGTTAAAAATATCATTGATTGGTTATTGGAAGACGAAAAGTGAAAATGTAAAATAAATGCAACTGTAACTGTAACAAAATTGTAACAAAAACTTAATGAAAACAAAATA
>CAZAZX010000019.1:0-17941 GCA_964489885.1 uncultured Lachnospiraceae bacterium | reverse complement strand
ACGTACCGCTTGGTTTCTTAAAGGATTTATTGTTTACTTTTCAATGTACTCTTTCGTCTTGCGACGTTCTTTATTATACTATGTCTTTTTACAAAAGTCAACATCTTTTTTTAATTTTTTCAAAGTTATTTTTTCTGAAAAAAGCACAAAAAAAATTCATAACTCTTCTCATTGAATTATTGCTTTCTTTTTTCAGCTTTTTGCTGTTTCATCTTGTCCTTTGAAAAGTTATGATATCTTAAATATTTTTATTAATTATTAAAGTAATCATTTTTATTTAGTATAATTAGCCTTATTTGAAATAATTAACAAAATCTATATTTATTTTATCAACTTTTAATGTTAACTTTATGTTTTTCTTTGATGTCACTTGGTACATTGTTATGATAACATAATAAGGTTACAAAGTCAATATATTTTTTATAATTTTAGTTATTTTTTATAAATATTTTGTAAATAATATTATTAGCTTATATGATAACTTTTGTATGTTAATTTTACCTTTGTAAGGTTAATGCTTTATAAAGTTTCTTTGTTATACTCTCAGTAAATAGTATTAATTCTGAAATGGAGGTTATATCTATGAATATTTCTGAAGCTGTATCAACTAAAATTATTAAAATTTGTGACGAAAGAAATATCACAATAAACAAGTTAGCATATATTTCTGGAATAACACAATCGACACTTGATAATATTGTAAATAGAAAAAGTAAAAATCCTAAATTATTAACTATTATTAGAATTTGCGATGGTTTAGATATTACATTGTATGATTTCTTTAATGATCCTATTTTTCTCAATCTAGATAGAGAAGATTAAAAAAACAAGCAATTTTTGAAATTGCTTGTTTTTTCTATCCAACATATTGTGATTCTTCAACACATTTTATTATCCATCTTTGTTTGCTATCATTAGTACATGTTATAAGTGTAACTTCTCTTCTTCCATTTGTTCTTTGATCTGTACAGTCTTGGTTTGATGGGTCTACCGTATATTTATCATATACTCTATAATTCATCATTCTTCCTGTTGAATCTGTCAATTGAACTACATCACCATTTTCAAGAGTTGGTGCTTTGCTAAAGAATTTTTTGTTGCGATAATTATGACCTACTATACAATAATTGCCAACTTCATTTGGTTCTGGTCCATAATATCTACAAGGCGAAATTTTTAAAATTGCTGTATAATCTTTTAAGTCTCTATTAACAGGAGCTATTACTGGATAGTGAACATTAATTTTTGGTATATCTATCATAGCGACTGTTGAATATTTTGTTCCATCTTTTGCAGTATATGTAGTATTAAAATCTGTATTACTAGAATTTGCATTATATACCACCATAGTTGAACCATCATTAGCTGTCACAGTTGAATCTTCTTGAACTTGTACTGAATCAATATTTATATTTTCACTATCTGCTTCATCTTCATTTTGATCTAAAATTACAATAATAACATTATCTTCTGTTTTTATCGTCTTAGAAACATCTACTTCTTCTTCATCCTCAAAGTTCATTTCAGAAAGTAAAGTTTTTGAAACTTCCTCACTCTTATTTCTATCATATTCTGCATATACATAGTAGGAAAATAGGAAAACAATTAAAAAAATTGACAATATGAAATTCCATTTATATGCCTTTTTCTTTGTTTTAAACTCAGGTGTTATAAAAATTTTGTCTGTCACCAAAATTTGATTTCTGTAACGTTTCAATTGCAATCCTCCTCTCCCAATTTAATCATATCATTTTAATTATAACATTAAAAGCTATTTTTGTGAATACCTTTATTTAGAAATTATTTTTTTTGTTATTTCTGCATATTGATTTAAAGATAGTTTTTCTCCTCTAATTCTTGTGTCAATATTTAATTCTTTAAGAATTTTCTCAAATTCCTCCTTATTTGAAATTATTTTCCCATTATACAATGCATTGATTAATGTTTTTCTTCTCTGCATAAATGATGTCTTAATAATTTTAAACATCATTTCTTCATTTTCGACTTCAACTGATGGTTTCTTTAAAACATTTAATTTAATTACTTCTGAATCTACTTTAGGAGATGGTAAAAATGATGTATTTGGAACAACGCATACTTTTTCTGGTATAGTGTAATAAAAAATAGCATAGCTTATTGCACCAGATAAGGAAGAACCAGGTTCTGCTGTTAATCTTTCTGCCACTTCTTTTTGAACCATAATAGTTATACTTTCAACATCTAGCTTATCTTCAAGTAATTTCATTATTATTGGTGTTGTAATATAATACGGAAGATTGGCTACAAATTTAACATCACTAATCTTTTTATCTTCTTTTTCTTTTCTTATTATTTCTTTTAAATTTATTTTCAAAACATCGCTTTCTATAATTTCAATGTTTTTGTAGAACTTAAATCTTTCTTTTAGAATATTAACCATATTTTTATCTAATTCAATACAAATTACTTTATTAGCTTTTTCGGCAAGCTTTTGTGTTAATGTCCCAAGTCCTGGTCCAATTTCAATTACCAAATCTTCTTTGCCTATATTTGCAGTCTCAACAATATGTTCAACCGTATTTTCATCTATTAAAAAATTTTGTCCTAAGTTTTTATTAGCTCTTAAATTATATTTATCTAAAATAAATTTCGTTTCATTTAATAAACTTTGCATAGGTTATTAACTCCCTCCATTATATATTGTACCAAATATACCTAAAAAAAGCTAGATAAAAATGAATTAAACACTTCTTGTAAAATTTTAACAAGAAGTGTTTAATTCATCTTTTATGTCTGGTCTGTGCTTACTGTAGAATTTGTGGTTTTTTTGGTATTATTTTTTGTTGAATCTTGGTTTGCATCTTGTGTTCCACTATTACTTTGATTAGGATTAAAGTTTCCTTTCATTCCACCTTTACTTTTTTGCATTTGAGTATTATTTGAATCCCCATTTGTTGAATCTTGTGTTATGGAATCTTCATTATTTGGCATATCTGGTGGTGTTCCTCCGTTTCCTTTTTGCATATCTGGTGGCATATTTCCTCCACCAGGTCCAAAGTTTTGTGGATTTTGATTATTTTGCATATTTGTATTTTGTTGTGTAGAATTATTTTGTACATTTACTTTTTCATAAATTATAAATCCTCCAGTTGCAATAATTGCTCCCACAAGCAAACCAATTATAAACATTAAAACTTTTTCTTTCATTATCATTTCCTCCATTTTTATTTATTTTATATATTATATATAACATTTTAACCTTAAAAAAGTCTTAAAAATTTATAAAATAAATTTTTAAGACTTCATTTTTTATTGTTTATTTTTATTATCTATTAAATTGTCTATTGTTTCAAATAATTTATTAAAATGATAGCTCGAAAGTTTAAATTCTCTTCCATTTTTTAATTTTATTTTTACTCCAGTAGGGTTAATTGGAATTAGGTTCCCAACTCCACATTTTTCTACTATTTCTATATCTAATAAATTTAAAGCAAGATCTAAAGATAGTTTATTAAAAATTTTGCTATAAAATAAAATCCTTTTGTTTGTAACTACAATTTCTCCGCTCCTTTGTTCAAATATAAAAAGAATTGTATTAATCCAATAATCGCCTTTTATTTGCTGCAAAATTTGTTCGTCATTTAATAAATCTTCTTGATTCATAAATTTTGCCTCCTATATGTAACTTAAATTAGTTGTCTTCCTCATAAGAAACAACATAGTCTATGTTTCCGTGAAAAACCGTTTTTGAATCCTATTTTTACATTCACTATTTGTTTCGCCTCATATCTTTTTAGAGTGAACTCACAACTTGAAACATTTCTTGCAATAGCAACATTATTTTTATATATCATATTATTTTGATATGTATATTTATTTCCCGAGCTAAAACTAACACTATCTGATTCAACATTAACTTCTGTTGGTTCTGTTACATCATTTCCATAAGTTTTAACTTCTTTAATAAACTCTAAATTAAATTTATTAAATTCAGTTGCGTCTTTTGTTGAGTCATCCATTTGAGCTATGTTTTGCATAAAGAAATTAATAATTACAGCAACTATTCCAGTAACAACTAAAATTCCTATTATATAAATCATTAAAGTTAGTAATGTGATTCCACTTTGTTTCTTCATAAGTAAATCCATTCCTTTCAATTATATTTCACTATAACATAATAAATATAATTTAATCTAAATCTAACTTAATGTGTACATCTTTTAATTGTTGTTCTGTAACTTGTGAAGGAGCTCTCATTAATAAATCTCTTGCTTTTTTATTTTTTGGGAATGCAATTACATTACGTATATTGTCTTCCTGCTCTATTAACATTATAATTCTATCTATTCCTGGAGCACAGCCAGCATGTGGTGGTGCACCATATTGGAAAGCATTAAATAAGGCACCAAATCGTTTTTCTACATCTTCTCTTTCATATCCTGCTATTTCAAATGCCTTTACCATTGTTTCTGGATTATGATTTCTAACTGCACCTGATGCTATTTCATAACCATTGCATACTAAGTCGTATTGGTATGCATAAATGTCTAAAGGTTCTTTTTCTTCTAATGCTTTTAATCCACCTTGTGGCATTGAAAATGGATTATGGCAAAAATCAATCTTTCCTTCATCTGATAATTCATACATAGGAAAATCAACTATCCAGCAAAATTTATATATATCTTTTTCTATTAAATCCAATTCTTTTCCAAGTTCTATTCTAATTCCGCCAGCAATTTTTTGTGCTTTTTCTTTAACATCGGCTATGAAGAAAACACAATCATTCTTTTTTAATTCAAGTTTGTTTTCTAATATTGTCTTTGTTTTATCATCTATAAATTTTGCAATTGATCCTGAAATCGTTCCTGCATCATCTATTTTTATCCATGACAAGCCTGCAGCTCCTAATTCTGTTTTTGCATATTCTATCATTTTATCAAAGGATTTTCTTGAATTTTGTGCACCATTTTCAACTCTTATAGCTTTTACGTCTTTTCCTTTAAAGCCATTAAATTCATTATCGACAAATGCTTCTGTTACATCAACAATAAACAACGGATTTCTTAAATCTGGTTTATCGCTTCCATATTTCTCCATAGCTTCCTTATATGGAATACGAACAAAAGGAGCTTCTGTAATCTCCCAACTTGTGTGTTTTTTAAATACATTTGGTATTACTTCCTCTAGTATTTTGAACACATCTTCTTGACCAGCATACGACATTTCAAAATCTAATTGATAAAACTCTCCTGGTGATCTATCAGCTCTAGGGTCTTCATCTCTAAAACATGGTGCAATTTGAAAATATCTATTAAATCCAGCTACCATTAGCAACTGTTTGAATTGTTGTGGTGCCTGTGGTAATGCATAAAACTCTCCTGGATGTAATCTACTTGGTACAAGGAAATCTCTTGCACCTTCTGGAGATGAATTTGCAAGTATAGGAGTTTGAATTTCAGTGAAATTTAGTCTCCTCATTTCATCTCTAATTGTTGCAATTACTTCTGCTCTTTTTAATATATTTTTGTGTAATTTATCATTTCTTAAATCTAAAAATCTATACTCTAATCTTAAATCTTCTCTTGCAGTATTTTTATCAGAATTTATCTCGAATGGCAACACATTTTTACATTTACCTAAAATTTCTATTTCTTTTGCATCTAATTCGATTTCTCCTGTTGGAATTTTTTCATTTTTATTTGATCTTTCTAAAACTTTTCCAACAACACTTATACTACTTTCTGTTGTAATATCAGCCATTACTTTATTTAATTCTTCACTATTTGAAACAACAATTTGTGTAATTCCAAATTCATCTCTTAAATCAATAAATTGCATCTTACCTAAATTTCTAATTGTTTGAACCCAACCAGCTAATTTAACCGTTTGTCCAACATTCTTTATGTTTAATTCCCCACAATTATGAGTTCTATATTCGCTCATTATTAACATCCTTTCTAATATTGACGTCCCCAAACAACGTTTTTTAAATTTTCCTTTTTTCCACAAACAACACAAGCATCTCCAACTATTTCTTGTTTAAATGGAATACATCTTGACTTAGCGCCAGTTTCTTCTTTTATTTTTTCTTCACATTCTTTGCTTCCGCACCACATTGTTTTAATAAAACCTGGATTTTCATCTATTTTTTGCTTAAATTCGTCTAAAGTATTTGCAATGCTTGTTTTTGCTTTCGTTCTTTCTTTACATTTTTCATACATATTTTCTTGAATTTTTTTAAGAATTTCTTCTAATACTTCATTTATTTCATCTGATTTGACATTTATTTTTTCGTTTGTATCCCTTCTGACAACTACTAAAGTTCCATTTTCAATGTCTTTTGGCCCTATCTCTATTCTAACTGGAACACCTTTCATTTCCCAATAGTTAAATTTGTAACCAGGTGTATATTGATCTCTATCATCAAGTTTAACTCTAATATCGTTTTCTTTTAAAGTTTTTTCTAGTTCATTTGCTTTATCTAATACTCCATCTTTTTGCATTTGAATTGGAACTATAATGGCTTGAATTGGAGCAACCTTTGGTGGAAGTTTTAATCCTCTATTATCACCATGTGCCATAATAATTGCACCTATTGTTCTAGTAGAAAAGCCAAAAGATGTTTGATATGCATATTCTTGTTTGCCATCTCTATTTTGAAATGAAACATCAAATGGTTCTGAAAAGTTTTGTCCAAAATAATGTGATGTTCCAGCCTGTAGTGCTTTTCCATCATGCATCAATGTTTCAACAGTGTATGTTTCTTCAGCTCCAGCAAATTTTTCTGATTCAGTTTTTATTCCTTTTATTGTAGGAATTGCTAACAAGTTTGTAAGAGCATCATAATAAACATCAAGCATTTTCATCGTAAATTCTCTTGCTTCTTTTTCTGTTTCGTGTATTGTATGTCCCTCTTGCCAAAAGAATTCTCTTGTACGTAAGAAAGGTCTTGTTTCCTTTTCCCATCTTACAACACTACACCATTGATTATATTTGAATGGTAAATCTCTCCATGAGCTCAACCATTTTGAATACATTGCATCAAATATTGTTTCAGATGTAGGACGAACACATAATGGTTCTTCTAAATCTTCTTCTCCACCTTTTGTAACCCAAGCAACTTCTGGTGCAAATCCTTCTATATGATCTTTTTCTTTTTCTAACAAACTTTTAGAAATCAACAATGGCATAGCACAATTTTCAACACCATTTTCTTTGAACTGTTTATCTATATATTTTTGTATGTTTTCCCAAATAGCATAACCATAAGGTCTTATTGCAACAAAGCCTTTAACTGGTGAATAATCACAAAGTTCAGCCTTAATTACTATATCTGTATACCATTTAGCAAAATCTTCTTCTATATTTGTTATTTCCTTAACAAAATTTTTGTTATCTTTTTCCATACTATCATCATCCTTTCAAAAAGCTCCGCAATTTATAACGGAATGCTACTCTTCTTTTTTTATGTCTTCTAAAGAAAGCTGTTCTTCAACATCTTCTTTAACTTTGGGTAATTCTGGAAGTTCATCTAATGAAGAATATCCGAACACTTTTAAGAATTCATCTGTTACAACATACATCATCGGTCGTCCTGGTGCATCTGCCTTTCCCGCCTCTTCAATTAGCCCATATTCTAGCAATTTATACATTGTTCCATCAGAGTTTACTCCTCTAATACTTTCAATTTCTGCTCTTGTAATTTTAGGATTATATGCTATTATTGATAAGGTTTCTAATGCAGCATTGGATAAGTTGGGTTTAACTCTATTATCTATTAATGGATAAACATAATCATAATATTCTTTTTTTGTACACATTTGATATGTATCATTTATTTTTATTACCTCGATTCCCCTTTTTGAATCTTCATATTCTAATCTCATTTGTTGCAATATTAGCTCTGTTTCTTTTCTTGAAGTCTCTAAAATTGCCATTATTTCCGTTATTTTAACCGCTCTTCCTGTTGCAAATAACATTGCTTCTATAATTGCTTTTTGTTCATTAACTTCCATATTTTATTGTATTCCCTCTCTAAAATACTTATTAATTACTATTTTCATAAAATTAAAATTTGCTTATATTATTACACTTTTACGTCAAACTGTCAATAATTTTGACACTTTTAAACTTTTATGCTATCATTTAATTAAGAAAAAGTGATTTATATGGAGGGAAAAATGAAAGAGAAAGAAGATAACCTTGAAATAATTGAAGGAGATGGTTCTGGAATTGATATGTCTCCTGTTTCAGATTATATAGTTCCTATAAAACCAAAAAATGGGAAAAATAAAAGATTAATCATTCCAGAAGAAAAAAAATTAAAAAATAAAGAAAAGAAAA
This sequence comes from uncultured Lachnospiraceae bacterium, assembly GCA_964489885.1. Classification (GTDB taxonomy): domain Bacteria; phylum Bacillota; class Clostridia; order TANB77; family CAG-508; genus CAKOTZ01. Next base: position 9,619 of record CAZAZX010000019.1, on the reverse strand, counting down.
AGAAAAAATAAATAAAAACTAGCCTAAAAAATCGTGTTTGACATATAATAAAATAAATGCTAAAATAAATTTAGCAATTGCAAAATAAGTTACGCAAATAAATTGCCAATAAAAAGACTAGGGATAAAAAGGAACACCCTAGTCTTTATTTTGCTATTTACTTAAGTGTTTTACTATGTAGTAAATTACTATAAGTTCTAGCAATTCTATTAAGTTACGCATTAAACTGCCCTCCTTTCTACCTTTAGGCGAAAGGCAATATTTAATATACTATATGCAATTTTACTTGTCAAACAAAATAAATATAAACTATTGATAATTTAGTATAATATATTAAGAATGAAGAGAGAATTTCTTCCTCTTTAATTCGATAAGTTTAATTATTGTTTCCCAATAAGGAATAAAAAATAGCATATTTCAATCAACTTGAAATATGCTATTTTTAAGCTATTTAAATAAAGTTGGTAGCGAAGGGGAGATTCGAACTCTCGACACCGCGGGTATGAACCGCGTGCTCTAGCCAACTGAGCTACTTCGCCATAATTAACAATTAGTATTATACGAATTTTTTTATAGTTTGTCAATCCCTTTTTAGATTTTTCTTGCAAATGCTACCCAAAATACGATTAACAATATTAATCATTATCTGTATATTATATATAAAAATAAAATGAAGCGAATGGAGAAAAATCTAGCGAACTCTCTTGGCCAATTTTAAGGACAAGAGTTCAGCTCGCGTAGCGATAGGTGGAAGGGAGTCCCAAAATTGGCTTAGAGAGGAGCGTCGATTTGCAGGACCGAGCAAATTTTATTTTTGTATATAATATACAGCTTCATAAATTTATAGAATATTGAATAATTATGACTTAACTTATTTTTAATTTTTACTAATTCTCCTGTAGTTCTTCTAATATATAATTTCTTGCATTTAACCCGTCAGGATGTATTAATTTTTTTTCATCTATGTTCTTTTTTAAATTAACTTCTAAAATATAAAGTACTGCTTCATCTAAATTCTTTTCAGACATTTTTCTTACTAATTCTAAATCATGCCAATCTCTGTCTTCGCCTGTTGCATCAGCAACAAACAATACCTTAGCTAGCATTCCCATATTGGGTTTTCCTGTAGTATGGTAAGAAATAGCCTCTACCATATCATTAGTAAATCCAAATTGTTTTTTTGCAATGTTTGCCCCAATTTTTGCATGCAAAAGGGCTAAATTTTTCATTTCTATTTCATCAACATTCAAATTGTTGTCATTTACATATTTTAATTTATCTTCTTTTGACATTTCTTTCGCAATATCATGTACAATCCCAACTTTAGCGGCTTTTTCAATACTTACATTGTAAATTTTGGCAAGCTCTACACATCTCTTTTGTACACATTTACTGTGATTAAACCTATATTCAGATAAATTTTCTTCTACTATTTTTTCTAGTTCATCTAATTCCATATTTAATACATCCTTCCATATAACTACATAATTATTATTTTTTTATTAGTTCTTCTGCAATTTTATTAAAATGCATTGAATTTGATGCTTTTAGTAAAATTACATCATTTTCATTTTGGACTTCCTCTATTTTCTTTACCGCTTCTGCTATTGAATTATAAGAAAAAACCTCTTTCATCCCCATTTCTACTGATTTATTTGCAATATATCTAGCATTATCTCCAACAGTAATTAAAATATCTATATTGTTTTTTATTACTTCTTCTCCTACTAATTCATGAAGTTTCTTTGCATATGATCCTAATTCTAACATATCTCCCAAAACAGCTATTTTTTTATTTCCAGTAGTATTTTTAAGTTGTTCAAGGGCAGGTTTTACTGAATCTAAACTTGCATTATATGAATCATTTATGATTATAACACCATTTGATGTTTTCAATTTTTCCATTCTTTTCTTGGTTAATTCAAATTTTAATATACCTTGAATCATCTTTTCCATTTCTATATTTAATAAACTACCAACTGAAACTGCACAAAGACTATTATATATAAATGGTATTCCTGGTACAGGTACTTTAATTGAGTACTCTTTTTCATTATATATCATATTAAAGCAACTGTCATTTTCCGCAATTTTTATATTATTTGCCATAAATTTTGATTTGTTAGTAATACCATAAGTAACTATATTATAAACATTTTTATTATCTTCATACCATTGATGAAGTAAATCATTATCATTGTTAATTATTACAGTTCCATTGTTTGGCATTCCCTCTAATATTTCAAGCTTAGCTTTTAGTATATTTTCTCTTGAACCTAAATTTCCAATATGCGATGTTCCTATATTAGTTATTATACAAATATTTGGTTTTGCAATATTTGTAAGTAAACTTATTTCCCCAAAATGATTCATTCCCATTTCAACAACAACTGCATTATGTTTTTTTAACTTCAATAAAGTTAGAGGTAATCCAATATGATTGTTATTATTTCCTTCAGTCTTTAGAACATCAAATTTTTCAGATAACACACTTGCAATAATATCCTTAGTGCTTGTTTTTCCAACACTTCCAGTAACCGCAACAACAGGTATATTATACTGATTTCTTCTATATCTTGCTAAATCCTGCAAGGCTTTAATACTATCATCAACTAAAATAACATTTTGATATTTTTCTAAGTCTTCAGAATTTAATTCTTTAGAATCTAAAATACATGCTATTGCACCATTTTCATATGCTTGTTTAAAGTAATTATTTCCGTCAAATTTTTCGCCTTTTATGCCAACATATAGTGCACCACTTTTAATTGTTCTAGTATCTTTGGAAAAATCAGCAACTTCTTCTGCTTCATTTCCGTGAATAATTTTTCCTTTTGTAGCTTTTAAAATTTCACCAATTGTTAAATTATTCATAAACAAGAATCTCCTTTTATTAAATATTCTTTTTCACCATATTTTCAATATCTGTTGATGTAATATGAAAAAACCTCATTAAATCTTCTGCTTTTCCAGATTTTCCAAAGCAATCATTTATACCCATACGAATTAATTTTTTAGGTTCTGATTCTGTTAAAACTTCAGAAACTGCACTACCCAATCCACCAATAATATTGTGATCTTCAATTGTTATAAGTTTTTTTGTCTCTCTTGCAGCCTTAATTATAACATCTTTATCTATAGGCTTTATTGTGTGCATATCTATGACTCTAATATGTATATTCGATTTTTCTAGCTCTCTTTTTGCTTTAATAGCCTCTGCAACTGTAACACCTGTCGCAATTACTGTTGCATCTTTTCCATTTCCAATTTGAATTGCTTTTCCAAATTCAAATTTTTGCTTATCTTCATAAATAATAGGTGTGGCAAGTCTACACAATCTTAGATATACTGGTCCATTAATTTTTGATATTTCTTCTACAGCCCACTTAGTTTGGACATCATCAGATGTGCACATAACCTTCATATTAGGTAAAGTTCTCATTAAACTTATGTCTTCAATCATTTGATGTGTAGCACCATCTTCCCCAACTGTAACTCCACAGTGTGTTGCAACTATCTTAACATTTAAATTTGGATAACAAATGCTCGTTCGTATCTGGTCATAAGCTCTTCCTGCAGCAAAAACTGCAAAAGTACTTGCATACGGTATTAATCCACTATTCGCCATTCCAGCAGCAGTTGACATCATATCTTGTTCTGCTATTCCCATATCAAAAAAACGGTCTGGGAATTTTTCCGCAAATAAATTTGTTTTTGTAGCTGTTGATAAATCAGCATCTAAAACTACAATATTTGAATTAGAGCTTCCTAGCTCAGCTAACTTTTCCCCATAACTTTGTCTTGTAGCCTTTTTCTCCAATTAAAATTCCCCCTTTTAATACTTTAACATATTTATTGCTTGTTTATATTCATTCTCATTTGGAGCTTTTCCATGCCATCCCACTTGATTTTCCATAAAAGAAACTCCTTTTCCTTTAATAGTTTTCGCCAATATTGCTGTTGGTTTATTTTTTATTATTCTTGCCTTTCCTAATGCCTCAACAATTTCTGAAATATTGTTTCCATTTATTGTAATAACTTCAAAACCAAAACTTTTAAGCTTACTATCTATTGGATAAACATTCATAACCTTATCAACTGTTCCATCAATTTGTAAATTATTATTATCTACTATTAGGCATAAATTATCAAGTTTATAGTGTGCAGAACTCATTGCAGCCTCCCAAAACTGTCCTTCTTCAATTTCTCCATCTCCAACAATACAATATGTTCTATAATCAGCTTTTTTCAGCTTAGCTGCAATTGCCATTCCATTTGCAACAGACAATCCCTGACCTAATGAGCCAGTTGTCATATCAACACCTTTTACTTTATTTTTATCTGGATGGCCTTGTAAATTGCTATCTATTTGTCTAAATGTTTTTAAATCATTAACATCAAAGAATCCTCTATTGGCAAGCGCAGAATATAACGCAGGGCTAGCGTGCCCTTTTGATAAAACTAGTCTATCTCTTGATTCCATATCAGGATTTTCTGGATCAATATTCATTTCATTAAAATATAATACTGTTAAAATATCTGCAATTGATAAAGAGCCCCCTGGATGCCCAGACTTTGCATTATAAACTGCTTCAATAATTCCAATTCTTACAAGTTTTGCTTTTTCCTTCAATTCACTAATATTAGTTAATTTCATGAAAATCTTCTCCTTTTCTTTAGCTTTTCAAATATCTTATCATAGTAGAATTGAAAAAAAAAGCCTTTTTTGACAGACTTTTAAAATATATTTTTCAATATAATTTTTTCTTTATCTTGAATTTGTGAAATTAAAAATTTTGATTCATCTATTTTACTTAAAGCGACTGTATAATCTTCTGATTCTATTGCAGATTTTACATTTATTATTGTTTTTTCTATATTATCAATTTCTTGATGATCAGCTAAAATTGACCAATTACTTGCTTTGATGCTCCAGTTTTCATAAGTTTTATTAATATTTTCTTTTATATTTTCTGTATTTCCTGCTTGAATTTGATTTTTTATACTTATTAATTCACCACTAATTTCATCGCTTTCTCTTTTTAACATATTCTGTGCATAAATATGTCCAATTATAACTACAACTATTATACATCCTATAATTGAAAAATCTTTAACCATTTTTCTTCTCCTTTGCTTGACAAAACATTTGTCCTTTTCCATCAATGGTAACAACCAATGCATTCTCAGGTTTAATTTTAAATTTTTGTACTTGATTATTTAACCATTTATAATCTTTACCTATAGCCTTTAAATTTTCATACATAATTTTTCCATCAATAACTAAGTCATAAGGGATACCTTCATATTCTGGTTGTATATTAAAATCAGCCGGTATTGTTGGTCTTTTATCTGGTTTTAATATTACAGATATTTGTCCACTTGTTTCAAGAATTGCAAATTCTACATCTCCTATATTAAAAACTCCATCTCCCCTTAGCCTCTCTTGCAATTCATTAATTGTAAACTTTTCTTTTCTTAATATTTGCTCATCAATTCTTCCTCTATATATTAAAATACTTGGCTTTCCACACATAAATTTTCTTATTGTTACACTTTTCAAATTTATACTAGATATTAGCAAGTGCATTACAAGTAATGCAAGAATCGGTATTATTCCACTAAAAATAGGAATTCCAATATTTGCCATTGGAACTGATGCTACATCTGCTATCATTATAGCAATAGCTAGCTCAAACGGTTGGAGCTGTCCAATTTCTCTCTTTCCCATTAGTCTCATAACAATAAGAACTAATATGTATAAAATTACAGTTCTTAAAAAAGTAGTAAACATTTTCCACCTCAAAATTTAAAATATATAAAATTTATAAGTATATTTTCTACAAATTTTCTTAAACTATACATATATCAAAATAATTTAATAAGACAAATATTATGATTAAATGGAGGTTACAACGATGGAAAATAATCAAGCAAAATCAAATGAAAAAATGGGTACTTTTGGACAAATTGTAGCTCGTTTTGTTGCAGCTGCAGTCGTACTTGCTATTACAGCCTTTTTTACACCTGATTTTTCTATAAATAACATTTGGGCTTTAGCTCTAGGTGCAATTGTTCTTACATTAATGGATTACCTTATTGTAAAATTCAGTGGGTTAGATGCAAGTCCATTTGGCAAAGGCTTTGTTGGATTTATACTTTCTGCTGCAGTTCTTTATTTTACACAATTTTTTGTTGCAGGTTATAATATATCATGGATAGCAGCAATTATTGGTGCACTTATCTATGGTATTGTTGATTATGTACTTCCTGGAAAAAGTATGTAAAGTAAAACAACAAGCTACATCTAAAAGTAGCTTGTTGTTTTTATCTTATTCAATTAATCTTTTTTATTCCATCCATCTTTGTTTATTTGTCTTTGTCTTGCAATTGCCAATGCATATGCTGGAACATCGTCAGTTATTGTAGATCCTGCGGCAACAAATGCCTCATCTTCAACCGTTACAGGTGCTACTAAATTTACATTTGATCCAATAAAACAATGTTCACCAATTATCGTTTTGCTCTTCTTGTATCCATCATAATTACATGTTATCGTTCCACAGCCAATATTTGTTCTTGGTCCAATTTCACAATCGCCCATGTATGATAAGTGAGGAATTTTAGTTCCTTCTCCGACAATTGCTTTCTTTATTTCAACAAAACTTCCTATTTTAACTTTATTAGCCAGTTTGCAACCTTCTCTAATATATGAATTTGGTCCAATTTCACAATTTTCACCAATAGAAGTTCCTGATTTTATTGTTGTATTTGGATGAATTACTGTATCTCTTCCAATTTCAACATCATCATATATATATGTTGTACTGCTATCTTCTATTGTTACCCCATTTTTCATATGTTCAGCATTAATCCTCATTCTTAAAATTTTTGTTAAAATCTCAAGTTGAACTCTATCATTAACACCAAGTATTTCGGTGTTATCTTCAACTATTACAGCACCTGTTTTTAATCCCCTGTCATTCATTATTTTTATTACATCTGTAATATAGTATTCACCACTTGCATTATTATTATTAATTAAATCTAAAGCTTTAAGCAATTCTTCAATGTCAAAGCAATAAATTCCAGCATTTATTTCATTAATTTCTCTTTGAACTTCAGTTGCATCTTTTTCTTCTACTATAGCCTCAACATTTCCACCTCTATCACGAATAATTCTTCCATATCCATACGGATTATCATAAATAGCTGTTAATAATGTAGCATATTCTTTATTGCTAATACTCTTTTCAACTAAGTTTTTAATTGTTTCAGGTCTTAAAATTGGAACATCTCCATTTAAAACAACTACTTTTCCCTTTTTACCTTCAAGATAGTCTTTTGCTTGCATAACAGCATGACCAGTTCCAAGCATTTCTTCCTGAAAAGCATATTTAACAGAATCTCCTAAAACTGCTTGGACTTCTTCTTTTTGATGTCCAACAACTGCAACTATATTATCTATTCCAGCCTTTCTCGCATTTTCTACAGATCTTAATACTATTTCCTTACCATAAATTTTTTGCACTAGCTTAGACTTATTAGACTTCATTCTAGTTCCTTTTCCAGCAGCTAATACAACAGCCATAACCTCTTGCATTTTATTTTATCACCTTTCCTTTTTTATATTCATATTATATTCATCATTTGCATATTGCAAAGTCATTATATCAGGTTAAAATTTTTTTGTAAATAGTTTAATAATTATCTAAAAAATGGTGAACTTCTCCGTCTTTTTTATAGGAAATAATTGTACTCAAATTTACATTTTGTACACTTTTATAAATATTCATATCTATGTTTTTATATGTTTTTCTAAGTTGTTTTATTAATAGTTTGATTTCTTTTCTTTTTGATGTGCCTGGGTCATTCTCATCAATATTGCATTGTTCAGTAAATCTACAAGCACAATTAATAAATTTTAATTCATTTCTATGCATCCAATGAATTATATCCTCTTCTTTAACTAAATACATTGGTCTAATAAGTTGCATTCCCGGATGAAAAGTACTTCTAACTTTTGGCATCATAGTTTGAAGTTGTGCTCCATAAAACATTCCTAATAATATCGTTTCTATAACATCATCAAAATGATGGCCAAGTGCAATTTTATTGCAACCTAATTCTTGTGCTTTTATGTATAAGTATCCTCTTCTCATTCTTGCACATAAGTAACATGGATTATCTTCAATATGTTCAACTCTTGCAAAAATGTCAGTATTAAACATAGTAATTGGTACATTCAAAAGTTTAGCGTTATCAATAATTCTTTGTCTATTTTCATCATTATAGCCTGGATTCATAACTAAGAAAACAAGTTCAAAGTTCATTTTACCATGACGTTGAATCTCTTGGAAACATTTAGCCATAAGCATAGAATCTTTTCCTCCAGACATACAAACAGCTATTTTATCACCTTCTTGTATCATATCAAATTCATTAATTCCCTTTACAAATTTTTTCCATACTTTTTTACGATAAGTTGTAATTATGCTTTTTTCTACTTCCTTATATTTCTCCAATTGACATTGCTCCTTTAAATTTGTATTTTAAATATCTTATCATAAAATGTTCAAATTAACAACAAAACATTTCATTACTAATTTAGCAAATTTACTTGTTTTTTTCATTTTTACGTCAAGCACCTTGAAATTATGTAAAGTTTATTATATAATTATTGTGTCGAAAATATAATGTCTCGTCTTTCATTAAGGAGGGAGCAAAAATGAAAAAGCGGATTTTGAAATTTATTGCAGTTTTTATGGCTGTGATAATGGGATGGACCGTCACCAGTTCTAGCATAGCTTTTGCTAGATATCGCTACTATGATTATTACTATCCATACAGGTACCACCGCTACTATCATCGGCACCATCATCACGACAGCCACTGGTCGAGCGGAGATACTTGGAGTTTGGTAGGGCTTGGTTTGCTTGCATTAATTGGAAGCACCAATTACCATCGTGCCCAAACTCGCTATACAGACAAAAAGTCAAAAGCACTTCGTAACTTCAATCCAATTGAAAACGATGTGTATAGGCTTGCTTCTGCAGCTCCTTGTGGCATTAACTACTTCTCTTATACTACGGAAGAGGAGCTAAAATGCATCAAATCTGCATTTTCCAGCCTGTACGGTGAGTATGTCTTTATGGACAACTACGTAGCATCAAACGGCGTAAAAGTTGTTTGCTATTTCAAGTTCACTAGAATTTATGAAAACGAGCGCACGAACGGAAAGTATGATGACTTTGTCGCAGATCAGTTTGTTTCGGCCTTGAGTCCTGGTGACTACAGTATTGATTACGATAAAGGGCTTTTCTCTGCACTTGTGAATGCTGCAGAAAATTACCCTGGTTCAATCTGCTACAGGAACGGAAATGAAATTGTTTTGCACAAAGCCTAAAATCAAATCCAAAATCTGCAAGAGAGGGAGCAATATTGCTCCCTCTCTATATTAAATTTATCCGTATTTTCTTTTGCCTGCTATATTTTAATTTTGTTGCCATTCCTCCTCTAATGTGTCTTTCTGCCTTGTTTTCATCTAGTATTTTTCTAACCTGAATTGCCAATGATTGATTTATTTTAACTAAACGTTTACTAACATCTATATGTACTG
>CAZAZX010000018.1:0-19909 GCA_964489885.1 uncultured Lachnospiraceae bacterium | reverse complement strand
ATTTAAAAAAGATACATGGAATTTTAACTTTTGCTATTGAAGATGATAATGGAAAGTTTAGAAATCATGGGGAAGCTGTTTATGATGGAAATGTACAAATTTTTATGGCTCCTCCTCATACAATGGTGCCAATATTAATGGACAACTTGTTTAATTGGATGAATAAGGCAAAAGAAGAAGTTAATCCTTTAATATTATCTTCCATATTTCATTATGAACTTGTATTTATACATCCTTTTTCAGATGGAAATGGGAGAACAGCAAGATTATGGCAAACAGCAATACTTTCACATTGGAAAGATTTATTTAAGTATATTCCAATAGAAAGTATAATAAAAAAACATCAAGCAGAATATTATAATGCTATTCAGAATTGTAATAATGCAGGAAATTCAAATGAATTTATTGAATTTATGCTTAAAATTATAGATGAAGCTGTAGAAGGAATGATTTTAGTATCTAACAAAAATTCTACACAAAAAACTACACAAAAAACTACACAAGAAAAGATAATCAATTTAATGAAGAAAAATCCAAGTATTACACAAGTTGAAATGGCCAAAGTCCTTGAACTAAGCAGAGATGGTATATCATATAATATAAAAGTATTAAAAGAAAAAGGACTTATTGAAAGAGTTGGCTCAAGAAAAAATGGAATTTGGAAAATAAATACATAATTTTTTGTGTTTGTCAAACAATTCATATGATGGAAATATGGACAAGTGTGGACAAGAGAACCGTCCCCTTGTCCACAGAAGAGGGAGTATATGTAATGGCTAATCAATTTTCAAGAACAGAATTACTAATTGGAAAAGATGGTGTAGATAAATTAAACTATGCTAAAGTTGCTTTATTTGGTATTGGCGGAGTTGGCTCTTATGTATTAGAAGGGCTTGTAAGAGCAGGTATTGGCAATTTTATTTTAATTGACAATGACGAAGTTGATATTACAAATTTAAATAGGCAAATAATTGCTACAACAAATACAATTGGTATGCCTAAAGTGGAAGTTGCAAAAAAACGTATACTTGAAATAAATCCGAATGCAAATGTTGAAATTCGACAGGAATTCTTTACACAAGAAAGTGAAAATTTTTTAGATAATTCTGTTGATTATATTATTGATGCAGTAGATACGGTAACAGCCAAAATTGAATTAGTAGTAAGAGCTAACAAGCTAAATATTCCTATAATTTCAAGTATGGGAGCTGGAAACAAATTAGATCCAACAAAATTTGAAGTGGCAGATATATACAAAACAAGTGTATGTCCACTAGCAAAAGTAATGAGAAGAGAGTTAAAAAATAGAGGAATAAAAAAACTAAAAGTTGTTTATTCAAAAGAGGAACCAATAAAACTAGAACCAGTTGCTGGAAAAAGAGTACCTGGTAGTATTTCTTTTGTTCCATCAGTTGCTGGACTAATAATAGCAGGAGAAGTAATAAAAGATATATTAAAACAATAAATTTAGATATTAAAACCCTCAGTTACTACATTGGAGATAGAGGGTTTTAAAAGGGGGCTAATATTTTGAATAATTCTATTATAGTTAAAGGAGCAAAAGAACATAATTTAAAAAATATAAGCTTAGAAATACCAAGAGATAAATTAGTTGTAATAACTGGACTTTCAGGCTCTGGAAAATCTTCATTGGCTTTTGATACTCTTTATGCTGAAGGCCAAAGAAGATACGTAGAAAGTTTATCTTCCTATGCAAGACAATTCTTAGGTTTAATGGAAAAGCCAAATGTTGAAAAAATAGAGGGACTTTCTCCAGCTATTTCGATTGACCAAAAAACTACATCCAGAAATCCACGTTCAACAGTCGGAACCGTAACAGAAATATATGACTATATCCGTTTGTTATATGCAAGAGTTGGTGTCCCATATTGTCCAAATTGTGGTAGAAAAATAGAAAAACAAACAATTGACCAAATTATAGATGCAATTATGGAGTTACCTGAAGGAAGCAAAATACAAATTTTAGCTCCAATAGTTAGAGGGAAAAAAGGAGAATTTACAAAACTTATTGAAGGATTTCAAAAAGAGGGTTTTATTCGTATTAGATTAGACGGAGAAACCTATGAAATTACAGATGATATAGAAATTGATAGAAAAAAGAAACATAATTTAGATATTTTAGTAGATAGAATTATAATTAAACCAGATATTAGAACTCGTTTAACAGAGTCTGTTGAAATTGCAATGGCACACGCAAATAATCTTGTAACTGTAGATGTAGTTGGAAAAGGAGAAAGATTATTTAGTCAAAATTATGCCTGCCCTGATTGTGGTATAAGTATGGAAGAGATTTCGCCTAGAATGTTTTCTTTTAATAATCCTTATGGTGCTTGCCCAGATTGTGGAGGTATTGGATTTTTATATAAAATGGATCCAGATTTAATAATTCCAGATAAAAATAAAACTTTATATGATGGAGTTAAAGCCTTTGGAGCAAGTACAATGAAAAAATCTGAAACTATGGCAAAAATGTATTTTGAAAGCATTGCAAAACACTATGGAGTTGATATTAAAGTTCCAATTAAAAAGTTGCCAAAGAGCTTTTTAAATAAAATTCTTTATGGTACAGGAGATGAAGAAATTGATTTTAAATATTCAACATCTGCTGGTATTAGAAAGTTTACAGCACCTTTTGAAGGGGTAATTCCAACATTGGATAGAAGGTTTAGAGAAACCAAATCTCAAGGTATGCGTGATTTTTATCAATTATATATGAGCGAAAGTCCTTGCCATACCTGTAATGGTGCAAGATTAAATAAAACTGCACTTTCTGTTAAAATTGAAGATAAAAATATCAATGAGATAACAGATATGCCAATTAGAAAGTTAAAAGAATACTTAAATTCATTAAATTTAAGCAAACAAAATGAAATGATTGCAGAACCTATATTAAAAGAGATAGACAAAAGATTGCAATTTTTATTGGATGTTGGGCTTGAATATTTAACTCTTTCTAGAAGTGCAACAACTCTTTCTGGTGGAGAGGCACAAAGAATTAGACTTGCAACGCAAATTGGCTCTGGCTTAACAGGTGTGTTGTATATTTTAGATGAGCCAAGTATTGGATTACATCAAAGAGATAACGATAAATTACTAATGACACTAAAAAAATTGAGAGATTTAGGAAATTCAGTTTTGGTTGTAGAACATGATGAAGATACAATGTATGCAGCAGACCAAGTTATTGACATTGGCCCTGGTGCAGGTGTTCATGGAGGAAATGTAATAGCACAAGGAACTGCAGAAGAAATAAAAAATGTCCCTGAATCAATTACTGGAAAATATCTAAGTGGAAGACTAAAAATTAATGTTCCTAAAAAAAGAAGAAAGTCAAATGGTAAAAGCATAGAGATTATAGGTGCAACAGAACATAATTTAAAAAATATAAATGTTAAATTTCCATTAGGTGTGTTTAACTGCGTTACAGGTGTTTCAGGTTCTGGGAAAAGTACATTGGTTAACGAAATCTTGTATAAGTATTTAGCAAAAGAAATTAATGGCTCAAATGAAAAACCTGGAAAGTGTGTATCTGTAAAAGGAATAAAAAATATTGATAAAATAATTAATATAGACCAATCACCAATAGGTAGAACGCCTCGCTCAAACCCTGCAACATATACAGGCGTATTTGATATTATAAGAGATATTTTTGCAGGTACAAATGAAGCCAAAATGAAGGGGTATACAAAAGGAAGATTTAGCTTTAATGTACAAGGTGGAAGATGCGAAGCATGTAATGGTGATGGTATACTAAAAATTGAAATGCATTTTTTACCAGATGTTTATGTGCCTTGTGAGGTATGTAAGGGCAAAAGATACAATAAGGAGACATTGGAAGTTAGATATAAGGGAAAAAATATTTCAGATGTTTTAAATATGACTGTAGAAGAAGCTTTAGAATTTTTTCAAAATATACCTAAAATAAAAAATAAAATGCAAACTTTATATGATGTAGGATTAGGATATATTAAACTTGGACAACCATCTACAACTTTATCAGGAGGAGAGGCACAAAGAATTAAGCTTGCCACAGAATTATCTAAAAGAGCTACAGGCAAAACTTTATATATTTTAGATGAACCAACAACTGGACTACATATTGCAGATGTACACAAGTTAGTTAATATTTTACAAAGATTAGTAGATTCTGGAAATACAATTATTGTGATTGAACATAATTTGGACTTAATAAAAACAGCAGACCATCTTATAGATTTAGGTCCAGAAGGTGGAGAAAATGGAGGAGAGGTAATTGCCATAGGAACACCAGAACAAATTGTTAAAAATGAACGTTCATATACAGGAAAATTCTTAAAAAAATATTTAGAATAGAAAAAGTTGGGATTAAGAACTGTTGCTCTTATCCCAACTTTTGTCTTGTTTTCTCAATTGCCTTAATTATCTACAGTTATTTTCATTTCTTTCATTTTTATTATTGTTGTTATTATTCTTGTTGCTATTGTTTTTGTTGTTCTTGTTGTCTCTGTTGTTATTGTTGTTCTTATTTTCCATTGCTTGGAACACCTCCCTTTGACAATTATATTATGGTTTAAATTTGTTTTTTTATTCAAAAAATTTAAAGCAATTTTTAATCAATTGGGGACGGAGGATTTTTGCTTATTGGAAATAAGCAAAAATCCTCCGTCCCCAATTGATTAAAATTGCTTACTTGTCTTTGACTAAATATTGTTATATAATAGTTAAACGAATTTAGATTATATTTACAAAATCAAATGAAAAAGGAATGATTTAAATGAGTAGTCAAAATATAGTAATTGGAATAGAAGGCTTAGTTGGAGCTGGTAAAACTTCAATTTGTAGAGAACTTTTAAAATATATACCAAATAGTGTTTTGCTAAATGGGGGAAATCTATACAGAGCAATTTTGTCAGTTTTGTTAAAAAAAGACAATGATATAAATGACATAGCAAAAAAAGTAAAAAATTTAGATATTAAAGAAATTATGGATAAGCTTAAAATAGAGATAAAAATAGAAGACAGAGAAACTGTTTTTTATTGTAAAGGAGAACGATTAAAAGAAGAAAATTTACAATCTGTTGAGTCATCAATGGCAGTATCTAAAGTTGGTGGAATTGCAGATAATACTAATTTATTTTATTTTGCAAGAGAATTAATTAATGATTTAAAACAAAAATATAATGTTATAATTTCTGGAAGAACACTTATGACAATATATCCAGATTTAGATTATCATTTTTTTATAACTGCATCTTTGGAAGAAAGAGTTATACGTAAGAGTAAGCAATATGAACATAAATATACTAAACAAGAACTAAAAGAACATATTAGTCAAAGAGATTTACTTCAAGAAAAAGCTGGCTTTTATGATTTAAGTGAAAAAACTTTAACAGTTGATGTTACGAATTGTAAAAGTGTAGAAGAGTCTACAAAAAAGGTATTAAGTTTAATTAAAGTACCTATTGCTTAAATTTTATAGGGGGTAAATATGGATTACGTAAATAGTAAACTAAATGAATTTTGTAAATATGTTAAAAATAAAAAAGTTGCACTAATTGGCCTTGATGTTTCAAATGTTTCGTTATTAGATTTTTTCCATAATGTAGGTTCGTATGTTACAGTTTTCGATAATAGAGAAATAGATGAAATTGATAAAAGTGTTACAGATAAACTTGTAAATTATAATTTTCAATTTTCGTTTGGTAAAAACTATTTATCTAAATTAAGTGGATTTGATATTATTTTCCGTAGCCCAAATTGTAGAGTAGATTTACCAGAGATTGTTGCAGAGCTAGATAGAGGAGCAATTTTGACTTCTGAAATAGAAATGTTAATAGAGCTTGCACCTCGGAAAAGTTATTGCTGTATCTGGAAGTAAGGGCAAAACAACAACAGCTTGCTTAATTTATGAAATTTTAAAAGAAAATGAAAACAGCTGCTATATTGGTGGCAATATGGGAATACCACTTTTAAATAAAATTGAAGAGTTTACGCCTGATGATATTATTGTCTTAGAACTTGACAGTTTACAGCTTATAAGTTTAAAAACAAGTCCAGATATTTCTGTAATTACAAATATTTTAACACATAATGAAGAATTTATAGCATCACAAAAAAATATGTATAAGTACCAAAATCCAAATTCAGAATTAATATTAAATTATGATGATGTTAATTTAAGAAAATTTGAAAAAGAAGCTGTATGTAAAGTTTCATTTTTTAGCACAATGAATAAATTAAATAATGGAGTTATATTAGATAATGGAATTATTAAAATTTGCGATAATGGCTTAAGAAGGCATATTTTACATACTGAAAAAATGAGCTTGAGAGAAGAACACTTTTATGATAATGTATGTGCTGCAATATGTGCAACACGAAGTCTAGTTGATTCTGATATTCAAATTAAAGCAGTTGAGAACTTTAAAGGAGTTAATTATACAATAATCAAATAAATTCACAAATTATAGAAAGCCGAATAATATATAACACAAAATATATTAGGAGGTTTTTTTATTATGTATTATGAAAGTTATGAAGAATATATGAGGAATATGCAAAGACCATCACAAAATCCGTATGTTTATGAGGTGATGCCTACATACAATTATAACAATCAGGAAATTTCAGATGATAAAGAAAATTTGAATAGAAATATGGAAGGGCTTTATCCAGATTTGTATAGAAAGGTTTATCCATTAGTTCGTAAGGTATGCAAAAAGAACGCAAGAAACCTTGATGCTGATATTTTAGAAGAACTTACCTCTGAAGTTTTTGTTCAACTAGAAAATGAAAGACAGGAAACTGCAGGTGGCGAAGTGAAGTTAGAACCAAGAATTTCAAGTGGAATTAATACAAATTCAAGGTCAAAGGATGAAAAAAATCAACAGTCAAGGCAAACAAGACAAAGAAATCCAATTTTACATGATTTAATTAGAATACTTATTATAAGAGAATTTATTGATGTACTAAATTCAAATAATTGTTCTTCTCAAAAACCACAGAAACCATGTTCACCACCAAGACCATATCCTCAAAGACCATGTCCACCAAGACAACAATATTGTAGGGGTCAAATACAAGAAATGCCATTTCCATATATGCAGGGAAATTATTCTCAAATAAACTATCCTGAAAATATGTATTATTAATGAATTTTGGAATATATATGTTATAAATTTACAATTATTGTACATAATATGATTATATTTATTTTAGCAATTTTGAAAGGGTGAATTTAATTATATGAAAGTACAAGATTGTATGAGTGATGATGTGGTTTGTGTAAAACCTGAAACAATGATTTATGATGTAGCAAAGTTAATGGGAGATAATCATATCGGTTGTGTCCCAGTATGCGATAATTCAGGAAAGATTGTTGGAATTTTAACAGACAGAGATATTATTTTAAGAGGCATTGCAAGTGAAAAAGATACAAAATCAACACCTGTTTCTGATATTATGACAACTAAAGTTATAAAAACTTCACAAGATGCTGACATTAAAGATGTAGCACAAGTAATGGCTGAAAATCAAATAAGAAGAGTTCCAGTTGTAAGAGGAGAAAATGTTGTAGGTATTGTAAGTTTAGGGAATATAGCTATAAATTCAGATATTAATGATGAAAAACTTGGCGATACTTTAGAGTGTATATGCAAATGTAAAGGAGACCATATAAAAAATAAAGCATAATTTTTATGGTGGTGTATAAAATTTGGTAATTGATATGGGATATTGGAGCAAAGTCTTTAAAAGACTATTGCTCCTCTTATTAAGTATTGTAATCATATATTTTGCAATTAAGCTGTCATTTTTTTATTTGCCTTTTATTATAGCTTTTTTAATTGCTTCAGCAATTGAACCTTTAGTAAGATGGCTTAATAAGCATTCAAAACTACAAAGAAAAACATCTGCAATTGTTGTTCTTTCTTTGGTTTCAGCAATAATCATTGGACTTATAGTGGGTGGAATAGCAACTTTAATTTCAGAGTCTTCTAATTTACTACAAGACTTAAATAATTATACAACTAAAATTAATGATTTTGCTCAAGGTCTAATTAACAAAATAGATTTTAATAAATTACAGCTATCTGGAGAGGTTTCAGATGTTTTGCAAAATTCAACACAGGATTTATTGGGAGTTACATCAAATGCAATTAAGAATTTTTTAAATTCGATGGTTCAAACACTATCTAAGATACCTGCAATTTGTATTTATATTATAATTACACTGCTTGCTACATATTTTATATGTGCTGACAGATTGTATATTTTAGATCAATTTGAGCATCATCTTCCTAAAACATGGGTAAAGAAAATAAAGACACATACAAATGGTCTTATGTCATCTCTTGGTGGTTATATTAAAGCAGAAGCAATTTTAATAATAATTGCTTTTTTTCAAGTACTAATTGGCTTATATATTCTTAAATTTATCGGATTAAATGTGCAATATCCATTGCTAATAGCATTAGGTATTGGCTTTGTTGATGCTTTACCTATTTTGGGCTCTGGCTCAGTGATTGTACCCTGGGCTATTATATCTGCTTTAAATGGTGATATAAAATTAGCGATAGGTTTGTTAGTTATTCTTGCAATATTAACACTTGTTCGTCAGCTTTTAGAACCTAAAATTGTTAGTAATCAAATTGGAATACATCCAATATTTACACTGATTGCAATGTATACAGGTTTTAAGATTAGTGGTGTAATTGGGCTTATTTTAGGACCAATTGCTTTGATTATTTTAAAAAATGTATATGGTAAGATGATAGATTATGGTTTTGTAAAGAGTATAGTAGATAGAAAGTGAAATAAAACTAAAAAACAAAAATTAAAAATAATGGTAACTTAAATGTTACCATTTTTTAATTTTCAGTATATGCAAGTGCAGAAGTTGGAAGGTAGTTATCATCTGGAGGATAAACGAATTCATCTTGAGGTTTTTCTATTTGATTTATTTCTTTAACTTTTATTATTGGAATACTTCCATGATAATCTCCTTTTGTAATTGTTCCTGTAATTTCAACCCAAGATTTATCTGGAAGATCATCAGCATTTTTACATTCACATAAAAATCCAACAATTAAACTTTGCTTATTGTCATTTATTAACATATCTCTTGCCAATACAAATTGGTTTTTATTAAAATCTTCTGCTTTATAAATATAACCACTAAATTTAATTTTTTGCCCAACGTAGGTATCAATATTTTCATGAACTGTTTTTAAAATGTTTGTATAATTCTGTGTAGTAATTTCTGCAACGTCAGTTGACGAAGGTAGTATAGTATTTGTGCTTTTACCTGTCGAATATATTTTATATGCAGAAATTATAAAAAGAATAAATAATATTATTACAGCTATAACAAAAAATATTTTAAAAATATTTGTCTTGCTTAATTTAAAATTATAGATAAACATAAACATCCTCCTAAAATTGAATTATAACTTTTCTTAATGTTTATGCTTGAAAACAAAAAAATATGCCCTCCTAATTAGGAGAGCATTCGAGAGAAAAACAGATTTTTCGAAACATCAGTGGAACGGGTTCAAACTGAGTTCGCCATTTTTGAAAAGACGAACGATGTTGAAGATTGCCTTCGCATAAATTACTAAGGGAACAATACCTCCGAAAATAAACACAGGCAACCAAAGCGTCCAACGGTTACCGAACATAAAAGACGCCCAGAAATCGTTGCTGCTAGCCATTTCCTGCCGATAAGCAATCTCATCTGAGATGGCGTTCGTTAACTCTGGATTTTGCCAGAGCCTCGAATCTGACTGGTAATCCCAAACATCGAAATTCGTGCTCAGCAACATGGAGCCGTTGTGAACAATCGGCGCACTCACTAATACGACAAACGCCGTAAAAACTAAAAGTAACGCCCAACCATAAATGCTTAACCGTCTCATTTTACCATACCCTTTCTCTTATAAAAAACATTCAATCTATACTTATTATACCATTTTTATAGCAAAAAATCAAATTTTACATAAAATCGGATATCATAAAATAGTAACATGAAAAAAGGAAAAAATGAAATAAAAATTGCAAAAAACAAGAGTGTAATTGCGGTATATTCTTGCTATAAAGATTATTTCTAAATCATGTAATGTATTGCAAAATAATTGATGAAAATTCACATATACTAATATATATTTATTATATGATTATAATTGACATTATTCAAAAAAGATAATATAATAAATATAACAAAAAAGTTGGAATATCCTTGCCATAGTAGGAACTTAAAAAAGTTGGAATATCCTTGCCATAGTAGGAACTTAAAAAAGTTGGAATATCCTTGCCATAGTAGGAACTTAAAAAAGTCGGAATACCCTTGCCATAGTAGGGACTTAAAAAAGTTAGAGTATGGTAATTTTATTTTACCATACTCTTTTTGATTGCGAAAGCAACAAGATTTTTATATTTAATATAAAAGGATTGATTTAATGGCTAATTTATTAAAATTATATTATATTACTGATACATATATAGACTATTTAAGAAAATTTGATAAAAATATTTATTACAACAAGAATCATACAAGACCATATATTGGAGTTGTTTATACATTCAATAATAGAAACTATTTTGTACCATTATCATCTCCAAAAGAAAAGCATTTAAAAATGAATCCAAAGCAAATAGACATATATAAAATAAAAAATGGGGAGTTAGGAATAATAAATATAAATAATATGATACCAGTACCAATAGAAGAACTTACAGAAGCACTTTCAGTAACAAAAGATAAAAAATATAAAAAATTGTTAACTGAACAAATAACTTTCATAAACAATGATAGAAGACGACTATTAAAAAAGGTAGATAATTTTCAAAAAATGTATTGGAAGGGTTATTTGGATACAAATGTACTAATGAGAACATGTAATTTTACACTGTTACAAGAAAAATGTGATGAATGGATAAATGAAAAAACTTGCAAAAAATGACGTAGCTGTTGTGCAACAACTACGTCATTTTTTGCACGAAAAACAAATTTAATGGAATAAAAGCATTGACCAATTAATTTTATTAATATATAATATTTGAGATAAACAAGAAGATAAAGTTTTAAGATACAGAGGAGGAAGTGTAAATGTATGTTTTTAACAGAATTACTGTTAATCCACAGTTACCAAAAAGAATTAATAGATTAGATGAAATAGCAAATAATCTTTGGTGGTCTTGGAATACAGAATTTTTAAAGCTATTTAAGGAAATTGATTTGGACTTATGGATGGAGATTGGAAAAAATCCAGTTAAATTTTTAAAATTTGTAGATCAAAAAAAGCTAGAACAATTAGTAAATAACAAAAACTTTTTAAAAGAATATGACAAAATAGTATCTGATTTTGACAACTATATGAACAGCAAAGATACATGGTATGACAAGAATTATCCTAATAGTAGAGAGAAAAATTTAATTGCCTATTTTTCTGCTGAATATGGTTTAGATGAAATTTTACCTATATATTCTGGTGGATTGGGAATTCTTTCAGGAGATCATTTAAAGTCTGCAAGTGATTTAGGTTTACCATTTGTTGCTGTTGGTTTACTATATAAAAATGGATATTTCAATCAAAGAATAAATGAAAACGGTATTCAACAAAATGAATATCAAAATCTTGAAATAGAGAATTTACCAATTATACCAGTAAAAACAAACGATGGTAAAGACTTAAAAATCAATATAAAATTTCCAAATGAAGATATATATTTAAAAATATGGAAAATAAATGTAGGACGTGTTACTTTGTACTTAATGGATTCAGATATTGAAGAAAATAATCCAGAATATAGAGAAGTAACAAAAAAATTGTATGGTGGAGATAAAGAAATGAGAATTCGCCAAGAAATAATTCTTGGAATGGGTGGAACACATCTTTTAAAAACACTTGGAATTAAACCTACTGTTTTCCATATGAATGAAGGACATTCTTCTTTCCTAACTGTTGAATTGATAAAAGATATAATGGAAGAAAGAAAAGTAGCTTTTGATATAGCAAAAGATATAGTTTCTGCAAAAACAATATTTACAACACACACTCCAGTGCCAGCAGGCAATGATATATTTGACATTTCATTAGTAGACAGATATTTCTGTAATTTCTGGGGAAAACTTAGAATTGATAGAGATGATTTCCTTCGTCTTGGAATGAAATGCACTACAGGCTTAGAACCTGGATTTAATATGGGAATACTTGCTTTAAAAATTGCAGGTAAAAAGAATGGTGTAAGTGAATTACATGGTGCGGTTTCAAGAGAACTATTTGGGGATATATGGACAAATATTGCTACAAATGAAGCTCCAATTACGTATGTTACTAATGGTGTTCATACGTGTTCATGGTTAGCACCAGGACTAAAAAAATTATATAATAAATATTTAACACCATACTGGCAAGACAATATACATATACAATCAACATGGGACAAAATTGATGAAATACCTAATGACGAATTATGGAATGTTCATAAAGAAAGAAAAGAAAAATTATTAGAACTTGTAAAAGATAATGTTATAGAAAGATTTAAAAATACTTCTGTTGGATATGATACAGTAAAAGAAATATTATCTAAAATAAATCCAAATGCATTAACAATTGGATTTGCTAGAAGATTTGCAACATATAAGAGAGCAACTTTGATTTTTAAAGATTTAGAAAGAATAACAGAAATTTTAAATGATGAATCAAGACCTGTTCAATTTATATTTGCTGGCAAGGCACATCCACAAGATAAAGAAGGACAAGATTTAATAAGATATATTCATGAAATTTCAATGAAACCTCAATTTAAAGGAAAAATATTCTTACTAGAAAATTATAATATAAAAATGGCTAGATATTTAGTAAGTGGTGTTGATGTTTGGCTAAATAATCCTAGAAGACCAATGGAAGCATCTGGAACAAGTGGCCAAAAAGCTGCTATAAATGGTGCAATTAATTTTAGTGTACTAGATGGATGGTGGGCTGAAGGATATAACAAAGAAAATGGTTGGACTATAGGAACAAATAAAGAATATTTATCTTATGAAGAACAAGATATTGCAGATAGCAATAGCATATATAGTGTGCTTGAAAATGAAATAATTCCTGCATATTACGAACAAGATGAGAATGGTATATCTGAAAAATGGATGAAAATTATGAAAAATTCTATAATTTCAAATGCTGGAAGATTTAGTACATCAAGAATGGTGTTAGACTATCTAAAAAATCTATATTTACCACTTTGTGATGTTACAAATCAACACTATAACAACACAAATGAAGTTGTTGAATTTAATAATTGGAGAAAAAATTTAACAAGATGCTGGGATGAAATAGTAATTGAACAAGAAAATAATATAAATAATAAAAATATTGATGCTGGAAATAGTATAGATGTTCAATGTAATGTTAAATTACCAAATATTGACCCAAATAGCATTTGTTGTCAAGTTTATTATGGAAAAATAATGCAAAATGGTAATGTAGAAAAAATTGGTATAATTCCTATGAAATTAGCAAAATCTAATGATAACGAAAGAATATATAACTATAAAGCAAAAATTAAACTAAATTCAAGTGGTGAATATGGATATACTTTTAGAGTAGTTCCTAAACATGAAATGCTTTTAGATCAAGAAAATATGAATTTAGTAAAATGGATAACAAAATAAAAGAGGTTGGTAAATGATGAGAAAGACAAAAATTGTTTGTACAATAGGCCCTGCAAGTGATAACGAAGAAACACTTAAAGGATTGATGCTAGCTGGAATGAATGCTGCAAGAATAAACTTTTCACATGGAAATTATGAAGAGCAAAAGGAAAAAATTGAAAGAATTAAAAAGGTTAGAGACGAACTAAATATGCCAGTTTCACTAATTTTAGACACAAAAGGACCTGAAATTAGAATTGGAAAATTTGCTGAAGGGAAAGTACATCTAAATGAGGGAGATGTATTTGCTTTAACACCAGAAGAGATTATTGGAACAAAGGAAGAATTTACAATTAGTTATAAAAATTTAGCAAATGAAGTTAAAATAGGTGATAAAATCCTAATTGATGATGGCTTAGTGGGAACAGAGGTTGTAAAAATTGAAGGTAGTAAAGTTTATTGTAAGGTTTTAAATGGAGGAGAAATTAGCAATAGAAAAAGTGCAAACATACCTAATGTAAAACTAAATTTACCTGTCATGACTGAAAAAGATAGAGATGATATAATTAAAGGAATTAGTGCTGAATTTGATTATGTTGCGGCATCATTTATTAGAACTGCAAATGATGTTTTAGCAATTCGTAAATTGCTAAATGACAACGGAGGACAAAGCATTAAAATTATATCAAAAATTGAAAACCAAGAAGGTGTAGACAATTTTGATGAAATATTAAAGGTTTCAGATGGAATTATGGTTGCAAGAGGAGATTTAAGTGTTGAAATTCCTATGGAGCAAGTACCAGTAATTCAAAAGGAATTTATAAAAAAGACAAACCATGCTGGAAAATTGGTTATAACTGCAACACAAATGCTAGACTCAATGATAGTTAATCCAAGACCAACAAGAGCTGAAGTTAGTGATGTTTCAAATGCAATATTTGATATGTCAACTGCAATAATGCTATCAGGAGAAACAGCAAATGGAAAATATCCTGTTGAATGTGTTAAACTTATGAATCAAATTGCAAGTAATACAGAACAATATATAAATTATTGGAAAAGATTTAGACAAAGAGAGGCTGATGGCTTAAATGAAGAATATAGATTTAACATATATAATGGTGTATGTGTTAGTGCAATGAAACTTAATGCAAAGGCTATATTAACATATACAGAATCAGGTTCAACCCCAAGAATTGTATCATCATTTAGCCCAAAATGTCCTATATATGCAATAACAGAAAATAAACAATTATGGAGACAATTAAATTTACAATGGAATGTTTATCCAATGTTTGTTGATGAAAATGAAAATGTTGACAAAATGATAACTCAGGCATTTAGCACATTAAAAGCTGAAAACAAAATTGAAACAGATGATATAATAATTATAGCTGGTGGCGCAGAAATATTACCTGAAATTAATAGCTCAATAAATAAAGTAATAGGTGGTATCATCAAAGTTTAAAGAGGGAGGATTTAACATGGAAGATAATAGTTTTTATATTACAACACCGATATATTATCCAAGTGGCAAATTTCACATTGGAACAGCATATACAACAATTCTAGCAAATTCTATAAAAAATTATAAAAAATTACGCGGATATGATGCATTTATGCTTACTGGAATAGATGAACATGGACAAAAGATTGAAACAGTAGCTTCTGGGAAGGGAAAAACACCTCAAGAATATGTTGATGAAATGGCTGAAATAACAAAAAAACTATGGAAAAAGCTAGAAATAGATTATGATGACTTTATAAGAACAACAGATGAAAGACACACAAAAGTAGTTCAAAAAATATTTGACAAGCTAATGAACCAGGGTGATATATATTTAGGTGAATATGAAGGTTGGTATTGTTTACCATGTGAAACCTATTTTACAGAAACACAATTAGTTAATGGCAAATGCCCAGATTGTGGCAGAGATGTCAAAAAAATGAAAGAAGAAGCATATTTTTTCAATATGAAAAAATATCAAAAAAGACTTGAAGATTTTTATGAGGAAAATCCACATTTTATAGAGCCAGAATTTAGAAAAACAGAATTATTTAATAATTTTATTAAACCAGGACTTGAAGACTTATGTGTGAGTCGTACAAGTGTTAAGTGGGGAATACCTGTAAAGTCTAATCCAAAACACGTTATATATGTTTGGCTTGATGCATTAACAAATTATATAACTGCATTAGGATATATGTCAGAAGACGATTCAAAGTTTAAAAAGTATTGGCCTGCAGATATACAAATAATTGGAAAAGATATTATCAGATTTCACGGTATATATTGGCCTATCTTTTTAATGGCATTAGATTTGCCTCTACCTAAAAAAATTTATGCACATGGCTTTATTACTATTAGAAATGGCAAAATGTCAAAATCTAAAGGAAATGTAATTTATCCTGAACAATTAATTGATAGATATGGCTTGGAAGCAACTAAGTACTTTTTACTTAAAGAATTCCAATATGATCAAGATATGATTTTTTCTCCTGAAAGATTTGTTAATATTTATAATGGTGACTTAGCCAATGACTTAGGAAATTTATTAAGTAGAACCATTGGTATGGTAAATAAATATTTTGAAGGTACCGTAAATACTTCTTCATCAAACATATCAGAAATTGATAAAAATCTTGAAAGATTTACAAATGAAAAAATTGAAAAAGCAGAAGCCTATATTGAAGATATACACTTTAGCAATGCTTTGGGAGAAATAATGTCAATAGTTTCTTCTTCAAATAAATATATAGATGAAACTAAACCATGGGAATTGTTTAAATCAGAAAATGCAGAAGATAAACAAAAACTTATATCTGTAATGGCTCACTTAATTGAAAATTTAAGAATTATTGCTATTATGTTACAGCCATTTATGAAAGATACTTCAAAAGAAATATTTAATCAGTTAAATATTAAAGAAACTGATTGGGATTCAATTAAAAATATAGATGTAAAAAAAGGCGAAATAACTGTTGCCTCTGAAGTTAAACCTTTATTTGTAAGATTAGATGTAGAGGAAGAAACATCATATTTAGGGAACTTAATTAGTGGTATTTAGGTTGTAGTATACTATATATTCATAATAGATTAATTTTTGATATTTATTGACATTAAATATCAATAGTTATAAAATATAATAAATTTATATGAAGTAAGGGAGGAATTAGAATGCTTTCAAAATCAAGCATGAAAAGTAAAAGTGGTATTAGTAAAATAGCAATTATTCTTATAGTAGTAATAGTAATTGTAGCAATTGTAACAGGCGTTTTATACTTTATTATAACTAAAAATGATCATAATGATTTAGCAATAAACGAAAATGAAGAAGATATTGTTTGGGATACAAATAACGAAATAACAAGAGCAGAAAAAAATAAATTAAAAGATAATTATCTTGGTGTATTTTCATTATTAGTTTCAAATAAATATCAAACTGAAGAGGAAAATTTAGTTGAAGCTGCAAGCCAAATTATTAAACTTAAGGAAGAAGGAAAATTAGACGATACTACAAGTAGTACTTCATTACCAAGTTCTATGAATAGTAGTACTACAAATTCAATGACTGAAAATCAAACAAACACAAGCACAACAAATATATCTGATACAAGTTCTGCTAACCCTTTGGGAATTACAACATCAGCATCATCAACAGCTAGTGCTAATTTATCTACAGGTGTAACAGGACAAACACAAACTGTTGTTAATGACACAGTAGTTGTAACAGGACAAAATCCTGCTCTTCAAAATACAACAACTTCCAATACAACAGGAACAAATTCTGCTACAACAAATACAGCAACAGGAACAACAACTAATAATGTTGTAACTGAAACTAATACTGTTGGAACTAACACTGCAGACTCAAATAGTGTTGGACAATCATCAACAGGTTCTTTATCTACAACTACATCAACTACAGATTCTCCAAATTCCGATGAAGTTGCATCAGCTATAGATGAAATTTACGGAAAAACTGTAGATAATTTAGATTCAATATTATCTTCAAATAAACAAACTATAGTACCTGGATTTGTAACTGAGATTATTTCTATTTCTAAAGCTAATGGTGTTTATAGCATAAAATACAAGGTATGTTGGCCAACAAATGCTGATTTAACAAAATATGGAACAATTGATAAAATTAATACTAATACATTGGACACTTTAGAATCTACAACAATTGAAATTGAACTTGTAAAAAATAGAGAATTTGATTATTCTGAATACAAAGTAAAATCTATACAAGTTGTTGATACACAAACACCAGTTGCATATTATTTGTCATTTGCAAATGGAAAATATGGTGTAATTGATCAAAATGGTGTATCTATAATAAATAACTTATATGATTGGATTACAATACCTAATAACTATAGAGATTTATTTATATGCCAAACAGGAACAACTACAACAGCTTTAAATAAATCAGGAACAACAGATGAGAGATTTAGTGATTATTCAAATCTTTCTGCTATTATATCTGCATCAGATAAAAAATGGTGGTATGAAAAAGATTTTTTGGTTTACTCTGAGAACGGAAAATATGGAGCTGTAGATGCTGATGGATTTGTTATTTTTGAACCAATATATGATAAAATTGATCCATTATTCTATTTAGTTGGAGAACTTATAATTACTCAAAATGGAAGACAAGCACTTGGAGATATAACAGGTGATGTTAAAAACTTTAAATATTCTAAAATAGGTGTTCTAGGAGGACAATTTGATGCTAGTGCATTGGTAAATTCTCAAACTACTCTTGAGCAAGTAAAACAAAAAATGAATACAGGAATGTATATTTTAGGACAAGACTCTGATGGAATAATTGAACAAATTAAAGTTATTACACCAGAAGAATTTGCTTTAGATAATAATACAGCATCAAGTGTTGCATATCCTGAAACAATTGCAGATTGGAAATTAACAAATGTACAAGGATTTTCAATTTATGTTAAATAATCAAATTGGGACGGAGGATTTTTGCTAATTTCAATTAGCAAAAATCCTCCGTCCCAATTTGATAGAAAAATGAAAAAATGTATTGCAAAATGCAAAATATTAGTATAGAATAATACAGGTATAGAAAAAATAAAATATTAAAAAATTTTCAAGGAAATGTTTTGAAAGGAAAAAAGATATGAATATTAAAATCGAGCAAAGTCTTGAGACTGTAGAGAGAGAGAGCCCTTCTTTTAGGGAATGGATATAGGTTAAATAGGTCAGAATATGCATATCTTTTTAGAAACTTTAAAAATGATTTGAGAAGAAAAGTAACAAATAAAGCAATGAAAATTGCTTTATTTGTTATGCAAAAAAGATGCGAGAATAGGATTTTGTGTAAATAAAACAGAATATCCTATTCTCGTATTTTTTATTCAATAGGAAAGAGGTATTTTATCATTGAGTGAAAAATAGTTTCTAGAACTTTTAAAATTTTCTCATTTTATGCGAAAACTCAAATTGGGCAGAAATACGAAAGAAAAAATTGAAATATTTTATTAAAAAACAAGGAGGAAAAAGAAAATGAAAAGAACAAAAAAGAAAATTTTAATCTTATTGGTAACTATTTTGGGCATTTTTTGCTTAAATATAGGAACGGTAAATGCAGCATTACAAGCAAATCCAAACACACAATATACAAAAACAGATACACCAGGAAATTGGATGGTGAACTTTAGAAATATGGAAAAAACAGGACAGGCTATGGGATTATCAGAAACATTGAATGAAAAACTAACGAGCACTTCATCTAATGGAATAGATGTGCATATGTGCAAAACAACAGAATATGGAGCAGTAGCAATTTTATCTGCATCAGGATATGGAAACCCAAGTAATGATAAAGCAATAACCACAACAACAGGAAACTCAACAGGAGTTATTTTAAATACAGATAATTGGGAAAATACAGCAGGAGGATTATCAGGCTCAATATTTGGCGGAGTAGACAAAAGATACTATGATGAGTATACCGATTCAAATGGCTCAGCAAAAGTAGGAGACGCATTCGCTTGTGCTGGGTGGCACATGGCACTCCCTCCCTATTGGGTCACTTCTGCCGACCCTTTCTTCGGACGTGGTTGGCTAGGCATATTCTCATACAGCCGCGGCTACAGCGAATACCTAAGCCGCGACGACGGCTTCTGTCGTGGTGTTGCTGTCTGTGGAGAAGGATTATAAATTGAAATGAAAGATTTGATTTAAATGGTAAATAAAAAAGGAATAACGCTAGTAGCGTTGATTATTAC
>CAZAZX010000017.1:0-22251 GCA_964489885.1 uncultured Lachnospiraceae bacterium | reverse complement strand
TATGTTGATAATGATGGTAATGGCATTTTCTATACAAAAGGTGGAAGTGTTTCTGTTTGGGTAAAAAAAGATATTGTTGCTGAATAAAGCAAAACAGGTAGTTGTTTTTTAATACAACTACCTGCTTTATTTATGCTACATCGTTAATTTTAACACTTCTAACGTGATTAATTTTCTCCCATTTAGTATCTGGTTTTACTATACATTTTAAATTTATTAAAATCCATGAACCTAAGAAAAGCGGATACATCACTAAACCTTTTATCATAGGTTTAATTGGTCTCTTATCTAAAAACATTATTAATGCTGCGACAACAATTGGCAATATAAATGTTGCAAATAAATACTTTCCATAATTTACAATTAATTCATTATAAGTCATTCCATCTGCTAAATAAATTGCTGTATCTACACCTAGTAACAAAAATGTAATAAGCATCATTGGAATTCCAAGTATATATAAGAATCCATCAAAATTCATTAAAGATTTATTTTCTTTAATTCCATTAGCCAAATCTTTAGTATAATATTTCATACATTGTAAGTGTCCAACTGTCCATCTAGACCTTTGTGACCATGATTGTTTAAATCCTATTGGTTGTTCATCATAAACTTTTGCATCTAATGCCCAACCTAATTTTCTTCCTTTTGCAATACTCTTTAATGAAAACTCTATATCTTCAGTTAAAGTTTTAGTATTCCATCCTTCTTTTTTTACTATATCAAATTTAACCATAAAACCTGTACCATTTATTAATGGTGAAAGTCCTAAATTATATCTTGCTAAGTGATAAAAACGGTTCATTGTCCAATAGAATATTGCATACCCTGCTGAAATCCAGCTATCTGTAGGATTTTTAATATCTCTATATCCTTGAACAATTTCTTCACCTTGGCATAATTTTTTATTCATATTTTCAAAAAAATCTGGCATAACAATATTATCAGCATCGAAAACACAAAAAGCATCATAATCAGCATCTTCTGCAACCTTTTTATTTAAGAACCATTGTAATGCATAACCTTTTGTTTTCTTTGTTTCATCAAATCTTTCTAAAACAATTGCTCCAGCTTCTCTTGAAATTTTAGCTGTATTATCTGTGCAGTTATCAGCTATAACATATATATCTAATAATTCCTTTGGATAATCTTGTTTTTTCAAACTGTCAATCAAATTGGCAACAACGGCTTCTTCATTGTGAGCTGGTATTATAGCCATAAATTTATGTTTTTTATTTACTAATAATGGCTTATCCTTAAGTTTAATCAACGAACATATACTTACTAAAATCTGATATAACCAAAATATAGTTATGACCCATATTAAGGCTTGTTGAAGTATATATAAATATTTCATTTTAAACCTCTTTTCATATTAATAATTTTAATCATGTCGAAAATTACACTCTTTTATTATTATATGCGATATTTTTAAATTTTTCAATACATTTTCATTAAATATTTGGTAAAATTTGCAAAAACACTGTAAAGCCAATATTTTGGCTAGCTATTCTTCTATTCCCTTCATGGTTAAATTAATTCTGCCTTGATCATCTATTTCATAAACTTTAACTGTAACCTTTTCTCCAACCTTTAATACATCTTCTACTTTCTCGACTCTTTTATTAGAAATTTTTGAGATATGAACAAGACCTTCTTTTCCTCCGCCAATATCTACAAATGCGCCAAAGTTCATTATTCTTACAACAGTGCCAGTATATATTCCTCCAACCTCTATTTCTCTAGTTAATTCTTTTACTATTTCTAGCGCTTTGTTTGCATTGTCCTTATTTTCTGAATATATAAATACACGTCCGTCATCTTCTATATCCATTTTAACTCCAGTTTCAGCAATAATTTTGTTTATAACCTTTCCGCCTGAGCCAATAACATCTTTAATTTTTTCTGGATTTATAACTGTGTTTATTATTTTTGGTGCATATTTAGAAATTTCTTTTCTTGGTGCTGGAAGTTGCTTTAGCATAATTTCATCTAAAATATAATGTCTGGCTTTGTTTGTTCTTGCAAAAGCTTCTTCAATTATATCATATGTTAATCCATCAACCTTTATATCAACTTGTATAGCTGTAATTCCATCCTTTGTTCCAGCAACTTTAAAATCCATATCTCCAAAAAAATCTTCTAATCCCTGAATATCTGTTAGCATAACATATTCATCAGAGTCTGGGCTTGTTACTAATCCTGTTGAAATACCAGCAACTGGTTTTTTAATTGGAACACCAGCATCCATTAATGCTAAAGTACTTCCACAAACACTAGCTTGTGATGTTGAACCATTTGAGCTTAGGACTTCAGATACAACTCTTATTGAATAAGGAAAATCTTCTTCATCAGGAATTACTGGTAGTAATGCTCTTTCTGCCAAAGCGCCATGACCAATTTCTCTTCTTCCAGGTCCTCTAGAAGGTCTTGCTTCTCCAACGCTATATGAAGGGAAATTATAGTGGTGCATATATCTTTTTGATTCTTCATTATCTAATCCATCAAGTATTTGTTCTTCACTTACCATTCCTAGTGTAGCAACAGATAATACTTGTGTACGTCCTCTTGTAAATAGTGCACTACCGTGAGTACGAGGTAAAACTCCAACTTCACAAGAAAGTGGTCTAATTTCATCTATTGCTCTACCATCAGGTCTTTTATGTTCATTAAAAATCATTTCTCTAACACATTTTTTTTCTAATTTGTTTATACTATCTAATATATCAGTTTTATTTTCATCTAGAACATCTTCACCTAATTTTTCTTCAAAATATTTCATAACATCATCTGTGAATATTTCAATATTTCTATCTCTGTCTAACTTATCTTGAGCTTGTACATCATTATACATTCTCTCTTTAAAATTTGTCTCTATTTCATTATAAATTTCTTCATTTACTGTAAATGATTGATATTCAAATTTTTCTTTTCCAATCTCATTTTTTATGTTTGTAATAAATTCACAAATTCTCTTAATTTCAATATGTGCTTCTTTAATTGCTTGTAGCATAATATCATCTGGAATTTCATCTGCTCCAGCTTCAATCATAGCAATCTTTTCCATAGTTCCAGAAACAGTTAAATTCAATCTACTATTTTTTCTTTGTTCTTCTGTCGGATTTATAACAATTTTATTATCAACATAGCCAACGTTTACAGAACCTGTTGGTCCTCCAAATGGAATATCAGAAATTGATAAAGCTGCTGATGAGCCAATCATTGCACAAATTTCTGGCATATTATCTTGTTCTACAGACAATACTAATGCAGAAACACATACATCATTTCTAAAATCTTTCGGAAATAAAGGACGGATTGGTCTATCTATAACCCTTGATGTTAAAATAGCTTTTTCTGATGGTCTTCCCTCTCTTTTTTGGAAACTTCCAGGTATTTTACCAACAGCATATAATCTTTCTTCATAATCTACTGATAACGGGAAAAAATCTATACCTTCTTTTGGTTCTTTAGATGCAGTAACATTAACAAGCACTGCAGTATCCCCATATTTTACTAGGCAACTTCCATTAGCTAGTCCTCCCATTTTACCTGTTTCAATTACAAGCTTTCTGCCTGCAAGATCCATTTCATAACTTTTAAACATATATACCTCCTAAATTTTAGTTAAATGCTTCAAGGAGTAACCTCTATTAAAATATACTTAATTATATATTTTAATACAAGCTACTATCCCAAAACATTTAACATAACAAAAAGGGTAGACAACAATTGTCTGCCCCTTTAATAAACTATTTTCTTAATGATAGCTTTTGAGCAATTTGTCTATATCTTTCGATATCTTTCTTTGCTAAATAGTTAAGTAAATTTCTTCTTTTACCAACCATTTTTAAAAGCCCTCTTCTTGAATGATTATCTTTTTTATGAACTTTTAAGTGTTCTGTAAGTTCATTGATTCTTTCTGTTAAAAGAGCAATTTGCACTTCAGGTGAACCAGTATCATTTTCATCTCTTCTATAAGTAGAGATTATTTCTTGTTTTCTTTCTTTTGTCATTTGCTACACCTCCTATATTATCTACTTTGCCACAAACTGAGTTTAAGTTGTGTTATTATCCCTAAACTAAGTATATGGTGAAACTTGCTAAAAAAGTTATTTATTAACAAGCAAATATATTTTACAACAAAAGTCTAATAAATGCAAGCAAAATAAATTAGATTTATTCAAAATTAAGAACAATTTGGGGCGGAGGATTTTTGCTCATTGGAAATTAGCAAAAATCCTCCGTCCCAAATTGCTTATTCTCTTTTAAATATGCAAGCATAAACCCATTTAGTTCTCCATTCATTACAGCTTCAATATTTCCAACCTCATAGCCTGTCCTATGATCTTTTACAAGAGTATATGGCTGAAATACATAAGATCTAATTTGGTTTCCCCATGCTATTTCATGTTGAACTCCCTTTAAATCTTCAATTTTATCCTTGTGTTCTTTTTCTTTTAAATCTAAAAGCTTAGATTTAAGCATTTTCATTGCTGTTTCTCTATTTTTTATTTGTGACCTTTCATTTTGGCAAGATACAACAATATTAGTTGGAATGTGCGTTATTCTTATCGCAGAGTCAGTTTTATTTATATGTTGTCCTCCCGCTCCAGAAGATCTATATGTATCAATTCTTAAATCTTCTGGATTTATATTAATTTCAATATCATCATCAATTTCTGGTAAAACTTCAACAGATGCAAACGAAGTATGTCTCCTTTTATTTGCATCAAAAGGTGAAATTCTAACAAGGCGATGAACACCCATTTCACTTTTCAAGTATCCATAAGCATTTTCTCCAGAAACAAGTGCTGTAACACTTTTAATTCCTGCCTCGTCTCCTTCTAGATAATCTAATTCCTTAAAGTCAAAGCTATTTAAATTTGCCCATCTTGAATACATTCTATACAGCATTTGTACCCAATCTTGAGATTCAGTTCCACCTGCTCCAGGATGGAGTGTTATTATAGCATTATTTTTATCAAATTTTCCTTTAAATAAAACAGACATCTCTAATTTTTCCATGTTTTGTTTTAAATCTCCAGTGCCTTTTTGTACATCATTTGCTAATTCTTCATCATACTCATTTAAAAGCATTTCATTTAATTCTGTTAAATTATTATAATCATCTATAATTTTTTTATAATTTATTTGTTTTTTTTCTAATTGTTTTAATTTTGTCATTGTATTATTTGCTTTATCAATGTCATTCCAAAAATTTTCCTTTGTAGTTTCATCTTTTATTATTGTAATTTCCTTATTCAATTTAGCTAATTCAAAGAGAGACACCCAAACTTTCCATTTTATCTTTTATTTCTTGCAATTTAATTTTATTATCAAATAAATCTACCAAAGTATCACATCCTTATTTTATTTATATTTTTCTATTTCTTCTTTTATCTGTTTTACAAATTCTTCAAATTTAACTTGTCCAACATCTCCATTTTCTCTTGAACGAACACTAACGCTGTTTGTTTCAATTTCTTTATCACCAACAACCAACATATATGGCACCTTTTGAAGTTGTGCCTCACGTATTTTATATCCTATTTTTTCATTTCTGTCGTCTACATTAACTCTTATTTTTTCACTTTGTAATCTTTCCTCTATCTTTTTTGCATATTCAATTTGCGCATCTGAAATTGGAAGCACCTTAACTTGCATTGGTGAAAGCCATAATGGAAAAGCACCTTTTGTTTCTTCAATTAGGAAACACATAAATCTGTCAAATGTACCAAGTATTGCTCTATGAATTACAACAGGTCTATGTTTTTCTCCATCTTCACCAACATACTCAAGTTCAAATCTTTCAGGTAATAAGAAGTCTAATTGACATGTTGAAACAGTAACATCATGTCCTACAACTGACTTTAATTGAACATCCAATTTTGGTCCATAAAATGCTGCTTCTCCTTCAGCCTCATAGAATGGAACTTTAAGTTCTGTTAATATTTCTCTTAATTGACTTTCTGCCTTATTCCACATTTCATCGTCATCAAAATATTTGTGTTTATCATTTTTGTCTCTTAATGATAATCTAAATCTATAATCTTTAAATCCAAAATCCTTATATACGTCAAGAATTAATTTTACAACCTTTCCAAATTCTTCTTTTATTTGATCAGGTCTTACAAATAAGTGAGCGTCATTTTGACACATTTCGCGAACTCTTTCTAGTCCACAAACAGCACCACTATCTTCAAATCTAAAATCATGTGCTAGTTCTCCAATTCTAATTGGTAAATCTCTATATGAACGCATTTTATTTTTATAAATTAACATATGATGAGGACAATTCATTGGTCTTAAAACTATTTCTTCCTCATCCATTTTCATAACTGGAAACATATCTTCTTTATAGTGATCCCAATGTCCTGAAACCTTATATAAAGCACTATTAGCAAGTGATGGTGTATATACATGACTATATCCCATTGCAATTTCTTTATCCTGGATATATCTTTCAAGAATTCTCCTTACTGTAGCACCATTTGGTAAATACATTGGCAATCCTGAGCCTACTAATTCGTGTGTCATAAATAATTCAAGCTCTTTGCCTAATTTTCTGTGGTCTCTTTGTTTTAACTCCTCTAAATACTTCATATATTCGTCAACTTGGCTAGCTTTTGGGAATGAAATAGCATAAATTCTTTGTAGCATTTTATTGTGTTCATCGCCTCTCCAATATGCTCCAGATGATGACAAAATTTTAACAGCTTTTACTTTACCTGTGCTCATTAAGTGTGGTCCAGCACATAAATCTGTAAAATCTCCTTGTTTATAGAAACTTATTTCTTCTCCTTCAGGTAAGTCATTAATTAACTCTTGTTTATATATTTGGTCTTTCATTAATTCTAATGCTTCTTTTTTGGGTAAAGTAAATCTTTCTATAGGAATATTTTCTTTTATGATTTTTTTCATCTCTTCCTCTATTTTTGCTTTATCTTCGTCTGTAAATGGTTTTTCAATATCAAAATCATAATAGAATCCATTTTCTATACTTGGTCCAATTGCAAACTTTGTATTTGGAAAAAGTCTTTTTACAGCTTGTGCCATTATGTGAGATGTTGTGTGCCAATATGCCTTTTTCCCCTCTTCGCTACTGTCAAATGTTTCAATGGAAAGAGTACAATCTTTTCTTAGTTTGTATCTTAAATCCTGTGTTTTTCCATCTACAATACCACACGTTGCCATTCTTGCAAGTCCTTCACTAATTTTACCAGCTACTTCATAAATTGATGAATCTTTTTCAACTTCAATAACTGATCCATCCTTTAATGTTACTTTTATCATATAAATTCCTCCCTTTATTTTCTAGTGATATTAAAAATACCCCTAGAAAACACTAAATGTATTTTCTAGGGGTAAGTATATTCTTACGGTTCCACCCTAAATTTTAACTTCATTTAATGATTATAACGTTATCAACGTCTATTTTCATAGAAGACTCTAGGCTAGTTTTCAAATAGACATATTTAGATCAGCTTTCAGCTAATAACTAATCCTCTCTTTAAATTGTTTCTATTTTACTTTGTCCCTTCAACATCTTTTAATATATTATATCTTTTCTTAAAAAAAGTCAATACTATATTATGTTAATTTTTTAATAATTTTTTTAGTCATCTTTTGTATTTTTTCCATAACGCTTAATTTTTTTAGTAGTTGTTTTTTCTAATTCTTCGTCCAAAATTTTAACCTTTTTAATATGCTTGTAATTTGGAATCTTACTATTTACATTTTTTATTGCAGAATCTATAGCTTCTTTTATTTGTTCTTTTGTAGGTATTTCAACCTTTAACATTTCTTTTATTGCTTCTATATTTGGAAATACCTTTGCCTTAATATATGTTTCATTATTAGTTTTGTCTTCAACTCCAAGCACTATCGCCTCAGAAATTACTGAGTTTTCGTTTAAATAATATTCTAATTCTTCAGGATATATATTTTTTCCATTTTTTGTTACAATAACACTTTTACTTCTACCTGTAACATATAAAAAACCATTTTCATCTATTCTTCCTAAGTCACCTGTATAAAACCATCCATCCTTTATTACTCTATTTGTAGCCTCTTTGTCTTTATAATATCCAAGCATTACATTTGGACCTTTTGTAATTATTTCGCCAACCCCGTCCTGTCCTGGATTTGAAATTTTATATTCTACATTTGGTATTGGCAATCCTGCTGCATCATCTCTAGCAAAAAAATCTGTATTTCCTGCAACTAAAGGAGAACATTCTGTTAAACCATACCCTTGAACAACTCTAAATCCAAATTTATGAAGTGATTTCGAAACTTCAGGATTCATTGCAGCTGCTCCAACTATAAATATCCTTAGCTTTCCACCTAATGATTTTTTTATTTTTCTTTTTACTATTGGTCTTAAATAAAATGGAAGTGAGTCAATTATATGTTTCCCTGTTTTAAAATATTTTGGTTTTAAAGATTTTTCCAATGCTTTCATAATATTTTTATGTACATTTTCAAGCAATAATGGAACACACAAAATCAAATTAGGTTTATATTCCTGCATATTTTTTGCAATGTGTCTTAATCCTTCACAATACGAAATAGTTCCACCAGCAAAAATAACAAGCAAATAACCTAAAGTACATTCATAAGTATGATGTATAGGTAAAATTGATAAAACCTCTGGTCCAAAGTGAAGATTAATAATTCCTGCTATTGACATCATGTTTGAACAAATATTTTTTTGTGATAAACAAACTGCCTTTGAACTTCCAGTTGTTCCTGATGTGAATAATAAAATATGCATATCATCAGGATTAATTTTTATATCAGCATACCTAGTATCTCCAGCACTTAGAAGCTCTTCTCCTTTATCTAATAGAGCATCCCATATTTCTTTATCATTCATTTTAATAAGTTTGTAATCTTTAATACTAATTTTATTTGTATTTTTTTCTAATTCATTTATGTACTTAATATCACCTGCTAGCGCAACACTTTCAGAAACATTTATAAAATTAATAATATCGTCTATATGTAGCTCTTTATCTAATGGAACAACAACACCAATTATTGCAACCGCCATATAAAATATAGCCCAGTAATAACTATTTTTTCCTATTATACATATTTTTTTATTTTGAAATCCCATATCGATTAAGGCTGTCGCCATTTTTTCAACATCTGATTTATATTCTTGGTATGTTTTACCATAAATTTTGCCATTTTCATCTTTTAATTTAAAAGCATACCTGTTTTTATATTTTTCTGCAGTTTTTTCTATTAAATCCTTAAAATCTGTAACTTCATAATTTTTTACATATTTTTTTTCTAATTGTTTAACTAATTCAGGTTTTTCTTCCATTTCTCCTCCACATTAAGAAATATATTCAAAATTCTTATTTATATCTATTGAAATAACTTGATATCCATTAAAAATTTCTTCTGAAATTGGAATTTCTAATTCAATATTAGACACATATGTTTCATTTGAATTTGTTAAAATTTTAATTCGAAATCCAATCTTACTTTTTATAGACTCCAAAGGTATATTTACCCTTTTTAACAGGCTTCCATTATACTCAAGTTTTGATGATATATCTGTAATTAATTCATCTTTTGAAACATTATTTATATATCTAAAATATAAAGGTAATTCCCCGTTCTTTTTAAATAAATTTTCATTTTCATCAATATTTTGGTTATTTTCAATCACTTTAAATTTTATAGAATCTATATTTTCACTTTGAAGATTATTGCTTTTTGCAAAATCATTAAGCTTTATTCTTTCAAATTTAGTTTCTCCTATTTTTGGTTTTTCAATTATATTTATATTATCAATTGAAACTTCTTTTATTTCGTTTTTTAAATCTATAATTTCATTATTAACATTAATATATATTGCAAAATCAGTGAATTGGAAAATATTTAATCTCCAATAATCTTGCACACCGTCATTTACATCATTTGCCATAATATTACTATAAGCAATAACTTTGTCAACGACAAAATTATTGTTTTTTTTACTCAATATTTCATTATTTTTTATATACTCTTCTTGTTTAACTTTTTTTACATTATATTGAATTAATATAAAAAAGGTTAAAAGTAAAAGTATTACTGGAATTGATATTTTTAGTACTTTTTTCAATTTATGTTCCCCTAGCTATTTTTATTTTAATAACTCTATAGCCTTTTGTAATTGCGTATCTTGTTCTTCTGGAATCAAATATTGATTTTCTATATCGTCTGGTAATTTAACTTCTATATCTGGAGTTATTCCAACATGATTTATCTTAGTATTACTTGGTGTGTAATACTCTTCAATAGTTAATTTTAATGCCGAACCATTTGATAAAGTAAATACACTTTGAATTACTCCCTTACCAAAAGTTTTCGTTCCGACAATTTGTGCAACTTTATTATCTTTTAATGCCCCTGCCAATATTTCAGATGCACTTGCAGAATTTTCATTAACTAAAACTATTATTGGAATATTTATACTATCATCATCTTTAGCTTTAGTAATTTCTTCTTCTCCATTTTTGTCTTTAGTTGACAAGATTACTAAATCTTTTTTTAAAATTCTATCTGCAATGTCTGTTGCCTCTTGAACAATTCCACCACCATTATTTCTTAAATCAATTATTAAAGATTTAATTCCTTCTTTTTCAAGTTTACTATATTCATCTTTAAATTGATTTGCTGTTTCTTCATCAAATGAAGAAATATTTATATATCCGATATTATTTTCAAGCATTTTTGATTCAACTTTGTGTAATTGTATATTTTCTCTTGTTAAGTTAAATTCTTTAACTTCTTCTCCTCTCTTTATTGTTAATTTAACACTTGAACCAACTTCGCCCTTAATTTTATTAGCTACACTTGTTAAGCTTTCTTCTGATGAAATTTCTTCATCATTAATTTTTGTTATTATGTCGCCTGGTTGTATTCCAGCCTTATATGCTGGTGTATCCTTTATTGCAGTAATAACTACAACTTCACTTGAATCTTTTAGCCTTCCATAATATATTCCAACTCCATTATAGTTTCCTGTAATATCAGACTTAAAATCGCTAAGTTCTTCTTTGGTTATATACTCTGAATATTCATCACCCAAGCCACTAACATATCCCTTTACAGCAGCATCTGTAAGCTTTTGTTCATCTACATCTCCTAAATAATATTTATCTATAATTGCCTTAACTCTTGAAATGTCAGCTGAAACACCTGATTGAGCTGATGGTAACATAACAAATTTCTGCTTTGGATTTGAACTCCAAAATTTATATAAACCTACAGTAGTGACTATAAAAGTAACTGTAATTGATAATACAACAAGCATTATTGTATTATATATTCTTTGTTTTTTATTATAATCCATTATTGTCCTCCACTAATAATAATTGTATGTATATATATTTAATTAATTCCTTTTAATTATGGTAAATATGGTCTTGGATCAACTGTTCTACCATTAACAATTACTTCAAAATGTAAATGATATCCTGTTGAATTTCCTGTTGTTCCAACATTCATTATAGTTTGTCCTTGTTTAACAGTATTCCCTGTACTAACTTTTCTAGAACCTGGTGCTCCATGTGCATATAAAGTCATTGTTCCATCATGATGATTAATTACTATGTATTCTCCATAACTACGATATATTCCATTTGAATTTTTAAGTGCAGTTGAAATAACTACTGTACCGTCTTTAACAGCCTTAATTGGTGTACCTGAAATTCCGCTACCACTAAAATCAACTGCTCCGTGATACCTACCATCTGAATAATATAAACCAGTTGTTATAGGAAAATTGACAGGTCTAATATAACCTGATGCACTTGGTTTTGTTGTAATATTATTTTTTTTAGAATTTTCACTAGCTTTTTTTGCTTCTTCTTCAGCAATTTTTTTCAATTTTGCCTGTATATCTTTTTTATCTTTTTCAAATTGGTCTAATTGTTCTTGCAATTCTTGCTCTTGTTCTGAAAGCTGGCTAACTTGTTTATCTTTTAATGACTTAGAACTTTTCAAAGCATTACTAGTTTCTTGTTTATTTTTTTTGTTGGCTACTATTTTTTCTTTACTTGCTTCTAAAGATGCCTTTTTTGTTTCTATAGAATTTTTTGTATCCTCAATTTGTTGTAATAATTCAGAATCACTTTGTGCAATTTCCGTTATTAAATAATAACGTGAAATAAAATCTGTTATATCTTGTGAGCTAAGTAATACATCAATATATGATGTTTTTCCTGCTTCATATAAAGCAACTAGTCTTTTCTTAAGTAATTCATTTTGATAGTCATAATCTTCTTGAGCCTTTTTCAATTCTTTTTCTTGTTCATCTATTGAATCCTCTAAATCAGATATTTCATCATCTAAATCAGCAATTTGATTTTCATAATCTGAAATTTGACCAGATAATTTTTGTATTTCTCTCATTTTATCAGACATTTGATCTTTTACGTCATTAATCTCTTCTTTTTTTTCTGATATTTGGTCGTTTATATTACCCATTTGATTGTTTAATTCTGTTTTTGTACTTGCAGAATATACAAAAACCGTATTCAGTAAAAATACTGTTGCAATTAAGGTGCTAGCTATTATTTTTAAATTCTTGTTTTTCATCTTATCCTCCCATAATTTATATCAAATTATTCTGGTTTTACGTAATTCATTGGGTCTACATATTGTCCATTTATCCTTATTTCAAAGTGTGCGTGTGGTCCTGTAGAATATCCTGTAGTTCCCACTTCAAGAACAGGATCACCTTTATTTACATATTGACCAACTTGCACTAATATATTATCTCCATGAGCATATAATGTTGCTACACCACCGCCATGATTGATAATTACCATATTCCCATAGGCAGCATTATAACTTGCTTTTACAACCAAGCCCGAATTCATTGCTAAAAAATGTGTTCCTTTTGGTGCAGGTACGTCTGTACCTGTATGAAGCTTTGTTACCCCTGTTATAGGATGCACTCTAGTTCCAAATGGAGATGATATTCTAGAATATCCTGGTACTGGCCATAAAAAACCACCACCAACATAATCAGCTCCAATATTTGCTGTAGTAAGAGTTACAATTTCAGACTCAATTTCCCTAATTTGCTGATTATAAGTGTCTATCTGTTGCTGTAGCTTTTTTTCTTCATCACTCAATAGGTTGATATAATTATTTTTAACAACTTTAGTGTTTTCTAACAAAATTGCAGTTTTTTCAGTATTATCTTTGGCAACTTTATACTTTTCTTTTTGTTCATTTAATGTATTTTTTGCAACTTCAATTCTAGTTTTCTCTAATTCTGCTTCTTCTAGTAGATTTTCATCATAATTTGCAATTTCTGTTATAAAATAATATCTTGATATGAAATCTGTCAAACTTTTTGAATTAAGTAATACATCCAAATATGCCGTTTGACCTGCTTCATATAAAACAACCAATCTAGTTTCAAGTATTTGTTTTTTTTCGTCATAATTTTGTTGAGCAATAGCTAACTCTTGCTCTAGTTTATCAATAGATTCTTTAAGTCCATTTGATTGAGCTGATATTGAATCAATTTCTGTTTGATATTGATTTATTTTTTCATCCAAGTTTTGAATTTGCATCATTGTTTCAGATAATCCAGTTTGTACATCAACTAATTGATTATTAGCATCTTGAACATAGTTTTGTACTTCGTTGTGTAAATTTTGCAATTCATTAACATCATTGGTTTGTAGTCTGTTTTGTATAGAATCTGTTGTATTTTGTATGTCAATTGCCCAAATTTCACACGAAAGAAAGCCAACAAATACAATTATTAGTATAATAGAATATAATAGCTTTTTATTATTCACTAAAATAGCTCCTTTTAAACCTTTAAATATCTTCTCATTGACATTGAACTTCCAACAATGCCAACTCCAATACCCAAAGCTAGAAATACAATCATTATTGAGCTAAATAAATCATTAAAACTTAATAAGCTAAAGTTAATTACATTACTTAGTGTAGATGACACTAGCTTTTCAGATATAGCATTATATGCAAGTCCAATCAAAAGAACTGAAATCATTGAAGCGACTGTACCAATTATTATACCTTCTACAATAAAAGGTGAACGAATAAATCCATTTGTAGCTCCTATGTATTTCATTATAGAAATTTCTTTTCTTCTTGCATGTACTGTTAACTTTATAGTATTTCCAATAATAAATATAGAAATCAAAATTAGTAATAATAAGATTATTCCTGTTACAATGTTAATTCCATTTCCCAATTTAACAAGTTTAACCATTGTTTCATCGCTACTTTCAATATTTTTAACATTGTCTAAATTTCTTATTTGGTCTTGTACTGAAGCGCTTTTATTTAAGTCTGTTAATTTAACAACATAAGATGCTGGAAGAATCTCCATTCCATCAAGTATATACTGTTTGTCCCTTAAAATTTCTTTCATTTGATTTAATGCCTGCTCTTTAGTTTTAAAAGTTATGGAACTAACTCCATCTATTGCATTTATTTCCTTGCCAAGTTCTTCAATTTGCTCATCAGTTGCTTCATTTTTTATAAAAACTTGAATAGCCTGTTCAGATTCAATCTGATACATCATATTATTTATGTTTTTTCCAATTACAAAAAATAATCCGAAAATAATCATTGTTGCACACATAATTATTAAACACGCTGCTGTCGATTTTTTATTTTTAAAAACATTTCTAAATCCTTCACCTATTAGGTATCCAAACATACTATATTTCACCTTTATAACCACCCTTTTTACTATCTCTAATAATTTCGCCATTGCTAATTTCTATAACTCTTTTTTTCATTTTATCAACTATATCATTAGCATGTGTTGCAACAACGACTGTTGTTCCTCTCATATTTATGTCATTTAATAAATTCATAATTTCCCAAGCGGTTGTAGGATCAAGGTTTCCAGTAGGTTCATCAGCTATAATCATAGCTGGATTATTAACTAAAGCTCTTGCAAGTGCAACTCTTTGTTGCTCTCCACCTGATAATTCATCAGGATACATTTTAGCTTTTGCACTAAGTCCAACTAGTGATAGTACCATCGGAACTTGTCTTCTAATGTGTCGTGGAGTTGCTCTAACAACATGCATTGCAAAAGCAACATTATCGTATACTGTTTTATCTGGCAATAAACGGAAGTCTTGAAAAACAACTCCCATACTTCTTCTTAAATATGGTATTTTGCTTTGCTTTAAAAAAGTTGTATCTTTTCCATTAATTATAATATTGCCAGTTGTTGGTTCTTCTTCTTTTAAAATCAATTTAATTAAGGTAGATTTACCTGAGCCAGATTTTCCTACCAAAAAAGCAAAATCGCCTTTATCTATATTAAAATTAGCATTATTTACTGCAACTGTACCAGTGTTATACGTTTTACTAACATTTTTAAATTCTATCATTAAAATCTCCCCAATAATTCGAATTATGATTATTCACAATAATCATAACAATAATTGAG
Organism: uncultured Lachnospiraceae bacterium; assembly: GCA_964489885.1. Classification (GTDB taxonomy): domain Bacteria; phylum Bacillota; class Clostridia; order TANB77; family CAG-508; genus CAKOTZ01. The sequence goes on along the minus strand of CAZAZX010000017.1, from coordinate 6,788 downwards.
AACATTTGCAATATTTTTTACATAAAATTCACATATTTTTTTACATAAAAAGATATTTTGAATTTATTTGGTAAAAGAAGTTAAAATTCAAACTTATCTTTCAAAATTGTCTAAACTTCTAAATTCATATCCCATATTTTTTGCTTCTTTTATCACTGTATCAAGTACATTACAATTATTAATTGAATTTCCATGTAATAAAATCACAGCACCTGGGTGAAGATTTCCTATAATTTTCTCTTTTGCATATTCTTCCCCTTTTTGATGTTTTTCATCCCAATCATCATATGCTAGGGACCACATTACAGTTTTATATCCTAAATTATTGCACATTAATAATGTTCTTTCGCTATACTCACCCTTTGGTGGTCTTATATATTTCATTTCATAATTATATTTTTCACATACAGTAGTATGTAAATCCATTACCTCTTTTTTTAATTTATCATCATCAATTGTTGGCATACTATAATGATTAACAGTATGGTTGCCAACAATATTGCCATTTTCAATCATTTTTGTTACCATATCAGATGCAGTATTGATATAATGTGCGGTAACAAAAAATGTTGCTGTAACATTATTTGCTTTAAGTGTATCTAAAATTTTATCAGTATATCCCGCTTCGTATCCTTCATCAAAAGTCAAATACAAATACTTTTTTTCAGAATTCCCCATAGCAATTCCATTATACTTATTGATTAAATCAAGATTCTTTTTTCCTAAATCAGGTTGCAAATGATCTTTTGCTCTCTTTAGCCCCCATCCGATTTTTTCATTACTAACATTACTTTTTACCGCTTCTGAATTTACTTCTATAGTTTCGCTATTATAGTTTAAAACACTAAACCCAAATACTGCCATTCCAACAAATAAAATAGCTAAAACAATATACTCAACTTTGAATTTCATATGCCATCCTCCATGCCATATCTTTATGTATAATAAAACCATTTTATTACAAATAACTTATACACTTTACTTGGAAAAGTTTTAAACTCTGATATATCTATTAAAAAGAAGCCCCAATTATTAAACTTTTTGTTCAACAATGAGGGCTTACTACCTAATCCTTTTAAAATTTAGAAAATTTATTGTTTTGATTCTTGAATTTTTTCTTTTAAAATGTCTTCTAATAGAACAATATTTTTCTTAGTTTCTTCCTTATTAGCAACTTGTTTATCATTTATATCAATTGTTTCATCGATTACATCAATTAACTCTTTATTTAGTTTTTTTAATTTATCAATATCGCTTGTTAGTTTTGAGCTATCAGATATTATTTCATTCACATTTGATTTTAAACTTTTAGCATTTTTTTCTAAAATTTTATTTGCTTCTTTAGTAATTTTCCTTTGCATTTCAATTGTTTCTTTTTGTTTAGAAATTTCTGATGCAATCAATATTTGATTCTTCCATAATGGAATTGTTGTTAAAATTGATGTTTGAATCTTTTCAACTAAAATCTTATTTCCAGATTGCAAAAGTTTAATTTGTGGTATAGTTTGTATTGCAATTGTTCTTGTTGTTTTTAAGTCAAATATTTTATGTTCTAGTTTATTTTCAAATTCAATTGCACTATTCAGTTTTTCTATGTCTATTTGGTCTTTTGTTTGAGAGGCTTTTTCCTTTAACATAGGTATTAAAGTTTCATTTAGATATTTTTGTTTTTCTTCACCTGCAATAATATACATATCAAGATTCTTAATATATTTAGCATTTTTCTCGTTTAAATTATCATACATTACAATATATTTTAGTAATGTCATCCTCTGTCTATCAAGTTCGTCTGTAATCTCGTCAATAGCTTCTTCTGCTTTTTGATAATCTTTGTAAAACCTTTTTGGTTTATTAGAAAATTTTTCAAAAAATGTTTCATTGTCATCAGTCATATCAGCAATAAATTCATCAACCTTAACACTTTTAATTATATTTACAAGATTTAATAGAATTCTTCCTACAACACCTGAATCATCAATATTTATATTATTTAACATTGTATTAGAAAATGAAGCAATATCTGATTGAACACCAATTCCAAATTGAAGTAAACTACTTGTATTATTTAAATCTAAAGTATTCTCTATATTTTTTATACTTTGTTTTTCTTCATTATTTAAATATGAGAAATTAAAATTACTATTATCTTGATTTGTTATATTCTGAGTTTCGTCATTACCCTTTTTTATTGAATTTGATTGCATATTTTTCATAATAAATGAATATACCTTTCATATCTTTATTATTATTTAATTCCATCCATCATCTTAATCATTACATCTTGATTTGGCATTGGAATAACAGAATTAATGGCTTGTGGAATTCCGTAGAAACCTTCTATAGAAGTATTTACAGAAGAGTTAACACCTGTTCTAAATCCATGTTTTTCCCAAGCAATTTTTTGAATATCACTGTCTTTCATCGCTTCAATTAACTTTGCACCATTCTCATTTAAAGCAATTAAAGGGTGTGAACTCCATACAGTAGGCTCCGGATAAAGTACTGCAACTTGATTTTTAACAGAAGCCCAGTCAGTAGGATGTTCTAGTGAAAATTCAATCATTTGATTTTCATAGCCTGCAATCATTGATTTAGCACCCATTCCAGTCTTTAAATATTGTTCAAATAAATCTGATGATGAATGTTCCATATAACCAATCTTTCCAAAGAAATCCTTTAATTTTGGAATAATTGTGTCTACTGTTGATCTGTCTACGACCTCTGAATTATTAAGGGTATTTGCCACTAATCCCATAAACATATTTCCAGAATTTGACTTATTAGGATCTGTAGATTGAATTGTAACATACCCAAATAGTTGATTTAGTCCTATTTCATTCCATTTTTTTCTACTTACTACTAAATCTATTAGTTTTGAAGTATTTGCTATATAATATGAATTATTTTCATATCTAACAACTCCATTTTCAATCAATTTATCAGCAATTGGTTTCCAAGTATAGATTACAATTGGTGAATTAAATACAATTTCACTTTTATATAATTTATCTTTCTTAGTGGCATTGAAAAGTTCTAAAGCTGTCTGACTTGATGGAAATAAGAAATCCATTTCTTTTGAATCTTGTCTAATCATTTCTATTGATCCAGCCTTAGTAAAATTAACTTTTAAATGACATTTCTTTTCTAAGATTTTTTGTACTTCTTGATCTTCAAAAAGTCCAATTTTCTCACCACCAAGATACCCCGAAACAGTTATTGTATTAACTTTCTTAGCACTAAGAAATTGATAAGCTCCAATTGATACTATTACAACTACTAATATAATTGCTCCTATTATTTTTGTTTTCAATTTTGACATTCCTTTCTATTAAAAATCTTTCATATTAAAACTTGTATTTAACAAATCGACTTCTGTGTCTAAATCTAAAGCATCATTTTGAAGAATTTTTGCAAATTGTTCATCCAATGATTTATTAATTACAGGAAGCGCATTTTCAGCTTTTGTAACAACTTCTTTTATTTCATTTGAGTCTACATTTTGATTAGATATTTCATAATATTGATTAACAATTTTTAATATTGATTCCAAATAGTATGTAAAAAATTTCTTGTTTAATCCAATTTGATTTGGATGTTTTTCCAAATATTTTAAAATCGTATTAATCTTATTTACTATCATTGACACCTGATTTTGTACTTGAATGTTTTTAATTTTATTTTTTACTTGCGAAAGCTCTTCGACCTTCTCATAGCCAAAATCAAGTAATTCAAAGTATTCTTTTTGTTTATTATGATCTTTAATACCAAGAAGGACTAGCCTTCTATCTGGTGAGAATAATAATGAACTTCCCATATAAACTCCAACACTTGCAAGCCCAGATATTATTATTGGTATATTTAATCCGAAACTCAATCCTGAGAAAATTCCTAAAGATGCTGCAACATTACATACATCAAAAACCATACTCTTTTTCTTATATTCTAGCATTATTCTCTCCTTTTTAATTATATCCTTTAGCTTTCTTAAAGGCTGACTCTAAATCTTTCTTGCCATCAAATACTCTTGCCTTTGAAAGCCTAGCTAATTTATCTAATTGTGTTTCGTCAGAATTTCCAAATGTGATTGAAAAAATTGGAATATCCAAGTTTTCATTCTCCCACTTATTTTTTACATTATAATATGATCCGCCATTTGATACACCATCAGTCATTAAAATAATTGAAGCTGTATATTCCTCTTTATTGTATTTATTGATTTCATCTGCCGCTCTAATAACTGAATCATAGATATTAGTTCCACCAGCTGCATCTAAATTTTTAAGTTTAGTGCTCAAATCTCCTAAGCTAATTTTATTATTGCCTTCAACTTTCCAAACATCCATAACTGCATTTGAAAATGGAATTATAATTGTAACATCCCTCTCACTTGCTTGAAGCATATATTTTTCAGCCTTGCCTTGGTCAAGTAGTAAATCCATTGCATTACATAAACTATCTTTTCCTTCATTATACATACTTCCAGAATAATCAACACAATATACTGTAAGAGATGGCTTTCTAAGTTCTGTCTGATATAAATTTAATGCTTTCTTAATTACATTAGCACTAGGCATCTTCATTACATTAAGAACTTTTTCAGTATCAACACCCCAATCTGGATTAAATACATTCGTATTTGTTGCTTTGAAATTTAAACCAAAAGCAGTTCTTCTTCCTAAATTCATTAGTTCTTTTTTAGTATCTTCAGAAATCAAAAAATTTTGTAATTTTAAAAATTCTTCTTCTTTCTTACTATTACCATTATCAATGTAACCTAGAGGTGAATCTGCAATTCCAAGACCATCTTTTGGATATACAACATAAAGTGGTTCTTTGCCCTGCTCTATTAAATGTTGATTAGTTTCAATTATAATTGATTCATAATTGACCATTGCATCATAATCACTTTCTAAGAATAAATCTTTAAGCCAATCAGAACTTCCTGATGAACGATTAATGCCTGAAAGAATTGTAGTAACATCTTCTTTAAGCTTTACATTATCTAAATCTGATTCATTTATCACTTCAGGATTTTCAAGAAGTGCATAAATAAATCCTAAATATGCAGTTGCCCCTGAATTTGATTGAGTGGCAGATGTCATCATGAATTTTAACTCTTTGGATTTAATTTTATCTAATATATCTTTTGTTGAAACATCGTTTCCAACAAAGCCAAGTTTATTTGCAACACTCTTCTTAATTCCAAAAACAACAGGTGTAGTTGTTATTGACTTTTGATGTTTAACTTTAAGATTAGTATCCCCCATACTAATCCAAATACTATTTGCTGGAAATACCGCATCGTAATCTTCAGCACCTTTTTCAAGCTCTTGCATAATATCAACAGATCCCATATAAGTCATTTGAATATGTATGCCCTCTTGCTTTTCAAATTTTTCAAGAAGTGGTTCTAATATCTTGTTTTCAGAACCAGAAATTATTTTAATGGTATCTTTTGCATCTGCATTTTCCTTGATTTCACTAATAAAAAATTTATTAGTAGCTAATATTAAAATTAATAATGTCATAATTATAAATACAATAATTGTAAATATTTTACCTCTATTTTTAAATGTAGTGTTATTTTTTATATCTTCATTATTGTCTTTTGGTGTAAAATTTGCCTTTTTTTTACTATTATCCATTTTTCCTCCATAATTATATTAAATTTTCTGTAGAGATATCTTCCCTTGTAATTGTTTTAAGTATTTTTCTTTGTTTTTTATCACGCGTATTTTCTGCATGTTTTATAACTGATTTTTCAAATAAGTTTCTTATAAATCTAGCATTTCCAAAATTTGGTCTTTCTTTATATTCTTTAATTTTTTCTCTTACTTCTTTGATTGCATCATCTGTAACCCTAAAGCCTGATTTAGATGTCATTTTTTCAAAAATTTTAACAAGTTCATCTTCTGTATAATCTTTAAAATCTAATGTGTATCCAATTCTAGACATTATACCTGAATTTGCATTTAAAAATGCTTGCATTTCTTTCGTATAGCCTGCAAAAATTACGACTAGGTTATCTCTATTATTTTCCATTGCTTGAATTAATGTTGCAATTGCTTCAGCATTATAAGAATTTCCTAAGTTAGTTCCACTTGCAAGAGTATATGCTTCATCTATAAAAAGCACCCCACCCATTGCTCTTTGAATTACGCTATTAGTTTTAGGGCCAGTTTGTCCAACATATTCTCCAACTAAATCTTTACTAGTAACTTCTACTAATTTATTTTCTTTAATATATTTTAAATTATAGAGTATTTCTGCTACAATCCTTGCAACTGTAGTTTTCCCAGTACCAGGATTTCCTAAAAATACCATATGTAAATTTATATTTTGAAGTTTTAAATCATCTTTTGTTTTATTTTTTAGATTTATTAAATCTGATAAATTATGTAAAGCTTTTTTTATATCTTCAAGTCCAACTAAGCTATCAAGATTTGAAAAAATTTCTTCCAATGTTTTATTTCTCTCGTATTTTGGAATATCTTTTTCTGCTAAATTACCTGTTTTATTAAATAATATTTGATTGCAAAGTTTATCTCTGTATATTGAAAAACTCATTTTAGAATTATCAAAAGTTTGTGAAATATAGTCAAGTAATTTTACTTTAAAATCATCACTTAGTTCATTATTTTGCCCTAATTTATAAATAATTGCTTGATATACATCTTGAACATCAGGTCTTTCACCTTTTATCATAAAGTTTGAAAAATTAGATTTTAAATTATTCGGGTTTTAAACACTTTCAAATAATAAAAAATCATGTAAGCATTAAAAATGCT
>CAZAZX010000016.1:0-26133 GCA_964489885.1 uncultured Lachnospiraceae bacterium | reverse complement strand
TATAATTAAAGCAATTGGAGTTTTTTATGTTTTAAAAAGTGTTTAAAAAGAGATTCTAATTTACGAAAAAAAGTCAATACATTATGAAAAATTTAATAAAAAAATTGCTTTTAGAACATTTTTACAATTTACAGCCATAAAAAAATAATTTTTTCTTAGTTTAAAGCTTGATATTTTAACCATATTATTGTATGATATATGGTATAAATGAAAAAAGGAGATAAAGTTTGAGGTTAATAAAAGGAGGACAGGTAATGAAAAAGCTAATTGCTAGTATGGTCCTTATTTTTACACTAGTGATGACTGCAAATGTTGGACAAATTAGTGCAACTAATGCTACAGTTAAAAATGACTTAAGTGTTGCGAATTCTAATGTAATAGACCAAGATACTGAAGGCGAACTAAAGCAAATTAAAGAAAAATCAACAAAAGAAGTACAAGATTATGTAGAAAAATATGGTTCAGATACTTATGGATTAACAGCCTATATATTAGATAAGGTCAGAATTTATAGTATACCACTATGCTTTATCGGAATAGCAGTAGGAGCCATTTATCAATATATTATTGGTATTCGTAAACTTGATGTACAAGATAGAGGCTTTGGTGTTGTAATTGCATTTGTTACATTGCTAATAATTTGCCAAGTATTACCACTTATATTTGCTATCGTAGTAAAAGGTTGGAGGGGTTAAACAAATGAAAATTTTATTTGCAGTAAGTAATGAAAGTATTTCAGAATCAATTGTAAAGAAATATCAAAAAAATTATAAGGAAATAATATCATATAAAAATGTTTATTACTTTAATGCAATTTTGAAAGAAATTGAAAGAGATAAATCATATGATCGTATTGTTATTAGTGAAGATTTAGAACCTTTCGCAAATAATAACTACGAAACAATAGATCGTTTTCTTTTTGAAAAATTAGATGGAATAAGTGATGAAGCATCCAATGGAGAAGGTGCAGATATTCCAATCATCTTAATATGTACAGACAGAAGAGCTAAGGGAGATTCCATATTACTGAAACTATTCAGTATAGGCATTTACAATGCTATAATAGGACAAGATAGAAGTATAGATGAAGTTTGTAATTTAATAAATAAACCAAGAACAAAAAAAGATGCAAAAATATATTACAAAGTTGAATCTGATGATGCAAATTATCAAGCAGAAGATGAAGATAGTGTTAGTGAAGTTGAAATTCAAAATATTTTAGCTCACTATAAAAGACTAGGAAAAAATACTGAAAGATATGTTGACAGTTTTAATAATATTGCTTCACAATATACAGATCAACAACTTAAAGTTATAATTAAATTTTTGCCATTAAATGTTAAGGCAGTTTTGGAAGCTGAATCTCCAAGATACCAAGAGGTTGTTGCTTCAACTAGTGGCAAAAAGAAGAAAACTGCAAAGGCACAAGTTAGAGTTAAACAGTCTTCAAGTGCTAATAAAAAAGCACCAAAATTAGAGGATGTTAAAATTGATTTGTTAGAAAATATCGAAGATAAACTAGAACCTAAATCAGATGTAATTATTCCTTCTGGAATTAATACAAATAATGTTAAAAAATCTATTCCTAAAGTAAGTACTGCTGAGGAAGAAGATAATGATGATGAAATAAAATTAAACGTAAGTGAAGAGATTGCTCCTGCAAAAAAGAAAAGAGGAAGACCAAAGAAAGTAACTACAACAGAAGAAAAGGTTGAAGAAGAAGCACCAAAACGTAAAAGGGGAAGACCTAAAAAGACTAAAGAACCTGAAAAAGTAGTTGAAAAAACAGTTGAGGAACCTTTAGATATTGATGATTTAGAAGAGCCTAATGAAAATAAATATAAAGAAGAACCTGAAGAATTTGAGGAAGAAAATGAAGAAATAAAGCCAGTTGATTTATTTAGCTTAGGTGAAGAAGACGAAGAAGAGCAAAACGAAGAAATTGAAGAGCCAATGCCAAAAATAAATGCTATTGCTAATAACAGTAGCATATCATATTCAAACACAAACATAGAAAGTTTAATTGCAAAGGATAAAAAAATTGTTGCATTTGTTGGAGCATCAAAAAATGGAACATCTTTTTTGGTAAACAATTTGGCTGTTCAACTATCTGAGAGTGGAATAAATACTGCAATAATAGACGTTACAAAAAATAAAAATTCATATTATATTTATACTAACAGTAAAGATAATTTAAGGCAAATTGCTATTAATTGTATAGATAATTTAAAAAATGGCATTGCTCAAGGAATACCAATAAATAAAAATTTAACAGTTTATACATCTTTGCCAAATGTAGAAGCATCAAGCAATGATATAGAAGGAATCTTAGCTACAGTATTAGAAAAACATTCTTTGGTATTATTAGATTGTGACCTTGAAACAGATGTGCAATATTTTACAAATTCACAGCAAATTTTCTTAGTTCAAAGTATGGATATTTTAACAATCCAACCAGTTACATCATTTTTAAGAGATTTAAAATCTAAAAATGCCTTTGATCCAAAAAAATTAATTATTGTCTTAAATAAAGAACTAAAAGTTGGTGGTTTGACACCAAAAGCAGTAATTGGAGGAATGTCAACATATAAGGATCCAGCAATGACATTTAAAACAGATTTATTTGATAGAAATTCAATTAAATATTGTACAATTCCTTTTGAGGTAGATAATTATGCAAAATATTTAGACCAATTAGCATGTTGCGTAATTTCTTTAAAGGGATATTCAAAAACTTTTATTGCAAGTTTAAAAGCACTTTCAAATTTAGTTTATCCTTTAATATCAAGACAACCTTATCAAAGTACTACAGTAGCTAATAATTATGGTGCAAAAGAAAAAAAATCTAGAGGACTATTTAAATTTAAAAAATAGATGAGGTGAATTTATTGGTACTAGCTATAATAATAATTCTTTCTGGTTTTATTGTTGGATTGATTATATATAATGTAAAATTATATAATGAAAGAAAGGCATTTGCTAATATCAATCAAAAAATTAGTAATTTAAATGTATTACAAGATTTTATGAATGTTATTGGAGAAGAAATATCAGTTGACGATAAAATAAAGAAAATAAATGAAACATTAATTGAACAATTTGAAATTAAATATTCTACTATTGTAGCCTTTGATGGTGCTGAATATGTGATAAAGGCTACAAATGTTGAAGAAAAACATTGGGATATGTTAAAAAATCTTCATAAAGAAGATTTATTTAAAGAAAGTATAGCTAATGCTGTACCTAAATATGTAACAATAGAAAACGATGAAGAAAGCCTACCATATCAGAAAATGGAATTTGGAAGAGCTAAGTCAGCAATGTTTTTCCCTTTATATATTGACAGCGTATATATTGGATATTGGTTTATTGAGAGCGGTCAAAAGCATGCTTTTGATAAATTAGATAATGCAATTTTAGAAATTATTAGAGAAAACATTGTAGCAGTATTGAAAACCGTTGCTTATCAAAATACTATAGAAAATATTCCAAGAACTGATTTGTTCACAAATCTTAAGTCTGCAGAATATTTGTATGGAACAGGAAAGAAAATTGTTGATAAATATTTAGTATCAACTGTTTGTATGTTTAAGGTAATAAATCTACCTGATATAAATTTAACATATAGTAGAGAAGTTGGTAATCAAATAATAACTGAACTTAGCAAGACAATAAAGTCTAGTTTATCAAATGAATATTTGTTTGTAAGATATATGGGACCAAAGTTTGTTATTGTATTTTCTGGTGTGGAACCAGATAGCGTTCAAGGGTTTATTTCAGATATAAAGAAATATGTTGAAAAAATAAAAGTGCCTTATGAAAAAGCTCCAAAGACTAAAAAAACAACAAAAAAGGATGAAACTAAAGAAAAGGAAACTAAAAAATCAAAGAAAAAGGATATTGTTTATGTATCACCTAAATTAAACTTTGTTGTTTCAACATATTATAAGGGAACATCTATGGATGGTGTAACAAAAAAATTAGAAGAATATTTAGATGAAGCTGATGTAAAAGAAAGCGATATTAATTACGTATAAAATAATTAGAAGGGATTGGTGCTTAAATGGATTTAGATAAAACAATGAATTTTGATGTTGAAAAACAAAAAAATGCTAAATCACAAGAAATTCTAAAAGAAGTATATGCAGCTTTAGTTGAAAAGGGATATAATCCTATAAATCAAATAGTTGGATATATTTTATCAGGAGATCCAACATATATAACAAGCCATAATAATGCAAGAAGCTTAATTAGACAAATAGAAAGAGATGAATTACTTGAGAATATGGTAAAATATTACGTTGGAAAAGAAGACTAGTATGCGTATATTAGGTATTGATTATGGAGATAGTAGAGTTGGAATAGCTATTACCGATCCATTAGGAATAACTGCACAAGGATTAGAAACGATTCACTATAACGGCAATGACAAAGTTCTTTTAAAGAGAATTGAAGAAATTATAAATGAGTATAATGTTACTACTATTGTTTTAGGAATGCCTATAAATATGAATGGAACTAAGACTCGGAAGAGTAGAAGTAACTAATAACTTTATCCATAAACTAAAATGTAGGTTTGGAAAAATAGAAATAAAAACTGTTGATGAAAGATTAACAACAGTTGAAGCACATAAAACAATGAATTTTTTGAATGTAAAAAATAGAAAAAAGAAAGATTTAGTTGATACTATTTCAGCAGTGTATATTTTAGAAACATATATAAATAGTTCAAAAAAAGATTAAAGTGGTTTTAAAATTTAAATTATATAAATTTCGAAAGGAGAAAACATGGATAACGAAAAAAACAATCCAAATATGGAAGAGGAAGAATTATCAAATTTAGTTGTACTAAATGATGAAGATGGAAATGAGGTTCAATTTGAATTCTTAGATTTAATTGAATTAGACTCAGAACAATATGCTATCTTATTGCCAGTTGAAGAAGAAGAGGATGACGAAGATGGTGAAGTTGTAATTCTTAAAGTTGAAGACACTGGAGATGATTCTGATGAAGAAACATATGTTAGTGTTGATGATGAAGAAACATTAAACAAGGTATTTGAAATTTTTAAAGAAAAATTTAAAGATGAATTTAATTTTTTAGATGATTAAGATTATAAAGAAATTAGTAAATAAATGTAGGCACAAAAGGTGTTTACATTTATTTTTTTATTGTGAAATAACAAGGTTCTTACCAAATAGTAAAGTTATTTTATCCGATTTACTATATACGAAATATGGCGTATTTTATGCAAACTTAAAAGATTTGGTATCGTTGACAAACTATTTTAAAGCATATATAATAATTCAAAAGAAACATACTTTATATGGAGGTAGCGAGTTATGAAAGTAATTTTATTAGAGGATATTAAAGGAGTAGGAAAAAAAGATGAAGTTATAAATGCAAGCGATGGTTATGCTAAAAACTTTTTATTGCCAAGAAAACTAGCTGTTGAAGCAGATAGTGGAAATATGGGAAGATTAAAAAATAAACAAGATTCTAAGGCACATAAGAGAGAATTAGAAAGAGAAAATGCATTAAATACAGCTAAAAAAATAGAAGAAATAAAACTTGAATTAAAGGTAAAAGCTGGTGATAATGGTAAAATTTTTGGAGGTGTAACAAGCAAAGAAATTGCTGAAACACTAAAAAATGAATATAATATAGAAGTAGATAAAAAGAAGATTGTATTAAAAGAAACAATAAAAAATTTAGGAAGTTTTAACATTGAAATAAAATTATTTGAAGAAATAAGTGCAACATTAAAATTAATTATAACAGCATTATAGATAATATAGATAAAAAGGAATGAGCAAAATGGAAATAGGAAAAATTCCACCACATGATATAGAAGCAGAGCAAGCAATTATTGGTAGTATGTTAACTGATAAAGATGCTGTAATGGCAGCACTTGAAGTTTTAAAGCCACAAGATTTTTATAGAGAGGACAATAAGGCTGTATTTGAATCTATATTTAATTTGTATAATAAGGCTGAACCAATTGACATTATAACGGTTAAAGATGAACTTATATCAATGAGCAAGTTTGATAAAGTTGGTGGCCTTGAATATTTAGCAACATTGCCAGATAAGGCTCCAACTTCTGCAAATGTCGAACAATATATAAAGATAGTTGAAGAAAAGGCTATTTTAAGGAATCTTATAAAAACTGCAAATGAAATTATTGATTTAGGATATGCTCAAACAGAAGAAGTCGAAGACGTAATGGATAAGGCTGAACAGAAAATTTTTGATATTTTAAAACAAAGGACGAAAACAACGTACACACCAATAAAAGATGTTTTAGTTGAAACATTTGCTCAAATAGAAAAATTATATAATAAACAAGATTCAATTTCTGGATTAGCTACTGGTTTTATTGAATTAGATAACAAAACGGCAGGACTTCAAAATTCAGATTTAATATTAATTGCTGCAAGACCAGCAATGGGTAAATCTGCCTTTGCAATTAATATAGCTTCTAATGTTGCTATAAGATATGGAGTACCAACAGTAATATTTAATCTAGAAATGTCGAAAGAACAAGTTGCGAACAGAATTCTTTGTAGTGAAGCCTTAGTTAATGGAAATAAAATTAGAACAGGTCAAATTGAAGAAGAAGATTGGACAAAACTTGCCTCTGCACTTGGACCAATTTCGGAAGCCCCGATTTATATAGATGATACACCAGGCATTTCTATAACAGAAATTAGAACAAAATGTAGAAAATTAAAATTAGAAAAAAACATAGGATTGATTGTAATAGACTATTTGCAATTAATTAAGGGAACAGGAAAAAGTACAGGGCGTGAACAAGAAATTTCAGAAATAAGCAGATCATTAAAAATTCTTGCTAAAGAATTAAATGTTCCAGTTGTTGCTTTGTCTCAACTTTCTAGAGCACCTGAACAAAGAAAAGAAGACCATAGACCTATTCTTTCTGATTTGAGAGAGTCCGGAGCAATTGAACAAGATGCTGATATTGTTATGTTTCTTTATAGAGATGATTATTATAATGAAAATAGTGAAGAAAAAAATATTGCAGAAGTCATTATTGCAAAGCAAAGGGCTGGTTCAACAGGCACAATCAAACTTGCATGGCTAAATGAATATACTAAATTTGCAAACTTAGAAAGAAGGTTTGATGATTGATAGACAAAGTAAAAAAAACTATAAAAAAATACAATTTAATAAATAATGGCGACAAAATAGTAGTTCGGTGTTTCAGGAGGTCCGGACTCTATTTGTCTTTTGAATATACTTTATGAATTAAACAGGCAAGGATATTTAAATTTTAAAATTTTTGTTGCACATATTAATCATGGATTGAGAAAAAATGCAATAATTGATCAAAATTTTGTAAATGATTATTGTAATAGAAAAAATATTCCTTTTTTTGTTAAGAAAGTAGATGTAAATAAAATTGCTAAAAAGGAAAATAGAGGGTTAGAAGAAACTGGCAGAAAAATAAGATATGATTTTTTTGAAGAAGTGTCTAAACAAAATGATGCTAATAAAATTGCAATAGCTCATAATTTGAACGATAATGCTGAAACAATCATTATGAATATAATCCGCGGTTCTGGTATTTCGGGATTAAAGGGTATTGAACCTATAAGAAATAATAGATATATTAGACCACTTATTGAAATAGATAGGACAGAAATTGAAGAATATTGTAAAGAAAAAAAATTAAATCCTAGAATAGATGAGTCTAACTTGGAAAACAATTATACAAGGAATAAAATTAGAAATATATGTATACCATATTTAAAGAAAGAATTTAATCCCAATATACTCATAAATTTAAATCGCTTAGGAGAAATTGCGAGAGAAGAAACAAATTATATAAACAAACTTGTTTTAGAGGCATATAAGAAAGTATTAATTGCAAAAACTGATACTCAAATAATATTTTCCTTAAAAGAATTTAATAATTTAGATATTGTAATAAAGAAAAAATTAATTATTAATACGATATCTAATTTGTGCGGAACATCTAAAGATATTCAAAAAATAAATATAGATGACATAATAAAATTATGCAATAAAAATATAGGGAATAAGTATCTCATACCAAAAAAATATGTAAAAATTTTAGTAAAGAATAAGAAAATTTATTTTATTTCAAATTCAAAAAAAATATTGCAATGATGTGAAATATATGCTATATTCTAATTTGATGAGAATAAAAAAACAAGGAGGAATATTTTGAAAAACGGAATAAAAACTATAGCCATGTGGCTAGTAATAATAGTAATTACAGTATTTATTTTTGTATCTATTGCAGATAATAATGATACAAAAATGAATTATTCAGACTTATTAATGAAAATAGAAAGTGGAGAAGTTTCAGAAGTAGAAGTTGAATCAAATGGAAAAACTGCTTTAGTTACATTAAAGGGTGAAAATAATCAAAAAGAGGTTAATATCCCAGATATGCAAAGCTTTTTAGAATACACTCAGGAAAGTTTAGCTGCTGGCAATTTCCAATTAACAGAAAAATCTCAGTCATTTGCTATAACAATGCTTAGCTTGTTGTCACCATTTGGAATATTAATTATATTATTCTTATTCCTATTCTTTATGACAATGAATAATCAACAGGGTGGCGGAAGTCGAACAATGACATTTGGAAAAAGTAGGGCAAGGTTAATTGGCAATACAGATAAAAATGTTATTACTTTTAATGATGTTGCTGGTGTTGATGAAGAAAAAGAAGAATTACAGGAAATAGTAGAATTCCTAAAAGCACCTAAAAAGTTCACAGATATGGGAGCAAGAATTCCAAAAGGAGTATTGCTTGTTGGACATCCAGGAACTGGTAAAACATTATTAGCAAAGGCTGTTGCGGGAGAAGCAGGAGTACCATTTTTTATAATAAGTGGTTCAGACTTTGTTGAAATGTTTGTTGGTGTAGGTGCATCAAGAGTAAGAGATTTGTTTGAACAAGCTAAGAAAAATGCACCATGTATTATATTTATAGATGAAATTGATGCTGTTGGTCGTCAAAGAGGTGCTGGTTTAGGCGGTGGACATGATGAAAGAGAACAAACACTAAACCAATTATTAGTAGAAATGGATGGATTCTCAGCAAATGAGGGCGTAATAGTTCTTGCAGCTACTAATAGACCAGATGTATTAGATAAAGCACTATTAAGACCTGGAAGATTTGATAGACAAATTGTGGTTTCAGAACCTGATGTTAAAGCGAGAGAACAAATACTTGAAGTTCACTCTAGAAAGAAGAAATTAGGAGATGATGTGGACTTAAAAGTAATAGCAAAAAATACAGCAGGATTTGCTGGTGCAGATTTAGAGAATGTATTAAATGAAGCAGCATTGTTGGCTGCAAGAAGAAATAAAAAAGTAATTGAAATGCAAGAAATAGAAGATGCAATGGTTAAAGTAACAATGGGACCAGAAAAAAGAACAAGAGTTAGAAGTCCAAAAGAGCAAAAATTAGTTGCTTATCATGAGGCAGGTCATGCTGTCGTAAGTAGATATTTACCTACACAAGACCCTGTACATCAAATTTCTATAGTGCCTAGAGGAATGGCTGGAGGATATACTATGTATCGTCCAACAGAAGATAAATCATTTATGTCAAAAACAGAGATGGAAGAAACTATTGTTTCAATGCTTGGAGGTAGAGCATCAGAACAGTTGATTTTAAATGATATATCAACTGGTGCAAGTAATGATATTGAAAGAGCAACCAATATAGCACGTCAAATGGTAATGAAATATGGTATGAGTGATCGTTTAGGAACTATAATGTTTGGTACAAATCAAGAAGAAGTTTTCTTGGGAAGAGATTTTAATCAGCAAAGAAACTATAGTGAAGAAACAGCAGGAATTATTGATGAAGAAATTAAGAAGATAATAGATAATGGATATATGAGAGCATTAAAAATACTTAATGATAATGAGGAAAAACTTCATAAGGTTGCAGCAGTATTACTAGAAAAAGAAAAGATTGACGGAGAAGAGTTTGACGAAATATTTAATCAATAATAAAAAAGTGTGATAACCCTAAATGTTAGATTGCCTTATCTAATATTTGGGGTTATTTTTGCAAAAGTTTTTTTATGAGAAAGGAAATATATTTTCAATGATAAAAAAAATATCTTTTTTAAGTATAATACTTATATCTATTTTATTAATACGGAAAGATTCTTTTAGGAGTTAATTATGTATATTTTGAAAAAGTTTATGCAACTTTATTTATAGTAGGTATAGTATTTTTTCCGATAACATCATTGATATTTAAAAAATTTAATGATAAAGGTTGGATTTTTTCTAAATTAATTGGAATTGGAATTTTAGGAATCATACTTTGGTTAACTTTTTATATGAAAATTCTTAGTTTTTCTATTGCAAGCTGTTGGATAGCTGTTATTTTATTTGGAATTTTTGGTGCAATAATTGTAATTTCAAAACATAATAAACAACAAGACCAAACTCAATTGTGTGAGCTTATAAAAGAAATTTTAAAATCGGAAATTGTTTTTTGTGTAGCATTAATAGCTTTTACTTATTTAAGAAATTTTAATGTTTCGATAAATTGCGATACAGAAAAATATATGGATTTTGGATATATGAATTCAATATTTTACAGTAAATATATGCCAGTAGAGGACATTTGGTTCTCTGGACATAGTATAAATTATTATTATTTTGGACAGTATATTTCTGCATTTGTTACAAAGCTTTCTTTTTTAAATCCACCAGAGGGATACAATATGATGATTGCACTAATTGGAGCTCTAAGTTTTTCTTTGCCATGTTCTATTGGATACAATTTGGGACTTAAACTTATAGAAGATAAAATGCGGAAACAAAAAAGAGGAAAATGATGCTCAGTCAATCAACAAAACAAAAGATATAATAAAAAA
Source organism: uncultured Lachnospiraceae bacterium (assembly GCA_964489885.1). Taxonomy (GTDB): domain Bacteria; phylum Bacillota; class Clostridia; order TANB77; family CAG-508; genus CAKOTZ01. The sequence goes on along the minus strand of CAZAZX010000016.1, from coordinate 15,234 downwards.
ATTTGATATAAAATTAATACCAGTAATGGTGGCTTTACTTGCTGGTTTTGCAATATCAATTGGCGGGACAATGTATTATCCAATCTATTATCATGTTCTTGGAAATAAAGATACTTATTTTTATTCAGATCCAGTAAGATATATAGGATATAGACCAGAAACAAATGATAAAACAATTACAGAAATTCCTGCTTATTCAAATGTTGTAGGAGATTTGCATGCACATTATGTTGATATAATTTGGAGTTGCGTGATGCTTTCCATTATTTTAGCTGTTTTTTGTGAAGATAAAAATGAAGATACAAAAAAAAGGCTAATAAATCTTAAAATACCAATTATTGCAATAATTCTTGGCATTCAAAAAATGACAAATTATTGGGATTTTCCAATATATCTTGTTGTTATTTTAATATCCCTACTTGCAAATAGTATAATGAAGTATGGAGAAAGCAAAAGAAAAATATTTGTTGCGATTCCACAAATATTAGAAATTATAGCATTAGAAGAACTTATTACATTACCGTTTTCTAGAGATTTATATATAAGTGCGACAAAAGTATTCTTAACTCATATTACATCTCCTCTATACAAATGGCTTGTTTTGTGGGCTTTTCCAATATTAATTTGCTTGATATTTTTTGCAATTCTTCTCGTAGAAATAATAAAAAAAAGAAAAGGCGAATCAAATTTTATAAAAAGAGTAAGAAGCTTAAATGCTGTAGATATTTATATTTTTATAATTTCTGCTTGTGCTATAGGTCTTGTTATTTTACCAGAGCTGATTTACTTAAAAGATATTTATTCTGATGAATACAAAAGAGCTAATACAATGTTTAAATTAACATATCAAGGATACATAATGTTTAGTATTGTAATTGGTTATATTATTGCAAAAATTTTTATGCAGAAACGATTAGTTTTAAAATGTGTAGCTTGTATTATACTTATTATCCAAATAACATCATTTGGATATGGAATAAATGCAATAAAATATGTAACAAATCAAAAAACACCACAAGATATGAGCAAAATTGAAGGAAATATTATTAATAGTAATCAAGATGATTATAAAGCTATTTTATGGATTAGAGAAAACATATCTAAAGACGATGTTATGTTAGAAGCTGCAGATGGAGATTATACAACATCTGCTAGAATTTCAGTTTTTACTGGTGTTCCAACTTTGCTTGGTTGGCATGGCCATGAATGGATATGGAGAGCTGAAAATTATAACATACCAAAAGAAGAGCAAAAAAGATGGAATGATATTTATTATATTTACAATTCTAGTGATAGAGAAAGTGTAAAAGATTTATTAAAACAATATAATATTAAGTATATTTATATTGGAAATGAGGAATATAGTAAATATAAAAATATGAATGTTGAATTTTTGTGTAGTTTGGGTAATATAGTGTATATGGATGATATTAAATATAAAAATTCACCAGTGTATATTGTAAAAGTGGATTGAAAAGTAATAGTGTTATAGGAAAATCATAGGATGATGTTTACATAAAACAAAAAAAGTGCTATAATTAAAGTAGATTTAAGATGTTTTATGTGTTGTTGCAGTACGAAAAGGAGGCCTTTAATTATGAGCAACAATGTGTTTTTCCCCGCTCTTTCCATTTTTTCCAAGAAAAAATGGAAAGAGGAACAGAGAAGATTAGAGGAGATGCTTATTTCTTTGCGGAAAATGGAGGCTCCGCAGGAAAGCATCGAGGCATATTTCTTCTGCCTCGAGTTTCTGTCTGTAGTCTCGCATTTTTACGACAAAGGGGAGCTGAAGAATGCTCCGAAAGAAAAGAAAGAGGTACAGTCAAAGTTCAATCGGGCTCTGAAGGTGTTAGGACGTAATCAGTACGGGATGAACCGTAGTGAGAAGGGACACGATGTTACTCTTGACAGCTTATGGCTTGGCGATGTTTTCGGCCTAGTCACAATGCCGGCTCGTAGCTGGTATAAGGACCATGAGGTCTATACTGGCTTTTGCAAGAAGTTCCCTCACGAGGGTTTCATTAAAGACCCGACGATGGCGGAGTTGATTGCTAAGACTCAGGTTAAGGGAATTAATTCCTCATACTTTGAGTTTCAGAATCTTTGCTGCCAGCTTCTCAGCTGAAAAACACAAAGTACGGCAGGTAGCACGAGAACACACAACAAAAATAGGCACCCAAATTGGTGCCTATTTATATTGCCTATTTATCGTGAAACAACAAGGTTCTGGGGAACAAATCCACAGCTTTAGCTGTGCAAAGTGAGTCTTATATATTTTAGAAAACAGAATTTATAATTTATATGTTTTATAGTATAAATAAATGCATTGTAAAAATTTTTCATGGAAAAATAGGAAGTTTTTACTAACTTCGTTTACATAAAGCAAAAAAAGTGCTATAATTAAAAAGATGAATGTTTTCAAGTGTTTGGTGCAAAGGAGGCACACATCATGTTTTTGCTGGATCTTTTTAATTATGTGCGGAAGTGGCCAAAAGAGGAAAAGAGGCTTGATAGCCTTTTGAAAGAGCTTGAGGCAATACGGGAACCTACTTGTCTTAACGATGAGTACCGCTTTGCAGTAGAGTATTTAACGAAACTCTCATTCTTCCAGGACGAGGGAGAGCTACAGGAGACTCCATTTACAAAGGTGGAGTGCATGGCCGATTTCAAGTTCTTCCTTCGGAAGATGGGGCGAAATCCCCATGGATTCAATCGCTCCAAGGTCGGTGAAGTCGTCACTTTAGACTCCCTTTGGCTTGGCGATTTTTTGGGACTTGCTAGGAAACCGGCGAGGTTTTGGTTCTATAACCAAAATATCTATGATGGTTTCTGTAAGAGACATCCTGGAATGTTCGGATTTACCGAAGATCCCACTATGTCCCGGCTTATCCTAAAGGCGCAAGTTGAGCCTATCAACAATTCAAAAGAAGAAGTAATCCTGCTTTGCAGGAAACTTCTTAGCTGAGGAACGCACGGCACAAGGTGATAAGCTACAGCAAAGCATAGATAGCGCAAAAACATAACAAAAAAAGGACACCAAAATTGGTGCCCTTTTAAATTGCATATTGTGAAACAATATGCAAAAAAAGCATTGCAAAATGCAATGCTTTGAAAACTCTATTAAATCTTATTCTGCTGTTTCTGTTTCTGGAGCATCATAAGCTTCTAAAATAGCTTTTTGAATTTTCTCCCTTGTTTCAGGATTGATTGGATGAGCTATATCCTTAAATTCTCCGTTAGGAGTTTTTCTACTTGGCATAGCAATAAATAATCCATTTTGGCTTTCAATAACTTTGATATCATGAATTACGAATTCGTTATCAAATGTTACAGAAGCTACAGCCTTCATTCTGTTTTCTGTGTTTACTTTTCTTAAACGTACATCTGTTATTTGCATTTGTGCACCGCCTTCCAATGTTATAAAAATATTTGTACATATTTATATGTACAAATATATTATTCGTCAAAAAAATATTTTTTCCTTCTCTATTTTATAATTAATTTGATGTAAAAAAAGGAAAACAATCTAAATTTATTATATATAAGTTGTATGACACAAACATTTATAATATTTAAAATTTTAAAAGTTATGTAATATTTTGGGGTTTGAATTTGATAAGTCTGTTTGATATAATGTTAAAAATTAATAAATAATACAATTTATGAAAGGACAAATAAATGAAAATTTTACATTTAGCTGATTTACATATAGGTAAAAATGTGCTTGAACAATCAATGATTGAAGATCAAAAATATATGCTTAAAGAAATAATTGAAATAATAAAGAAAAAAGAAATAGATATTGTTCTTATTGCTGGAGATATATATGATAGAGCAATTCCTTCAAGTGATGCAGTAAATGTATTAAATGATTTTTTGAATGCTTTAATAAAAGAATTAAAAGTTGAGGTCTTTATTATTTCAGGTAATCATGATTCAAAAGAAAGACTAAATTTTGGTAGCAAAATATTCGAAAAAGAAGGATTACATATATGTACTACTTATGATGGTGAAATAAAAAAATATGTAACAAAGGACGAATATGGAATTATAAACATTTATATGCTTCCATATTTAAAACCAATTGATATAAAACGATATTTTGAAGAAGAAATTGATTCATATGATGAGGCTATAAAAAGAGTCATTAAAAATGAAAAAATTAATAAAAATGAAAGAAATATTATATTGTCTCATCAATTTGTTACATCAGGTGAACATGAACCTGAAAAATCTGAATCTGAAACATTGATTTTAGGTGGTACTGAAAATGTTGATGTTTCAAACTTTGATGATTTTGACTATGTAGCTTTGGGTCATATTCACAGACCTCAAAGAATTGGAAGGGATACTGCGAGGTATGCTGGAACAATGTTAAAATATTCTTTTTCAGAGGTTAACCAAAAGAAAGTTTTAACAATTATTGATTTTAAAGAAAAGGGAAATTTAGAATATGAATTATATCCATTAAAACCTTTGAGGGATATGAGAGTAATTGAAGGACCAATTGAAGAATTAGTTAAAAAAGAAAATATAAAAGATACTAATGACTATATTAGAGCTATAATAACAAATGAAGAGCCTATTTATGATGCTATAGGTCAAATAAGAAGTATTTATCCAAATACACTAAGATTAGATATAAAAAATTCAAAGACTGGCGTAAATTTAGAAAGAAGCCTTTCAGAAATTGACAATATAAAGAAAAAAAGTGAACTCGAATTATTTAATGAATTTTACGAATATCAAAATAATCAAACAATGAACGAAGAACAAGAAGAAATTATTAGGGAAGTTATTGAAGAAGCAAGAAGGGAGGCAAATTAATTGAAACCAAAAATTTTAGAAATGTCTGCATTTGGGCCATATAAAGATAAAGTAGAAATTGATTTTAAAAAAATAGGAAATAACGGGATTTTTCTAATTACAGGTGATACTGGATCTGGAAAAACTACAATTTTTGATGCAATTGTATTTGCTCTTTTTGGTGAAACTAGTGGCTCAACAAGACAAGTATCTTCTGTGAGGAGCAATTTTGCGGATAACGATACAGAAACGTATGTAAAATTTACTTTTTCTCATAAGAATAAAACTTATGAAATAAGAAGAACACCTCAATATGAAAGGCTTAAAAAAAGTGGCGATGGAACAACTAAAAATATTGCAGATGCGTATCTTGAATGCTCTGGAAAAGTTGTTTCAGGCGTTTCAAATGTTAATGAAAAAATCGAAGAAATTCTTGGGATAAATGTTAAGCAATTCAAACAAATTTCCATGTTGGCACAAGGAGAGTTTTTAAAAATATTATTTGCAGAAAGCAAAGATAGAACTGAAGTTTTTAGGAGAATTTTTGACACAAATATATATAATTCTATTTCAAAAATTTTAGCTAACAAAACTAGAGAAGCGGATAAAAAATTAGATGAATTAAAATATTCTTTTTTAACTAATAAAGATAATATTAGATGGAAGAACCAGAATGAAGAAATTTTAAATTTAAACTCTAAAAATTTAAATAAAATAAATATAGAGTTTGTTTTATCAACATTGAAAGATGAACTTAGTAAAAACAGTGAAGAGTTAAAAGTTATCAACAAAAAAGTGGAAAAAAAGGAGAAAGAACTAAAAAAACAGACAGATTTATTGCTTAAAATTCAAAATAATAATGAAAAAATTGATAACTATAATCAAATAAAAGAAAAAATTGACCAATTAAAGCAAAAAGAAAAATACTATAAAGAAGAAAAAAAGAAAATTGAAAAAAATGAAAAAATAATTGCTACTGTGTTGCCAAAAGAAGAGAATGTTGAAAGAATTGAAAAAGAAATAGAAAATATTAAAAATAGTATCGAAAATAATATTAAAGAAAAAGAAAAAATAGAAAAAAATATGTTTAAATTACAGAAAAAGGAAAAAAAGATAAATGAATTTAAAAACGAATTTGAAAAACTAGAACATATTAATGAAGAATGTGATTTACTAGCAAAAGAAAAGAAAAAGATGGATGATATCAAAACACTTTTAAAAAATAAGGAAAGTCATGTGAAAAGTTATAATGAATTAAAATTTGAATATAAAGAAAAATTTGATAATTATTTAGAAGAAGAAGGCAAATTTTTTGAAGAGCAGGCTGGAATACTTGCTGAAAAATTAGAAGTAAATATGCCTTGTCCTGTGTGTGGAAGTAAAGAACATCCTAATATTGCTAAAAAAAGTAATTCTGTACTTTCGAAAAATGAATTGGACTTAATAAAGAAAGAATTGAAAGTTATAGAAAAATCGTATGAAAGTGAAAAGAATACTATTATAAAATTTGATTCACAATTAGAAGTTTTTATAAAAGATTTAAAAGAAGATTCAAAAAAATTTAATTTTGATGAATATGAAAGAAATTTATTAGAAAAATATAATAATATTATTAAAAGTAAAAATTTAGTTTATGACAGTGCAAATAAAATATATAAAGAATTTTCAGGTAAAGATTTATCATTAGATGGATTTTCTTTTGAAGAATTTGTTAATGAATTTAATGAAATTATAAAAAGTGAAATTGAAAAAAGTACTAAAAATAAAACATTATTTGAGGAATATAAAAGAACTGAAAAAGCAAAGTTAGAAGAATTAGAACAAGCAAAAAAAGAATATGAGAACGCATATAAATCAATAGGTTTTAAAAAAGAATCAGATTACAAAAATATTGTTCTTAAAAAAGAACAATTGGAATCAAAGAAAAAAGAGGTAGAAACATATTTTAATGAGGTTATTGCAAATAAAGCAAAACTTGATGGAATTCCCAATAGCATAAAAACCAAGAAAAAACAGGATGAACAAAAAATAAAAGAGGAAGTTGAAGAAATTACAAATAATCTTAAAGAAATCAAACAAAATCAGATAAACATTAATGGTATTTATGAAAATAATAAAAGATTAGAAAAAATGCTAAAAGAAAATGCTGATAAATTGTTAATTCAAATTAGAAAATTTGTTAATTATCAAGAACTCTCAAAGCTTGCAAATGGAACTTTACCAGGTAAAAGAAAAATCGAGTTTGAACAATTCGTTCAGGCAACTTATTTTGATATGATAATAATTGAGGCAAATAAAAGGCTTATAAAAATGACTGACGGAAGATATAGGTTAGTTAGAAAAGAAAATTCAGATAAAGCAAGCGAAAAGATTGGATTGGAATTAGAAATTTTTGATAATTATAATGGAAAAACAAGAGATATAAAATCTTTATCAGGAGGGGAATCTTTTAAAGCTGCACTTGCACTTTCATTGGGAGTTTCGGATATAATACAAAGTTATTCAGGAGGTGTAGTTATAGATACTTTGTTCATTGATGAGGGATTTGGAACATTAGATGCAGAATCAAGGGAACAGGCAATAAATACATTAAACCTTTTGACAGACAATAATAAACTAATAGGAATTATAAGTCATGTTACAGAATTAAAAGAAAGAATTGACAAAAAAATAATTGTCGAAAGAGGATATGACGGTAGTAAAATAAAATTTGAAGTTTAGAAAATTTTGTGATAAAATACAAAATATGTTTACGTATTTAATATTTACACTTTTCATGTATATAAATATTATATAAGTTAAATTAATAGCTAACATTTGAAGGGAGTTTTTAGAAGTGAATATAAATATAAAAATGCCTAAATTAAAATTTGATAAAATAAAAATGGATACAATTGAAGATATTGATGAATTGAAATTAGATGTAGAAAAAATCAAACCAGAACCTATTAAAAAAAGAACTGAACCTTATGAAAATACAAATTATAAAACTGTTAAAGAATTTTTTTATAGAGCTGTTAAATTATACCCGAATGAAGATTGCATTTTAGAAAAAACTGATAAAAAGACTCCATATAAAATAACAACTTATAAAGATTTTTATGATGACGTTAATGCTTTAGGAACTGCTCTTATTAAAATATTAAATCAGAAAGATAAAAGAGTTATTATTATAGGAGAAACACAATATGATTGGTACTTATCATATATGGCAATGCTTTGTGGAGTTGGTATAGCTGTACCAATAGATAGAGAGTTGCCTACAAATGAATTAGAAAATGTAATTAAAAGAGCAAAAGCTACAGCAGTTATATATTCACAAAGAAAGGCCGACGATATTAAAAAAATTCGTGACAATTTGCCTGATGTTGAATATTTTGTTGAGATGAAATCAGATAAAAAACTAGACGGAAAAGATGTAGGAATAAAAGATTTAGTTGAAATTGGCAAAAATATAATAAAATCAGGCGATGACAGCTTTAGTAAAATAGAAATAGACCCAGAAGAGTTTAAAGTTTTGATTTTTACTTCAGGAACTACTTCAAATTCAAAGGGAGTTATGATTTGTAATAGAAACTTAGCTGCTAACATTAATGGTATAACAGCTTATGTTAGACTATATCCAACAGATAGACTATTTTCTGTATTACCTTTGCATCATACCTATGAATCTACAATAGGATTTTTATATCCAATTTCACAAGGCGCAAGTGTTGCAGTCTGTCAGGGATTAAGATATATAGTTTCAGATATGAAGGAAGCAAAACCAACTGCTATTTTAGTTGTTCCTCTTTTAGTAGAAACAATATATAAAAAAATAAATGAAAGCATTGAAAAGAGTCACAAAGAAGCAATAGTTCAATCAATGATAACAATTACAAATATTCTTAAAAGTGTTGGAATTGATATTAAGAAAAAAGTATTTAAAGAAATTTATGATAATTTAGGTGGAAATTTAAGAATTATAGTTTCTGCAGCTGCTCCAGTGGATAAAAAAGTTGGAAAATGGTATCAAGATATTGGAATGCTATTTTTGCAGGGTTATGGATTAACGGAAACAGCACCTATTACAGCTGTTACACCAGAATATAAGACATTAGTAGGTTCTGCAGGAAGAACTATAGTTCAGGCAGATGTTAAAGTTGATAACCCGAATGAAAATGGCGAAGGGGAACTTTTGATTAAGTCACCAACACTAATGCTTGGATATTATGAAGACGAAGAAGAAACAAAAAAAGTAATGACTGAAGATGGATATTTTAGGTCAGGGGATATCGGCTATGTTGATGATGATAATTTTATTTTTATAACAGGTAGAAGCAAAAACGTTATAGTCACACAAAATGGAAAAAATATATATCCTGAGGAAATAGAAATATTGCTTGGAAAAGTTCCTGAAATTAAAGAAGTTATGGTGTATGGAAAAGCACCAGAGGGTAAGCAAGCAATAAAGAAAGACGAAAAAGAATTAATTATAACTGCTAAAGTAATTCCTAATTTAGAGGAAATTGAAAAAATATATGGCCCAAATAAAACAGATAAGGAAATTTATGATATTATTTGGAAAAAAATAAAAGAAGTTAATAAACAGTTAACTTCATATAAGGCAGTTAAAGCACTTGAAATAAAAGAAGGAGAATTTGAAAAAACTTCTACATTGAAAATTAAGAGATATAAAGAAATTAACAATAAATAAGGATCTGACCAACCTTGTTGCTTCACAATTAAAAATGAGAGATTAAATATATATTTAATCTCTCATTTTTAATAAGTTATTTACATAAAAATTGTTAAAGTATTAACTGATTAAGTTATTATAATGTTTATTAGAAAAAATTGTGTTCAAATTATTATTTTAATGATATAATTTAAAAAAATAAATTTATTGTACGAAGGGAAGTTAATAAATGGGAAATATAGTACTTTTAGATGATTTAACAATTAATAAAATTGCTGCTGGAGAAGTTATAGAAAGACCTGCTTCTGTAGTTAAAGAAATGGCTGAAAATTCAATTGATGCTGGTGCTAAAAATATTAATATTGAAATTAAAAATGGAGGAATTTCATACATACATATTAGTGATGATGGAAAGGGAATTTTACCTGATGATATGGAGATTGCTTTTGAAAGACATGCAACAAGTAAAATCAGAAGTGCTGATGACTTATCAAATATAAAATCAATGGGATTTAGAGGTGAGGCTTTAGCAAGTATTGCAGCAATTTCAAATGTTGAAATGGTTTCTAAAACAATGGATTCAAATTTTGGATATAGAGTTGTTGTTGAAACAGGACGTGTTCTTGAAAAAGGAGAAATGGGATGTAGTCAAGGAACTAGTATTACTGTTAGAAATTTATTTTTTAATACACCAGTTAGATATAAGTTTTTAAAAAAAGATTATACAGAGTCTGGATATATTGAAGATGTAGTAACAAGATTAGCTCTTATTCATCCTGAAATTTCATTTAAACTTATCAATTCTGGAAAAACAATTATTCAAACAAATGGTGATGGAATTAGAAAAAATTGCATTTATAGCATATTTGGAAAAGATATAGCAAATGGAATTATAGATGTAAATTATTATTACGATGGAATTACTGTTGATGGTGTTATTGGTAAACCTGAAATTGCAAGAAATAATCGTTCACAACAATTGTTTTTTGTTAACGACAGATATGTAAAAGATAAAACATTGTCATCAGCCATTGAACAAGGATACAAAGGATTGTTAACAGTTGGAAAGCATGCTTTTTGTATTTTAAATGTAAAAATGGATCCAAGTAATGTTGATGTAAATGTACATCCTGCAAAACTTGAAGTTAGATTTAAAGAAGAAAATAAAGTTTTTAAGGCGATTTACCATACTGTTAAAGAAAGTTTATTAAAATCAGATTTGATAAGACACTCTGAAAACCCTCAAGACAAAGAACAAGAAATAATTCCACAAAATAACCAACAAGAAACGAAAGAAAACTATATAGAAAATAATATTGAAACTAATATTTTTAGTGGACCTAGAGATAAAAATGTTGAAAGTTATACAAATTCAAGATTTTCAAATTTATTTAAAAGAAAAGCTGATGATATAAAGGAAGATTCTACCAAAGATAACTTTATTGAAGACCTATATAATAAAAAAAGACTAAATTATGAAGAAACAGCTAATACGAATAATATTACAGAAAAAAACGAAGAAGTTAAACTAGAAAAACAAGATGAATTTGTAAAAGAAAAAGATAATGACAATGTTGCAAAAGTTGATTTTATACAGCTAAACAACCAAAAAACAGAAGAAAAACCAAAAGTCGAAGAAGAAAAGGAAGAATATGATTTTGAAGAAATGTATCATAAGACTTTTTTAAAGGATAGTCCAATTAAACCTAAAGAAACAGAAGAGAAAAAAGAAAATTATGTTTCTGAAGTTCCAATGGAAGTTGTAAAAGATGGAGATGTTCAACAAGCTTCAGTATTTGAAGATAACAAGTCTTTTATTCCTAAATATAAATTTATAGGAATTGCTTTTTCTACTTATATCATATTAGAAATGGATAAAAATTTATATATTATAGATCAACATGCTGCACATGAAAGAATAATGTATGAGAGAGTTAGAAAAAATTTTTACAGTGATGAAGCAAAAGATTCTCAAATGATGCTTTTACCAGATATTATTACTTTAACGCATAAAGAAAGAGAAATTGTTAGAGAAAACAGGAAAATGTTTGAAAAAGCAGGCTTTGTTATTGAAGAATTTGGAGATAATACAATAAAATTGACAGGAGTGCCTAATATTTGTATTGATTTAGATACAAAAGAGTTATTTATTGAAATTTTGGATGCAATAGACACTGTGGCAATTACTGCTATACAGGAAAAAGAAGAAAAATTTATTGCAACTGTTGCTTGCAAGGCGGCTGTTAAAGCAAATATGGCACTTGATGAACAAGAAGTTAGTTATTTGATGGATGATTTATTAAAATTACCAAATCCATTTACTTGTCCTCATGGAAGGCCTACTGCTATTCAAATGTCTAAAACAGATATAGAAAAGAAATTCAGCAGAAGATAGAAGGGATTAATTATGAAACCTAAAGTAATTGTAATTGCTGGACCTACTGCTTCGGGAAAAACTGCACTTTCAATTGAACTATCAAAAAGACTTGATGGTGAAATCGTTTCTGCAGATTCAATGCAAATTTATAAGGACATGAATATTGGAACTGCAAAGCCAACAGAAGAAGAAAAATGTGGAATAAAGCATTATTTATTAGATTTTGTGTCACCAGATGAGCGCTTTACAGTTTCACAATATACAAAACTTGCAAATAATGCAATAGATGAAATTATATCAAAAGGTAAAGTACCGATTGTTGTTGGTGGAACTGGTCTTTATATTGATTCTTTAGTATATGGAACAGAATTTTCTCGGCATCGAAGATGATTTAGATTATAGAAAAAAATTAGAAAATGAAGCGGAACTTAACGGATTAGAATATTTATATAAAGAAGCAAAAAATATAGACCCAAAAGCAATGGAAAAAATAAGCCAAAATGATAAAAAAAGAATAATCAGAGTTTTAGAAATTTATCATAACACTGGAAAAACAAAAACAGAATTTGAAGAGTTATCAAGAATAAAAGATGTAAAATATGATTTTCTTGTTTTTGTATTGCAAATGGAAAGGGAAAAGCTATATAATAGAATAAATATTAGAGTTGATCAAATGATAGATCAAGGCTTAATTGAAGAAGTTGAAACAATAAGAAAAAAATATTCGCATTTTCCAACTGCAATGCAAGGAATAGGATATAAAGAAGTTGTTCAATATTTGGAAAATCAATTAAGTAAAGAGGAAATGATAGAAAAGATTAAGCAAGAAACAAGAAGATATGCTAAAAGGCAGGTTACTTGGTTTAAGAGAGATAAAACTAGAAATTTTCTAGATGCAGGCATGCAAAATAATATAGATATTATTTTGGAGGAATATGGTGAAGGAAAAAAAGAAAAATAAAATAAGTTCAAACATAAAACAGACAATAGTAATTTTCTTAATTACATTAGCTTTATTTTATCTATTAACGACTTTATCTACGCTGATTAAGCAACCAGCAAATGTTTTTCTATTACAAAAGGGTACGCTTTTTTTGAAGGATGATACAGAAGGTCTTATTATTAGAGAAGAACAAGTTGTAAAGGGTGAAGACTATGAAAATGGAATGCTTCAAATTAAAACTGAGGGGAAAAGAGTGGCTAAGGGAGAAGCAATATTTAGATATTATAGCGATTCAGAGTCTTCAATAAAGCAAAAGATAGAAGAAATAGAAACACAAATTCAGGTCAGAATTCCTGAAAATAATGAAATTCCTATAAGTGATATAGCATTAATAGAATCACAAATGAAGACACAAATTGAAGATATTAATAATATGCACGAATTACAAAAAATTAAAGAACTAAAAACAGATATTAATACAAATATAACTAAGAAGATAGAGATTATTGCTGAAAATGCTAGCAATTCGGAAATTCATGATTTGATAAAGGAAAAAGAAAGTTATGAAAATGAATTAACTAAAAATTCAGAATATATAAATGCACCAACTAGTGGAATTGTTTCATATAGAGTTGATAATTTGGAAGATACATTAAAAACTGATGATTTTAGCTACCTAAACAAAGAAGTTTTAGACAATATTGGGGCAAAAGTTGGACAAGTAATTGCAACAAGTAAAGATAGCGGCAAAATAATTAATAATTTTCAGTGTTATATTGCAGTAAATCTTGATTCCTATGAAGCAAAGTCTGCAAGAATTGGAGATAAAGTTACATTGGAATTGTCAAACACCTTAGAAGTTGATAGTGAGATTTCATATATAAATGTTGAAAAAGACGATTCAAGAACAATTGTATTCAAAATTAACAACAATATAGAAAAATTGACAAGCTATAGAAAAATATCACTTTCTGTTATTTGGTCAAAGTATGATGGGTTTAAAGTGCCAAATACTGCAATATTAACAGAAAATAATAAAAACTATGTTATAAAAAATAGAACAGGATATACGAGTAAAGTTTTAGTAAAAGTCGAAAAACAGAATGATAAAGCATCAATAGTAAATAATTATACAACAGATGAATTAAAAGAAATGGGGTATACTGAAAAGGAAATCATATCAATGCCTAATTTGGAGTTATATGATGAAATAATAATGAATGCGACAAAATAACACTAAAAATATTACATTTTTATTACAAAAATATTACAAAAACATTTTATTTAAATTACAAATATGAAAAAAATAAAAAAAGTATTGACAATATTGGAAAAAAGTTAGATACTAAATATGCTAATTGAATTTTACAGAAGAAGAATGTAGGAGGTAAGGAAATGGCTGGTGCTATTTTAAATAAAGTATTAGATTTTTTTGGTGCAGAACCAGAAGATGAAACAGATGAATTAGATAATAAATATATGTATGGATATGAAGATGATGAAGAAGAGGAAGAAGAAAGAAAAATATTTGGAAAGAAAAACAAAGTAGTTAATATGCCTCAAGCACAACAAATAAAAATGGTAGTTTTCCAAGTTACTTCTTTTGAACAGTCTGAAACAATTTGTAATATGTTAAAGAGAAAACAATCAGTAATTGTTAATCTTGAATATGTTAATAAAGATGTTGCAAGAAGGGTTATTGATTTCATTAGTGGAGCTTCAACAGCATTAGATGGTCATATCCAAAAAGTATCAAATGCAATTTTTGTTGTTGCACCATTTAACTATGAAATAGAAAATGAACTTGCAAGAGAAGAAATTAAAAATAAACTTTCAGTTTCATGGATAAAGAATAACAACAGTGCTATGTAGAAATAAATAGGAGGTTCGTAATTTATGCTAACACCATTAGACATTGAGAATAAAAGATTTTCTAAACAAATGATGAATGGTTATAATGTTGGAGAAGTGGATGATTTTCTAGATGAACTAACACTTGACTATCAAAAATTATACAAAGAGAATGCTGATTTAAAAGAAAAATTAGAAGATTCAGTGAATAATGTTACTAAGTATAAATCAATCGAGTCAACTTTACAAAATACGTTAGTTATGGCACAATCAACTGCAGAAGATATTAAGAAAGTTGCGCATCAAGAAGCAGAACAGATAATTAAAAATGCTGAAGCTGGTGCAAGAAGTGCAATAACTGATTTAAATCAAGAAATTTTATTAAAGCAAAAAGAATTAGACGATTTGAAAAAAGATTTTGATGTATATAAAGCAAAAATGGAATCTTTACTAATATCTCAATTAGAGCTTTTAAAAGACACAAATAGAGAATAAATAGTGGCTTTGCCATAGTTTATAAATATATATTTGTAAACTATGGCAAAGTCATTTTTATTCTAAATCAACAAAACTTTTGTT
>CAZAZX010000015.1:0-26989 GCA_964489885.1 uncultured Lachnospiraceae bacterium | reverse complement strand
TTTCAACCTTAAATAAATTGTGTGAAATATTAGAATGCACACCAAATGACATACTAGAATATGTACCAGATGAAAAATTAAAAAAGGAGAAATAAAAAAATGAAAAAGAAAATTAATAAATGTTCTTTATTAACAGGAATTTATCTAATAATAATGGGAATATACTCATTATTTATAAAATCAGTTTCTGTTGAATATGTAGATAGTAATGGAACACTACAAGAAAATTTTTTCTTACTTCCATTAGCATTTTTATTTATATTTGCTGGAATAATCGTAGTTACTTTAACAATTATTATTCCTAAAATTTCGAAAAAGAAGTAATTTGAAAGTTAATTAAATGAAGTATAAGAGAAATTAAAAAAATTAATTTCTCTTTTTTGTTGACTAAATTTGAGGAGGTGGTATTATGGCAAGCATTAAAAACAAAATGAGATCAACAATTAAAACAATAGATAAAACACGAGTTGGCACACAAAAGATTAAAGATAATCTAATTTAGGTTAAAGACAAAGCAGATAATATAAATGACAAACAATATAACTCTGCTGAAGAATATGCTACTCAAAGCATAAAGGATAAAGCAGAAATTATGGCAAATAAAAGTATAAATGTTTTTGATAAACAATGAAAAAATCATTTGGGAATTTAAAAAATACAATTCAAAATGAAATTATAAAATATAAAATAGGACAAGAAGAAAAACAACAAATAAAAAATAGTATCAAAAAAACTAATGAAATTAAAGGCTTGCAAAATACAGAAAAATTACAAACTAACAAAAATAGAATTGAAAATATTGCAGATATAAAATCAAAAGATAAAGTTGTTAAAGCATTGTGAGAAAATGTGTCAAGTAAAAGGAAAAATCAAAGCAATAATGAGGTAGTCAAATAGTCATATAAATGATATAATTAAAATCGAAAATATATTAAATATTTCTCAAGATAAATATAATAGTTGTTAAAAAATATAACTCAAGGAGAACAGATGAATAAAGAAGAAAATAAAATTGAATTTGATGCTCAAATAATACAAAATGGAACAATGGACGCAGGATATGTTGAAGTACCAGTTGATATAAAGAAAGAATTTGGAAAAGGTAGATTACTAGTTCATGCAACATTTGATAATGTGAAGTATGATGGTCAAGTTGTAAAAATGGGGTTACCTTGCTATATCATTGGAGTAAATAAAGAAGTGAGAAAAAAATTAAATAAATCTTTTGGAGATACAATTCACGTAATATTAGTAGAAAGATAGTAACTTGAGAGATACTAATAATAAAAAATAAATAAATTGAAATTTTAATTTAATGTTAAAAAGCAGAAAATGAGGAGAAAAATAAAGAATGAAGGATTTTATTACTGGTGCGTTACCATTTGTAACGATAGGGATTTGCATTGCAATAATTTTTGCAACACATAAAGAAGAAAAGAAAGATTATATGCTTGAGGGAATGTTAATTGGTTTTGCCATTGGAGTAGTTTTGGAGTTTATTTTAAAGGTGAATTTTCTTAATATTTACTTTATGATGATTGGAGAAACAATTGGTTCAGTGATTAAGAAAAAAGATAAACCAACAAGCGATAAAAAGCAAAAAGATGAAAATGAAAAGAAATAAAGATAAACAAATATAGTATTATTAAAATAATAATTATTGAAAAAGGAAGATTTATCATGTTAAAGAAATTTTATGAAAAGAATGAAACATTATGTATAATTCTTTTAATTGCATCTTATGTAATTTTAGGTTCATTGAGTATGCAAAAATTTGGGTATACAAGTGTACAAGGAGTAATTGGTGGAACAATTTATTCTTTGATTTTACTAACAATTATTTTAGCAACTAAATCAACAAAGTATTTTGGATTTACCAAACCTAAACATTGCAAGGAATTTTTATATTTTATTCCGCTATTCATTATTAGTACTGTAAATATATGGAACGGATTTGATTTTAGCAGAGGCACTAAAACAATTATAATTTACATATTGCAGATGATAAATGTTGGCTTTATTGAAGAAGTAATCTTTAGAGGATTTCTATTTAAATCAATGCAAAAAGATAATGAAAAATTAGCTATTATTGTAAGTTCACTTACATTTGGAATTGGACATATTGCAAATCTACTTAATGGAGCTGAATTAATTCCAACTATTGTTCAAATATGTTATGCAATTGCATTAGGCTTTTTATTTGTAACAATATTCTTAAAAAGTGGTTCATTAATTCCTTGCATTATTTCACACATTGTTATCAATTCGCTTTCCTCAATTGGAAAAGATATTAATAATACTACTTTAATAATATTAAATGCTATTCTTATATTAATTTGTCTATTATATATAGCGTGGGTTAATAAAAAAATAAAAAAGGCGAATGCTTAATTCTTTATTGAATAAAGAAGGAACTACTAATATTATAAATGTTAAAAATGTCTCAGAGAGGATAGGTGGATTACTAAAATAAAAAGGAATTTATTCAGCATATCACATGAATAAAGAATATTGGATTAGTATTTTATTAGATGGAATAGTAACTAAAGAAAAAATTCAAGAACTTATTTATGTAAGTTATGAATTAACATTAAAATAATTATGCAACTAATATAAAAATAAAAAAATGAATGATTTTCTTTAATAACTTCACATTACGAGTATAAATCCCCTATTATATTAAAAAATAGCACTATTTTAATAGTGTTATTTTTTTAGTAAATCTATTAACTTTTTAGAAATTTCCTCTGATGTTTCTTTGCATCCATTTATAAGCCAATATCTATAAATATTGAAAATACCTCCAACATAAAATTCTTTTTTGTAATTATCATATTCTGGATTTTTTACATAAAAAATTCTTCTAAATTGATCTTCAATAAGATATAGGCAATTTGACTTATAAAGGCTATAAGCGAAATTCTTATGGTTCTCTAAATGTGTAAATAAAGTAATAAAATATGTTTCAAGGCTATCTTTCTTAAAACTTATATTACTTGATTTAATAAAATTATCTGTTACATTTGTTAGATATTTATCTAAAATGTCTTCTTTACTGGCAAAATTTCTATAAAATGAAACTCTTGAAACACCTGCTTTTTTAATAATATCAGTAATAGTTATTTTATCAAGAGTTGATGTTTTAATTAAAGAAAGCAAGCTATCAGTTATATAATCTTTTATATACGCTTCATTATTCATGTTACAAAATACCTCCTTGTGTTAAACAAATACACTTTTTCTTGTAATATTTTGTCCAATATTATATAATAGTGTTGTATTTTGAAATTGAGGAAGATGAATGAATGCAAGGCTTATAGGAATTAGTTAATACAATAATAGAAGAAAAATTAAAGGCAAACAAAGATATTGTAAAAATAGGCTTTTACGAGATAAGAGTAAAACATAATTTAACAGAAACAGAAGCTTTTGAATTTATATTACAAGCAAGAAAAATTCTTGAAAATATAGATTATGATGTTTATCTTACAAATGCAAAATATGAATATAAAGGTAAAAAATATATTGTACAAGATAATGAGTTAATGGTAGCAATAAAAGAATAAATATTTTATTATAGGAGAATAGTATACAATGTCAATAAAAAAAGAAAAATGTGGAGTTATATATATTTTGACAAATCCATCATTTCCAGAGTATGTAAAAATTGGCTATGCTGATGATGTAAAAAGGAGATTAAAAGAACTTAATAGGAGTGAATGTATTCCATTTGCATTTAGGATTTATGCAACTTATGAAGTTAATTCAAGACTGTCAGATATAAAAATACATTCCATAATAGATAAACTAAATCCAAATTTAAGATCTATAGATACATTTGAAGGTAAAGAGCGTAAAAGAGAATTTTATGCAATGACACCTGAAGACGCATATAGTATTCTTGAAGCAATAGCAGAAATAAATGGAAGAAAAGACAAATTAGTAAAATATAATCCTACCAAAAGTGAGAAGGATGAAGAAAAAGTTGCTCAAGATGTTGAAGAAGAACATAATGATAGATTAAAGCCATTTAATTTTAATTTGGTAAATATTAAACCGGGAGAAGAAATTGTATTTAATAACAATGCTAGTGAATATGATGGAACAATAGTTAAAGTAGTAAATGAAAAACAAGTTAAATATAATGGTGAGAATTGGTCATTATCCGCACTTGCGACAAAATTATCAAATGCTAAATGGCAAGTAGCAGGACCAAGATATTTTAAATACAAAGATGAATGGCTAAATGATATTAGAAAAAGAGTTGAGAGTGAAACTAATAAATAAGGAGATATATTCTAATGTTAAAATTCAATGAAGATACTAGGGTAAAAATACCTGCAACAATTCAATTTTTAAAAATAGGGTATAATTATCAATCTTTAAAAGATGAAAATTTAGATATTGATTTTAATACAAAAATATTTATAAATAGGTTTAAGCCAGCAATTGAAAGAATAAATGGTAAAGAGTTAACTTACAATGAAATAAAATCGCTATTAGATGAAATAAATGGATTGATTAAAAACAATGATTTAGGTAAAGAATTCTATTTTAGACTAATCAACCCACAAGATAAATTAAAGTTAATTGATTTTGGAAATATAAAAAATAATGATTTTGCAGTAGTTGATGAGCTCCCATTTAGTATCACACCAGATTCAGATGTAGGCTCTTTTAGACCAGATATAAATATTTTAATAAATGGTATGCCTTTAGCATTTTTAGAAGTTAAAAAGCCTAATAATGAAGGTGGAATCCAAAAAGAATTTAAAAGAATGATAAATAATAGATTAAAAAATAGTGAATTTAAAAAATATTTTAATCTAATTCAAATGGTTTCCTTTTCAAATAATATGGAATATGAAAATTCAGACGAAGCAGAAGATGTAAGAGCAGGATCTTTCTATACTACTCCTAATGGCAACAATACGAGTTTCTCATTTTTCAGAGAAGATGATGAAATGTATAACATCAATTACCCATATGTTGAAATAGATGAAGATACAATAAAAAATGTAACAAAAGATTTAGGATACAGTAAAACAGAGTGTGATTCTTCAGAATTCAAAGAGAATCTAAAAGAATTAACACCTTGTAATAGATTTATTACATCTGTTTATGATAAAGAAAGATTTTTATATTTTCTTTATTATGGAATTTTATATGTTAATGAAAAAGTTCCATTAAAACAAATTATGAGATATCCTCAATTCTTTGCTACAAGAAAAATAATTGAAAGATTAGAGAGTGGAGGAAAAGGAGGTATTATTTGGCATACACAAGGTAGTGGTAAAACTGCTTTAGCTGCATATTCAAACAGAATAATAAAAGACTATTATGCAAAGAAAAATATTGTTGCAAGATTTTTCTTTGTAGTTGATAGAATTGATTTATTAAGACAAACAAGTGCTGAATTTGAAAATAGAGGGTTAAGTGTAATTAATTGTAATAGCAAAAGTGAATTTACTATAGAGTTAAATAAATCACTTTCAACTAAAACATTGGTTGATTCCATTGGTGAATATTGCGTTGTAAACATTCAAAAGTTTGAAGGTGAAATGCCTGAGGCTAAAAATGATTATAATGCCAAAATACAAAGAATTTTCTTTGTTGATGAAGCACATAGAAGTTATTCAACTAATGGTGAATTCTTTAAAAATTTAATGACCTGTGATTCAAATGGTGTATTTATTGCTTTAACAGGTACTCCATTACTTTCTAAAAAAGAGCGCTCTAACTTAAAATTTGGAGATTATATTCATAAATATTTTTATGATAAGTCAATTGCTGATGGATATACTTTAAGAATTAAAAAAGAAGATATTGATACTGTTGCGAAAAAGGAAATTAAACAAAATCTTGAAGTTGAAGATAATCAATTAGAAAATAAAGATGTTTATGAATCAGATGCTTATGTTACCGCACTGGGCAAATTTATTGAAAGAGATTTTAAAAATTTTAGATTTCAGAATGCTGATAATACAATAGGTGGTATGATTGTTTGCAGAACAAATACTCAAGCAAGAAAAGTCCATAAATGGTTTGAAAAAAATTCCGAATTGAGAACAGGTCTTGTAATAACAGATACCACTGACCCAGCTCAAAACAAAATAAATAAAGAAAATCAATTAAATTTTAGAAATGATACTTTCCCAGATTTATTAGTAGTTAATTTAATGTTAACGACAGGATATGATGTAAAAAGATTAAAAAAAATGTATTTATTAAGAGGTCCTCATGCACAAAGTTTATTGCAAACTATTTCAAGAGTAAATAGACCATATAAATCACCTGTTGGTAAAGTATATAGATATGGTTATATAGTTGATTTTGTTGATATTGAAGAAGAATATAACAATACTATTGAAGCATATATCAAAGAACTTGAAGCTGATATGAATGATAATGGTGAAAATGAAGGTTCATTGACAGGGGTAGTTGTTGGAATTGATGATATTAATGCAAAGTACCAAAGATATTTAGAAGAACTCAAAGAAATAATTGATATAGAGGATTTAGAAAAATTTTCAAAACAACTAACATACCTAAACAGAGATGCTTTACTAAAAATAAGAAGGCTATTAAATGGCATAAAAGATTGTGAAACAGAGTTTGTTATTTCAAGAGTAAAAGATGATTATATAAGTTATGATGAGTCAGAACATTATAAAAAATTAAGAAGACTAACACAAGAAAGAATTGATTTTATTAATTTGAAATCAGATACTGTTGGAATGATGGATGTAATATCTAATGAAGAAGTTGTAGAAATATTATATGATTTTATTAAAACAAAAATTACTATATTGGACTTATCTAAATTAAATATTATTGATGATCCAAGAGTTAAAAGATTTGTTGACACTGCAACCAATATTCAGAATGTTATTAAAAATAACAAGAATAAAGAGGATATTCAAGTAAGAAAATTGAATGAATTACTTGAAGAAGTATTTGATAAATTAAATATTTCTGATTTAGACAATATGGATGAATTAACAGATGAACTAAAAGAAGCTTTGAAAAAAGCACAAGAGATAAATGACAAAAATGAAGAATTATCAAATACTTATGGTGGAAACTTTGCTTTTGTAAAAACATATCAAGATATAATTGAAGATAATGATATAGATAAATCTGTTATTCAAAGAGCTTTAAGAATTATATATGAAGAAATCGCTGTTTTCTATAATAGAGATATATTTTTGGTACAAGGAAAGAAAAATTTCATAGACTCTGTAAAACAAAAAGTAACAATAAAGTTATTTCAAGAAGGTTTATTTGAAAAGATAAGTGGCATATATGATAATTTGCTAAATGATTTATATAAAAACATTCAATTATATAAATAATATAAGGAGATAAATAAATTGGAAGAAGTTGTTGTACAATTAGAAAATAAAATTAATGAAATGATTGATGAATTAAAAGGCCTTTGCAATACAAATGGCTTATCTAATCAAGCAAGTGAGGAAGTAATAATTACATCAATCTTCTTATACAAATTCTTGAATGATAAGTTTATGGCTAACTTAAATGATTTTTCTGAAAAAACAGGAATGTTATTAGAAACCATATTAAAAAATGAACATCAAGAATTAAATGTATTTTATAATACATATCCACAAGATGTAGCTTTTAAATATGAAGACACAATAGAATATTTAATAAATAAAAGCACAAATGACAAGTTTTATGAGCTATTTGATGATGCTTTAGAAAGAATATCTAATTATCCTGAAAATGAAGAATTTAATATTAAAACAGCAGAAGGTGGAAGAAAACCTCTATTCACAAGAATAACAGAGAATGTAGAATCTTCAAATAGAAACAACTTTGCAAAAAATATTTTTGGAATTATAAGCCAAGATAAATTTAATTTTGGAGCAGCATTTAAAAATAATTTTGATTTTTATAGCACTATATTTGAACATTTAATAAAAGATTATAATGTTGCTAGTGGTGTATATGCAGAATATTTTACACCTCAAGTTATTTCAAGCACAATCGCTAAAATATTGGTTAATATGTCTCCAATTGAAGACAAAATATATGAGGTCTATGATCCAGCTGCAGGTTCAGGTTCTTTAGTTTTACATTTAGCTAACGAATTAGGGAAAGGACAGTTTGGAGATAAAGCTCAAGTATATACACAAGATATATCAAATAAATCGTCAAGATTTTTAAGAATTAATATGATATTAAATGGGTTGACTAATAGTTTAGATAACATTATTGAAGGTGATACATTATTAAAACCAGCTCATTATAAAATCTCTCATGAACCAGATAGTGGATTAAAGCAATTTGACTTTATAACTGCAAATCCACCTTTCAAGACTGATTTTTCATCAACTAGAGATAAAATAGAAAGGAACTGGGAAGATTCAGATAGATTTTTTGCTGGAATACCAAAAGTTCCTAATAAAGATAAAAGCAAGATGGCAATATATTTATGTTTTATTCAACACATACTATATAGTTTAAAAGATGATGGTAAAGCTGCAATTGTTGTTCCTACAGGATTTCTAACTGCTCAAAGTAGTATTGAAAAAACAATAAGAGAAAAATTGATTAATAACAAATGGCTAAAAGGCGTAATTTCAATGCCAAGTAATATATTTGCTAACACTGGAACTAATGTATCAGTATTATTTATTGATAAGCAGAATAAAGAAGACAATGTTATTCTTATAGATGCTTCAAATATGGGAAGCAAGGTGAAAGAAGGTAAAAATCAAAAGACAGTATTATCAAGTGAAGAAATTAAAAAAATTGAAAATACATTTATTAATAAAGAAAAAGTAGATGACTTTAGTGTAATAGTTTCATTTGATGAAATAAAAGAGAAAAATTATTCTTTTAGTGCAGGTCAATATTTTGAAGTTAAAATTGAATACATTGAAATGACAGAAAAAGAATTTGAAAATAAAATGAATAATTATTCAAGTGAATTAAACAAATTGTTTGACGAAAATAAAAAGTTAGAAGAAGAAATAAAAAAGAATTTGGAGCATTTGAAATATGAATAAATATTTATTAAAAGATATTTCGAAAATTGATATAAGTAGTGTAGATAAGAAAATTAAGGAAAATGAAAAACCAATAAGATTATGCAATTTTGTTGATGTTTATAATAATTGGGCAATAAGTAAAAAAATGTATGACAGCTTTATGAAAGCTACTGCAAACAAAAATGAAATAAGCAGATACAAACTAAAAAAAGGAATGATTGCAATTACTAAAGATAGTGAAACTAGAGATGATATAGGAATGTCAACATATATAGCGGATACATTTGACGATGTGATTTTAGGTTATCACACAGCTTTAATAATTCCAAATTCAAATATAGTAGATAGTAGATATTTAAATGCTTATCTCAATTCAACTTTAGGAAGGAAACATTTTTCAAATAGTGCTAGTGGAAGTGGTCAAAGATATACTTTAACAATTGAAAGTATTGGTAATTTAGCTGTGTATTTACCAAATTTGAATACCCAAATAAAAATTGGAAATCTTCTTGCAGAAATAGACAGAAAAATTGAAAATAATGCTCATATAAATAATAATTTAGCATATAAAGCAGCTTAATTATTAAATAAATAATAATTTAGCATATAAAGCAGCTTAATTATTAAATAAATAATAATTTAGAAGAGTTAATGAAAACTCTATATCAGAGATGGTTTATTGAATTTAATTTTCCAAATGAAGATGGCAAACCTTATAAATCTTCAGGTGGTAAAATGGTATGGAATGAAGAATTAAAACAAGAAATACCAGAAGGTTGGAAAGTTTTAAGCATTAAGAATGTTTTAAATGTTATCACTGGAAAAGAAGATGCAAATTTTTCAACTAAAAATGGAAAATATAAATTTTTTACATGTTCTAATGATATTTTAAAGTGTGATGTTCCAGCATTTAATGGAAAAGCAATTTTAATTGCAGGAAATGGAGATTTTAATGTTAAATATTATGATGGAGAATTCAACGCATATCAAAGAACTTATGTATTAATGCCTGAGGATGAAAAATATATTGGGGAAATATATCTAAATGCAATAAATACAATTAACAAATTCAAAAAAGGTTCAAATGGTTCTATTGTAAAGTTTATTACTAAAGGTGATGTAGAAAATATTAAAATTTTAGAACCTAAAAACAATAGATTATTATTTGAGCTAAATAAAAAACTTGACCAAATTCAACATTTTAAAAATGAAAATCAATATTTATCAGAATTACGAGATTTTCTATTGCCAATGCTTATGAATGGACAAATTAATGTTGATGATATAGAAATTTAGAAAAAACAAATTGAAATAAAAAAATAAAAATGGAGGTTTTGTCATATGGAAAATAAAGGAGAAATAATAATATACCAAACAGAAGATGGTTTAACAAAAGTAAATGTGAATATGA
Organism: uncultured Lachnospiraceae bacterium; assembly: GCA_964489885.1. Lineage (GTDB taxonomy): Bacteria > Bacillota > Clostridia > TANB77 > CAG-508 > CAKOTZ01. The sequence continues at coordinate 16,561 of CAZAZX010000015.1, read as the reverse complement.
AAAATGAAACTGTATGGCTTTCTCTTGACCAAATGGCAGAATTATTTCAAAGAGATAAATCAACTATTTCAAGACATATAAAAAATATATTTGAAGAAGGTGAACTAAAAAAGGATTCAACTGTTGCAAATTTTGCAACAGTTCAAAATGAAGGAGATAGGCAAGTTGAGCGAAATATTGAATATTATAATCTTGATGTAATTATTTCTGTTGGATACAGGGTAAAATCTATAAGAGGAACGCAGTTTCGCATTTGGGCAACGAATGTTTTAAGAGAATATATGCTTAAAGGTTTTGCAATGGATGATGAACGATTAAAAGGCAATGGAGGCGGAAATTACTGGAAAGAATTATTAGACAGAATTAGAGATATTCGTTCATCTGAAAAGGTTCTTTATAGACAAGTACTTGATCTTTATGCAACAAGTGTTGACTATGATCCGAAAAGTTCAGAATCAATTCAGTTCTTTAAAATTGTTCAAAATAAATTACATTTTGCAGCACATGGACATACAGCAGCAGAGGTAATATATGAAAGAGCCGACAGTAAAAAGGAATTTATGGGACTAACATCATTTTCAGGTGAATTACCAGCATTAAAAGATATTGGAATAGCCAAAAACTATTTGAAAGAGGATGAAATCAAAGTATTAAATAATCTAGTTTCTGGATATTTCGATTTGGCAGAAATTAATGCAATAGAACATAAGCCAATGTATATGAGTGATTATGTTGAGCAACTAGATACTATATTGAAATCTGGTAATAGGAAACTGCTTATTGGAAAAGGTAAAGTAAGTCATGAGCAAGCTATTGAAAAAGCAACAAAAGAATATAGGAAATATCAAGAAAAAATGCTTTCTCCTGTTGAAAAAGAGTATTTAAAAAGTATAGAAAAACTGGAAAAAGAAGTAAAAAAGAAAACGAAAAATAAGTAGAGATTTAGTCAGATAAATTGTGATTTTTCAAAGCTCCAGGTTTAAAGGTAAGTGTTTTTAGATAATGGCGAATATCAGCACTTATCTTTTTTTCTCCATCTATTTTTTTAATTGACCAAAATAAAATTATGCACTTGTTTTGCTTATTTGTATTGCTTTTTTATTTGTAAAATCATATAATTATTATGTAATTGTATATTTTTGATGTTATAAATGAAATATGCAACTAAAGGAGGTATTCCATGAATTTTAAACAATGGGAAAATTTTAATAAGGGGACATGGAATGAAGAAATAGATGTTAGAAATTTTATTCAAAAAAATTATACACCATACAATGGAGATGAAAAATTTTTAGAAGAAGCTACTTTTAAAACAATAAAACTTTGGAATAAGATTTTAGAATTGTACAAAGAAGAAAAGAAAAATGGAGTTTTAGATATAGATACAAAAATACCATCTGGAATAGATAGATACAAAGCAGGATATATAGATAAAGATTTAGAGGAAATTGTAGGTCTACAAACTGATGCTCCTCTTAAAAGAGCAATTATGCCAAATGGAGGTATAAGAATAGTAAAGAAATCTTGTGAAAATTATGGATATAAGGTTGATGAGGTTGTTGACTATATTTATAATAATTTAAGAAAAACACATAATGATGGTGTATTTGATGTATATAGTTCTGATATAAGAAAAGCAAGAAAAAGTCATTTACTAACAGGTTTACCAGATGGATATGGAAGAGGACGTATAATTGGCGATTATAGACGCGTTGCCTTATATGGTGTAGATGTTTTAATTTGTGAAAAACAAGAAGAATTAGAACTTTTAGATGTTGATGAGTTTACAGAAGAAATTATAAGGCAAAGAGAGGAAATATCTGAACAGATAAAAGCATTAAAACAATTAAAAAATATGGCTTTGAAATATGGATTTAATATTTCATTACCTGCTTCAAATTCAAAAGAGGCTGTTCAATGGCTATATTTTGCATATCTTTCAGCAACAAAGGATCAAAACGGTGCTGCTATGTCATTGGGTAGAACATCTACATTTTTAGATATATATTTTGAAAGAGATTTAAAAAATGGAATAATTACTGAAAGTGAAATTCAGGAGCTTATAGATCAATTTGTTATAAAATTAAGAATAATTCGTTTCTTAAGAACACCTGAATACAATGAATTATTTAGTGGAGACCCTGTTTGGATAACAGAAAGTATTGGTGGAATGGGTGTTGATGGAAGAAGTATGGTCACGAAAAGTTCTTTTAGAATGCTTCACACATTAGAAAACTTGGGGGCTGCACCAGAACCAAATTTAACAGTTTTATGGTCAAATAAGTTGCCAATTGGATTTAAAAATTATTGCACAAAAATATCTATAAAAACATCAGCTATTCAATATGAAAATGATGACTTGATGAGGCAGACTTTGGGAGATGATTATGGAATTGCTTGTTGTGTTTCTCCAATGAAAATTGGAAAGCAAATGCAATTTTTTGGAGCAAGGGCAAATTTAGCAAAAGCACTTCTTTATGCAATTAATGGAGGAAAAGATGAGATAACAGGCGAACAAGTAGCACCTATATTTGAACCAATTACTTCGGAATATTTAGAATATGAAGAAGTTTTAATAAAATTTAATCAAATGATGGATTATTTGGCAAAAATATATATCAAAGCTTTAAATGCTATCCATTATATGCACGATAAATATTCGTATGAAGCTTTAGAATTTGCTTTACATGATAAGGATATAGAAAGAACAATGGCATGTGGAATTGCGGGACTTTCTGTTGTGTGTGATTCTTTATCTGCAATTAAATATTCAAAAGTAAAAGTAATTAGAAATGAAAATGGATTAGCTGTTGATTATAAGGTCGAAGGAGATTTTCCAAAATACGGTAATGATGATGAAAGAGTCGATTTAATTGCAGTAGAATTAGTAAAAAAATTTATGAAAAAACTAGAAAAACATTACGTATATAGAAACGCAAAACCAACACAATCAGTTTTAACAATTACTTCAAATGTTGTATATGGAAAAAATACAGGAAGTACCACTGATGGAAGAAAAGCGGGAATTCCATTCGGACCAGGAGCAAACCCTTTATATGGAAGAGATTCTTCTGGAGCACTTGCTGTTATGAATACTATTGCAAAAATACCTTTTGAATATGCAAAAGACGGTATTTCATTTACATTCTCAATTACCCCTAGTGCACTAGGAAAAACAGAAGAAACAAGAATAGAAAATTTAAGAAATATTTTAGATGGATATTTTATGCAAACAGGACACCATATAAATGTAAATGTTTTTGATAGAGATGTTTTAAAAGATGCTATGGAACATCCTGAAAAATATCCTCAATTAACAGTTAGAGTTTCAGGCTATGCAGTTAATTTTGTTAAATTAACACATGAACAACAATTAGATGTAATTAATAGAACAATACATGAAAGAATATAGGGGATTTCTATGGAAAATATTTTAACTTGTCCAGTTCATTCTTTTGAAACTTTAGGAACTGTTGATGGACCAGGAATTAGATTTGTTATTTTTACTCAGGGTTGTAATTTAAAATGCAAGTATTGTCAAAATAGGGATACTTGGAATTGTAATGGAGGAACAGAATATACCGTAGAAGAAATAGTAAAAAAAATTAATAAATATAAAAATTATTTAAAAATATCAGGTGGAGGCATTACAATAAGTGGCGGAGAGCCATTGTTACATATAGATTTTTTAATTGAGTTATTTATGGAATTAAAAAGCTTAGGTTATAATACAGCTATAGATACATCTGGTTCTATACCATTGAGTTCAAGTTTGAAAAAATTAATTGAACTGACAGATTTGTTTTTACTAGATATTAAGTGCATTAATGATGAAGTTTGTAAGAAGTTGACAGGTGTTTCTAATAAAAACGAATTGGAATTTGCAAGGTATTTGAGCGAAAATGGCAAACATATATGGCTAAGACAAGTATTAGTACCTGGATACACAGATAATGAAAAAGATTTAGAAGATTTAAAAAAGTTTATATTAAAACTTAATAATATAGATAAAATAGAAATTTTACCATATCATACAATTGGTAAATATAAATGGAAAAAATGTTGCGATGAATATTGCTTAAATGATGTTAGAGAAGCTAATTTGAATGATATTAATAGAGCTAAAAAAATATTAAATATTGAAGGGTGGTAATTTAATTATGGATTATGCGAAGGAATCATTAAAAAAACATTATGAATGGAAAGGTAAAATAGAGGTAATAACAAAAGTTCCTGTTGAAACTAAAGATGATTTGGCTTTATGCTATACACCTGGTGTTGCACAGCCTTGTCTAGAAATTCAAAAGGATGTTAGTAAAAGCTATGAATTAACAAGACGTTCAAATCTTGTTGCAGTAATTACTGATGGTTCAGCTGTTCTTGGATTAGGAAATATTGGACCAGAAGCTGGAATGCCTGTAATGGAAGGTAAATGTGCTTTATTTAAAGCTTTTGGAAATGTCGATGCTATTCCACTTTGTATAAAAACAAATGATGTTGATGAAATAGTAAAAGCTGTTAGCCTTATTTCAGGGTCTTTTGGTGGTATCAATTTAGAAGATATTTCTGCTCCAAGATGTTTTGAAATAGAAGAAAGACTTCAAGAAGCTTGTGACATTCCAGTTTTTCACGATGACCAACATGGAACAGCAATTGTAACATTAGCTGCACTTATGAATGCTCTTAAAGTAGTAAATAAAAAAATTGAAGAAATAAAAGTTGTTACAAGTGGTGCAGGTGCTGCTGGAACTGCAATTGTTAAATTATTAATTTCTATGGGATTAAAAAATGTTATTGTATGCGATAGAAAAGGTGCTATATATGAAGGAAGAGAGGGGTTAAATCATGAAAAGGAAGATTTAGCTAAGATAACAAATTTGTCAAAAGTAAAAGGAAGTCTTGCTGATGTTATAAAGAACGCAGATGTATTTATAGGCGTTTCAGCACCTGGTTGTGTTACAGAGGAAATGGTTAAATCTATGGCTAAAAATCCAATTTTATTTCCAATGGCAAACCCAACACCAGAAATTATGCCTGATTTAGCTAAGAAGGCTGGTGCAACAGTAGTTGGAACAGGACGTTCAGATTTTCCAAATCAAATAAACAATGTACTTGCTTTTCCAGGAATATTTAGAGGAGCACTTGATGTTCGTGCAAAATGTATTAATCATGAAATGAAAAAAGCTGCAGCACTTGCAATTGCTAATTGTGTAAAGCCAGAGGAATTAAATGCTGATTATATAATTCCATCTGCACTAGATAAAACTGTTGCAAAAAAAGTAGCAGAAGCTGTTGCAAAGGCTGCAAGAGAAACAGGAGTTGCAAGAATTTAGCATAAAATTTTATTTTTTTTAGTTGTAAATTGAATAATTATGGTATAAGAACTAAATAATAACAAAAGAAAATAGGAGGATATATATGGAGACAAAATATGTATATTTATTTCAAGAAGGAAATAAAGACATGAGAGAGATACTAGGGGGAAAAGGTGCTAATTTAGCAGAAATGACAAATTTGGGATTACCAATTCCTAAGGGTTTTACAATTTCTACACAAGCATGTAATAGATATTACTCAGATGGTGAAAATATTGCTCCACAAATATTAGATGAGATTTTTGATGCTTTAAAGAAATTGGAAGAAGAAACTGGAAAAAAATTAGGAGATATTCATAATCCATTACTTGTATCTGTACGTTCTGGTGCTAGAGCTTCAATGCCAGGAATGATGGATACTATATTAAATTTAGGAATAAATGACTATGTTGCACTTTCATTATCTAAAGTTAATGAAAGATTTGCTTATGATAGCTATCGTAGATTTATTCAAATGTTTAGTGATGTTGTAATGGAAATTCCAAAAAATTTATTTGAAAATGCAATAGATGAAATGAAGAAAAACAAAGGAGTTAAATTAGATACTGAATTAACAGCTGAAAATTTAAAAGAATTAGTAAAAATATTTAAAGATATATATAAAAGTAAAAAACAACAAGAATTTCCTCAAGAACCAAGAATACAATTAGTAGAGGCAATTAAAGCTGTATTCCGTTCATGGAATAATGCTAGGGCTATAACATATCGTAGATTAAATGATATACCTTCAAGTTGGGGAACTGCTGTAAATGTTCAAGAAATGGTTTTCGGAAATATGGGTGAAGATTGTGGTACTGGTGTTGCATTTACAAGAAACCCTGCTACTGGAGAAAATAATTTATATGGCGAATATTTAATGAATGCACAAGGTGAAGATGTTGTTGCTGGAATTAGAACACCACAATCAATTGAAACATTAAAAGAAGTTAATGAACAAGCTTATAATGATTTTAGAATTTATGCTAGCAAACTTGAAAAATATTATAAAGATATGCAGGACTTAGAGTTTACAATTGAACATGGGAAATTATATATTTTACAAACAAGAAATGGAAAGAGAACAGCAGCTGCTGCATTACAAGTTGCAGTTGATTTAGTAAAAGAAGGAATGATAGATGAGAAAGAAGCTGTTTTAAGAATAGAGCCAAAGCAACTTGACCAATTATTACATCCAAATTTTAATCAGGATAGTTTAAAACAGGCAAAAATAATTGCAAAAGGTTTAGCTGCGTCTCCAGGTGCTGCAACTGGAAAAGTAGTTTTTTCAGCTGAAGAAGCTGTAGCAAAACATAATGAAGGGGAAAAAGATTTAGTTTTAGTTAGATTGGAAACATCACCTGAAGATATTGAAGGTATGAATGTATGTAGAGGTGTTTTAACAGTTAGAGGCGGAATGACATCACACGCTGCAGTTGTTGCTCGTGGTATGGGTACTTGCTGTGTTTCTGGTTGCGGAGATATTGTTGTTAATGAAGAAGAAAAATATTTTAAAGATGCAAATGGAAATCAATATAATGATGGAGATTATATTTCATTAGATGGAAACACAGGAAATGTATATGGATGTAGAATTGAAACTGAAGCACCAACTATATCAGGGAATTTAGCAACAATAATGGAATGGGCAGATAAATATAGAAAATTGGGAATAAGGACAAATGCTGATACACCAAGAGATGCAAAACAAGCATACGATTTTGGTGCAGAAGGAATTGGACTTTGTAGAACAGAGCATATGTTCTTCCAAACAGATAGAATAAAGGCAATTAGAGAAATGATTGTATCAAAAACTGTTGAACAAAGACAAAAAGCTTTAGAAAAACTTTTACCAATGCAAAAAAGTGACTTTGAAGGATTATATCGTGAGATGAAGGGAAAACCTGTCACAATAAGACTTTTAGATCCACCATTACATGAATTTGTTCCACATGAAGATAATGAAATAAAGGAATTAGCAGACGAAATGGGAATGACATTTGAAGAATTAAAAACAGTTGTTGATGGACTTCATGAGTTTAACCCAATGATGGGACATCGTGGATGTAGATTAGATGTAACGTATCCAGAAATTGCTAAAATGCAAACAAGAGCAATTATTGAAGCTGCTTTGGATGTTAATAAAGAGGGGCTAAATGTTGTACCAGAAATAATGATTCCTCTTATTGGAGACCTTAAAGAATTAAAATATGTTAAATCTTTAATTGAAGAAGAAGCAAATGAAATTTTAAGTGAGTCAGAGATTGAACTTGAATACCATATAGGAACAATGATTGAAATACCAAGAGCAGCATTGCTTGCTGATGAAATTGCTGAAGAAGCTGAGTTTTTCTCATTTGGAACTAATGATTTAACCCAGTTAACATTTGGATTTAGTAGAGATGATGCTGGAAAATTCTTAAAAGATTATTATGAAAAAGGTATTTATGAACAAGATCCTTTCCAAAGAGTTGATCAAAAAGGTGTTGGAAAATTAATGAAAATGGCAGTTGATATGGGTAAACGAACAAGACCTGACATTAAACTAGGAATTTGCGGTGAACATGGCGGAGATCCACAAACTATAGAATTTTGCCATAAAATTGGTTTGACTTATGTATCTTGTTCTCCTTATCGTGTACCAATTGCAAGACTTGCAGCAGCACAAGCGGCAATAAAAAATGATTAAAATTTATAAAATGTTCTAAAAAAGGGTGTCTAATAATATTTTACTAGTAATAACATAAAATTTATGCTTACAAACGACTTATTGTTAGAGCCCCTTGTTATATTTTTAATACGATTAATTTTAATCATAAATTAGGTTAATTTTACAATAATGTCCTTGACATTTGCAAGATTAGGAAGTATTATAGAAAATGGTGAAATTAAAAGATGAATGAAAAAGTAAAAGATGTATTAGAATGGATTTTGTGTATCGTTATTGCTATTATTTTAGCTTTACTTATAAAATACTTTATAGCTACTCCAACTGTTGTAAAAAGTATTTCTATGCAGCCTACTTTATTTGAAGGACAAAGGCTGATATTAGACAGAACAACAAGAACTTTTAGTAAAGAATTACATAGAGGAGACATAGTAACTTTTGAAGCTCCATCTGATTTAAAATTAGATAACACAGAAGAAAATGTGGAAAATCCAATTGCAAAATATGAATATGAGCCTTCACGGATTGTTTAATAGATTCAATTATTATGTTCTAGAAAACACAAAGACTAGTTTTATAAAAAGGGTAATTGCTCTTCCAGGTGAACACGTTAAAATTCAAGAAGGTAGAGTATATATAAATGGAAAAGAATTAAAAGAAGATTACTTAAATGAGGATGTTCGTACTGAAGAACTAAATCCTACAGTTAATGATTTTACAGTACCTGAAGGTACGGTATTTTTAATGGGAGATAATAGACCAAATAGCACAGATTGCAGAGAATTTGGTTGTATACCTTTAAATAGAATTGAAAGTAGGATATGGATAAGAATTTGGCCACTTAATTTATTTGGAAAAATTGATTGATAAGAACCTGACCCACCAACACGTCTAAAGCCGTGGGGGGTACCACAGGACCTTGTTGTTTCACAATAAAAAATAATAGTATGTCAATATGGACGTGTTCATTGACATTTATGTCAAATGAGCACGTCCATATTGACACAAATAAAAATTTAGCAGAAGGGAATTGAAATTATGAAATTGCTTTATAAAGACCAAACGGTAATAGCTGAAAATGGTGCTAAAATAGCCGATATTTTTAAAGATGAAATTGATAAATCTAACAAAAACATTTTAGGATGCCGTTTTAATAATGAGGTTAAATCTCTTGATTATTCTATTAATAAGGATGGAAATGTAGATTTTATAGATTATTCTTCTAAGGATGGAAGGAGAATATATAGAAGAGGACTTTTATATATAATGGGAATGGCTTTTAATGAAACTTTTAAAGAAGCCTTATTAACTGTTGATTATCAATTATCTAATGCTTTACTTTGCGAAGTTGATAATATGGAAGTAACAGATGAGATGATTTCTAAAGTTAAGGATAAGATGCAAGAAATTATTAATAAAAATCTTCCTATTGTAAAAATAATGATGTCAAGAGAAGATGCCCAAAAATTCTATGAAAAAGAAAGAACATTAAAAGGTAGACTTCAATTGGATATGATTGATAAAAAAGAAATAATGTTATATTATTGTGACAATTACTATAATTATTTTTATGGTGTAATGCCTTTATCTACTGGATATATTAAAGTATTTGATATTGAAAAGTATCATAATGGATTTATTTTAAGGTATCCAGCAAAGGAAGACCCTACGAAACTACAAGAGTTTCAAGAAAATAACAAATTAATGGAAACACTTGATGATTATAATGAACTTCACAAAGTTTTAAAAGTTGATACTTTATATAAATTAAACACACTTATACAACATGAAAAAGCTAGAGAAACAATTTTGATAGATGAAGCTTTACACGAAAAAAGACTTATGCAAATAGTTGAGGACATAAAAAAGAAAAATAATGTAAAGGTAATTCTAATTGCTGGACCATCATCTTCTGGTAAAACAACTTTTTCAAAAAGATTAGGAATTCAATTAAGATTAGAAGGGTTAAAACCTGTAACAATATCAGTTGACAACTATTTTGTCGAAAGAGAACAAACGCCAGTTGATGAGTTTGGAAAATATGACTTTGAATCAATTAATGCAATAGATTTGGAGTTATTTAATAAGCATCTACAAGATTTAATTGATGGAAAGACTATCCAAGCCCCAACTTTTGATTTTTTACAAGGTAAAAAGATATATAAGGGAAATACTATGCACTTAGATAAGGATGAAGTGCTTGTTATAGAAGGAATTCATTGCTTAAACGATGAATTAACAAAACACATTCCGAAAGAATATAAATATAAAATATATATAAGTGCATTAACTGTTTTAAACATAGATTACTATAATAGAATTTCTACAACAGATACAAGATTAATTAGAAGAATTGTAAGAGATTATAATTTTAGAGGGTATTCTGCAAAACACACTCTATCAATGTGGGATTCAGTAAATAGAGGAGAAGAAAAAAACATATTTCCTTTTCAAGAACAAGCAGATTGTATGTTTAATTCATCATTAGTATATGAAATAAGTGTATTAAAAAATTATGCAATGCCTTTGCTAACTAAAATTACAGATAAAGATGAAGAATTTTCAGAAGCTAAGAGGTTGTATAGATTATTGAGTTATTTTGAAAGTATAAATCCTAATTATGTTCCAAATAATTCATTATTAAGAGAATTTATAGGTGGAAGTATTTTTGGAGAGTAGATATGGGAAGAAAATTTGTTGAAATTGATGAAAGCTTTATTTGTGAAAATTGCAAAATGCAAGTCGAACCATTAAATTATTCATGTAGAGATCATTGCCCACATTGTTTGTATTCTAAACATGTAGATATAAATCCAGGAGATAGGGCAGAAGAATGTCAAGGTGCACTTGAACCAATAGGAATAGAGATTAATAGTAAAAAGGGATATGTAATAATATATAAATGCAAAAAATGTGGAAAGATACGAAAAAATAAAGCTGCAAAAGATGATAATATGGACTTAATAATTGAACTAAGTGTAAATAAAAATTATAACATTTAAAATAATAAAAAACTGCTTTTAAGAAAAATCTAAAAAACAGTTTTTTTATTGTGAAATAACAAGGTTTCTTTAGAACTCACCAACAGCTTTAACTGTGAAAGGTGGGTTGGATTCTTATTGAATATATTTTTTCATTGTCGCAACTTCTATAATGTTTGCAACTTCAGAAATAAGAAGCATAACACCACAAGCTGAAATTAAAATACTTGTTGCAAATGGTTTTAATATTAAAATTATACCTAATATAAATGTAAATATTGCTAAAATAAGTGTGATGAACCATTTATTTGTTGATTCTCTCATGTTAAGTGCAAGTTGAATAGAGGTAATACTTTTTAAAATAATCCATGCTCCTATTATGAAAGCTAAAAATTCTTGGACTACTGATGGATTAAAAATAAAAACTAATCCTACAAGTAGACTTATTACACCTATAGCTAACTCAACACTAAACATTTTTAATTCTTTTGAGCTTGAAAAGTATGAGACAGTGTGTACAATACCATTTACTGTTAAAATAATACCAATTATAACTACAATAACGTTAAGTGACATAGTTGGATTAAAAATTAAAAACATTGATAAAATAATTAACAAAACAGATATTAATATAGAATTTGTGCTATATTTATTTATAAAGTCTTGCATACAAAAAACCTCCTTAATAAACAATTTATTTCAATATATCACAAAAGATTGTTTTTGTTAATACAAAAACAATAATTAATTAACACTTTATTTTAATTTTCATATAATGGTTTATAAAATAATTTAATTAAATGAGAGGTGGATTGTATGGAACCGCAAATAAATGTGACTTGTTGTAATAGGGAAAGAAACACAAGAAGGTGTTGTATTGATTTAATATTGGTAATATTAATAAGTTTGTTTTTGTTTACTGTAGGGTTGATAATTGGAGCGGCAATAGCATCTGCAATTTTAGAATCATTGGCAGCAATTATCATATTGGCAATCATATTATTAATACTAATTATTGTTAGGATAATTATGTTGTGGTGTTGTGATAAAAAATGTTGTTGTTAAAAAATAAGCGATACACAAAATGAAGTGTATCGCTTATTTTTTTGGTGGAGGTGAGGAGAGTCGAACTCCTGTCCAGAAACTTTTCCATATCCAATTCTCCGAGTGCAGTCTATTATTTGATTTCTATAAAATTGGATTAATAGACAAAACCAATTTTATAAAAGCTCTATAAATACCAATTATTCCAAGAAGCCAAGAATAATTTCGTTTCCCACTAATTCGTCGCCTTAACTAAGCTGTGGGAAGCTACAGTTAAAACGTCGCTACAATTAGGCAGCGTATGCTAATTCATTATTTCTAGCGTTTATATTTAATCTCGCTTTTTTTAGGTGGCCAAAGCGAACATCCACCACTCGCTATGAATACTTCTAAATTACTGTCGAAGCCAAATACACCCCCATAAACATATATTATTATACAATATGTCTTTAGTAAATTCAATGGTAAATTTATCTTTAATGAAGTCTTTTTATTATGTGTCAATGAGGTGAAACAAAATTAAATTTTTCAATAAGAAGATTAGACAGCAAAAAAAATACATCTCTGTCTGGTCAATAGAGATGTATTCTAAAAAAATACTTATCTAACGACACGCCACATTTCTGTGGTCGCTCATCTTATTTACAATTAATTATACAAGAATAAAATAAAAATGTCAAATAATTTTGAAAGCTTATACGGCCTTTATTTCTCATTAAATATAGTACTGCCAAAAAAATAACATAAAATGTAATTTAATGTTGAATACTATAAAAGTTTATGATATATTTAAGAAAATGTGCAATTTAATCACAAAAGATATAATATAATTTACGATAGAATTATTTAGGGGGATAAAATGGAAGAAGAAAATAGCATTTTAGTAAAAATGGCTAAAAATCCATTAATAATGCTTACAAAGTTGCAAAAAATTATATACCATACTATAAAAAGAATTTTTGATATCTTTTGCTCTTTAGTTGCTTTAGTAATGCTCATTCCTTTTACTATTATAATAAAAATTTTATATTTAGCTACAGGTGATACAAAACCAATTTTTTATAAACAAAAAAGAATTGGCAAGGGTGGAAAAAGGATATATATATATAAATTTAGATCAATGGTTTATAATGCTGATGAATTATTAAACGAACTTTTAACTAATCCTGAGTATGAAAAACAGTGGAAATCAAATCAAAAAATTAAAAATGACCCAAGAATTACTCCAATTGGCAAGATACTAAGAAAAACTTGTATAGATGAATTACCACAATTTGTTAATGTGTTAAAGGGAGAAATGTCACTAATTGGACCAAGACCCTTAATTGAAGGAGAGCTCGATAAACATAATGGAAACCACCAAATATATGAAAGTATAAAACCAGGAATAACAGGATGGTGGGCTTGTAATAGAAATATTGCAGATACTTATGAAAAAAGATTAAGTTTAGAGTACTATTATTGCAAACATTGTAATTTGATACTTGATATTAAGTGTATATTCAAAACAATTAAAATTATAATTTGGGGATAAGAGGGGTTGAAGAAATGACAGTTGATGTTATTTGCCCATTGTATAATGCGGAAAAATTTATAATAAATTTAAACAACTCAATTATTTCACAAGAAAATGTACAAATTAATGAGATAAAATACATACTTACAGAAAGTAATGATAATTCGGAAGAAGTACTAAAAAATAATAATATTAATTACGAAAAAATAAAAAAAAGTGAATTTTCTCATAGTTTAACTAGAGAAAGAGCTGCATTAAAAAGTAAAGCGGACATAATAGTATTTATAAGTCAAGATATAGAAATTAAAAGAAAAGATTGGCTATATAACCTTGTAAAAGATATAGATGGCAGTGTAGTTGCAGCTTATTCAAGGCAATTAACCAAGTATGATGGAATAGAAAAATATACAAGAGAAAAAAACTATTCTAATAAATCTAGAGTTATTTCAAATGATGATATTAAAGAGTTGGGATTAAGAACGTTTTTTTTTAGTGATGCATCTAGTGCAATTAAAACATCGGTTTTTAAAGATTTAAACGGATACGATCAAAAGGATTTACCTATAAATGAAGATATGTATTTTGCATATAAACTTATAACAAATGGATATAAAATAAAATATTGTGCAGATTCTGAAATATATCATTCCCATAAATTTACTCTAAAACAATTATACAATAGATATAAGTTAACAGGCCAATTTATGAAGAAAAATAGTTATTTAGATAAATATGGAACAAGTAATTCTGGATTAGAATTATCTAAATATATACTACAAAGAAGTATACAAGATATGAATTTTAAAGCTATAATAAGATGGTTGCCTGATATGGGAGCTAGATATTTAGGCATGAAAGTAGGGAAGAAATGAGGGAAGAGGATTTTATTAGTATTGTTGTACCAGTTTACAATGTGGAATTTTATTTAAGAAAATGTTTAGATTCAATTATTAATCAAACTTATAAGAAAATAGAAATAATTTTGATAGATGATGGTTCAACAGATGATAGTGGTAAAATTTGCGATGAATATGCAAAAAAAGATTCCAGAATCAAAGTTATTCATAAAGAAAATGGTGGGTTATCAGATGCAAGAAATGTGGGAATTGCAAATGCCATTGGAAAATATATTACTTTTATTGATAGTGATGATTATGTTGATGTAGATTATGTTGAATATTTATATAACTTGATAAAAAGATATAATACAGATATTTCCTTTTGTAAAGTACAATCAATATTTAATAATAAAAAAATAAATAAAATAATAAATGGAAAAAGCAATAAATGGGATAAAATTAAGACATTTTCAGATGTATTATATGCCTCTAATTTTGATGTATCTGCATACGGAAAAATGTATTTAACAGAGCAATTTAAAAATATAAATTTCCCAAAAGGAAAATTATTTGAAGACAATGATACAATATACAAACTTATTGATAAAAATGAATTTGTTGCGGTTGGATTCGATGCGAAGTATAATTATATGATTAGAAATGAATCAATAACTCGTAGGAAATTTAATGAAAAGCAATTATATTTAATTGAAGCATCAGATAATATGTGCAAAGAATTATCAAAATATGATTCATTGAAAAAGGCTATTAAAAGAAAGATGTTTTGGGCAAGAATTAGCACATTAAATAGAATGATAAATTCAAATAATAGAAACTTTGAAGATGAAAGAAAACTTAGAAAAGAAATAATCAGATATAAAAGTGTTATTTTTGATTTCAAAAGTTCTTTTAGAGATAAAGTTTCAATTATATTATTGTTTTTTGGTGTAAGTTTTTATAAAAAGTTTTGGAATTTATATTTAAAAATTAGAGAAATAAAATAAAAAATATTTTTATAACTAGATTGAAAGTTTCATACATATAAAACAATAATATTGTGTTTAAAAATAAAGAAGGCAGAGGAATATATGTGTAATAGCGAAGAATTGATAACAATTGTAATACCAGTATATAATGTTGAAAAATATTTAGATAGATGCATTAATTCAGTAATAAATCAAACATATAGCAATTGGGAGATAATACTTGTTGACGATGGTTCTACAGATAGTTGTCCTAAAATATGTGACGAATATGAAAAAAAAGATAAAAGAATTAAAGTAATACATAAAGAAAATGGCGGGGTAAGTTCTGCGAGAAATATAGGATTAAAAAATGCAACAGGAAATTATATAACCTTTGTAGACAGTGATGATACTATAACAGAAGATTATATTAAGGTGATACTAGAAAATTTAAATTCTGAAGAAATTTTAATATTTAATTATATATTAAAAAAAAATAAAAACACAAGGGTAAATTATTGTAATTTAAATAAAATTACTGGAATAGGTGATGAATTTATTAATTCTTTAATTAGGTATCATTTGTTAAATTCCGTTTGTAATAAAGTTTATAAAAAAGAAATAATAGATAAATATAACTTGCATTTTAGAGAAGATATCATTTGCGGAGAAGATTTTATTTTTAACTTGGATTATTTAACTAAAATAAAAACAGCAAAAGTAATAAAAGAGCCACTTTATTACTATTATCAAAATGAAAAAAGCATAATGCATAAAAAAAAGGGAAATAAATTAGAACAGCAAAGAATTTTAAATGACTATATGTATGAGTTATTCAAAAAATATAAATATGATTTGTCATATATGAAGAAATTATATATTGATTCTATTTATTCAGTTATAAGGTTTAATATTATACATAACATACCCAATAATGAGTCTTTAAAAGAAATTAAAAAATATGTGGAACAATCTAAAATAATGAACGTTGATGAAAAAAGCAAGTTAAGTTTATATTATAGATTAATATATTATATGATATGTAAGAAAAAATTTAAAAACGTATATAATATTATTAAATTTAAAGTGAAAATAAAAGAATTTTTAAAAAGAATTTTGAATTATCAATAAAAAGAAAAGAGTAAATATGGAGAATAGCTTAGTTTCAATTATAGTACCAATATATAATGTAGAGAA
>CAZAZX010000014.1:17028-27552 GCA_964489885.1 uncultured Lachnospiraceae bacterium | reverse complement strand
CCTATTTTCCCAGATATTGATTATCATATATATAATGTATAAGAACCTGACCCACCAGCACAGCTAAAGCCGTGGGTGGGTACCCCAGAACCTTGTTGTTTCACAATAAGAACCTAACGATTCACTAGCACGGCTAAAGCCGTGGGTGGGTACCCCAGAACCTTGTTGTTTCACAATAAGAACCTGACCCACTTTGTTTCTTTCGCAAAAATAAATATCATCTGCAATTAGTTTTGCAGATGATATTTATTTTTATACAAGTTTCATTTTCCTTTATTTTGAATAAAATATGTATATATAAAAGCTATTTAGCAGATAATATGCTTATGGAAGGAGACTGGATTACTTTGTTAAAATCATTTTGTATCAAAACCAACAATGAAAAAATATTAAGTTATCTTCTAAATGACTTTAAATCTAATACTCCCTCAAATTTCTATTGTTCAAAAAGAAGGTTTAAAATTTATAACAATATAATATACCACTATAAAGGCAATAATGAAGAAATTTTTATTGATTTTATTTCTCAAATATTAAAAAATATTATAGTTTTATTTTATGAAGAAAAAATTATTTCTAAGATAATTAATTATAATTACTTCTATTTTGATGATTTTGAGAAAAAACAGATTTTGGATTTGTGTCTTACTAATCTAAACAACATGGAAAATATTACTTCTCAAAATAGAGAAAATATTGTTTTTTACTTATGTAAAGAATATGTTAAAGAAAATAAATCTGTTATTTTAAATGGCTTTATCAATTTTAGGCTTAAAGAATATATATCTATTTTAGACGAAATTGTAGAAAGCAGTATAAACAGCTATATAATAGAAAAGGAATATCTAGAATTTATAAATCTTTTAAAATTATATATTAATTCTACACCTTCAGTAGATGATGTCATTCATCTTATATACTACAATAATGAATCACTTTTGCTTGATAAAGATAAAAAAATAATTAAATTTGATAATGATATTTCAAATGCTAAGTATTTATCTGATATTACTTTTTCCTCTAATGACTACTGTTTGAATACTTTATTAAATTTACTGCCAAAAAAGTTATATATTCATTTAATTGATAATAATAATGACGAATTTATAAAAACTCTACAGTCAATATTTGAAAAAAGAGTTTACATTTGTTATAATTGCAATATTTGTAAAACATATCAATTTAAACATTCAATAAAGAAAAATAACTAGCATTACTAGTGCTAGTTATTTTTCTTTATTGCAAAAGCAACAAGGTTTCTTTAGACTTCACCCACGGCTTTAGCCATGCTGGTGGGACATATTCTTATTTTTCTTCTTCAACGAATTCTTCTTCTTTTTTCTTTAATTTTTCTACAACTTTATCTAAATATAATCCTTCAATAAATATTGACAATATTAAAACTAATAATACAAGTGGCATTGTTATTTCATTTAAAGGTAATCTAAATATTGTATAAATACTTGCTAAAACAGCTTCTGGTATTATTACACTTAATAATGTTACACATATTACCTTTCCAGTCTTTATTTTATAATACCTTATTATCATGTATATAAATGCAATTCCAATTATGAATACTGCAGAAAGAACATATTCCTTAATCATATCTTTAATATGAATAGCAGGAATATAAATTATATTTACATCGTCTCTTGTATATTCCAATCCATATTTCTCATTTACTGTTTTTACTAAGTTGTCTAATTGCTCATCAGTTGCTGATTGAACAGTTATAGCTATCATATCATTGAAAATTTCAACTGTTTGTATTTGTTTTGGAGTATTTTTTCCAAATATATCATCAGCAATTTCTTGAATATCATTTTTATCTATTTTTTGATTAATATAAACCTCTATTTTTTGACTATTTGCATAAGTAACGCCTTTATTAAAACCCTTTGTTATACCCATTATAGCTCCAGCAATGATAATAATAGCAATTATTATATAAAGTAATTTTCTATTCATTTTATTCTTTCACCCTTTCTTTCAATTAACTTTTTAAAACATTTTTAACAATGAAATAATTATATGCTAATTCAATTGCTAAACCTATAAATAAAGCCGTTGCAAAGCTTACTATTTCAAGTTTTATATATGCAGATAATAAAACCAAAATAATTGATATTAGATAAAAAGGTATTTGTAATAATATTGATTTAATAATTGATTTATTCATTTCTTTATTTTCATTATTCTTTGAAAGTTGACTTAAGAATACAATTTCCATTATTGTTGTAAATAAAATTGCTACAAGGCTTCCAATTGAAAGCGGAACATTCATATATCTAATAGCTAACATTGTAATTGCAATAAAACCAACTAAAGAAATAGCAGAAATAATACCGCTTTCCTTGTATTTTATAATTAAGTATATCATAACCAATGTTACTAAAATAATTGCTGCAGCAGCTATACATTTTAGGCAATTTTCATCATATAAAGCTGATACAAATTGGTTTTGATCCAATTTATAAGTAATCGGCAATGTTGGAGTATTTAAGACTGTTGCAAGATAATTTGCATTTTTCCTATTATTATTTAAAATTACTGTATCTGTTGTTTCATCTCCAATTGGTATTTGGATTTGACCATTAGATATTGTTTCTCCAAAATAAGTTGTTAATAAAGTTTGATCATCAATTTTTAGTGTTATAGTCTTTTTAGTTGAAGTTCCATCTTCTGCTGTTGTTTCTATATATGTTTTTGTTACTTCTTCTAATTTTTTTATTGAATCATCTTTAAATTTTATATTTAAATAAATATTTTTCCCTGTTTTTCCTGGATATTCAATTACAGATGCTTTTTCTATATTATCTTTACTCAATAAAACTTCTTCAGTATCTGTTGCTTGAATTTCAAATTTTCCTGGTTCAGTTAAAAATTGTAAAATTTCATCTGTTGTTGTATCATCAGGCAATTCCATTACTACTTGTCCATCTTCCTCATTAACACGAACATCAAATTGGTCAATGTTTAAATCTAATAATCTTTTTTGTAAAATACTTTTAACTTTTAAGTAATTATCCTTGTTTAAAACTTCTGGTGCATTTACAGGTTCTGTTTCAGAAGTTGTATTTTCTGTTGTTGCATTATCTTCAGTAGTATTTTCTGCAGTTGCGTCTTCGGAAGTTGTGTTTTCATCTACAGTATTTTCATCAGCATTATTTTCAGAAGTTGTATCACTAGAATTCTTTTCTTTTGTTGATGTATCAACATTTAACGAAATTAATCTAGAGCCCTTAAATTCTTTTGCCATTTTATAGTCTGGCATTACTTTTACCATTTCACCCTTTTCATATTTGTAAATTCCGACAAATGATATTAATGAAATTAATATTATTGCAGCTACAAACACCAAAATTTTCAATAAGTTTTTGTTTTTCACTTTTTTTCCTCCTATTATAATAATCTTGTATCGTTAATCAATAACTCAAACCACATATTTAAGAATTTAGCAGCATACTTGCTCATCATTGTTCTTTCCATAAAAATTTGAAAATAATCAAGTACTGGACAAATATCAGTATTTATTGTTAATGAAAGTGTAATTTTTTTACTTTCTTTACTAATAATTAATCTAGATTCTGTTACAGCATAATTTACCTTATCATGTATATCAAAACTAGCAATATTCTTTTTTGTTACCCTGCTTCTATGTGCATCAGATTTATCAGCAATTATTAGTGCTGCCGATATTTCACTAACGGGTGCGCCAGTTTTTTCATCATGATTTCCTATTGCCATTAATATTTCGGCTCTTTCATCTACTGGCATTCCCATTCTTTCTAATATATTATAGGCCAATATTGCCCCAGTATGTGCATGGTCAGTTCTATTAACACAATTTCCTATATCGTGTAAATAGCCTGCAATTTTCGCTAATTCAATTGTTCTATCGTCATATCCTAATGTTTCCAAAATTTTTCCAGCCCTTTCAGAAACGACCGTTATATGTCTAATAGAATGCTCTGTATATCCAATAGCATCTATTTGTTTTTGAGCCCCATTTACCAAGGCATTAACCTCTGTGTCTTTTTTTACATCTTCTAATGTTATCAATTTTTATGCCCTCCTATATAAATATAAAGTATATAATTCAAAATTTACCTTTCATCTCCAATTTCTCTTTTTATTTCTTCTGCTAGTTTTGAACTATTAAATACTTCTGACACTTCTTGTTTTGGTGTTTCTTTCTTACTTTGCTGTTCTTTAACTTTATCAATTATTAATTTACTTGCTTTTATTGCTACAGCCATCTGTTCTTTTCTATCGTCTGTTCCGAGCCTATTTTCAGCATCTGCCAACTTTTGTATTAAGCCCTTTTCTCTATTAAGTTCTTTTATGTCAAAGTCAATTTCTTCGTTCATTGTTTAATCTCCTCCAATCCTTGTACAAATTCTATAAATTTTTTTAGATATCTATTATCTTTTCCTCTTAAGTTTCTATACTCTAATAAAACTAAAGCTTCATCAACTTGGAATCCCTTTCTTTCTGGTCTATCTAAGACCATACCACCAAATTGATCAACAAGCTCAAGAATATCACTTTCTTTTTCCCTATTTTTACTACCGCTATAGCGATTTTGTTCTTCACATATCTTACAAAAACGATCAGAAAAACCAAGTGTAGATAAGTATTCAGCACTTTCTTTTGCATAAGATTTAATTTTATTTATGTTTTGTGGACTATCAGATTTTTTGCAAGCACACAACAAACAAGCCGTAACAACAAGATTTTCGTCTACGTCTATGTTTTCAAGCTCTATAAATAATTTTGCCAAAACAGTTTTCATTATTACAGATTTATTAAAATATATATCAGCTTTTTTTTCTAAAAAATACATTATTGCAAGTTTTTTTTCAAAATCTTCTTCATTTAAAATATAATCTGCAAATGTCTCCATTTTTCTTCCCCCTCGTAGATAGAAACGCACATTTCCACCTCTAATTTTGTTTTTATTATATTCTAAATGCATACTTATTTCAATATTGTTGTTAAAATGTAATACTATTGTAACAAAGATGTAATATTATAGTCTTTTTATTGCATTTCTTGCCATTTCGTCGCATTTATTATTATATTGATTATCGCTGTGACCTTTTACTTTGATGAATTTAACTTGATATTTGGTTACAAGCTCATATAATTCTTCCCATAATTCTCTATTTTTAACAGGTTCTTTAGAAGAATTTATCCAATTTTTTTTCTTCCAATTCTCAATCCATCCTTTTTGAAATGCATTAACAACATAAGCACTATCACTATAAACTTCAACTTCATAATTACAAGGATATTTCAACAATTTTAATCCTTCGATTACAGCCGTTATCTCCATAATATTATTAGTTGTTTCTTTTAACCCTCCAGAAATTTCCCTCTTATGTTCTTTAAACATTAATATCGTTCCCCAACCTCCAGGTCCAGGATTTCCAGAACATGCTCCATCTGTATAAATTATTATTTTGTCCAAAATATATTTCCTCTTTTCCTTTATTAAAATCAAAACTCTTAAATTTTACTTTTTTTTATTTTTCATTGTAAAACTAAAATATTTATGATATTATATCAATAATTTAAATAATATACAATATTTGTATATAATGAGGAGTATAGTATGGAGAAAGTTTTAGGTATAGTTTCAGAATACAACCCATTTCACAATGGGCATTTGTATCATTTAAATGAATCAAAAAAACAGTCTAATGCAGATTTAACAATTTGTGTAATGAGTGGAAATTTTACACAACGTGGAAGTACCGCAATAATTGATAAATGGTCAAGAGCTAAAATGGCTGTTCAAAATGGTGTAGACTTAGTATTAGAACTTCCATTAATTTATAGTATATCAAGTGCAGAAAATTATGCTTTTGGCAGTATAAATATTTTAAATAGTTTGGGTATAGTTGATAATATTTCTTTTGGAAGTGAATGTGGAGATATTGAAACATTAGATACATTTGCAAAAGTTTTTAGTGAACAGCCTAAAGAATACGTATCATTGTTAGAACATGAACTTGCAAAGGGTGTTTCTTTTGCAAAGGCTAGAGAAAAAGCAATTTTAATGTATTTAACAGATATTCGTAAATATGCAAATATTTTATCTGGTTCAAATAATATACTCGGAATTGAATATTTAAAAGCCTTAAAGCAATTAAATAGCAATATTAAACCAATTACAATAAAACGTGATAGTGTAGATCATAACAGTTCTTCTGTTGTAAATGGTATAGCTAGCTCTTCTGAAATTAGAAAAATGCTAAAGAAATCAAATGAACTTTCTAAATTAATGCCTAAATCATCTTATGATATTTTTATAGATAAAATGAAACATGGTCAAGTTGTAAAAAACATTACTTGCTTTGAAAAAGAAATTATGTACAAATTAAGAAGCATGAGTTTAAATCAAATTGCTGAATTACCTGATGTTACTGAAGGGCTTGAAAATGCAATTAAAACTGCTTCAAATACATGTAATAATATACCTGACTTTATTACCCAAGTAAAATCAAAACGTTATACTCAAACAAGAATTCAAAGAATTCTACTATATGCTTTATTAGATATAACAAAAGAAGATATGGAATTTTCTAAAAGAATTGTTCCATATGTTCGTGTATTAGCATTTAATCCTAATGGAAAAAGAATTATTTCAAAAATCTCTTCTCCAAAGTTAAATGTTATTACATCACCAAAAAAATTCTTAATACAAAAAAATAAAAACAAATATTTAAAACATATGTTGCTTCAAGATATAAATGCTACTGACATATATACGCTTGCATACGACTATGATTCAAATACAGGTTTAGATTATACAACTCAATTAACAACTATATAAAAACCTGACCCACCAACACGGCTAAAGCCTTGGATGGATACCCCAGAGCCTTGTTGTTTCACAATAAGAACAAAATCGAAGAGACTGGAATAAATCCAGTCTCTTTTTGAAACGATGTATTTTAGACCTTTTTCACTTTTGCTAGGAGAACAGGCATCACATATCCGCAGTTTGCAAGTATTGCAATGGAAAGCCATTCCAACATTGAAACTGAAGTCCATGCAATTACAAGAAGGATTGTTTCAAGCATAATCGATAAAATCAACCTAATTTTATAATTTATGCTTAATTTACGTTTATTTTCTTTTGTAGCCACAGTTGTTGCCGTGATAGTTCCAATTTCAACTCCTGCTATAAAAATAGCAACACAAAAAGTTACTTCATACAGCTTGAGTTCTGAAATGGCTACCATAACAAAAATGGCTACATAAGATATCACAAACATCCATCCTGCAAGGACACCGTCTTCCCCAAAATTCCTCTTTAAGTCAACTTTTTTTAATTCGTTGACTTTAAACCACCGCTTCATTTCAATGCACTCTCCTTCCAATGAAGCTAAAGTTGTAATTATTATACTCTTTTTTTTTAGATAAATCAAGTTTTATTCACATACTTAATTCTTTGTAGAATATATCAACATCTAATCCATCGTTGCCAATTCTTAGTTTTCCAAAATGCGATTTTCTAAAATTGTTATAATCCGTTATACCTCTTTTTAACTTTGAAACATTTAATTTAGTATTTCTTATGTTTGCTCTTATCTTTTTAATATTATCTAAATCAACAGGTTCAATATATATTTGTCCGTTTTCGTTTCTAATAACCTCAATAGGATTTTCAATTCCATTTTTTATTATGTTATTTGTTAAGCTGTCAATTTGTTCTTGTGTTCTATAACCGTCATCATTTTTAAATGATATATATTCTTGATATTTTACAGAATATGTAACAATTAGCCTTTGAAGCAAGTCCAGCATCAGTGCATACAACAAATTTTGAAGTTTCAAAATCTTTAATGATTTTTTCTTCTAAAGGAGTCAAAGTTATTTGTTTATTTGTGTTTCCAGATGTAATATCAAAAGCAAGTGGAATACCATTTCCATCCATAAAGAGACCCATTTGAACAATTGGATTTGGTCTATATTGTCTTAATCCTGATTCTTCTTCAATTTCAAAGTAATAGCTTGTACAATCATAATACAATATTTTATTATTTCTTTCCATATATTTACAGCTGTTTTTGTAAAGTTCAGATTGAATAAAATCCATTTCTTCGCAAATCACAGGCAATGCTCTTTCAATGTGTTGATAATCAAAATTAGATTGCTCTAAAAAGTTTTTAATGCAGAGGCTGGAAAGATAATTCTAGCAAAAATTAATTTTGACATAATATCATTGAAGTCAAATTTAAATTGATACCTGTCAGTAATGTCTTTACATATACTGTTAATACCTAATTTGTAATATATATCTTGCAAGAAAAGATAGCCAACATTAAAAGAAGTTTGTACATTTTTTTCTATAATTTTATTAGGATTTTTTTGAATAAATGAACATTTGCTTTTTGTTGTGAGATTGTAGATTTATTGTATTATTTGCAATTCATTTTTATATTCTAAATTCTCCTATGAAATAATTAATTATATTAGTAGTCTTCCATGTTGCTAAATTATCACTAGTATTTGGAGTTAAAATTCTAAATTTCACAAGTTTTTTGGTATTTGCATTATTACCTATAAAAGTATAATTGTCTTGTGCATTTATACTTTTTCCATTTAAAAAAACTTGAGTCCACCATAGACCATTAGCATTTCCTTGTCCTAGTCCATTATATCCATCATCTTTCCATGTAACAGCTAATGCCTCTTCATTGCTAAATATAACAGGTTCATATACAACAATTACTATTTCTTGTTCAACTACTTTATCTCCATTCTCTCCGTTCTCAAGTATGATTTTTCCAATTGATTTTCCTTATATTCTATATCTTTCCACTCCGTTATCTATTTTTTCTATATTCCAATTGCTTGGATATTTGAAAGAATAATCAACATCATTTTTAACACTCCATTTCATAGTAGTTGCATAATTACTAACATCATTTATATTTTTTGAGCCATCAATTCTACTTTCTAATACTAGGTTATAATCTATATCCGTTGATAATATATTTCCACAATGAGAAGACGCTGTTTGAAGAATATAATTTTTTCTTTCTTCGTTATTAATTGCAACTTTTGTACTAGATTTTGATTCATCTGTAACATTGTATTCTTTTTTAACATTATTTTCTTTATCTGTTATATTTTCTTCTTTAGTAATTTTTGGTGTAGTATTTGAATCTAAAGAGATAGAATTTTGTATTGGAGTAGATGTTTGTACAATATCCTCTTTATTTTCATATTGAGTATTTTTTTCGATAGATGATAATGCATTTTCCTTATTTGCCATTGCAATCTGACTTTCCTCTAAAGCCTTATTTTGATTTGAAATGTGAATGCCCATAATAATAATTACAGCAACTAATATTATTGCTATTATACTTTCTATGAATGTTGCTAAACTAATTTTCATTTGTTTCTTTTCCATGATATTTTATCCCCCTTGAATATTTTTTAATTCAACAAAATAATACCATAACATTAATTCTTTTACAATATTTTGAAAAAAATAAAAAGCCGTTTTCCCTTGTAATAAGAGAAAATGGCTTAAATTTCTTTGGAGCTACTGGGCGGAATTGAACCGCCGACCTACTGGTTACGAATCAGTTGCTCTACCAACTGAGCTACAATAGCATTATAATATAAATTCTCCATTATTTACTGTTATTAACCATTGCAATATAAAATGCCAAACTTGGAGCGAAAAAGCAACACATACGCGAAACTTTTGCTAAAAAAATAAATTCAAACTTTCTTTGAACTATTTATATCAATTTTTCAAATATCTGTCAAGCACTTTTTTAATTGATATATCAATGTTTTTTTACATATTTATTAAAAGATATAACCTTTGTAGTATGCTTTATTACTAGTGTTATTCTACTAAAATTTTTTTATAGTTAATTTTTTATAAATTTTTAATATTTTTCAAAAACAAGATTGTTTTTGATTCAATTTTGTTGTATTATAAAAGTCGTAGAAAGTAAAAAAGCAGATGCTTGTGGATTTCATCTTCTTTTATTGGATTCTTTCCAATAGAGAGGAGGTGATGGCAATGGTTGAAATAATTATTACATATTTTGTAATTTTATCAATATCATTAACATTTAATATAGTTCTTCTAGCCATCATCTTTATAGACAATATAAATGATGAAATAGATAGAATAAACAATTAAAAATCCACACATCTGACTTAATTTCCGTTAGCAGATGTGTGGTAAAATCTTAATGATGAAACCCACTTCGCTGTGGATTTGCTTTCTACATTTATTATATACTTAATTTTTATAAATGTCAAATTCCAAAAAAATAAATTTTTTATAGTTGTCGGTTTTGTTTGCAATACATTTATTTGTTACTTAAACTTTCAATTATTTCATAATTTTTTCTTTCTTAAAAATATTTCATCTAATTTTGACTAACAAAAAAAGTCTCATTTTTTATTATCAAAACGAAACCTTTTTATTTTTTATTTATTAAATTTTGTAAATTTATTTGATATACACATATTATATAA
>CAZAZX010000014.1:0-16928 GCA_964489885.1 uncultured Lachnospiraceae bacterium | reverse complement strand
TTATTTTTTATTTATTAAATTTTGTAAATTTATTTGATATACACATATTATATAAAGGTTATTACTATCGTTACTTAATATTTAAGTGTAATATCAATTATTTATTAAATATAAATCAAAATTATATTTTTATTATAAATCAAGTTTAAAATATAACTATTTTACAAAAGTATCTTAATTTATTATAAAAACTCTTATAAAATGATGTAATAGTATAAATCAAAGCATTTTATTCCTTGCCAAAAAAATAAGAAATGTTCCTTAATGGCTTAGATTAAGAAATCATTTCTATATTTTTTTGATTTTATATTTTTATTATTAAAATTTTTGTATTTATGCTTGATATTTTTGTACTTTTTGCAATTACTCATTCAGTTTGTCTTATTTTTATCGTTATAATATAGTAATCCTTTTTATGAAAGTGAATATTCATTTTACCAGTACCACTAATGTTACCCCAGCATTTTTCTTTTCTTTTTTGAATAAATTTATTTTATCATTAAAATGTCTCTTACTTCTTAATTTCTTCATAGGATTTTCGCTCCTTCATCATACTAATTGACTATTAAAATTTATTTGATAGTTCTTTTAAGAAATTTAAATTTTTGTATATTTTCTGTTGCCTAGTCTATAGACTTTGTGTATTGAAATGTCGCATAAAATGTAGCTTCTTTCATCTCGCTATTTTGAAAAGATCCAGCAACAAATTCTCCATTTTTTCTAATCCACCAATAAAAAGTTGAGTCTGCTCTACCAATTCCATTAAAAGGTGCACCATCTTTTGCAGTAACAAAAGATATAAGTGTACAGTAATTTCCTAAACTATTAGAAATAATTCCTAGAACTTGTTCGCCACTATTTCCTGTTGTGCCTGTCAATGTTTTTTGATAAAGTGGTTTCCCATCTATCCAAGTTCCAATCTTTTTTTCACTTGTTGAATAATTATTTATATTTTTTAACATATCATATTCTTCTTTTGAAATTGTAACAGTATCTCTACTATTTCTAGCAATTTCATAACTTTCAATTTGATTTGAATAATCATCTATTGTTGCATTTTCATCACCTTGTGAATTTGCATATTTTTCTTTTGCTATTTTTGCATTTTTCAATATTCCATTATCGTTTAATTGTATAATTATCACTCCTGCTAATATTACGATAACTATTATTGTTATAACCAATGAAATAAGAGTTATACCTCGTATTTTACTACCATTACCGATTTCATTTATGGTTCTAGATAAATTTTCCTTAAACTTTGTTTTCTTCATCTTATATTTTTCTCCTTTTTCTAGTTATCTTATGTAATTTAATATTAAGATATCTATAAAAATTTTGCCTAAAATAGAGGAATAAAATAAGATTATTACAATCTTTTCTGGTATTTAATTTTTCTATTTTTTTCTTGTAAAAAATACCATTAAGGTACTTATATATTCTCATTTTACACTATTTAATGTATTTATACAACCTCAAAATATTTATATTCAAAATTGCAAGGGTTTGAAACTTCTTTGAAATTTAATTACATTTTTGTTACAAAATTATTAAATGTTTTCTACTTCAAATGTTTATAATAAATATATTTAATCGCATTTTGCAAATGGTGTCAAGTATAATGCTATTAATATTTTTGAAAAAATATTAATGGCCAGTTTTTTAATAAATAGCAAAAAAAATAAGCCGATGTAAATCGACTTATAAAGTGATATTTAATTTTTGGATTTCCCGTAAATGCTTTAAACATAAGCATTTTTAATTGGTGCGACGATTTTTGTTTTTGGAGCGGGTAGTGGGAATCGAACCCACACTATCAGGTCGGAAGCATGACATTCTACCATTAAATTATACCCGCAGTTAATTTACATATTTTATTATAATATTAAAATAAAAATTTTACAAGTTATTTTACAGTTGAATAAAAAATTCTTTACTTTTATATAAATATTTGGTATTATACTTTTAAGTATAAATTAAGAGGTGAAAATTTGCAAGAGCTTGAAAATAAATATGGTGAAAAACTAAAAGAATTATTAATTTATTTTTTTATGTACTCTTTTCTAGGCTGGGTTTTAGAAACTTTGTATTCATACATAGTACTTGGTCATTTTACAAATAGAGGTTTTTTAGTTGGTCCTATTTGTCCCATTTATGGATTAGGTATGATAATTTTAATTACGTATCTTTCTAAATACAAAACTAACTATATTAAATTATTTATAAGTTCCGCTGTTGTGTTAACTTTATTTGAATATGCTACAAGCTACTTTCTAGAAGCACAATATGGAATAAAATGTTGGGATTATACAAATGATTTATATAACTTAAATGGAAGAGTTTGCCTGCCATATTCTATAGCTTGGGGCTTGGCTGCAATAATATTTATAGGATATATCCACAAATATATAACAAAATTTGTTTCATTTGTAAATAGCAAAATTCCAAATCAAGTACTGGAATCATTTTTAAAAATCCTATTAATAATATTAATTATAGATATAATTTTATCAGAACTGCAATATGTTCATGTAATACAATAAAAAATCGACCTTGCTAAAGGCCGATTTTCTATTGTATTACAGCAAGGTAATCTGAGTTATTTTATTACTTTTGAAATAGATAACCCATCCCCTACTTCTAATAGTTGGCTGTCTAAGTTTTCGTTTTCCTCGATTTCCTTTAAAAATTCCCTCAAATGCCTTACTGCAGTTCTTTGCTTATGTTTATTGTAATCACTTAAAACATATCCCTTGTACAAAACATTATCAGCAAAAATATATGTTCCATTTTTTGAAAGCCTAATTGCCTCATTTAAAAATATAGGATATTTTCCTTTAGCAGCATCTATAAATATTACGTCATATTGACATTCTAAAGTTTGCAAAATGTCAACAGCATCTCCTTGTATAACATTTATATTATTTGAAAATCCCATAGTTTCTATATTTGCTTTAGCTTTTTTTGCCCTTTCCTCATCTAATTCAATTGTATCAATTTTAGAATCTTCTTCTAAATTTTTCATAAAACAAATTGAAGAATATCCGTGTTGCAGTCCCTATTTCAAGCATTTTTTTAGGTCGTATTTTTTTTAAATATTTAACAATAACATCTAAGGTTTCATCCATTAAAATTGGAATATGTTCATCTAAGGCTTCTTTTTTTATTAATTCTATCTTTTCATCCATATTTTATTCCTTTGCTTTAGACCTTGCTTCTCTTTCTCTTGTTTTAGAATCTAATATTTTCTTTCTTAAACGAATATTTAATGGTGTAACTTCAACTAGTTCATCATCTTGGATAAATTCAATTGCCTTTTCTAAAGAAAGTTGAATTGGTGGTACTAAACGAAGTGCATCATCAGAGCCTGAAGCTCTAGTATTTGTTAAATGTTTTTCTTTACATACGTTTATTGAAATATCTTCAGCCTTTGAATTTAACCCAACTATCATTCCCTCATAAACTTCAACACCAGGTCCTATAAATAGTTCTCCTCTTTCTTGAGCATTATATAATCCATAAGTTACAGAAGTTCCTGCTTCAAAAGCAACTAAAGTACCTCTTGTTCTTGCAGAAATTTCTCCTTTATATGGTTCATAACAATCAAAAACGCTATTCATTGTTCCATTTCCCTTTGTGTCTGTCATAAATTCAGTTCTATATCCAATTAATCCTCTAGCTGGTATTTTAAATTCAACCTTTGTATGACCTAACTCTGCAGGTTCCATGTTTATCATTTCACCTTTACGTCTACCTATTTTTTCTATAACATTTCCAATACAATCATCTGGAACATTAACAACTAGCTTTTCAATTGGTTCACATTTTTGCCCATCTATTTCCTTAAAAATTACTTTTGGTCTTGAAACTAATAATTCAAAGCCCTCTCTTCTCATTGTTTCAATTAATACAGATAAATGTAATTCTCCACGTCCTGAAACTTCAAAGCTCTCAGCCCTGTCTGTTTCTTTAACTCTTAAGCTAACATTTCTTTCCAATTCTTTGAATAATCTATCACGTATATGTCTAGATGTAACAAATTTTCCTTCTCTACCAGCAAATGGTCCATCATTAACACTAAATGTCATAGAAACTGTAGGTTCGTCAATATTAACAAAAGGGATTTTTTCAGGTTTATTTATATCACAAATTGTATCTCCAATATTTATATCTGTAATACCTGATAAAGCAATAATATCTCCTGCTTGCATCTCTTCAACTTCTACTTTGTTTAATCCCATATATGTAAATAATTTTGCAACTTTTCCATTTGAAATTTTGTCATCTGCCTTACATACAGCAACAGGCATTCCATTTTTTATAGTTCCTCTTTCAACTCTTCCTACTGCAATTCTTCCTAGATAATCATCATAATCAATATTAGAAACAAGCATTTGAGCAGGTCCTTCTATTTCACATTCTGGTGGTGTTATAGTATTAATTATTGTTTCAAAAATGCAATGTACATTGTCACTTTCTTCATCTAAAGACATTTTAGCAATTCCATTTTTAGCAGAAGCGTAAATAACTGGGAAATCTAATTGGTCATCATCAGCACCTAATTCAATGAATAAATCTAATACTTGATCAACCACCTTATTTGGGTTACATCCAGGTCTATCAATTTTATTAATTACCACTATTGGTTTTAAATGTAATGATAATGCTTTTTTTAAAACTTCTCTAGTTTGAGGCATTGGGCCTTCAAAAGCATCAACTAAAAGCAATACTCCATCAACCATTTTCAAAACTCTTTCAACTTCTCCTCCGAAGTCAGCATGACCAGGCGTATCAACAATGTTAATTTTTACGTCATTATACATTACAGCTGTATTTTTAGAAAGAATTGTTATTCCTCTTTCTTTTTCTAGGTCATTTGAATCCATTACTCTTTCAGCGACTTGCTCGTTGCTTCTAAAAATATGACTTTGTTTTAATAAAGCATCAACTAAGGTTGTTTTTCCGTGGTCTACGTGTGCGATTATTGCTACATTTCTAATATTTTTATTATTCATTTTCTTTCCCCTTCTCTTTTTCTTAGATAAAATTACCCTACATTAAATGTAGGGTTAATTGATTAATGTAATCTCATACACTCTAGTGCAATATTATACACTAAATTTTTTCGTTTGTCAATCGAATCACTTCATTCATAACATCATTTGTTATTTTTGTTAGAACCTCTTTATCGGATATTTTGTCTTTATATTCACTAAAATCCATTGGCTTTCCATAATTAATTTTTACTTTTGTAAATGGTTTAAAAGAACCTTGAATTCCTACTGGTATGATAGGACTTCCAGACTTTAAAGCAAGTAAAGTTCCTCCATTGTGAAATTTAACACCCTTTTTCATTCCGTTTCTTGTACCTTCAGGAAAAATTCCTAGTATTTCGTCCTTTTTTAAAGCCTTTAAAGCCTTTTTCATTGCATCTATATCTCCACTCCCACGTTTAATTGGGATAACATCAAAAACTTTTCCTAGCCAATTTAAAATTGGATTTTTAAAAAGTTCTTCTTTTGCAATCATAACAATTTTTCTTTTTGATGTTAAAACTAAAGCTACTGAATCCAAAGCATGTACATGATTTGCAAAAATTATAAATTTACCGTTCTTTTGGAACATTTTTCTCTCCAACTTTTTTTACCCTATAAACTATCATTACTACAAAAACTAATATTGCTTTTAAAATCTTACGTTTCAATCATTTCACATCCTCTTGTTTTGTCTTAATAATCTCAATAACTTTATTTACAACTTCATCTATTGACATTTTGGTTGAATCTACTTCAATTGCATCTTCTGCCTTTTTTAAAGCTCCATATTCTCTATGAATATCCTTATAGTCTCTTTGAATAATTGTCTTTTTTACTTCTTCCAAAGTTGTTTCTATACCCTTTTCAATAAATTCCTTATACCTTCTCTCAACTCTTACATCTAAATCTGCATCTAAATATACTTTTACATCAGCATTTGGAAATACTGTAGTTCCAATATCTCTGCCTTCCATTATGACATTTTTTCCTTTTGCTATATTTCTCTGTAAAACAAGTAACTTTTCTCTAACTTCATGAATACTTGAAATATCAGAAATAATTTTATTAACTCTTTCAGTTCTAATAAAATCAGTAACATCTTCTCCATTTAATAAAAAAACTTTTTTTCCATTTTTTAAAATTTGATCTACTTCAATTTTATCTAAAGCTTTAATAATTTCTGTTTTATTATCTTTATCAATGTTATTATTTAAAACGTACAAGGTAATACACCTGTACATTGCTCCTGTATCTATATGAATAAAATTTAATTTTTCTGATAATAATTCTGCAATTGTGCCTTTACCACTTCCAGCAGGTCCATCTATAGCAACTAAAAATGACATTTTATTTTTCTCCTTCTACAACTATTCCCTTTACCAATATATCAATTTGTTCAATGTTCATAGCTGTTAATTTTTCAATTTCTTTTCTGCATTTTTCCTTAAACAAGTGAATATTTTCTCTAATATTATATCCATAAAAAACATACACTTCCATATATATAGAAACTCCACTGCCATAAGTGTCTATTCTAAATTTGCTTATTTTAT
Source organism: uncultured Lachnospiraceae bacterium (assembly GCA_964489885.1). Taxonomy (GTDB): domain Bacteria; phylum Bacillota; class Clostridia; order TANB77; family CAG-508; genus CAKOTZ01. The sequence continues at coordinate 10,339 of CAZAZX010000014.1, read as the reverse complement.
TTATGGCTTCCGATTTTTTTGCTATATATTCTGAAATTTGTCTAAATACAGTATCTGAAATTTGAAAATGTCCCATATAGCTAAATGTAGGTCTAATAATTGATTTTTCAGTTATATATGGTTTAGAATTTCTTTTGGTTTTAAATATTTGTAAAGGATCTAACAAATATCCTGAAAAATCTTTTTTTATTTCAAAAGTAGGTACTGGAATAACATGTGTACCTTCAGTTACTCTTGTTCTTCTTGCCACTTCCATTTCCTCTGGGGTTGCAACATCCTGAATATATATTGTTTCCTTTATTTCTGGCAATCCAAGATTTTCTGCTATTTTTGCAACCATACTATCAGATGTTCCGAGAATTAAAATTTTATCTGGTCTATATTTTCTTATTGCAACTTGTATTTCTTTTTTTCTTTCAGGTTTTGTAAACAAAGCATCCTTAACAGTTTCTATCTTGGTTTCTGCCCTTTTTGCAGATATCCCTGCTACAACTTCATTTTCCCTAATTAAAAGCCCATCGTCTATAATATAATTAATGTTTCTCTGACTTGCCACAAACTGTGCTCTGTAGCTTTTACCTGTTCCAGAAGGTCCAACAAAAGCATATGTTTGAATCTTTGCCATTATAAGTATCAATCTCCTTTAAATTATTTAAACTTTAATAAATCATTTTTATGTGTTAATCTATTTTTTCCTTCATTTATATTCTTTTTTTAATTATATATTAAGCTATATTAAAATGCAAGATTAAAAAAAGATAAAAGCAACATCTTTATTAATGCTGATTTTATCTTTTTGTTGTAACTTTGAGAATTGAAAATGATATTTTATTCTATTAATTTATTAAATATTGGGAATTAGCAAAAATCCTCCGTCCCAAATTGCTCTTTATCAAAATAAAGACCATTTGCAAATATAGCAAATGGTCTTTGGGATTTCAGCTACAATTTTATTGCGAAGTAACCTTACTCACTTTTAATAAATCTTTTCCATATTTTATTAAGCTCCATCTCACTCATGATGTGATTCTTCACAAGTGCTTTTGCAAGTGCATCTAGCAGCTTTGAGTTCTCTCGAATCATACCTTCAGCTCTGTGATAAGACTTTTGAATCAGATTTCTTACTTTATTGTTGATGTTATTAATAACAATTTCAGATGTCATAGGATAATCTGCATCATTAAGATAAATAACATTGCTTACATAATCTGGAGACATACCCCATTTTGTTATAACATCGTATGCAACCTTATTAACCTTAACTAAATCATTAGATGCTCCCACATCATAATCATTGTTATAATAAATTCCAGCTGCTCGACCCGCAAGATAAAATGCCATTAAATCTAGAAAATATTCTTTGTTCTGATGTTTCATACGATCCCGTATTTCTTCGGAAACAGTAATACCAGCATAATCACTAGAAGGCATAATCGAAACTGCAAGCCATCTTAAATTAAGCCTTCCAGAAAGCTTTCCAACCATATAATGACCTGCTTCATGATATGCAATTTCAAATTTTTCTTCTTCTGTCATACCATTAAACAAATCAATATAGATTTCAAAGTTTTCCATTACATTTTCTTTAGTCACACGCTTGTTTCCTGCTCTTGCAGCAGAAACCATTGCCCTATCAATCAAATCCAAAGTCTTGTCAGGATTTTTCTTTTCAAAAGCAAAGCAGTTTGCAATCAAGATAATGTAATTGACCATTGTTTTGGTAATCTCTACCTTATGAAAATTAGAAAGAGATTTAATCTTATTCCGAATCATCGGGTAAATATCATCAACACTAGGTTCTTCTACTGTGACCTTTTCAAACCTACGGTTAAGAGCCGCATCAGAAGAAAAATATCTTTCATATTCTCCATCTGTTGTAGCACCTATAACAATAGTATCGCCTCTAGCCAAGATTGGCTTCAATGCATTTGAAAGATCCATTTCGCCTTCAAAACAAGAACCTGCGCCAAGTATAGTATGAACCTCATCAATAAACAGTATTACCTTTTCGTTTTTTTCGAGAAATTCAATTAACATCCTAATTCTTTCTTCAGCATCACCTCTAAAGGAAGTTCCAGCAATAAGAGAATTTACATCCAGAGAAATAACACTGAACATCTTAAATCTCTTTGGACAAGTCCCTTTTACAATTTCATAAGTCATACGTTCGATAAGTGCTGTCTTACCAACGCCTGCTTCACCTACAATAACCGCATTTCTCTTATTCTTTTTGAGACAAATATTCCAAAGTTTTTTAACCTCATCGTCCCTCATAAGAATCTCACATGGCTTACTCACATCAACACTTTCATTTAAGTTTCTAAGAAAACCAGAAAGTGCAAATGGAATCATTCCATGCATATAAATTGCGTCACTTGTAAAATGCTTCTTAGCAGTTGAATAATTGATTTCCAACTCATTAAACAAATTGCTTAACACCGTATCATTTACCCGAAACAAAGCACATGTAAAGTAAATTGGCTCAATAACCGAAATTCCCTTATTTGTACATTCATGAATCACCTCAGAAAAAATCATTTCAACTTCATAATTAACAGGAACCTTTACATGGTTACTCTGGCTGTCAATAAAGTCAAACTCTGTTTTTATCTCAGGCTTAAAATTATAAATTTCTTCTGATTTTTTTGAATTTTCAGCATTCTCCTTTCTCTCTTCATTAGTTGTCTTTTCATCTCTTTTAGAGTTCTCATTTTTAACTTTGATTCTTAGATTTGTATTTCTCTCTGAAATCATCAAGGTTAAAACTCTATCAATTTCTTCATCCTCTACAAAACCATGCAGATAATCAACAAGCATTGCCTTGTCAGAATTGATGAGACATGAGATAAGAACTGGTGAATTTACACTATCATAATGCCATACTTTTACCTCCTCAAGAGCATCTTCCATGAGCTTCCGAGCTTCCTGTGATAAAACAATTTTCTTTTTCATGTGAGTAACCCCCAATCGTAATTATTTTAACACATATTATATTATATCACTTTTTTGACAAAATTCAAGTTTAATGGCTTATTTTGTGGATATTGCTCGTTTTAGATATGTGTAAAAAATGACGGTACTGTTATAAAACAGCACCGTCATTTTTTTGCATTAAAACTATGTTCTATATTGATTTTTATCTGCTCTTTTATCAAGTTGTCTATCATATTTTTTATTTTTATAAAACCAGTATGTGTTTTTATCATCCTTTGATTCATGTCTATCTTTATTAAATAATAAATCTGACAAAACTCCTATAGCTAAAAATAATGCTGTTAGTGATATTAATAAATTCATACTATCACTCGTTATAGTTGGATTTTTCACTAAGTTAATTATTTGCTTTATTCCATCAATTCCAAAATACATTACGTATGATATACAGTAAATTATTCCACCAATTAGTTTTCTACTAAATGCTAGTAAAATACAAATAAAGGAAATAAACAAAACTGCAATTTCCATTGTCATATTCATAATTTCAAATGGCATTTCTATTCCTATTGATGTTAAGTATGTAATAACAAGCCTAAATATCCAAAAAAATACTGCAAATATTAATATCAACCAACTAAACATATTTTTCATAGGTACATCCCTCTTTATCATATATAATTCAACTATTTTAAATTTTAGCATAAAATTATTTATTGTGCAACATTTGTTTTTTCAATATTGTCAATTATCTCCATACATTCTTTCCAATTTGCAAATTTGATATTTTTATAATCCTTTTGTATCTTATTTAAAATTATTTTTGTTTGGTCAGTAGAATTCAAATCACTAACTATAATATCTTTTACAAACTCTTCTTTTCCATATATAAGCCTAAAAAGAAAGGTTCTCAAAAAGCCCTCAATTTTCTCTTCTTGATTTTTAGCTGCAATAATTATATAAATTCCATTTGGTTTTAAATTGGTATATGTAAATACATAATATATATTTTTTATTATCTCTATAAATCCATAAATAGCTAAAGTCCAAATTATTGTTTCAACAATAAAATCTCCCATATTATCCCTCCAGTTCTCCTAAATAATATGTTTTTTTCTATTTTTTTGTTAATATTCTATAAACCATTTTTATATTTTTTTAATAAAATATTGTAATAAAAGTATTTTAAGTTTATAATATGAGAGTAAAAATAAACTCATTTAAGATAGGAGTGTTTCAATTGGATAAAAATTTTACAATAAAAAACTATAAACATATACATATGATTGGTATTGGTGGTGTAAGTATGAGTGGAATTGCAGAAATATTACACCATGAAGGCATAAAGGTTACAGGTTCTGATGCCAATGATAGTGATATTATTCAAAAATTAATAAAGAAAGGTATACCAGTTAAAATTGGTCATGATTTAGAGAATGCAAAGAAAGCAGATTTAGTTGTATATACTGCTGCTATAAAAAAAGAAGACCCTGAGCTTGTTGAAGCAAGAAATGCTAATGTCCAAACAATGGAAAGAGCTGACTTTTTAGGTGAAATAACAAAATTATATAAAGATACTATCTGTATTTCAGGAACACATGGTAAAACAACAACTACATCTATGGTTTCACTTTGCTTTTTAGAGGCAAAAAAAGATCCCACAATTCAAGTTGGTGCAATTTTAAACCAAATTGATGGAAATTATTATATCGGAAAAAGTGATTATTTTATAATAGAAGCATGCGAATATGTTGAGAGTTTCCTTAAATTTCACCCAAAATCTGAAATTATTTTAAATATTGATAATGATCACTTAGATTATTTTAAAAACTTAGATAATATAAAAAAATCTTTTGCAAAATATGCTGGTCTTTTGCCAGAAGATGGTTTATTAGTTGTAAATGGAGATGATAAAAACTCTAAACACCTACCTTCTTCAACAAAAGCAAAAGTATTAACTTATGGAATTAAAAATACAAACGTTGATTTTTATGCAAAAAATATTGTTAGTGATGATAATGGATTTTTTAGTTTTGATGTATATCATAACAACGAATTTTATGAAAACATTACATTATCAATTCCTGGGATTCATAATGTTTCAAATGCTCTAGCTTGTATTGCTTTATGCGATTATTATGGTATTTCAAAAGAAGCCATAAAAAGTGCTTTATCAAAGTTTACTGGTGCAGATAGAAGATTTGAATATGTTGGAAATTATAAAAATGTTAAAGTTTACGATGATTATGCACATCATCCAACAGAAATACAGTCTGTTGTAAACTCAGTAAAAAATAAAAAATATCATGAAAACTGGATTGTATTTCAATCACACACTTATAGTAGAACAAAATTATTATTAGATAACTTTGCAAAAGTATTATCAGAATTTGATCATGTAATTATTACAGATATTTATGCTGCTAGAGAAATTAATCAATTTGGCATAAGTCCTGAGGACTTAGTTAATAAAATTAATGAGCTAAAGCCTAACAAGGCAATATATATTAGCAAATTTGAAGATATTGCAGATTACTTAAAAGAACACGTTAAAGATGAAGATATTATCTTAACTGTAGGTGCTGGAAGTATAACAAAACTCGGAAAAATGATAGTGGAATGAAATTTTTAATTTCATTCCACTTCTTTCATTTGCTTTATCATTGTATCTGCAAATACCCCATATCCCATTTCAGGATTGCTTACAAGTACGTGTGTGACTACACCAATTAGTTTTCCGTTCTGTATTATTGGGCTTCCGCTCATCCCCTGTATAATACCACCTGTTTTTTTTATTAAATTTTCGTCTGTTACCCTAATTAGCATACTTTTATTATCTATATTATTATTTAAGTAAACTTTTTCTATTTCAATTGAATACTCTTCTGTTTCATCATTATTTAAAGAACATAAAATACTTGCTTGTCCTACTTTTATTTCATCTCTAGAAGCAACAGTTAAAGCCTTTTCTTTTCCAGCTTTCAATTCACTTATATTTGTTAATCTACCAAAAATTCCAAATCTTGTATTTTTTGAAACATTTCCAATAGTTTTCTGGTTTATTAAACTTCCTCTTACTTCGCCTGGCTTTCCTCTTTCGCCCTTTTCTATATTCAAAATATTTGCCTTAGTTATTTCTCCATTTGCTATTGAAATTAATTGTCCTGTATCTATATCAATAATTCCATGTCCTAATGCCGCAAAATTTCCGAGTTTTAGGCTCATAAAAAGAAATAGTTCCTACACCTGCTTGTGCATCTCTTACCCACAAACCAAGTTTGTATTCATTTTTTGCTATTTCAACTGGTTTAATTTTACTAGTATATGTTTCGTTTTCTCTTACAAGTTTTAATGTTACTGCGTCTCCCTTTGCCTCATTTACCATTTTGGCTAAGTCAGATGTGCAAGTTATGGCATTGTCATTAATTGCAATTATTCTATCTCCTTCTTTTATTTTAGAACCTTCATAAGGTTTGATTTTCTGATTGTCTATATTTTCGATTTCTGTCATTCCTACAACCATAACGCCGTCTGTGTAGAGCTTTAAACCTACAGTTTTTCCAAGAGGTATTACTTCTGTTTTTGGTATTATATTTGTTTGAATTGTTTTTAAAGGAATTGTATTAAACAAACTAACTTGATATTGTTCTTCTTTTAAGCTATCTATTTTTTCATTAATTATTGAAGAGGCTTCTTTTGCATCATATTTATTATCTTCCTTTTTATTTAGAGTAACTCCCATTACCGTATTTATGTTTAATTCTTCATTATCTAACAAAATAATATTATTAGGAATTGCTGTAACATTTGTTGTATATATGAGCAAAACTAATAAAACACAAATAAAAGAAAAAACTTTGATTTTTTTCATTTCAATTCTCCTAAGTTTATTAATTTAGTGTAACCATTTTTATTTTTTTTATTCATTAATCTAGTGTTCTATTTTGGTGTAGAAACGTATGCTATCCATAAGAGAATTTAATATATAACTACTTGTTTTACTATATTTCCGTATCCTTATAAATTTTTTCGACTTTCTTTGAAAAATCTATTGCAAAATTTAATAATTGATAATACTCGTAAAATTTTTCTTTGCTTATTGTACCATTTTCTTGATCTATTTCAAAAATAGGAGTATGAGTATAAAATTTAAAGTAAATATTGTTATTTTTTATAACTGTATCAAAATCAATTTTCTCCCTTTGTTCAAGTATTAATTGAATTAACTCTGTTGTTAAAACCTCATATACAACAACATTATTATCAGCTATTACTACGTAATTTTCATTAAAGTCTTTATTATCTAGTTTAATATCATTTTTAAAATTTTCTATATATCTCTCATTTTTAGATCTAATAAAAATATTGCATTCTTTTTTATTTTTCAAAGTTATATGTGTAAACAAAGTACATATGCTTCTATAAATATAAGAATCTGTAGTTTTCTCTTCATAAGTTTCAACTAAATCACAAATTTCAAAACTCGAATCTTCTATGTCTCCATATATATAATCATCAATATTATAAGAATATAAATGATAACTATCTTTAAAATTTTTATTTACTTCATCGATAATAAACATTTTATCTCTAATTTCTAAATCAGGAACATAATTTAAATTTGGAAATAATTCATTCATAAATTTTTTTATAATCGTTTCCTTATATAGTTTTGTATCTTCACCTGATGTCCCGTTTATTAAATCTTTTATTGTTTCAGAAATTTCTTGCAAGAAAGTTTTTTTATTATATTCACCAGTGCTTATACTGTTTTCATCATTGTTTAATTGTTTATATGCTCTTTCAAATTTTTCATCATAATCTAGCATTTTTTATCTCCTAAAATATTCTAATCTTATTATACTACCAACACGGCTAAAACTGTTGGTGAATTCTAAAGAAGCTTTGTTGCTTTACAATAGAAATTTATTATAAAGTTATAAATTAAATAGTGTAAATAAAAGCTTTCTTTATTTATTTTTAATCCATTGCCTTTTGATTCTAAAATAAAATTATTCACGCTAAATAAAAAATATATATTATTATCTAAAAGAATTGCATCAAAATTTATATTCTTTGGTGCTTCTCCTATTAGGTCTAAAATTCCATTACTTTTAAGTTCGCTTATAGTTTTATCTGAATCTGTTAATGTGGCAAAGCGTTTGTCAAACTCTTCGTTTCCTGTTATGTTATTTTTATTATATCCTACTAAACCTAAATTCTTATTCAAAAATTTTACATCGTATTTTTTATTAGTATTTAAAGTCAAATATGATATACAAAAATATGATTTGTAACTATAATCTAGTAAATCAGAAATTCCTATAGTTTCATTATTTATATTTAGAAAAAAAGTATCACAAATTGCAGGATGATCAATTTTTCTAAACATTAAATATATTTTTGTAAATTGTTTTTTTTCATTACAATTAAACTCATATCCATCTTCAATTGGCATATTTGATTTTTTTATTATATTTAGTAAGTCCTCATCATATTCATCTAGATATGGAACATATTTAGTGTTAAAATTTGCAAAAAATAGATTAGAAATTAATTTAGAAAATTCATTTTTAAAAATTATTTTATCTTTTTTTGAATAACCTTTATATGTAATTTCAATTATGCATATAGGAAGAACTAAAACACATATAAAAATAAATCCTGCGGCAAAATATCTCATAATTTCAATGATAATAGATTCATTATTTCTATTATCCGCACCTAATAAAATAAAAAGTCCCACACCTATCATTAATGCAATTATAAACATTGCAATTTTTTTCTTTTTCCTTTCAGTGCGTTCTTTCTCAAATTTCACTTTTTTTTCATTAAATTTCTTTAATATTTCATTATATATGTTTTCAAACTTTTCATCGTATTCTCCCATATCTTAGATACCTCTTACATTTATATTTTCTTTTGTTTCATTTTCTGCATCAAAATAATTAATTTCTTTGAAACGGAATATAGTTGCTATAATATTGCTTGGTATTGTCTTTATTGTTGTATTATATTCATTAACACTTTGATTATATATTCTCCTTGCTGCTTGTAATTGATTTTCCATTTTGGTAAGACTTTTTTGCAATTGTAAAAATTGTTCATTTGCTTTTAATTCTGGGTAATTTTCAACATTAGCAATAACATTAGTAAGTTCTTTATCTAATTCTTCGCCTTCTTTTATTTTTTTATTTTTTAAATAACTACTTCTTTTTTCTATAATTTCACTAAAAATACTTTTTTCATATATTTCATATTCTTTAACACATTCAACAAGATTTGGTATTAAATTAAATCTTTGTGTTAAATAAACATCAATTGTAGACTCAGCCTGTTCTACCTTTAATTTAAGTGAAACAATTTTATCATAAATTACAATTGCTGTGATAGCTAAAAAAACAGCAAAAACAATACATAACACAACTAATATATCCATATTCACAATCAAAAACCTCCATTTTTTATATGTTATCATAAATAAAAATATATAACAACATTTTTCTAAATTTATTAAAATAACATTAATCATTCTTCTATTCTTGACATTTGGCTTAAATAGTATAAAATTAAATAAATTTGAAATAGAAGGATTAATTATGAATAAACAAATTATATTATCGTCGTATTCTAAAGATGAGGACAAATTATTTATTTCCAAAATTTTAGATAAATGGCAATTTTCAATTAAAAAAAATAAAATTTGTAATACTAATTTTATGAATGAATATGAGAATCAACTTGCGTTAAATTTACTTTCAAGTCAAAAAGTAACAAATTTTATGATTTATGGCGGATTTGAAAATTGCCAAAGAAACATTATTATATTCTACCCTGAAAAATTTGATTTAAATATTGTCAAAAATAACTTGAGTAAATTAATTGGATTTATTAGAATTGAGCTTCCAAAAGAACTATATCAAAAATATTCACATAAAGATTATTTAGGAGGCATTATAAAATTAGGAATTTCAAGAGAAAAAATTGGTGATATTTTAGTTTTTGAAAATGGTGCAGATATAATAGCAACATCAGATGTTTTGGAATATCTATCAACAAACCTTTCAAGTTTAATTAGATTTCAAAAATCAAATATTCAAATTCTAAATATAGAAAAAATAAGAAAATCAGAACAAAAAATGCAAGAAATTACATTAACTATCCCTTCTTTAAGAATAGACTCTATAGTGGCAGATTTATGCCATACTTCCAGAAACAAGGCTTGTCAATTAATTGAACAGGAAAATGTTTATATTAACTATAATATTGTATATAAAACAAACTTTATGGTAAAAGAAAATGATGTGCTTACTATCCGACACTACGGCAAATACAATATTTTAGGCATTATTGGAAAAACTCGAAAAGGAAATGTTTTATTAAAAGTGGAAAAATATGTATAATA
>CAZAZX010000013.1:0-32989 GCA_964489885.1 uncultured Lachnospiraceae bacterium | reverse complement strand
AAAAATAATTGAAAAATTTTTTATTTTTCTATTGACATATTACCTACTGTCTTTTTTGAAGTAGTTTACGTAATCATTATACCACGATTCTGCTAAATGTCAATAGTATCAATATTTACATGGTTTTTATATAATTTTCTAATTCAGACAATTTTATTTTCTTTGTTAAATTTGAAATATAAACATCATTAGAATAATTAAAAACCAGAAATGTTGTGTTTTTTATTATCACCCTATGTGGCTCAATATAAGATAGGTTAGTCTTTTCAATCTTTCTAATACTACCATTGACAAATTTAGGTTTTACTTTAGCAAATTCACAAATAAATTCAAGTCTTTGTTTTAAGTTTTCTTCAAAATCTAATTCTTCTTTAATAATTTTCATTTAAACCATCCTTTCTCTCACCTTGTTCGTTCATCGAAATTCAAAATATAAAATTTTGAATTTCAAATCATTTGGATGATTCAATTGTTGTTTTTAGGCAACAAAAAAATCAACCAGATTTTTTCTCTGATTGATTTTCATATCTCATCTATTCTTAAAAAGTTCGAACAGATTCGTCACTGGAGCGGGTAGTGGGAATCGAACCCACGTAGCCAGCTTGGAAGGCTGGGATTCTACCATTGAACTACACCCGCATATCGCTTCAACGATATTTATTATAATAAAATATACTTTGTTTGTCAACCCTTTTTCTAATTATTTTTCAAAATTTTATCATAGTAAATTGTAAAAGTAAAATAAACTTTAAATATTAATTAATATATTTAACCTTTACATTAACATAAGTGTAAAACTAAAATAAACTTTTTCTCAAAAAAATGATATAATTACCTTTGCAAGTGTTTCTGAAGAAATGGAGTATTTATGAATAAAAAAAGTGTTAAACATCTTACTTTAGAAGAAAGAAAAAATATTGAATTAGGTATTATTGAAGGGCTTTCTAAATCTCAAATAGTAAAAAAATTAATCGAAGCCCTGTAACAATTGCTAAAGAAATTAATAAACATCGAAAATTAAAGCCTCGAAATGTTTTTAATATGGATAGTATTTGTATTCATTTAAAAGAATGTCATAGATGTGTTAAAAAATGTGAACGATATCAAGAGCCTTCATGTAAACGCCGTGACCGTAATATTGGGGCTTACAATTCTTGCACTTCTATGAAGTCTTGTAAATTGGATAAATATTTTTATTATGCGTCCAAAGCAAATGAACAATATTTATATTCCTTAGTTGATTCACGCACTGGCGTCAATCTTGATTATCCTGAGCTTAAGCAAATTGCGACAATTATTAAACCGCTCTTATACAAAGGACAATCTATTTACCAGATACTTGAATATTATGTAAAAAAGTGGTCCATTTTTCAATTGTAATTAATTGAATTTTTGGTCCACTTTTAATATATCAAGAACAAAAACACCAGATGAAATAATAAATATTTATAGAGGACTATGGAAAATAGAAGAAACATTTAAGGTTACAAAAAGTGAACTTAATAGTAGACCAGTATATGTCTCTACGAAAGAACATATAGAAGCTCACTTTCCTACATGTTATTTAGCACTTGTTTTATGTAGAGTACTACAACATAAATTAAATAAAAAATATTCTGTTGAAAGAATACTTGAAAGTTTTTCAAATTGCAACTGTTACCATATTGAAAATAATTATTATCTATTTAATTATTATGATGAAGTATTAGAAGATATTGGAAAAGAATTAAATATTGATTTTTCAAAAAAATATATGCGTTTGCAAGATATAAAAAAATTTTTAAGTGATGTAAAAAAGTAATATTTTCACAAGGCTTTTTCGAAAAAGAATCAAGCCTTGAAGCCATTACTATTAATAACTTCAAGGCACTTTTTTGCTAATTATTTCTACCAAATTCAGGGTGAGTTGTAGCTATGATTATAACATAAAAGATAGATAGTTCAAACTATCTATCTTAAAAATATTTTTTATTTCTTTTTTAACTTCATTTTACTATATGCTCCGAATATTATTAGTAAAAATATTGCTATCCATATTCCTAATTTTGATTTTTCCCCTGTTTGTGGTAGTTTGTCTGAAACAACCGTATTATCATCAGAGTTTTGTTGCTCATTTTTATTTGTATTATTATCTTGCTTTTTATCTTCAATATTTGGTTTTTCATCAACATTTATTTTATTATCATCAGCATTGTTATCATTGTTATTATTGTTGTCATTATCATTATTATCATTTTGTTGTTTATTTAATTTAGGTATTTTTTCAGTTTTAGTTTCACCACATACTTTGCAAGAATATGTTTTTTCTCCCTCTTGTTCATATGTTGCTTCTTTTGTTATAATTCCATCATTAAATTTATGTTCTAGTTTTGCAATTACTGTGCCTTTTTCTTTTTCTGCATTACAACAATCATATAATATATCTCCTGTATAGCCTTCTTCTTTACAAGTTGCTGTCTTTTCATTTATTTTATGTGTTGTTGTTAAGCTATGATTATTTTTATCTAATTCTCCATATTCTTTGCCACATACTTCACATACTGCTTTTTTGGTACAAGTTGCTGTTCCTCCAGTATGTTTTGTATGTTCTTCTTTTACTAACTTAGGTATTTTCTCTATTTTAGTTTCATTACATACCTTACAAGTATATGTTTTTTCTCCTTCTTGTTCATAAGTTGCTTGTTTTGTTATTTTTCCTTCATCATATTTATGTTCCAGTTTTGCAATTACTTTACCTTTTTCTTTTTCTGCATTGCAACAATCATATAATATATCTCCTGTATAGCCTTCTTCTTTACAAGTTGCTGTCTTTTCATTTATTTTATGTGTTGTTGTTAAGCTATGATTATTTTTATCTAATTCTCCATATTCTTTGCCACATACTTCACATACTGCTTTTTTGGTACAAGTTGCTGTTCCTCCAGTATGTTTTGTATGTTCTTCTTTTACTAACTTAGGTATTTTCTCTATTTTAGTTTCATTACATACCTTACAAGTATATGTTTTTTCTCCTTCTTGTTCATAAGTTGCTTGTTTTGTTATTTTTCCTTCATCATATTTATGTTCCAGTTTTGCAATTACTTTACCTTTTTCTTTTTCTGCATTGCAACAATCATATAATATATCTCCTGTATAGCCTTCTTCTTTACAAGTTGCTGTCTTTTCATTTATTTTATGTGTTGTTGTTAAACTATGATTATCTTTATTTAATTCTCCATATTCTTTACCACATACTTTACATACTGCTTTTTTTGTACAAGTTGCTGTTCCTCCAAAACATTCTGTATGAACATTTGTAAATCCAGTTTTTGGGTCTAAATAATTTAAAAGTTCTCCATTATCATCTTTAGCCAAAGCTAAACTTCCGATATAATAGCTTGTATGAGGTGGTTGGTTATATCCTACATTTTCACTTGATACTTGGCAGCGATATTGAGCATCATGCATTAAAGTTGGCAAACGATATTCTGTGTGGTCACAGGTCATATACATTCTTATTCCATCACAATAGCCATTTCCGTCTAAATCGTTAAGTCTAAATAACATTTCTTCACGCTAATCACCTAAAATATCTGCTGTCATTGAAGGGGCGTGTTTTGTACCGTTATTTGTTCCGACATCTGGTAAAAAATTTAATTTTTTTGTCCAAAGAATACGTCCTGTACCTGAACTAAATGTTCCATCTGGTTCTTGCCCTATATAGTGATTAGCAACAACAGGTGCACCACTACTTAAACCATCTAAAAGTTCTGTTCCTAAGTCTCCATCCCAAAGTACCGTAAAGTCCATAAAAGCAACATTATTAGAATTAGGTGCTAATGCTCTACCTCCTCCGTCAAGTTCTTTCCCATCTGCTGTGCTATAAAGAGAACCATTCATGATTGAGTAAAATACTGCTGGAATTTTGTATTTATAAGCAAAGTCATCATCAAGATTTCCAGCCATACCTCTTCCAATGTCCCAACCAGCCCAGCCGCTCCAATAGATATCTTTGAATTTTTTTGGTGCAGAAGGATCATATTGCACTAAATCAACTCCAGGTCCTTGTTCATGAACAGAAAATTTTTCTATTATTCCATCATTATTATAATCTGATACGTGATGTGCATCTCCGTGTCCTCTTTCAGTAGAAAATAAACAAAGTCCATCATCATCTATAACTGCTCCACCATATACAATTTCTTGCTTTCCATCATTATCCATATCAGCTGCTGAAAGAGAATGGTTACCTTGATCATATGCTGTTACTTTACCAGTTTTATATGGTCTAGTTGTTCTATTGTAAAGATCATTTCCATACCAAACTACGTTATTTGCTTTTACAATAGGGATAGTGCTGTCTTCACCATAATTCTTATCCATTTCAAAAGAATCACTATATTCATTTCCATCTTTATCAACTCCACCCCAGTTGTGTTCACTTAGCCATCTTTGAGAAATATTTTCACCATCCCAATCATAAGCTGTAAGGTAAACATAACTGTAAAGTCCTCTTGTCATTACAGCTGATGGATGTACACCATCAAGATATGCAACTGTTGCTAAAAATCTTTCACTACGGTTTCCAACATAATCTCCCCAACGTGGCAAGCCTCCTTGTCTTGTATTTGGTTGCTATTTTGGAGGAGAATTCCAATCCGCTTCATATCCAATTGTTTGCATAGCTTCGCCAGTTTTACCATTAAATACAGTTAATAACTCTGGTCCTGACCAACAACCAAAATCTGGATCACCATAATAACGTGAATTGTCTATATCCTTTACAAGAAACAATTCATTTTCTTCGGTTGTGTTATTACCATTTGATTCTATTCTATAGTATCCTTTTCCTACTTTTGAAACATATTCTCCTTTACCATCTTTTGTTCCAGGTGCAGTTTTCATAAACATTTCTGCAATTCCATCACCATCTAAATCACCTGGGGTTATATCATCAACACCATATTTAAAGTGTATAGGATTACCATTTTCATCTAATCTATCTGTTAATATAACATCACCATTTTCATCACGAGCTGGGTCAGTTTCTTCTATTTTTGTTGTTTCGCCAGTATCTGGGTCCTTTACTTCTCTATATATGATATTACCTTCTGAATCTTTTCGTGGAGTTCTTTTACTTGTTTGTTGAATATCATCTTCTGGCATATCAAATTTTATATCAAGAAATGCTGTCCCTCCAAGAGTGGTATTTAAAGTTTTAACTTTTTTGGCTCCTTCAACACTTTCTCCCGCAGGTACTACTTGATAATATGCATCAAGTGGAGGATTATCATAGTCGTTCCATTGTGTAGCATCGTGTGGACCTGTTGTGTGAATAAGTTCTCCATTACGGTAAATGTCAAATGCTTGATTTTCTATGCTTTCATTTCCTAATAGACGCCAAGAAAGATATGTATTTCCCCAATTTCCATTAACTGCAACTAAGCCTCTATCTAAATGTTCCATTTGTGTATAATTTGATTCTTTTGCTGTTTCTTCTTTATTATCTATTGCTATTACTGGAATTGTTCCTATGGTTTGAAGTATTATTATAAGTATAAGAAAACTAATATAAAATTTCTTAATTTTTTTCATAATTATCCCTTCTTTTTTATTGATTTATCCCATAGTATATTATAGCATATTATGTGTTTTTTTGCAATTTTTTGCGAATTATTACATTTAGCGGTATGTGTAGTGAAATGTAAAAGTAAAATAAACTTTAAATACTAATTAATATATTTAACCTTTACATTAACATAAGTGTTAAACTAAAATAAACTTTTTCTCAAAAAATGATATAATTACCTTTATAAAAGAAAACTAGATAACCTAACTCAAGATGATTTAAATTTAATGTTTTTACACATAAATTCTGTTCCCAGAGCTAATTTAGGTGGCAGAACGCCTTATGATGTTTTTACATGTTTTTATGGGGATAATGTACTAAAGAAATTAAATATTCAAAAGATAGAAAAAGATAAGGTTACATTACAGCCTTATCTTTTAAAAATCAAATAAAATCACTAACAAGAAACACCTGTGCTAACTTAATATAGTCGCTGTTGCGACACAGAACCAAGTGAATAGAAATTAATCTTACACGAAAAAAAATTAATTTGAATTCACTCGCTTAAAGTCGTCCTTTTTTCTTGATTATATTTTCATTTTACGCTAAAAATCAGAAAAAAGCAACATCTAGATACTAATTTTATGCTGTTAAATAGCATTTAATTGGTAACTAGAAATTACTTTTTCCAAATAGAATTTACTTTTACAATTTACCAAATTTATCATTTCTTATTTTTATTTAAAATCCAAGCTTTTTTATATATTTTTTTCAAAATTCAAATTTATATTCCTTTTCTAATTTTTCATTTAAATATATTTTTGAGATTAATTGTAGTTCTTTTTTATCTTTTTCAGGGATATCAAATGAAAAAATTTTCTTTATATCACTACCTATTATGTATTCAATTGCACTCTTAGTATTTTTACTCATTGTAATAGAACTTGTATCTTGCCTTGCACAGCTTTCACAAATAAATCCATTATCTTTAATGCTAAAATGTGTAAATTCGCAATTTTTTTCTTCGCAATTTGCACATTTTTTTATATTTGGTTCAAAACCCAAAATTGATAATAATCTAATTTTAAATATTGAAACAACAAAATTTAAATCTAAGTCTTTTTCAGAAATTACATATAATGTGTTTAAAAACAATTGCAAAACTCTATAACTGTTTTGATTTTCTTCTGTAACATCTCTTACAATTTTAGTAATATATGATGCATATTCGAGTTTTTCAATATCAGTTCTAATAGGATAAAAAACTTCTATAGTATCACATGAATTCATTCTATATAAATTTGCCCCCTTATATAAAACATAATCTGCAAAACATAAAAGCTGTGTTCCACCAAGAAGAAGGCTTCTAGGTCTTCTAGCCCCCTTTGCAACACAGCTAATTTTTCCCATTCCTGGTGTTAATATTATAAGCATTTTATCAAAGTCGTTTAAATTATTTTCTGAAATTATAATCCCTTTTGTCTTGATTGTTCCCATCAACTTCACCATTCATTAAATTATTATTTATTTTATCTTCAATATTTTTCACTTGTACAAATTCCAAAAAAGTGTCAATATTTCCAGTATTTTTGAAAGTGTTCCATGCCATTTGTTTTATCATACCATCATCTCCTAAATTAGAAGCAATATTCTCATATAACTATTGTGCACATTTTTTTTATATAAATTCAAAATTTTAAAGGTTTTTTATAACATTATCTTTATCTTGCCAATTTTGATCTACTTTAACCCACATTCGCATATTCACTTTTAGTCCTAATATAGCTTCTATCTTCTGCCTTGAATATTGCCCTATTTTCTTTAACATTTCTCCGTCTTTTCCAATTATTATTCCCTTATGTGATTCTCTAGTGCAATATATTGTAATATCTATATCATAAATTTCCTCATCTTTTTTTGTCTTTCTTAATTTCATTTTATTGACTTTCACATATATACCATGTGGTATTTCATATTTTAAAAGCTTTAGACATTTTTCTCTAACAATTTCTTCTACTAGTTGTCTTTCTGTTTGATCTGTATATTCATCTGTACTATAATATGCAGGTCCTATTGGCAATTGTTCTTCTATTTC
Source organism: uncultured Lachnospiraceae bacterium (assembly GCA_964489885.1). Lineage (GTDB taxonomy): Bacteria > Bacillota > Clostridia > TANB77 > CAG-508 > CAKOTZ01. Next base: position 25,346 of record CAZAZX010000013.1, on the reverse strand, counting down.
ATTTAACAAAGCTTCGATTTTTTCCTTGCGTAAAGCTGAAATTGGTACTATTGCAGAAAAGTTATAGACGTTTTTATATTTTTCAATTATTTTTAATAATCTTTCTTTTTTTATGCAATCTATTTTATTTATTACTAAGATTACTTTTTTGTTTTTTTCTTTTATTTTTTCAATTATTTTAGATTCAGCATCTCCAATTTCTTCATTTTCCGCGCTAATTAAAAACAAAACAACATCTGCATCTGCTGTTGTATCGTATGCAGTTTGAAGCATTGCTTTTCCAAGTTTATTTTTTGCTCTATGTATTCCTGGTGTATCTATAAAAATTATTTGAGAATTTTCTCTATTTACTATTCCCTTAATTGCTCTTCTTGTTGTTTGCGGTCTTGCAGTTGTTATTGCAACATTTTCGCCTAATATAGCATTTAATAAAGTTGATTTTCCTACATTTGTTTCTCCTATTAATGAAACAAAACCTGACTTAAAATTTTCCATTTAACTTTTCCTTTACTGAATTACCACTTTTGAATTTATAGGACAAATTTGTATAAATGTCCTGCCATCATTAACCTGAATCTGGTTTCCATTTAAATCTTTATATTCCGTTTTTGCTGTTCTACTATTTTTTGTACAAGTTATAGACATCGCTTTTCCATTTGTAATATAGTATCCCTTAAGAGTACCAATATTTTTTATAGTTTGTCTATCTTTCTTTTCGACATCATTCAAAGCATAATTTTCTGCAAATGTTATTATAATGTTTTTAGTTGTTACATCTTCTCCTGTTGACCAATCAACTTGTTTCTTTCCTTTAGAATATCTAGTATACATTTTTGTGCTCTCATTATATGTATATGATGCTGTATTAAAATCTGAATATGGAATATCAACTTGAACAGCACTTTGTCCGCCTTCAATTTCTATTTCTTTGCTTGAATAATTTAACAAACTTTTTTCATCAGATGTTAAGCTATAACCTTTATTTTTTGCAATTTCTAAAATATTTTTTGTACTTGTAGCTACATTATGTGGTTCATTCTTATCTTTTGTTCTCCAAAAACTTTTACTACTTTCGGTTATACCATTTATGTTTTGTACTTTTAATTCTGAAATATCTGCCTGAGCTTGTGGACTCCATCCATAATGTACATATATTGCATCATTTTCTAATGCATAATCTAAGTAATAATGTCTAGAACTTCTAACAGGGCCAATTTTTTCAACATTTGCTCCTTTAAATAAAGCCATTAATCTGCTTTCTCCACCCTCTGCAATTATTTCATATACTAGATAAGCATCATTTAATCCACCTTGTGGTTGTGCACCTTTGTGATTGTCTATCATAACTGCAATAGGTCTATCATTTCCAGAATATATCTTTATTTTTTCTTCTTCTAGTGGTACTACTATGGTATTATCAATTGAATTATTTTTTGGATAATTATCATCAGATTGCTTTTTGTTATTCATTATTTTATATGCTAAAATGCTTCCAAAAGCAAGTATTATTATAATAAATGTTACAACAATTATAATTTTTACCTTATTTTTTTGATTCATTTCTTTTGTTTTTTTCTCTGCCATATATATTTTTTCCTTTCTATTAAAACATATAATTTATCCTAATATTGTAAGCCCATATACTAAAATAGTAATCAAAATTCCCATTATTGCCCCAAGTATTACTTCTAATTTTGTTCTTTGGTTAAACTCTAATCTATTTAAAGAAATTATCAAAGCCATAATTAATGCAAGTGCAACAACTACTATATTTTCAGTATTTATCCAAATTGCTGTTACTGCAGCAAATGCAAGCATTGATTGTCCACTTACTACCAATTGTTTTTTTAAACTTTTCCCATTAATTTTTGCAGCCTTTAATGCAATAGTTACAATAATCACTAAGGCAACAGCAACAAATGATAGATATGATGGTGAATGTATAACAGTTTGTAGTATGTTTGTCCCTTCAGCTCCAATTTTATCAAAGAAAATAAAATATGCAATTATAACCGCATTTATCGCTGTTATTACAACAGCTCCTGCTGCAACATCTTTTGCAATTTTGGCCTTTGGATGATATACATCTATATATAAGTCAACAACAGTTTCTATTGCCGTATTTACCATTTCTGCAAATATTATTAATACGCAAGCAAATATAAGACAAATGAATTCTACTTTTGACAAGTCAAAAAATAAACTTACGAGCATTATAACCGCAATTATAATCAATTGTTTTCTAACATTTGCTTGTGTTGTTGTTCCATATATTATTCCATTTGTAGCATTTTTCCATGCTTCGAAAAAGTTCTTGTTATGAAGGCTTTTGTCATCTTTTTTATTCATATTTTAATCCCTTCTTTGTTATCTAGTAATGTTTAATTTATTTAAAACCTTTTCTTCTTTTTCTCTCATTTGTTTTTTATCTTCTTCTTCAATGTGGTCTTCTCCCATTAAATGATAAAATCCATGCACAACCATATATGCTAGCTCGCGTTCAAAACTATGTCCATATTCTTCTGCTTGTTCTTTAACTCTTTGTATTGAAATAATTATATCTCCAAGTACTTCTTGTCCACCAAATTTTACCTGATAAATTTCATTTTTTTCAAACATTGGAAATGATAACACATCTGTTGCTTTATCTATATTTCTATATTTCTTGTTGTATTTTCTGATGTTTTCAGGGTTAGTTAAAATAACATTTATATAAAAATCAGAACTTGATAAACCTTCTTGTTTAAAGCATTCAATAACAACACTTTCTATTAAAGATTCATATTCTTTATTATTATCTATTTCTAAATATTCAATCTCCAAAACTTTGTCCATTTTTCGTTCCTTTCAATAGTTGCATAGAGTTTTATGCAACTATTTTTTTATGTACTCCATTAATAGTCTTACAGCTATTAGATAAGTTTTTCATTGCACCTAAAGAAACTAATTTATTTTTATAAAATTTAATTATTTTACTATAATCTTTTTTGCTTTTTCTTAGCTTTTTAATATCATTTTTTATAAACAAAATTTCTTTTTCTTCTTCAGTTTTAGCATTTTTGTAACTATCCCAGAATTTTTTATATTCTTCTTTTTCTCCCAACTTGTCCCAGTATATTTTTGTAGACAATAATTTTACATTGTAATCTTCAATTAATCTAATAATTAACTTATATACTTCCTCTTGTTTTTCTTTTGTTTTAGACTCAACAATTAAATTTCTTGTTTCCTTTAGTAAATATATATAACATTGTTCAGCTGCAATTAGTGGTAAACTATGTGTAAATAATTGTCTACTCATTCCTAATAAAATCATATTTCTTTCAATATTATCTTTTTCATCTAATTTGCCTATCGTAAATTTATCATATTGTTCATAATCTTTTAAAATTGCTTGATATTCACTTTCTCCTTCTTCAGTCTGCATTCTTAAAGGTAATATATTTGTGACATATTCTTCTAAAGTTGAAAAAATTTTAGCATATAATTGATCTTTATATTGTGAATTTGAATGAATTCTATCTGACAATTGAACTGAGTAGTTTTTTAACAATCCCTTATATAATGAGTTAACTTTATTTACATAGAATGGTATATATTTTTCTTTAACTTTTTTGTTATTCTTTATTGATTCATAATCTAATTCTAATAAATAATTTTGTTTTCTGTATTTATATTCCAAATATTCAGTTTCTTTTAAATGCGTTACTTCATAATATCTAGACAAAGCTTTTTTGTCAAAATCTGTAGCATTATTATTTTTTACCTTTGTATAAACAGAGTCTAGTATATATTTATCTATTGCTTCTAAATACAATGCGTAAGCATCTTCATATTTGTGTGTTATTGAATCCTTTTTGCTTTTTTCTTCTGTTTCAGATATTTGTTTATAGTTGTTATATGATTTAATAACATTATTTCTTTTTATTGAAATTAACATACTATTAAATCCTACTTTAGTTGGTATTAATAACTTTGTTATTGATGTAGTAATTTTTGAAAAAAACGTTGTATTGGTATCTAGTACTCTTAATCCTTTTTGTTCCATTTGCATCTTCCTTTCAAAGAATTATTTTCTCTTTAGTCCCAAGTTTTTCAAGTACTTCATAGACAACTTCTATGTGCAAATATTTATCTTCTTGTTTTATATTTTCATAATGATTTATTATATTATCCTTTTCTTCTATATTTTCAAGTAATTCTTCATCCAATTTATTTATTGTTTTATTTTGCAATTCTTCTTTTGAAAAAACAATTTCTTTTTCTTTTTTTTCAAAATTTTGTTTTTTTGTTATCTCAATTGGCAAGTAAAAATTAGAAAATAAAGATAATTTTTTTCTTTCACATATTGTATCATAATTTTGAAATTTTGTAAGGTTTTTATATAAATTTATTTGTAAATTATTTATTTTTATTTCGTACTTTTTCTCTTCTTTTCCTGTTCGTTCGCTAATTACTTGACTAAAATAAGCTTTTTCGCTTTTACTATACCAAGTTTTTGCCTTAATATCAGCTGTTGCGTGCACATATATAGGTTCAGTATATAAGCCTTGCATTTTACCTTCAACTAGTATGTCTCCTTTTTTTACAAGGTCACCTTTTTTTACCAATGCTGTTCCGTTTTGAACATTGATTTCTGTTATAATTCCATCTTTATCTGCAACAATATTGCAATAATCACTTTCATCAATAATGTCAGGCTTTTTATCCGCTTCTACAATCTCAACAATTGCATTTGTTCCTTTAAATTCAATTCCAACCCATGCTATATCTTCTCTTTGAAGCCTAATCTCATTTATTAGCTTTTTTGTATCAATACTTTTTTTCATTCTCCCAATACTTAATCCATTGTTGTCAACCAAAGTTTCTATTTCTTCTTTTGGAATTGTTTCAGTTCCTGTTATTTCAATATTCCAAATAAAATTAGATGCAATTAGTAATAAAACAGCAACTATTATCAGAAGTATTACAAATATTTTTCTTTTTTTATATTTATTAAATATAAATGGTAAACCTTTTTTTCGATTTATTTTGACTTTACATCTAGTTTTTTTGCAAATTTGTTTAATTTTTTTAAAATCTGAAATCGAAATATTTGCATTTAAAATACTTGACTTTTTTCTATTCATATTCCAAAGCAATATACCTTTTGATATACAGATATTAATAAAACGTTCTATATAGAAACCTTCTATTTGAATATTAACATAGCCTAAAATGTAACTTAACGCTATTCGAAAATACAAACTATCCTCCTATTCCTCAATATCATTTTCAAGAGATATTGAGTCTATTTCACCAGTTATATAAATACTTTCATCTTTCATTTGATTTAGTTGTAAATGAAATCCGATTTATATCTATTACGCCAATATACGTATTTATTTTTATAAAAAATTCTTCATATTCCAATATTCCTTTGTAATTTTCTATTATCATTTCTTCAAATCCAATCATTGTTATTTTAGGTAAATCTGTTGCTATTTCTTTTGGAAAATCCAGAAAGTTTTCTATTTTATTTTGTTTATTTCTCTTTCTTGGCATAGTCTTCACCTCATACTGTTAAATATATATGAATTTAACAGTAAAATATGAATAAAACCAAATCAAAGAAAACTTATCATTTTCTTGATTTGGTTTTATTCATATTTTAACTCTATAAATTTGTACTTTCTTTTTCTTCATACATTTTAGATAATTGAATTCCTAAATTTCCATTTCTACATCTTAGTTCATCTATGAATTCTTTTTCGTTTACTCCATCCTTTAATTCAAGCGTATATGTTAATTCATATAGACTACCCATACTCGTTGTTCTTGCTTTTTCAAGTTCAACTGTTTTTGTATGTTTTGAAAATATATCTTCAAACACATTTTGATAATTCAAATCTTCTGGTATTTGAATCTTTAATTTTTTTCTTTCGATTTTTCCTTCTCCCCATCTTGATTTACTTATTATTAGTAACACTATTGCAACAATTATTGTAATAACTGTTGCAAATGCAATTTGACCCGTTCCTACAGCTAATCCTACTGCCATTGCCCAAAATATACTCATTATTTCTTTTGAGTTACCAGGTAAACTCCTGAATTTAACTAAACTAAATGCACCTAAAACTGCAATTGATGTACCTAAATTTCCATTAACCATCATTATTACAACTAATACTAATAATGGCATTACCGTTAGTGATATTAAAAAATTTTTTGAATGTTGTTTTGATGTTTTGCTATGAGTTATTGCAATAATTAATCCTAATATTAATGCTGCTGCAATACATATTGCAACATCTTGGAATGATAATGTAGCTGTGCTACTTCCTTCAAATATACTTTGAAATTGAAACATGATAATCTCCCCTCTCTACTATAGACGCTTTTATGTGTGTCTACTCCACTTATTTTAATTTTATACAGCAACCTTTTTGTACTCGTTTAATTCTTTTTCTTGTATTATTTGTAAATAAGTTGCTCCGTATTTTGAAAAATGTCCTGGTCTTATTTCATATTCTGACATCATTTTTGTAAACCACATTGGAATCCCACCCAATGTCTTTATTTCCATTAAAATCTTATCTTGTTCAAAAATTTTCTTTCCATAAATTCCTTTATCTAAAGCCAAATCATAATCTCTTGCTGTTATATTTGTATCAAATGTTATACGAAAGCCATTGTCATTTTTTGCATAATAGGCTTCTCTATCATAGGTGATATATGCTGTTGGATGTAAATCATAATATTTAAAATAATAATCTAATTCTTTGCTTACTTGGCTTTCACTATTTGGAATTTCGTTTTTTTTATTTAAATATGCATAAATATCTTGAAGTTTTGCCTTTATTCTTCTTTTGCTAACTATTCCATCATATTTTTTCTTAATTTCTAAATAAACATCACTTTTTGTATTTGCAACATTATATGAACGAATTCTTACTTTATCTTTATATATTGGTCTTTCTAATGAATGCTTTATTAATGAATAATCATTAGTATCTAAATATAAATTACAAATTGTACTTTTTCCATGTGGATCTAAGTACATTTCTTTTTCTATTCCTTTTTTTATTAATTCAAATTGTTTTTTATCAATTATATATTTTTTTTCAATTCTTCTAAAAAATTCTGCCATTATAATCGCCCCTCTCAAATCTTAATTGTATTTTAAAGATTGAACCTTAAAACTTCCTTAAAAAAATTTAAATTTTAAAATTTTTTAAAAATTTTTGTTAATACTATTAATATGAGGTGCAAATATGGATTTTTTAAAAATATTAGTTTTATCACTTACATCCTTATTATTTTTGTTTATTTTAACAAAACTTATGGGAAATAAGGAAATGTCCCAACTTAGTATGTTTGATTATATAATTGGAATTACTATTGGTTCTATTGCAGCTGAAATGTCTACTGCGTTAGAAGCAGATTTCTGGCAACCACTTATTGCAATGTCTGTTTACGCCTTAGTATCAATTATTATTTCTTTAATTTCTTCTAAATCTTTAAAAGCAAGAAGAATAATTTCTGGCAAAACTTTAACTTTATTAGATAATGGGGAGCTTTATTTTGGGAATTTTAAAAAAGCTAAACTTGACTTGGATGAATTTCTTATGCTTTGCAGAATTAATGGATACTTCAATTTAAGTGAAATTCAAACTGCACTTCTTGAAAGTAATGGAAAAATCAGCTTTCTTCCGAAAGCTGATTCTCGTCCCACAAAAACTTCTGATTTAAATTTAACACCTGAGCAAGATAGGATAACTGTTAACGTGATTTTAGATGGTAAAGTTTTATATGAAAACTTAAAATATTGTAACAAAGATTATGTATGGCTACAAAATAATTTAACAAAACAAGGTATTATGAATGTTAAAGATGTATTTTTAGCAACCTGTGACTATAAAAATAAGCTTTCAGTTTATAAAAAAATTCATTAAAAAATTCACATGATACTTTTAACTAACTGTTGAAATTATTTACTCCAACATCTTCATCTACTAACATAGCCTTATCTACTTTAACTTCTTTTATTATAGAACTTACTACTTTTATAAAATCTTCTTGTGTAATTCTATATACTTTTATATCAAATTTATAATTATTATATTCAAAATAAGACTCTCCAGATATTACAGTAGGTTCATCTTTTCTTACACTTGCATATATTTTTACTGGTGTTTTATCAATTATGGATACCTCTCCATTTTCTAATCCTGTAGGAATACAATCTGGTAATAATTTATTCTTTGAAAAATTAAATTCTATATTTCGATTTTCTCCTTCAATTTTATCAGTATATAAAACCCTATATTGCTTAAATTCACTATAATTTGTATCTTCAATATTCTTATTTACATATACTTTACTTTGTTCAAATTCTTTTAAATTTTCTGGAATATATATATTATTTATAAATTCAAATTCATCAGTTAGATTTACTTTTACGCTTTTTGCATTAATATCCAATTGATTTGTTATGCCTAATTCGTTTATATTTATTTTGTCATTTTCATAATGTGTATCTTCTTGTTTTGCATTTGATTCCTCAACAATCGTAGAATTATTTTTTGCAATTATAATATTGTCGCTATTATTTTTATTTACATTAAAAACTATTATACTTATTAATGCAATGATTACAACACTAATAGGTGCAAAAACATATTTTAACCTAATATTTTTCATTTTGCTCACCCTTTCTTTAAAAGATGTTTTATATCTTTTATTTATAGTGGGTTGATATTCTTCAGTTAAAAATTTTTCATCTACATCATTAAGTATTTTCAATAATTCAATATTATTCATATCAGATCAACCCCTTTCAAATATTCTTTTAATGACTTTCTTATTCTAGATAATATCATTTTCACGTTGTCTTCTTTTTTATTATATTTTTTACCTATTTTTTTTATAGATTCAAATGACCAATATCTATCCAGAAAAATTCTTCTTTTTTCTATTGGTAAACCATCTAAAAAAATATTTATATTTTTAAGAATTTCGGTGTATTCAACTTCATTTTCAATACTCATACTTGAAGTACAATCTTTTAATTCATCTAGTACTTCATTTATTACTGATTTATGTTTATTTTTACGATATTTATCAATAGCCAAATTTCTGGTAATTTTAGCAATGAATAATTTAAATACATTTGGTTTTTGCGGTGGAATTGTATTCCATGTTTTTAAATATGTATCATTAACGCATTCATTTGAATCTTCAACATTTTGTAGTATATTATAAGCAATGTAGTTACAGTATTTACCATACTTTTTATCAGTTTCCGAAATAGCATTTTCATTTCTATTCCAGTAAAGCTCTACTATTTGATTATCTTCCATCTTCAACTCCCTTCACTTAATAAGACGAAAAGATTTTAAAAAGGTAACACTTTTTATATATTTTATCATTTTTTCATGAAAAAATAGGAACAATAGATTTTCTAATTGTATTATCGCTATTGTAATCGTTTTTTAGGAAATGACATTGGAATATAGTAATTTAACTCATTTATTTTTAAAACTATTTCTGGATACTTTTTCATAATCCGTTATTTTCTTTATTGTCATATACCTTTGTATCAAATTGTCTTAGATAGTTTATATGGTCATCATTAACTGAGTATAGTTTCACATTTACCTTCTAAAATAGTAAAGAGGTAAAGACCTAAATCTTCACCTCTTTGATTTTACAGCCCCCACTTATTGGTAGGGTTCACCTGATTTTCTTGCTGTAAATAGATATTAAATATCTACTTTTATTATATTAATAATACAATTTTTTATACCATTTGTCGATAATTTTTTCAAAATCTAGTTTTGTTCCCTTGTTTTTTCACAAATAATATTGTATATTAATGGTTATGTAGAAAATGAACATTGTAGTAGAAATGTGTTGCCACTAAACTTAGGTAACTATAGTTACCAGAAAGTGAGGTGGTGTTTATGAGTTTATTACTATTTTTGATAATATCTTTAATGGTTTCTTTAACCATAAACGTAGCCTTATTAACTGTAATATACATACAATATGTAAGTTCTATTATAAATAAGGAATAAAAATAACAACACATTCTGTACTATGCCAATATTGCGAATGTGTTGTTATACTATGTTTAGTGGTAACCGCATTCACTGCGGTTATTCGTTTTCTACATTTATTATATATTTTTTTATTTATCTTGTCAAATACTACTTTTCAATATTTTGATATGGTATTACTTTGTGTAAAGGTTATATCCATATTTATATACTGTATTTAGAAGTTACTTTTACAGTTTACTATTTTTAGAAAATTATAAAAAATTAGAAAAATGTAGTGTTACAATTGATATGAAACAAAATAAGCCGATGTAAATCGACTTTTATAAATGATATAATATCAAATTTTGATTTGTTAAAACTCGCTTGTATCAATGTTTCCCACGAGTTCGAGCAAATCCATCATTGGTGCAGATGGCTTAATTTTTTTGCCATCAATTCCTTATATTCAAAGTATTTTGAGATTTGTGCTTTTTTCCTAACGTTGTTAGGAAATTATTTTATTCTTTTCAAAATCACTATACTTTCTAAAAATTCATTACTTTTTCTCCTGAATTTTGTTCATTTAATTTAAATTTTTCTTCGTATTTATTCATTTGTTCTTCTAAATATTTTTCAGCTTTTTCACTTTCTGAGCTTTGATAATAGCTAAATACATCTCCATATATATTTAGTGTAGTTTGAATATCTGAATGCCCTAGAATATCTTTTAGAACTATGCTTTTCATACCAGCTTCAATTCCTCTTGTTGCAAAAGAATGTCTAAGCATATGTGTATTTACATCTGATGTTTTTTGATTAACATAGTAAATTCCTTTGTTATCGGAATATTTTTTATGCTTTGTATCTATAACTCGTATTCCAGCATTCATACATATTCTTTTAAAAGCTGAATTAACTTGTCCATCTTCATAATATTTATTATCATCTCTTATAAATAATAGATTATCTTTGTTTGGTTTCATCTCTTTTAATGCACTTTCTAAAATTGGCTTTGCTTGTGATAATACTTTAATTTTTCTTTTTCCACTTTTGGTTTTAGGAGTATTTCCAATGACTACTTTATCATATTTATCTTTAGTCATAGTTTGATTTATAGATATATAGTTTAAATCAATATCTATATCTTGAACTTTTAATGCTAAAACTTCTCCGATTCGCATTCCTGTAAAAAGTGATAATAATAAAATATTATTGTATTTTGATGGATTGGTTTTCACATAAGATATAAATTTACATTGTTCAAATATAGTAAATGCTTTTACATCTTTGTTTTCTTTATAACTTATGGGTTTTTTGATAGCTTCATATCCAGTAAAGTAATTTTCATTTATGAGTTTTTTAGAATATGCTTTTTCAAAGACTTTTTTTATAATTCTATATTCTTTTCCAATAGTAGAATTAGCTTTTTCTCTTTCACTCTCTAAAAATTTTTCAATTTCTCCTCTTGTAACATACTGAATTGGTTTTAGCGCAAAATTATAACAACTTATTGCTTTTATAGTTTGCATATTTCTATTATAACCTGCACCTTTTGTAATTCTGTCTTTATATTTTTGTTCTTCAATTTCTTTAGCTATAGTAATTATAGAATCTTCATTAGGTTTATATGCTTTTTCTTGAATACCTTCTTCTTGATTCTTAATTATTTGAGCTATTACTCTTTTTCCCAATTCATCCTTATTAGTTCCTGTTAGTTGCTGTCTTATAGATTTGCCATTGTTTGGATTTGTTCCAAGTCTTAAAATTTCTGCTCTGTACTCGTTATAGATATAAAACTTATCACAATTTTCTGCATCTTCGCAGTTTTTACATTTGTTACATCTGTCCATTGTTTCTTTGCTTTTTCTGTTCAAGCATATTCTTCTATTTTTACATTCTGAGCAAATAGGACAGATAGCTTTAGTTGATATTCTTTTTTTCTTTCTTTTGTATTCATGAATAGTATAATCCACACCTTCTTTATAATGTTTCTTTTTCATGCTTTTCTCCTTCACTTAAATATTTTCATAGAGAATATGCTTGGACTTTAAAAAGTTATGATAGTATATGTCTTGTGCTCATATACTTCTTTAAAGCTTCTGCTTCAACTCCGTAGCCTCTGCCATATTTCTGTGCAGGGAAATCATCTCTACGGAATAATTCTAAGCATTTTACTTTACCTAAGTGAAACATTTTGCAAACATCATCTGTGGTATAAATTACTAACATAGGCTTTTCATAATTTGATTTTCTCATACTTTTGGTCTCCTTTCTGAAATATTAAAAGGTATTAAACTCCTCCTAGTTATTTGTACAGTTGAAGCCCAAAAGTTCAGTCAAAATATAAAAAAATTTTATGTTTTTTATAAAATCTTCTAATCCAGTAATACCAACTATTATATGCAATCTCTTTTTAGAATAATATTGTGTTTTTTATAAAAAAATGATAAAATGTTAGCAATTTAAGTAATTATACTTTATTGTGCTGATAATTATTATATCAGTTTTAGATAGTAAGTCAATAATAAACTATAAAAAATACAAAAAGGATTGATAAATAATGTTAAATGAATTTAATTTCTCACAGAAAAACGGATTTTATATTTGGTTTGATAAAAAATACAAAAAAGAATATTACATTACTAAAGTAGAAATGTGTAAGACAAAATTTATTAAAGATAAAAGCAATAAATATAATTCTATAAAGCTGTTGGAAGGTTATTCTCATGAGTTTAATGAAGAAAAAAATATATATTATAGTTCATCAGATATATTATATCCATTTGAAGAAAACTATGGTATGTTTTTAATAAACTTTATAAATGCTGATTTTTCTTTATTTGAAAATGCATATCTTACATTCTTTTGCTTTTATGGAATGAGTTTATTAGAAGGATTTTATAGTGATGTTCCAAAATCTATTTTTTTTAAGTCAGAACAGGATTTTAAAAAGAATTATGAAAAAGTATATAATGAATCAAAATTAAAATTGAGAGAACTACAAGATACAATAAAACTTTGTGTTAATTATACATACAATCTAAAAAAGCAAGACAAATATAAAGATTTGCCGTATATTACTAAGTTTATTTCATATTCAATCAGAAAGAATTTGTTTAAATATACAACAAACATAAATGTTTATTATAATATAAATTATGCATATAAAACAAATAAAATTGTTGCTTCTCATATTACACCTGAAAGTGTAAAAGAAAAAATAAATGATAGAATTATTAATCCAAGTGAAAGCAATATATATAATAGCAAATGCCTTTCAAATTTAATATATTTATCTTTAAATGAAATAGCTACAAATCCTAATGTTTCTATTGGTGTATGTAAAAATTGTGGTAAGTACTTTATTTCTTATAAAAAATCGCCTGAAAAATATTGTAGAATTACTTATTATGAAAATGAAGCACTTTGTAAAGACACAGGTATTCAAAAATCATATAAAAAGAAACAAAAAGATAATCCTTGTTTAGCACTTTACAGAAAAACATATCAAAAGAAATTAATGTATGCCAAACGTTCTGAAGATAAAGCTGTAAAACAGGAATTTGAACATTGGAAAATGCTTGCAAAAGAAAAGGTTAGGGAATTTAACAATGGTAATATTTCATCAAAAGAATTAACGGAGTGGCTAAAAAGTACATAAGTTTAAAAAAAGAGGAGAAAATCAATATTTCAGATTTTCTCCGTAATTAATGAATTACATAACATAAAAGCTATGGACACTAATGTAATAGTGTTTGCCAATTCGAACCACTATACAATATTCTATCTATTATAACTGTATTTTTATCTTCATAAATACTATAAACTATTATAAAATTCTTAAAAATAAGCTTCCTTGTATTAGAATGTTTAATACCTTTTTCAAGGATTTGTGGGTATTTCATTGGAAAATATTCTAAACTTTTAATTTCATTTTTCATTGAAGTAATATATCTTTTAGCTGTAATAGGTTCTTTTAGTTGTTCCTTTATATAATATCCTAGTTCTTTTAAGTCGTCACGAGCTATTGTAGAGAATTTTATTTTATATTTAGTCAAATTAATTTCTCCTACCCTTCAATAATTTTTTCAACTTCTTCAAATGCTTTTTCAAATGAAACAACATTTCCTTTTTCAGTATCTTCTATTCCAGCATTAATTTTGTCAATCAAATCTTGTTTGCTTTTTATAGTTATACTATCTGGTGCACCAAAATCGTTTGAAGCAAATTTTAGAAATTCAATATATTCTATGATTTTAGCTGTCCATTCTTCAGGAATTGTATCTATGGTATTGTGTAATTGTCTTTTTTCATCACTCATCCGAAACACTCCTCTCATAATTTCTTAAATAATATTATAGCATTTTTTTTAGTTTTTTAATAGTTGTTTATACTATTTTTTATTTTTATTCATATGCTATTAACTCTATATATTTATCATTGATTTTAAATGGTTTTCTTATAATTTCCATAATTTTTCCAGAAATTCAAAATAAAATGCAATATTGGGAGCTAATTGCTTTTTATCTATCATTGTTTTCAAATCCTCTACTGTAATCCATTTTACTTCAGTTAATTCTTCTTTTTGTAATACTATATTTTCAATATCTATATCTTGCTTCAATAACCATATATCCGTAAAGTCGTGTCTAACTTTTAAAGTCATTATCAATTCCAAATTATTAACATTAACATCAATAGAAAGTTCTTCTTTACATTCTCGTATAACAGTTTGTAAAGTTATTTCTCCAATTTCTGTTGCTCCTCCTGTAATTGACCACATATTAGGATATGATTTTTTATTTGGACTTCTTTTCTGAATTAGAAATTCTCCGTTTTTATTCATAATCCATATATGAACACTCTGTTTGTATTCGTTTGGAATTATATTATATCTTTCTTCTATCTTATTAAGTGGCATTCTTTTATTATCATACTTTTCAACCATTTCCATATTAAAATTCTCCTTATTCATATTAAAATCTTATTTACCAGATCCAATATCACCTTTATTCAAAAATCTTTTATCGTATTTCTCCAAAACAATTTCCAAAGAATCTTCCAAATTTATATTTAATCCATTAGCAACACATATTAATGAAAAAAACACATCACCAATTTCCGATTCAATATTATCACTTTTACGAAAATCTTTTTTTCCATAATCATTTCCTTTTAATATTTCTTTTCCTAGCTCCCCAATTTCTGAAACTAAATCAATAAATTTTATTTCTAGTGAAGCTTCTAAATCATATTTTTTTATCATATCATTAATTCTTTCCTGAATATCTTTCATTTTAAATCATCCTTTACCAATATTCCTTATTCCATTTAAGATTAAAATAAAATTCTGCTGTTTTATTTTGTAATTTTATCTTTGAATATATTTTTTATTATACTGATTTTAAAACAAATATTCAATATAAATCTCAATATTTTGAAATATTTGTTTTTGTATGGAAAAATAGCATAAATTATGGTATTATGTATGAAGAATTATCGAGTTTAAAATTGATTTTCTAATATAGATTACAAGATAAGGTTTTTGGGAGGTTTAACATGACAGAAAAGGAACAAAAAGTTGCAGCAAAAGAGTTTTCAGAATTTTGGAAAGGAAAGGGCTACGAAAAAGGTCAAAGTCAAACATTTTGGTTACAATTATTAAACCAAGTTTATGGTATAGAAAGACCTGAACAATTTATTGAATTTGAAGATCAAGTACATATTGATAAAAATACTGGCTTTATAGATGCTTATATTCCAACAACTAAAATATTAATTGAACAAAAAAGTATTGATAAAGATTTACGAAAAGGTATTAGACAATCTGATGGCTCATTATTGAATCCTTTTCAACAAGCTAAAAAGTACATTGCAGAATTACCTTTATCTAAACACCCTAAATGGGTTATAACTTGTAATTTCAAATCATTCTTGATTTACAATATGGAAAATCCAAATAGCGAACCAGAAGAAATTTTACTTGAAAATTTAGATAAAGAATATTATAGATTGCAATTCATTGTAGATACCGAAAATGTTAATCTAAAAAAAGAAATGGAAATATCTATTCAAGCTGGAGAATTGGTTGGAAAATTATATGATGAAATATTACCACTCTATATAAATCCAGAAAGCAAAGAAACATTAAAAAGTCTTAATATGCTTTGTGTTAGATTAGTTTTTTGTTTATATGCTGAAGATGCTGGACTATTTGGAAAACATCAGATGTTCCATGATTATTTATCAAAGTTTGAACCAGATGACATGAGAGAAGCATTACTTAAATTATTTAAAGTACTAGATACCAAGATTGAAGATAGAGATCCATATATGAAAAAAGATTTAGCACAGTTTCCTTATGTAAATGGAGGTTTATTTGCAGATGAAGATATTGAAATTCCTATGTTAAACGAAAAAGTAAAAGAATTATTACTGACTAAAGCAAGTGAAGATTTTGACTGGAGTGATATTTCTCCAACAATATTTGGAGCAGTTTTCGAAAGCACATTAAACCCTGAAACGAGAAGAAGTGGTGGAATGCATTACACATCAATAGAGAATATTCATAAAGTTATTGACCCACTATTCTTAAATGACTTAAAATCTGAGCTTGATGAAATATTGGAATTAAAGGTTTTAAAAACAAGAAAGGAAAGAATATTTGCATTTCAAGAAAAAATATCTAAACTAAAATTTTTAGACCCAGCATGTGGTTCAGGTAATTTTTTAACTGAAACATATTTATCATTAAGAAGATTAGAAAATAAGGCAATAGAAAGCTATCAAGGAGCTCAAATAGGATTTGCAGATGAAACATTTACACCGATAAAAGTTTCTATTAGTCAATTTTATGGTATAGAAATAAATGATTTTGCAGTAACAGTTGCAAAAACAGCATTATGGATTGCAGAATCTCAAATGATGCATGAAACAGAAAACATATTACATATAAATTTGGACTTCTTGCCATTAAAAAGCTATACAAACATAATCGAAGCAAATGCTTTGAGAATTGACTGGAATGATGTGGTTGATAAGAATGAGTTGAATTATATAATGGGCAATCCACCATTTGTGGGACAATATCTAAAAAATGATGCACAAAAAGAAGATATGGCTAGTATTTTTGGTAAAGGTTCTATTGAAACAAAATTAGACTACGTAATTTGTTGGTATAGAAAATCTTGTGATTTTATTCAAGACACTATACCAGGTAAAATTAATATTGCTTTCGTTTCAACAAATTCTGTATGTCAAGGAGAATGCGTTCCTACATTTTGGAGATATTTAGTTGAAGAAAGAAATATCGAAATTCAATTTGCTTATACTACATTTATATGGGATAGCAAAGCAAGTCAAAAAGCTAATGTTCACTGCGTAATTGTTGGTTTTACAAATATCAAAACTAATAAAGAAAAATTATTGTATAGTGATAATAAAAAATTAATATGTAATCATATTAACCCATATTTACAGCCTGTTACTGATATCTGGATTACAAATAGAACCAATATTCCAAGAAAAAATATGCCTAAAATGACAACAGGAAGTCCTCCTACTGATGATGGTGGCTTATTGCTATCTCCAGAAGAAAAGAATTATTTTGAAAAAAAATACCCAATCTTAAAAGAATATATTAGACCTTTTATGGGTGCAAGAGAATTTTTACATGATAAAGCAGAACAATATTCGCGTTATTGCTTTTGGTTTGAAAAAATAAATCCTAGCGATATTCCACGTGTAAAAGAAATAGAAGAAAGATTATTAAGAGTCAAAAATTTAAGAGAAAAAAGTAATGCTGACAGAATTAAAAAAATGGCTATTTATCCATATTTATTTTGCCAGAACAGGCAACCAAAAACTACATATTTAATTATACCTGAACATTCTTCGCAAAACCGAAAATATATTCCAATAGGTTTTATTGATGCTAATGTAATAGCAAGTAATGCTTGTAGTATAATTCCAAATATATCTATATATGACTTTGGAATATTAACCTCAAATGTTCACATGGCATGGACCAAAGTTGTGTGTGGAAGATTAAAAAGTGATATTAGATATTCTCCTGCTATTTATAATAATTTTCCATTTCCTAATATAATTAAAGAGCAAAAGGAAAAAATTGAAAAAACAGCTAAAAATATAATTAATGCTAGAAAACTATATCCAGAAAACTCTTTAGCAGAATTATATGATGAATTAAGAATGCCACCAGAATTACGAAAAGCACATCAAGAGAATGATAAAGCTGTTATGGAAGCTTATGGATTTGATTGGAGAAATATGACTGAATCTGATTGTGTAGCAGAACTAATGAAGATGTATGAAAAATTAGTAGATGCCAATAATAAAAAATAGAAAGAAGTGATAGAATATAAATATTAATTATAATAATGAAAATGCTATTGATTATTTTAAAAATAATTATAATTTAGTAATGACAAATTTTACATGTGATAACAATATTAAAATAGATGATAAAAATGACACTTGTAGATTTTGTGGAAAAAACAAGAATGAAGAAAAATTTAGTGACAAATGTCATGCAATACCACAATTATTAGGTAATACTGCAATATTAACTAAAAATGAATGCGATACTTGCAATCATTACTATGGAGAAACTATTGAATCTG
The DNA here is from genome assembly GCA_964489885.1 of uncultured Lachnospiraceae bacterium. GTDB lineage: Bacteria > Bacillota > Clostridia > TANB77 > CAG-508 > CAKOTZ01. The sequence goes on along the minus strand of CAZAZX010000013.1, from coordinate 6,682 downwards.
ATTTAGGAAAATTTACTGCTTCTATTAGAACTTTTACTCGTGTTAAAGGAAAAAATAAAATTCCAACATATAAAGAAGGAAAAAACAAAGCAAAATTTTCAAATGGGACATTATATGTTCAAAATAATAACATGGTAACTTTTGACACAAAACATAAGAAACTCTGTTTTAATTTAAAAACAGAAAAATTTATACCGATTAATGCCTATAAGGCATTAGTTCGAATAGCATTAAACTGTTTGCCAAAAGAATATTTTAATAAATTTAATAATGTAAATTGGTTAAAAGTAGGAGAAAGGATAGAATTAAATAAATTATATACAAGTATCATTTTTAGTATTGTACCTAATATTTCTCAAATGTTTAATATCTTTTTATTTATAAGAAAAAAAGGAATTACTAACGTTCCATATTGTCAGATGGTGTTACAATCGAATAATATATTTTATCAAGTTATTATACCATTTTTGAATGAAGATAAATTTCTCAAAGATGTTGAAATAACTGTATTTGACTTTGAAACCAAAAATAACAAAAAAAGTCATATAAATATTGTTGACCTATCGCCTGAGAATAAAGGCTGTTTTAAGTACTCAATTAACTTTAATTATCAAGGCATCAAAAATATAGAATAATCTTATTACAAAATTTTTGAATGTTAATTAAAATGAAAACCTAGTTTGAATCTAATTCACAACTAGGTATTTTATAAACCTTTTCATACCTTTACACCCTTTACATATTATATTATATTTTAATTCTTAATACAACGTGATACTAATGCTTTGTAGATTTCTTTATTCAATGGATTAATCCTATTTGAATAACTAATTGAAAGATTAATTATTCCACTGAAAAATCCTGTTGCAGAAATTGTTCCATTAAATATATTGTTAATAAATTCTGTATCATTATATGTGTTGTATATTTTAAAATAATAATAATACTGATACATTAAAGCCACCTCCTTTGTAATAATTCACTTTATTATATCATAAAATAAAGTGAATTATTATACAAATTTTATCTTCATCTATTTCTTTCCTTCTTTTTCTCCTTTTGTGCCACCTCTTTCTCTTGTAGCAATTTCTGATGTAGCTCATATTGCTTTATTTTTTTCATTCTAGCCTGAATACTCTTACAAATCTGTAAATCATGTGATATGGGAGTAATCTTTTTAGAAATAGCAACAATTTTTTCCTCTATTTTAGTTTTTTCATCACCAGTTTTTGCTCGTTTATGCTTTTTCCATAGATTTTCTCGTTCACTCTGTAAAGGAGCTAATTTCTTATAAACATCTTTTTCAAAATTTGCTAATTGCAAATCTGTATCAATATTATATTTTACTAAAAATTTAGCTTGATTAGAATATTCATCTAATTTCTTTATCTCTCTTATTAATTCTGGTGTCATTTTCGTGTAATTCAATTTTAAGACACTTTTTGTATCTATCTTGAATAATTTCTCATAATAAAATATTAAATACATTATAGAGCCTTTTTTGTAATAACTTTTTTCTTTAAAATTATTATAATTATTAAAACTACGATTATAAATCAAATATGGATCTGGCAAGTATGGATATTGAGGTTGTGTTTCTAAAATTCTTTTACAAATATTCTCTTTAGAATAATTATTTCCAAATTGTCTTTCAATTCTAGTATTTCTTTTATATGGCTCTCGTCTAACAGATAAAGTATCTTTTCTATTTGTTACAATATAATCTAAATCTCCAAGTATTTTAATAAACTCATCATAATCTTTTGCATTTGCTATTGCATAATCAATTGAATCTCTCATTAATTCTTTATACAAGCTACTTGTTGCATATTTATTATATTTTTCTTCTTGTTTTAGCACACTTAATCCATATTCTGCACATATTCTATCAGATGTTTTTCGCATTAATGCGTAATCTTTCTTAGTATTACAAAATCTTTTTCCATCTACAAACGAAACAGAGTTTACTATAAAATGAGAATGAATATTATCTGTATTAATATGTGTTGATACTACTACTTGAAATCTGTCTCCCCAAAGTTCTTCAGCTAGTTTTAATCCAATCTCATGTGCTTGTTTTGGTGTAACTTCTCCAGTTGCAAATGATTGATACCCATGAAAACATTCTATTCCACCTGTTTTAAAAAACTGCTTTTTGGTATTTGTCATTTCTTGATATGCTGTATCAGGCATACAATTGATACCTGATACATACAATTTATTTTCTGTTTTTTCTCCGTTAATTGCATATTCTATTATTGCTCCAAGTCTGCTCTTGAACTTCCATAGTTTTGTTGTTGCCATAAATTCCACCTACCTTTTGAGGAATAATATATACTTCTTGCAGTGCTAAAACTAAGTCTTGTATTTCTTTTAACAATGTTCCAAATTTATAATCTTTAGCATATCCTTTATTTCTATTATAAACTCTTGTCATTTGATTTAAATTAGTTGCCATTCCTCTTAATTGAAATAGTATTTCATAAAATCTTTCATCTGGTTGTTCTTTCAGTTGGTAGTCTAAAATAATCTGCCTAAAAAATTCTGATTTGTTTAATCCAGATTTTTTTGCTTTCTCTTCAAAAATTTTTTTCTCTTCTGAATTTAAAAATACATTCACTTTTATATTTCGACTTCTCATTTTTTTCATCTCCATTTTTTTTAATTGCGAATTAGGGTTTGGGACTTGTCCCATTTTTATATACTAGAAAAGTTATGAGCGAAGCGAGTAAAACTTTTCGTGTAGATAAATATGCGAACGTTACAAATTCTAGCATTTATAATGCATAGAATTTGTTAGTCCGTTTTCTTGCCTGTGTTTGTGGCGTGAGTACAAATACGTTGCTTGCATATTCAAGATTTTCAAGGAGTACTCACGCACAAAATTCCATATATTGTTAGTTATTCTTTTAATATTCCAAGCTTTTTGAAATAAAAATATGCCTGTTTACCACCTGAAAAGAAAATATAATATTTTTCTATTTCATCAATTTTTAACCCAATTTGCATTAATTTTTGTAACATCTTACTTTCTGTTTTATTTAACACTAATATCTCATCATCTTATAAATCCTCCATTTATTCTATTTATAACAGGTTTCACTCCAATTTTTGTTAGCATAGAAACAAGATAAATCATCATATTTTCTTTGCTCAAAATTTGCCATTATCTTCTTACTATTTTTATTATAAATATTATTATTCTTATTAAATCGTAATTTTTCCGATAGTTCAGTCGTAAAATTTCCGATACTTGAATCGTAACTTTTACGATTTATCTTTCCAACATATATTTTATAAGTCTTTCCTTTAGCAAGCCTTTTTTCATTAATTAGTTTTAGTTCTCTTAATTGTTTAAAAGCTTTGGTTGCTGTTTTATCTGAAATATTAAGTTTTTCTTGGGCTTCTTTTCTAGTAAGAATTATATATACAAGTCCATTTTCATCTTTCCATTTATTTTTGAGAGAAAGTGACAATCTATCAAGTAATAAACTATACAGAACGATTGCTTCTAAACTTAATTTTCCTTTATAATATTTATTTGTAAATAATTCTTTTGGTATTTGGTAGAAAGAAAATTGGAATGATTCTTCAGCACAATAAGGTATAAATTCCATAACTTTTCCTTTCCAAGCTATGAATTTTATGAAAGTAAGTAATATCAATTATTTGAATAAAATTTTTCCTAACATCGTTTCCTAACATTTTTGCACATATTATCGGAACTTGTTAGAACTTTAGAAAAAAGAAAACCTAGTACTCAAATTACTTTGAATACTAGGTTTGAACCACTTTAGAATTTTTATGAGTTCTATTGAAATCTCTTAAAAATTCATTATTTTTGGTGCCAACGACGTAGACATTTACAACTCGTTAGCTCTCTTGACGAATGACTAAATAGTCATTCAAGTTATAAATATATTACCAAATTATTTTATAAAAATCAAGTATTTAAGAAGAAAATATAGAGTGATATTTTATAAACCACTCTATAACTGAATTATAGTTTTAATTTTTTGCAAATAGGACATCTGCCACTGCCTTTTCTTTCGTTATAAACATGTCTTTGATATTCATGACCATTTTTGCATTTCCACCAAACTTTTTTACTATAACTTTTACTAATTGATTTAGGCGTAATTCCTAATTTATTATTCTTTTCATAATTCCATTTTTCCAATAATTCAGGATTCGTCGTTGCTAAATCATTAAAACCAACTAATATCTTGTTTCCAGAACAATACGGACACCCTGTACCACGTCTTCGAGCTGGAATAGTAGCTTCATAGCTATGATTGTTACTACAAATCCACCAGATTTTTTTATGAGTTCCTTTAGTTACTTCATCAGGTTTAATGGTATTCTTACTATAATCCCATTCTTTCAATAATTCTGGATTTGTTGATGCTATATCATTAAATCCTTTAAGAACTTTATTTCCAGAACAATATGGGCAACAAGTTCCTTTTGATTTTGTTCTATTAACAATTGAAGATTTATATTCATGACCTTTTTTGCATTTCCACCAGACTTTTTTATCTGTATTTTTCTTTACATTCTGTGGTTTAATTCCTAATTGGTCGTTTTTTTCGTAATCCCATTCTTTTAATAATTCTGGAAATAATGTAGCAATATCATTCTCTCCACTTATAGCATATCTTCCAGAGCAGTACGGACAATTAGAACCTCTAGCTCTATTGTTTAATGTTGTTGTCCATTCATGACCATTCTTACATTTCCAATGAATCATTTTAGTTGAATTGAGAACAACATTTTCTGGTTTGATTCCTAACTTATCATTTTTTTCATAGTCCCATTCTTCTAATAATTCAGGATTAGTTGTTGCCAAATCATTAAATCCTATGATAATCTTCTTATTGGCACAATATGGACATTTGGTTTGTTGATTTACTTTGTTTGAAACAATAGCTTGATAGTTATGACCTTTTTCACATTTCCACCATATTTTTAATGCACTTCCACTACTTATATTATCTGGAGTAATTCCTAGTTTATCATTTTTTTCGTAATTCCATTCTTGTAAAACCTCTGGATTTGTTTTGGATATACAGTTCTCTTTTTCCATAAAGTTAATCATTTTAATAATATCATCTAAATCACGCCTAATATCAAAGTCTAAATCTATGTTGAGATAACTATTTAGGAAAGATAAAGCATCTTCTACATATGTATAATCTGTGTTATTATCTATTTTTATATTGTATATGATAGCACTTGAGTTAATAGGTTTTGATTTCTTTTCTCTAATTCTAATTATTCTCACATTGTTTTTTGAGCATAAATCATCTTTTTCTATATCATGCTTTATGTCTTTATGATAATAGTATCCATCATACTCTATACCAACATTTAGCTCTGGTATAAAAATATCTATTTCTTTTGGTTTTAACCATTCAGGTTTATAATTTGCTATAGTTTTAGAAAATTTTTTATGAACATAGTAAAAAATAATCTTTTCAGGTATGGATGTTCTTAAATAACTAGAGCAAATAGGGCAACGATTATAAAGCTTATCATTTCTTATTCTTGCTGGTATACTAGATTGCCATTCATGACCTTTTTCACATTTCCACCAAAATTTGACTTTACCACCTAAAATAATTTCATCTGGTTTTATACCAAGCTTATCATTTTTTTCATAGTTCCATTCTTTTAATAATTCTGGGTGTTTGGTTGCAAAATCATTATAGCCTTTTAATAATTGCTGATTAGCACAAATAGGGCAATTAACATTTCTATTTGTTTTTTGTGCTACTGATATTTGATATTCATGACCTTTTTTACATTTCCACCACACTAATTTTGTAGATCCATGACTTAGATTGAATGGAAAAATACCTAATTTATCATTTTTTTCATAATCCCATTCTTCTAATAATTCGGGATTAGTAGTTGCTATATCATTATAGCCTTTTTTTACAAGATTATTTGAACAGTATGGGCAACCACTTCCTGTGATTCTACTTCTAATAATAGAATTCCATTTATGACCATTTTCACATTTCCACCATACTTTTTCTTTGCCACCATTAGTAATTTCATTTGGTTTAATGCCTAATTTGTCATTTTCTTCATAGTCCCAATCTTTTAGTAATTCAGGGTTGGTAGTTGCTAAATCATTATAGCCCTGCAAAACTTTTCTATTTCCACAATATGGGCAATTTCCACGACCATGTAATCTATCATAAATACTTCTATCATATTTATGACCTTTGCTACATATCCAATATACTTTTTTTATTGAACCTACTAATAATTCGTTTGGTTTAATACCTAATTTATCGTTTTCTTCATAATCCCATTCTTTTAACATTTCTGGATACAAAGTTGCAAAATCATTTACTCCTTGAATTGCTTTTTTACCCATGCAATAAGGACATCCGACACCTTTAACCCTAGTATGAATTACAGCTTCCCATTCATGACCATTTTTACATTTCCACCAGACTTTCTTACTACTACCTGAAGTCAAATCAGCTGGATTATATAAAATGTTTTTTTCTTGATTCCATTCTTTCATTAATTCTTTATTATCAATTAATCTATCTGACATATATAACATCACCTTTAATACTACAAAAACGTAATTAATTGTTCTTATTATATAAAAAAAACTACCCGTCCAACGGGTAGTTTTGATTTGCCCTATAAGGGGCATCTT
>CAZAZX010000012.1:0-39817 GCA_964489885.1 uncultured Lachnospiraceae bacterium | reverse complement strand
CACACACCTCCAAAATCGCCACATATTATTACATAATCATTTTTTGTCATTTCAGATTGTATTGGAAATTGATCTTCAGTAAATCTTTTAAAATCTGAATGGGTGTCTCCTGTTATATAAATCATACTTACCTCCTCTATTATTTCTTTTCTTCCACCTTTTTCAATAATTCTTTTAAGCTAATTGGTTTAAAACCAATTACATCTGCTGAAACATTAATATGTAATTTTTCAGAATATAAATCTTCTGGATATTCCATTTCATTTGTTTCAGGATTTATTTTATGTAATGAATTATTATGAATATGTCCATGAACATTCACATATCCTTTAGGTATTTCTGTATCTTTTAAAGGCTTATGAGATAAAATTAATTTTTCATTATTTAATTTTAACGGATTCTCAGGTATAAATCCAAATCCTACATTTCTGAAAAATTCTTTAGATTTTTTATCATGATTTCCTCTTATTAAAAACTTTTTACCTTTTAATTTTGGTATTAATTCTTTCATATCACTTTCGCTTGTTAATGCTACATCTCCTAAATGGAAAACTGTATCAAAGTCAGTAACTGTATTATTCCAATTTTCAATCAAAACTCTATTCATTTCTTCTACATCTTTAAATGGTCTATTACAATATTTTATTATATTTTTATGATTAAAATGTGTATCTGAAATAAAGTAAGTTTTGGCATTTCTTAAACCTTTGTAATATTCAAATATATCTGTAACTTCTTTTTCTCCAAAAGATCGTTTATAATCATCTTTTTCGTTTTCTTTCCACCACTCAAATTTTTCTTTAATTTTGTTTCTTATTTTTGTAGTATCTATATCTGAGTTTTCCTCAATTGCAAATAAAACATCGATATTATCACTTCCACAAATTATAAAATCATAATTTCTTATTTCATTATATCCATATTTATCTTTTACTTTTTCTATTTTCTTATCATAAGAAATGTATAAATAATCATCTTTAAATAAATGATTTTCTTTAATATATGTATAATATAAATCCTTTACACCTGATGTTTTTACAAATCCTGTCATATACCATATTGTTCTACTTCTGATCTCTGTATAATCTTTTGGTAAATCTTCTTTTTTAATTTTAGTAGGATATCTTCCTTTTGAATATAGAAATTCGTTTTCAGTATCAAGTGTATTTCTCCAATTCTTTCTATCAAATTTACCTTTTGTATACCAATTAGATTTTATTCTTGCCATATCATTCTTCCCCTTTTCATATTATTTGTGTTTGTTTTTTAATATTATTGTGTTCGTTTTTTGAACATTGCATTGTAAAATATTAGGCAGATTTCTCTGCCTTAAATATTATTTTTCTTCTAGTTTCCTTTTAAATTCAATAAATTCTAATACTTCTTTTTGTGATTTATTAGACAATCCATCAAATGTTCTTGAAAATTTTGCAATTCTTTTTTCTTTATCTTCTCCTGTATATAATTCTTCCATAGATAATCCATATATCTTTGAAAAGAAATATAATTCCTCCGCTGTAATTTTTCTTGTTCCATTTTCAATATTAGTTATAACTAAACGTCTTACTCCTAGCATTCCTGCTATTTCTTCTTGTGTAAATCTTGTTTTTTCTCTTATTTTTTTTAATCTTCTACCTAAATTATCCATATCTATTACCCTTTATTTAATATCAACAGTTTATCATATAAAGTTTGATTTTGCAACATTTATGTTTTATAATATTTCATTAATATCATTTACAAGATCCATTATTTCTTCACTATTAAATAATTCAACAAAATGTAATTCCTCATTTTTTATCAAATCATCAACTTTAAAAGTTCCGTTTTGATTAATAAAAGTTAATAATTCTTTTATATATTTTACTTGTTCTTGATTTCTTTTTTCTAATTGTTTATCTAAGAATATTTTAACTGCTTGCTCATCAAAAGTAATATTTTTTCTGATAAATATTGTTAATTCAATATCATTACCGAATAGATTATTATAATCTTCTTGCGATTTAGCTAATTTTAATAATTCATCCTTAAGAACTTGAACATCGCTTTCTTCATATGGTTGCAATTTTTTTATTTTAGAAATAATAGGAAATTCAGGATTTTCTTCGATGAATGATATCGTTTTATCTTCTAATGTTTTAAAATCTTCTACTTTAGCTTCTGAGCTCGTGCTGAAATCAGCAATACTATTATCTTCTGCATCATCAGTTGAAGAAATATTATCCGTAAAATCTGTAATAATTGGATCTATTACATCTTTTTCTACAAATCTTATCAAATCTCTTAATTCTTTTCTTATATCTTCCATTTTTGAAGTATTAGTCTGGTTCAAAAATTCATCAGTTTGTATGTATTTTATCAATTCTATGTGTCTAGCAACCTCTGATATTTGAGTTTTATATCTATCTAAGTATGTAACAAGTTTAAATATTGCACTATAAGTTGTTGCAAAATCTTTACTTCCTAGCAATTTTGAGGATGAAAATTTATAACAAAGCAAATCAAATTTTCTTGCACTTTCGAAATCTATTATTCCTATAACATTTGGTGCAATATGATTTTTTATTTCAACAAATTTTGCCTGTTTAAAATCTTCCCACGCACTTAATTCAGAATATCTTTCAACATATTGCAAGTTGTTTTGAACACCTATGTAATTTTTATTAAGAAATTTAACTATTTCACAAAGCTCAATTTTAAGATTTTCATATAGTGTTTTATCATCATCGTCTAGTGCAAAATATTTAAATTGTAATGCTTTATATAATGCAACTCTTTCCATAAAAATTTTCTGGTTTAATGATAATGTTTGTGAACTACTTTCCCTTTGACCATCAGGATTTAGATTAAAAAATTTAAATACATTACAAACATCAAAAATCAAAAATCCTTGTTTATCCTTATAGTATTCTCTTGCATTATCATTTATTTGTCTTTCAAAATAAGCTTTTTTAGGCGATATGACATTCAAATCTTCGCAAAGTCTTGTCCCCCTTCCTATCATTTGCCAAAACTTAATTTTTGACATTAACTTTTTAAAGAATACTAAATTAACTACTTCAGGAATATCAACTCCTGTATCCATCATGTCAACCGAAATAACTATTCTTATACTTTGTTTATCCTTAAATATTCTCTGCAATTTATCATTATGTTTTATTTTATTATCTATAACAACACAATAGTCTTCTCCTTCATGTGCTTCAACATTACAAAGTTCAGGATACATTTGTCTAAATATTTCCTGGATTTTTAAAGCATGATTATGATCCCTTGCAAAAATTATCGTTTTACCAAGTGTATCCCCATTATCAACTCTTAATCCTTCTTCCATTAAATCTTTTAATACTTTTCTTATTGTATCTTCATTTGTAATTGCTGAATAAAATTTTTCTCCTTCAATTCTTTCTGGTAATGTTCCATCATCCTCTGTAAAATTTTCTTCGTATTGTTCTTTTTCATCATCATTTAGATCATTATAAGTTAATCCATTTCTTAAAATATCAGGAGTCCTATCTAGTGCTCTAAAATAAACTAAATATCCATCTTTAACTGCTTTAACAACATCGTATTCATAATTAGGAGTGTCATTATCTATATTAAATACCTTATAAGTTGATTTATTTATGTCATTACGAGGAGTTGCTGTTAATCCAATCATAAGTGCATCAAAATAGCTAAATATTTCCGCATATTTATTGAACAAACTTCTATGTGCTTCATCAGTAATAATTAAATCAAAATGTCCTATTCCAAATTTAGCATTTGATGTATCTTGTATTATTGATAACATTGACTGATATGTAGAAAATACAATTCTCGCATCTTCAGCTCCTTCACTTTTCCCTTCAATTATAGTAGCCATAGGGACATCGCTTAAAAATTTATCGTATGTTTCTTCTTTAGCTTGAGTTACTAAATTCTTTCTATCTGCTAAAAATAGTATTCTTTTAGCAAAATTGTTTCTAATAAGAATTTCTGATAATCCACAAGAAAGTCTTGTTTTTCCTGTTCCAGTTGCTAAAACAACTAATGAACGAGCTTTTTTGTTCTTTATATTATTTATAATTTCAGCTATTGCATCCTTTTGATAATATCTTCCACAAATATCATTTCTTACTTCAATGTTTTCTAATTTACAATTTCTTTTTTGTAACATATATTCTAGTTCTTCTTTACGGTGGAATCCAAATACTTCTCTAGCAGGAAACATTCCATCAAGAATTTTTATTGAATATCCATTTGTATAATAAATAATAGGTCTAATTCCATACTTTCTTTCCAAACAATCTGCATAAAGGCAAGCCTGAACTCTTCCTTGTTCCTCATTAATAATTGATTTTTTAGCTTCAATAAGAGCTAAAGGTTTCCCATCATCTCCAAAAAGTACATAATCAACATATCCATTTCCATTAGGATTTATACTTGATATCGGCATATCATTTACTGGAGTTTCAATGCAGGCTTTATTCTTTTCAACTATGTATTTTTCTTCTAAAATATCCCAATTTGCTAGTCTAAGTTTTGGATCAATTAATTGTTCTCTTGTTTCTTGTTCACTTCTATTCATTTACAACACCTCCAAAATATTCTTGCATTTTAGAATCTTTTAAATTGTTTAATAATTCTATTAATTTTTCACAATTACCTTTTTGTTTTTCTAGTTGTTTTGCAATACTAGAAAACTTAAGCTGCTCCACTTTTGGTGGAATAATATAATTATAATTTTTTAAAGGTTCTTGAGTAATTTTTGGTTGTCCAGAACGTTGAGCATATTTCGAAAAATCTATGCTATGCATCAAATAATATAAAAATTTAATATCAAATAAATCTTTTAAAAATTTTTTAATATAAATCGCATTATCAGTAATCCACACAGGTTCTTCTACTATATTAACGTTTCCACAATATGCTCCAACCCTTCCAATTATTATTGTATCAAAATTAATTAAAGGTTCATCTGTATACCAAGCAATACCATTTCCGCCATATACAGGAACTCCATTCTTTTTTCTTTTACTTTGTTCTAGACCTTTACCACTAGAAAAAACGAATAAATCTTTCCCTGTTATTTTGGGAAAACTTTTATTTTCAAACATTTTTGCAAATTGAGCTTTTATTAATTCATCAAGTTCAATTAATTGTTTTTCCTTAATATTAATAATATCTACAATTTTATCAAGTATATTTGCTATTTTATATTGTTCTTCTTCTTTTAAAACAGTCAAATTCAAACTATCAATATCATCATTTTTTAAGTTATTTATATTAGCTCCGTTTGATTTTTTCTTTATCATTTCTCTATAGTAATTTGATTGAAAAAAGTGAATAAGGTATCGATAACTTAAGTCTTTTTTTATTCTTATTACTCTACAAAAAGCTCCAAAAGAAGCTTTAACATCTTCTTTTATTAAACCAGCCTTACCTACTAACTCTTTACTACCATTAGAAGTACATATTAAGATATCTCCTTTTTTTAAATATTGTTCTTCTTTTATTTTTTCTTCTTTAACATATACTAGATTATCATAATTGATTTTACCATCTTTGATATTATTTGCTCTTAATAGTGGAATGTATCCATTGTTTTTATGTTCAGAACAGTCTTCTGGTTTATAAGAAACTCCTCTGATTTGTTCAATATAATTTCCTAATTTATTCATAAGATGTCCTCCAAACTCTTTAATTCTTTTTGAGTTTCATCTTCCATTTTAATTATTCTATCCAGAATAATCTTAGGGTCTTCATATATTTTTTTATCAATAATTATTTCTTGATACTTATTGATACCTAGATAATAATTCTTTTTTATTATTTCTTGTACTGGAACCATAAAGGATTTTTCTTTTCTGCTTCTTTGCATTTCATCTTCTAATTTATTAAATCTTTTTATAATATCTGGAATATCTGTACCCTCTATAGGATTTCTTTTTGCATCTAATGTAAATCCATCATTTTCCATTTTATAAAACCAAACATAATCAGTTCCACCTTTATTGGTTTTTTCAAAAATTAAAAAACAAGTATGTACACCTGCCCCTTTGGAAGAAGAACCCTTTTTGGATGGAGCCATAAATATTCCACTTGGCATATCTATAACACCTATTAATTTTTGGTTCTCAACAAGTTCTTTTCTTAATTGAATGTATGCATTATCATTAGTGTTTTCTAGAACTCCACTAGGAACAATTGACATTCCTCTACCACCAACTTTCATTAATTCAATCATTAATGAAACAAATAATAACTCTGTTTTTTTAGTATTCGTAAGTGTTAATAATTTACTATTAATTGAATTTTTATCAATACTTCCAGCAAAAGGTGGATTTTGAAGAACTAAATCGAATTTTCCTATATAATTTTTTGCGTTTTCATCTTCTAGCAAAGATTCCATTGAAATAGTTGGATTTTTTATATTATGAAGAATACAATTCATATAACCGATTCTAGCCATATTATCATCATTATCACATCCATAAAACATTTCATTATTAAAACTTTTTTTGTTTTCAATATTATATAGTTCATCTTTATTATTTTCTTGAATATATTTTGCACTTTCAATTAAGAAACCTGCTGTACCCATTGCAGGATCAATTATCTTTTCTTTTATTTGTGGTTTCATCATTTCAACAGCCATATCTATAATATGTCTTGGAGTTCTATATTGTCCTGAAACTCCTGATGCACACATATATTCATATACGTCTCCCATTAAATCTGTATTGTTAAAATTCATTTCTGAATCCGATAATTTATCTACAACAGCTGTTAATAAACTTTCTTTTCCATCAAAAGCATATACATACTTTTGAGCATACTTTGAAAATTCTCCTATCGCATCATTTAATGGATCTTTTACAAATGGAATAACATATGTTTTTATTCTATTAGATAAATCCATTGGATTTAAGTTTTTAAAATTTTTCCATCTTAATTCTTCATATGGTATCTTAAAGTTAACTTCTTTTTTACCATTTCTTTCAATATAATTAATATATTCACCTTCCTTAAAAGTAACATCTTGTGGTATTACACCAATTATTCTTGCTTGTGCTTCAATTTCGTTTTGTTTATCATCAAGCATCTTTATAAACATTAACATAGTTAATTGATTAACTATATCTGAAGTTTGAGCCATATTTGCATTATAAAAATCCTGCCAAATTGCATTTATTTTTTGTTTTAAAGTTCCTGTTATCATTTATTTTCCCCCTAAATATTTATCTAATTTCCTAATATTTTCTTTTCTAATCTATCTTCTAATTGGTATAGTGTATATTTGTCGTTTCCATCGCCACCCAAATCTATTAGTGCTTGACGTATTATTTGTTTTTTAGAAGGTTTGCTATTATTTGGTACTTCTATATTTGTATCTTTTTCAAATACACTCAATGTTCCTTTATCATTTGTTCTGGTATAATAAGTTTTATTTGTTAAGCTAGAATAGAATTCTATATCTCTTAAATGATGTCTATTAAGTGCTAATTCTTTAATTTCATTAGCAATCTTCTCGTCATCCTCCTGTTCTTTTGTTGGAACAACCAAATGTAAATTATCTTTAAGATTATTTATCGTTGCAATTGTTTCTAATATTGAGTAAGCTTCTTCTGCACTCATTGCATAAAATTCTCTTTTTCTAGTTTTACCATCAAATTCCTCAATTGATCTTAAATTTGGATTTAATTTATCTATCATTTCATGTATTTTCAAATCTGAAAGTCTTGCTGAAACTTCATAATATGCATAAAGTCTAAATGCAAAAGGAATACATTCGCTTCTATTAAGTTCCTTTAATCTTCTATCAACATCATCTGCGTATCCAATCTTTACATAGTCTGGGAAAGATGGATTTGTTAATATATAAATTACACCTGTTTTATTTTCCATTTCATTACTCCTTTAATTTTTTTCTAATTTCATTCCAATTATTTGATTCTTTTATTTCATTATAGATATCACTTGGTATATCATTTTTTTCTTTTGCAATCAGATCATAAAATTTTCCTTTTTGTGTTTCATTAAAATTTAGAGTCTCAACAATTTTATTTTGTATTTCTCTACTAGGTGGTCTTTTTTCTCCCTTTATTAATTGACCTAAATAATATGATGATACACCTATCTCTTTAGCAAATTTATTTTGACTATATTTATTTCTTGTCATTTCACTTTTTAAAAAATTACTAAATGTGTCCAACTTTCATTTCCTTTCTTTATAAACTATAAGCTTACATATTATATATCATACATGCTTATATTTTGCAATATTTTCATAAAAATTTGCAAAAAAAAATAGAAGTATTTCTACTTCCATTTTACATTTATTGCTTTCAACTTTTCATTTTTACCTCTAATCTTTTGAAATGAAACCTGTCTATTCTTTATTGGATTGTCAAATTTGCAATCTGATATATGAAAAAATATCTTTTTGCCATCATACATTATAAATCCAAACCCTTTATTTTTATCATATTCATATATAGTACCAGTATAGATTTTTCTATCATTATTAAAATTTATCTTTTCCAATATATGCTTATCTTCAATATAATTCTCAGGAATTTTTTCTATAATTTCTTCTTTTAGCAATATAGCCTCATCATATTCAGAATGATAATTCTTAAATTTTAATTGTATAGCATTATCCAACTCTTTTACTGCTGAATATAATAAATTATATTTATAATAAACTTTTGCTAATACGAAATGATTTTTATGATTTTTATAATTAACCTTTATTGCTATATTTGCATAATCAAAAGCATTTTTATTATCTTCTTTTAACAAATAAACTTCAGCTAAAAAAGCATATAAATAGTCTTTTTTTCTTTTTTTTAATAATTTATCAACAATATCAATTGCAATATCATAATTGCCTAATTTTGCTTCTATATAAGCATTTAATTCTACAACATAATAACTACAATTATTAGGAATCCATTTCTTTGCATCTTCATATTTTCCCATTAAATAGAATGTTTTTGATAAATTATACCTACATATTTCATCATCTTTTATCTTTAGCGCATTTTCAAAATGTAAAATTGATTCTTCTCTATGATTAGGTAGATCCATTAATATTTTTCCATGTAAAAAATTTATATCAAAATAAGTATGCTTTTCCTTATTTTTTGTTTTTTCATCAAAGCTGTCCCACAATTCATGGCATTCTTTTATGTGTCCTAATGCTTTCCAAAATTCTGGTTTAGTTAATTTTTTATATGTACCAGCTAATTGAAGATATGCATACGATATTCTATATTTAACAACTAAATAGTTTGGTTTTATTTTTAGTGTCTCTTCAAAAAATTTTACTGCCTCTTTCCACTCTTTTTTAGAATAATACTGATAACCTATCATATATTTCCATTTAGCCATTTTAGGTTCTTTTTCTTCTAAAATCAGAAAATATCTTATAGCTTCATCGTATTTTCCTGCTCTAGATAAACACCAACCTAATTTTTCTGTATTTTGAACAGAATTATTTTCTTCTACTATTTCATTATATAAGTTTATAGCTTCTTCCCAATTACTATTTGCCTCATATAATTCCGCTTTTTTTATTTTTTCTTGTAAAACCACTAAAATGCTCTTCCTTCTTTTATACATTGCTTTTGATTTTTAGTTAATATCGAGTTTTCAATTAATTCATAGTTATCTTTTAATACCTGGGAAGAAATTTTTCTTATATTCTCACTACACTTAACATTTCTAGCTGTAAATAACTTAATTTTTCCATCTTGATATTCACACGAAATAAATCTATTTTTATTATTTCCAGTCGTTAATAATTGGTCAATCAAAATTACTATTTTATTTTTTTCTATACTTAAATTTTTTTCAATGTCCTCTATATAATCTAATATACTTTCGTATGTTAATGATATTATAAAATATGTATATTCATCTTCATTTATCTTTTCTAAAATATATTTTTTCATAATATCACCTCCAAAATATTATATTTCATTTATCATTGATATAACTTCCTTAATTATTTCATCTGCTTCTTTTTTAGTTTCTAATGTTCTTGTATTCACTGCTAATCCAATCATATCTCCTATGTGAAATAATGTGTGTCTGTTTATTGCATAATAATTATACATTTTTTCAATATATTGTTTTGTCTGTGTAGAAATTTTCTGTTTTGATGTTAAGAAATATCTGTTATTAGTTTTGTCTAAATCAAATACATCAAAAGTTCTTGTAATTGTAATACCATTTTTATTGCAAATATATTTAATATGTCCTTCTAAAGCTCTTAATGCAGGGAATACATATTGAGAATACTCAACAGCTTCAACATAATAACTCAAATTAATTATAGATTGCTGAATCAAAGCCTTACAACTATCAGGATAGTCTGATGGCAAAGATGGACATATCTTTTTGTAATCATCAATTATTTTACTATTATCAATTTTCTTTTTATAAACTTTATCGATAACTGTTTTTATCTTATTTATTCCCAATAATTCATTAATGTATGTCAAAAACATTTGAAATAGCGTATTCATGTTTCCTTGAATCATTAAGGTTTTATTTCCAGTTTTGTATAAAGTAATAGTTATTTCATCATCTTCTAATCTTAATTTATTTACGTATCTTGCTTTATCATCACATACAATACTTACATCTAATTCACTCATATCATCTTTCATCAAATCAGTGATTGTTTCCAATTCTTCTTTTTTAAATGCTGGTATTGTAAACCAATTTCCACCAGTATTTATAAACTTAACTCGATCTTTTAAAGCCATTTTTGCTAATTGGTCGGCTTTTTCATTGTATTTGTTATTACTATGTCCTTTTACTTTCATGAATTCTATTTTAATTAAATCTTTATAATTGTTTTCTAGCATATAAACATACATTTTGGCTGTTTCAGTTTTCGCATTCCATTCTTTTGTTGCCCATTTTTCTAATCCTTCATAATCATAAAATAATTTGATTTTATCATACCCATTAGTTATAGCCCAATCAAGTGCATTAAAAACTCCTAGTATCTCTCCTATAATATTTCTTGTATCTATATACTTAGGATTATTTCCAAAATTATATAACTCTGTTTCATTCATTTCTCTATCAATACAAACTACTCCATATGAATATCTATTTAATTTTTCATCAAAGCTGCCATCCGAAAAAGCAACTGCATAGCCTTCATCTATATACTTACTTATTTCTTCATTATATATGTCTTTATCCTCCAAAAAAGCTTTTGCTTCTTCTTCAGAATTAAAACTCTTAAAAATTGCACCTGAGAATCCTTTAGTAGATTCTAAACATTCATCCCATGTATTAAAAATTCCGATGTTTCTTCCTTTTTTTACTGCATAAAATTTTCCCATTTAATTGCCCCCTAATAATTATAATTACTCTATAATATCTTATATCACAAAATCTTTATTTTAACAACAAAATTTGACAAATTTAGTAGATAAAAATCTATTTTCCAAAATCAAATTTTGACTTCAGAAAACAGATTTATTTTATCTAACTTTTTTCTTATCTTTTACTTTATTTTTCTCATTCTGCTTATTCCACTTTTCTTCCTCAATAAACTTAATATCTTCCACTATTTTATTAGTTCTGGTGGATATATCATCACAATAAAACAATTCTCTTTTAACATTTTTAATTTTATCAGTAACTTTTATAATATCTTCAGTAACAGCATCTTTTTCAGTTCCTCCATCTAAGCCTTTTCTTTTGTAATAAAGTCTATTTCTCTCATTATATAAATTCTTTAATTCGTTCTGTTTTAGTTCTTTACAATTTCTAACATCATCCAATGTTTTCAATTTATATTTGCACATCATATTTGCTTCAGCAGAATATTGATCTAATCTCCTTATTTCTCGTCTCATCTCTGGAGACATCCTATATTGTAACTGTTTCTTTGGATAAACTTTTAATAAAAAGCAATAGTATCGAAACAATGCTACCAATCCTTTAGGTTTATACAGATTTTTAGCATGTCCATGATTTATAAATTTCTTTCCTGGAATTGTAGCAACAAAATTTACTTTTTCATATTTTTTCCATGGATTTATATCAAAAATAATATGTCTAATATTATCCATAGAATAATCTTCTCCAAATCTTCTCTCTACTCTTATATTTCTTTTATATGGTTCTTTTCTAATACTTAATTTACCGCCTCTATAATAATACTTATATCCCATAGAAGATAATATACTTTCAAATTGTCTTTGACTTAATGCATGATTTATAGCATAGTCTAAATCTTCTTTTGCAAATTGAATATATTCAGATTCTTTTGTACTTTTCTTATAATAATTTTCAAAATTTATTCCAGATTTACAAATCTTCTCTTCTAAAACACTTAGTCCATATTCTTCACATAGTTCATCAGAAGTTTTTCTAAGAAGTGCTGTATTTTCTC
Source organism: uncultured Lachnospiraceae bacterium (assembly GCA_964489885.1). GTDB lineage: Bacteria > Bacillota > Clostridia > TANB77 > CAG-508 > CAKOTZ01. Next base: position 27,408 of record CAZAZX010000012.1, on the reverse strand, counting down.
TATTGCTATAATACTTTTTTCCATCTTTAAATGAAACTGAATTTAGTACAAAGTGATTATGAATATGGTCAGTATTTAAATGAGTTGTAACTACAACTTGAAATCTATCTCCCCACATTTCATTTGCAAGTCTAACTCCAATTTCATGAGCAAGTTCTGGTGTTACTTCTCCTTCTTTAAAAGATTGTTCACCATGAAATGCAAGTATTCTATCAGTCTTCCCATTAATTATTTTTATAAATTCCATTTCTTTTGCTGCATCTTCTGCTTTACAATTTATTCCTGTTACATAAAACTGTTTTTCAGTTTTATCTGCATTTGTTGCATACATTAAAACATCTCTAATATTTTCAAAATTATCCATACCAAATTCATAACAATCGTTTTTAGTTTTCTCTTTATTTTTTATATAATTTATTGCATTATCTATTCTTGATTCTACCTTCCAAATTTTTGTTGTTGCCATCCTTTCACCTCCATTATTTTTTATAAAAAGGGGATTGGGGAATTTTCCCCATATTGAATTTCGAGCTGAAGAAATTCATTGCTTGCTAATTCATAAAACGCCCTAATTTTGTACCTTATTATGTTACTATTACCACACCATAATAGAGTAAAAAGTACCTGAATCATTTACTTAATCCAGGCACTTTTTATACATATTTAAATTACATATCTAGTACAAAATCTTCTTTTAAATTTTATCCTTCTTTCTCTTTCACGTTCACTTATTAATCTACATGGTAATGTTTTATATCCTGCTAATTTCATTGCAGTGAATCTATTAAAACAGTTGTCTAGTATATAATCATCTCCTATTTTAGTAACTATAAATGGAATTATCCTCTCTCTTTTTTGCAATGATACTTGAAAACTTTTCATCCTTTCATCATCTAGTAATCTAACATCTTTACTAATTATTTTTATTTTTTCTAATGGTATTTCAACCACTTTTTTATAATCTTTCATACTTTTTATCTTCCTTTCTCTTTACATTTTTTTCATTTTATATTAAAATATATTTACAATTAATTGGGTTAGTATTTTTAGTTTAGCGACTTTTACTAACTCTTTTTTCATTTATAAGTGTTACTCCATAACACATCTGATATAGTTTATTAATAACTGCATCAGCAAGTTCTTCATCTTGTCCTTCTTGGAATCTTTTAGATAAACCATTCTTATCAAATCTAGTGGTAATAATTATTGGTAATCTATTCTCATTGCGGTTTTCAATTATGGTATAAAGTTTTTCTAATGCCCATTTACTTACTCGTTCTGTTCCAAGATCATCAATTATTATCATGTCAATATTAGAATATAATTCTATTAATTCATTCTCAGATATGGTATTATCTGCAAATGTTTCTTTTATTTTATCTATCAAAGTTGTGAGCCTTCCAATAAGAACTATCTGTCCTTTTTCTATAAGTTTATTAGCAATTGCTGCAGCTAAATGTGTTTTTCCAACTCCTGACGTGCCTGTTATTATCAGTCCATTGGTTTGCTTTTTTGCAATACATTTTTCTGTAAAATCTTCAATAATCTTTATCGCTATATCATTTACTAATTCCTTATTAAAGTTTTCAAAGTTCATATTCTGATAATTCTTTTTCATATAACTATCTTTATATAATTGATTTATTATCTTTCTATAATGTTCTCTTTTCATATTCAAATAATCTTCTTTATCCTTTTTAGCCCAGTATTGTTTAGATTTTTCACAATCACATCTTTCATATTCTATACAATCAGGTGAAACATTTTCATAAAGATAATCAAATCCAATTGGCTTTAATTCTTTGTTACAGAATCCACATTTTTTAAATTTTCTGTTGATAACTTTAGTTAAAACTGTATTCTCTGAAACCATTTTTGTCCTCCTTTCTTCTATTCTCTTCTTTACTTTCTTGTTTTGTTATCTCTTCTATTTTTTTCTCTTCTTCTGCGTTACCTAACGTTACTGTAACGTTACTTTTTTCACTTTCACTCTTTAACTTTTCACGATGTTTTCTTTGTCGTTCTCGACCTTGTTTTCTAATTTTTTCACATTTATCAATACTTTGATAAACGTTCCAATTCTTAATTAGAAATGTTTCCCCTTCTTTTATAAGCATCTCTAATTCTACAAATTTATTCAAAATTTTTTCTATTTTTTTATAAGATTTTCCCATAATCTTTGAAAAATTTTGAATTGTCATTGGATTATTTTCTCCAATTTCTAGTCTTCCTTCATTATTACATTCAACTGCTAAGGCAATTAACTGTATCCATACTCTAAAGTATGTGTCACCATATGGAAGTTTAAGAATAATTTGTATCTTTCTATTAGAAAAGATATTTGATTCAACTTTGAACCACTGGATATCATACATGTCACCTCCCCTCCTAACTTATCAGTTAAAAATTAACTGAATCTTGCTCTTTTTTATTTAGGTATTCATCTAAGACTTGTACTCTAAATAAATACTTACCACCAACCTTAGAACATGGTATTTGTTTTTGTCTTACTAATTGATTAATTAACCAATATGATATTCCTAAATATTCTGCTGCTTCTTTCATTGTTAGTGTTGTTCTTTGTACTTTTTGAAGTTCCATATATTTTTTCACCTCCTTTTTCAAGAATTTTGTTGACATCTGTTTAGAAATGTAGTATATTGTTGTTAACGATGTTCTGGTTGAATTATAATTGCTAACTTGTAAAAAATCAAGATTTATAAAGTTTTTTTGATATCACTTTATTTTTCAACCTTAGCATTTAAAATTGTTAACGAGGTGAAAATATTGATATTTCCATTTTTCTTACTTGACTTTACAGATAAATATGAATATATAAATACCAATTTTTTTAGAATTGAGTCTTTCGTTTATAGAGCAAATTCAACAGAGAATTTTGAACCTGTATTAACCAGCGATAAATTTAAAACCAAAAAAGATTATTACTCTTATCTTTCAGAAAACGACATTCACAATATTGAAAATCGTTATATCCAAGATATGCATGCATTTCATGAAACAATTGGAACATTTTTATTTGATTTTCTAAGTACTAGTTCAATTGATAAAATATATATAAAAAAATTATTATTTAGATATGGAATAGCCGCATTAAACAATCCCGTAGGTAAAAAATTTCACGAAGATTTTAATTTATTTTATAATGATCCTCGTGCAAATGAATACGATGAAAGCATTGATATGGACTATTTTGATTCACAAATTCGTTTTGGAATAGAAGAAGTTATGGATTCCTATTTATTTTTACATAAAGTATTAAAAGATCTAATAAACTTTTCCTATAACTTAATTGAAGAGAATTACTTAAATGGATTATCTCCATCTCAAAGATATTATATATTTCTTCATTCTTATGAAACAGATGAAGATTTTAACCTATCTGACTTTTTAACTGATGTAAGTTTTGACCAAGAAATAAATTTCACAGAATATGACAACTCTATAAAGAAATCTAAATACAATTCTCCAGAGTCTTTAGCAAAATACATTAAAAATGAATGCAAAAAGAATCATAATTTTCATATTAAAAACTATTTATATTCCTTTAATTCTATTTTGAGTGCATATTATTTCTGTGTTTTATATTTCATAGAAAATAATATACCTATAAAAATATGTAAAAATTGTGGAAAATACTTTATTCCAGAAAATAGAAATTCATCTATTTACTGTAATAGAATTTATAAAGATAACAAAACTTGTAAAGAAATAGGAGCAAATATTGCTTATAATGAAAAACTAAAAAAAGATGAAGTTAATGCTCTATATAGAAAAACATTATCCGCAAAAAAGATGTTAGCAAATAGAAATCCAGATATTCCAATGTATTTAAAAAAATATGAAAAGTGGAAAGCTGAAGCTAATCAATTTAAGCAAGATATTAAATCTGGTATAAAAACACAAGAAGAATTTAAAAAATGGATAGAAAATACAAAAAAATCTTATTAGGAGGTTAGTACATATGCCTAACTTATATATTATTACTGGTCCAGCAGGAGTTGGAAAAAGTACGATTTCAAAAGAAATTGCAAAAAATAAAACTAAATCTGCATTAATTGAAGGCGATGAAATTTATTATCAAGTAGTTGGTGGATATGTTCCAGCATGGAAAGAAGGCAATCATCTAGATACCTTTTGGAAAGTATGCATAAATACTATAAATACTTATTTAGAGGATGGATATGATGTAGTATTTAATTACATAGTAACACCTACACCTTTACAAATAATGAAAAAAGAATTTGAAAATTATTCTATAAAATTTGTTGTATTATTAGTAGATGAAACAACTTTACTTTCACGAGATAAGGAAAGACCTGAAGATTGTCAAATGAAGGATCGTTGCATAACTTTATTAAATAACTTTAAGAATAATAATTATAACAATCAAAATATATTAGATACAACTAATTTATCAATTGATGAAACTGTTGATATTATTGAAAATGATAATAGGTTTATTTTTTAGGAGGCTATAAACATATGGAGCAAAGAGATTTATATGACATTACTAGAACTTTAACAGGTAAAACTATTTTCAAAGGAGAATCTATTCCAGAAAATAACTACATAATTGTGGTTCTAGTATTTATACAAAATAGTGAAGGAAAATTCTTAATTCAAAAAAGAAGTGAAATAAAAAATGGCAAATATGCTACTACTGGTGGTCATCCAAAATCAGGCGAAAATAGCATTCAAGGAATTATAAGTGAAGTAAAAGAAGAGATTGGTTTAGATATAAACCCTAAAGATTTAAAATTGTATTATTCTGGAAGGTCTGACTCAGAAAAAGTCTTTTGGGATGATTATTATATTAAAATGGATATACCTAATATTCAAAATTTATCTTTACAAAAAGAAGAAGTTGAATCTGTTTGTTGGCTTTCAATAGATGAAATAAACTCTTTAATGAATAAAAATAAATTTTTTAAAAATCACTATGAAGAATTTGAAATATTATTAAATTGGTTAAAGGAAGGTGAAAAATATGCTACATAAAATGAAATTACAAGAAAGTCCATTTGAAAGAATAAAAAATGGAACAAAAACTATAGAATTTAGATTATATGATGAGAAGAGAAGTAAAATAAAAATAGGTGATCAGATTGAATTTTCTAAATTACCTGATTTACAAGAAACTATCCTTGTAGATGTAATAGATTTATATAGAGAAGATAAATTTGAAACATTATTTAGAAAACTAATCGATAATGAAGATGAGATTAAAAGAAAAACTACATCAATGTATCAATACTATAGTCCTGAAGAAGAGCAACAGTATGGTGTTTTAGGAATAAAAATATCTTTAATAAAGTAAGCTAAGGAGCAGAATATGAGAAAATTAAATTTAATAGTTGTGTTTAATAACGATTTAAGTAAAGGACTTTTTTGCATAAGAGCCAAAGAACCTTACAAAGGAAAATATAACTTTGTTGGTGGTAAAGTTGAAGAAAATGAAACAAATGATGAGGCTGCATATAGAGAATTATTTGAAGAAACAGGAATTAGCCAAACTGATATTGAATTAGACCATTTTATGGATCTAAATTATTTTAAATACGAAAATAATTTACAAGTTTATTACGGAATTTTAAAACATGATGTAAATTTAGTTGAAGAAAAAAACAAATTAGAATGGGTAGAACTTAATGAAGAATTATTAAACAATAATAAATTCGGTGGAAATTATAATATTCCTCACATAATAACACAAATTAAAGTATTTTTGCAAAATGGATCAGGACTTGGAAAGTATTAAAATTATATAATTAGAAAGTAGGTGAAATATAAACATGAATAATATCGATTATTTAGATAAAGCACTTGAAGTAAAAATTGATAGACCTCTAGGTAGTAAACATCCTAAACATGGTTTTATTTATCCAATAAATTATGGATATGTACCAAATACAATAAGTGGTGATGGAGAAGAATTAGATTGTTATGTTCTTGGAATATACGAACCACTAGAAACATTTAAAGGAAAGTGTATTGCAATAATACATAGGTTAAATGATAATGACGATAAATTAATTATTGTACCTGAAAACAAATCTCTTTCTAATAATGAAATAAGAGTTCTAACAGAGTTTCAAGAACAATATTTTAAAAGTGAAATAATAAGAAGTTCAAACTATTTAGAATTTAGCAAAAATATTCCTGAATTATCTGTTACTAACTTAGAAAACAGTTTAAATTTCTATAAAACTGCTGAATTTAGAATAGAATATGATAGACCTGAAAATAAATTTGCATTTATAAGTTTAGGTGAAATACAATTTATGTTACAAGAAATTTCTAATACAGATAAATGGGATGTTGCCCCTCTTTCCTATCCTTTTGGAAATGGGATAAATTTTCAACTAGAAGTAGAAAATCTAGATGAAATATATAATAACTTTAAAAAATCAAATTATAAAATAACTTTTGATATTGAAGAAAATTGGTATAGGCAAGATAATAAATTATTAGGAAATAAAGAATTTTTAATACAAGATCCAGATGGATATTTGTTAAGATTTTCTGAAGATTTAGGAGAAAAAGAAATTTAATAATACATTCCCCTCCCACCCATAGGTATGCCTGAAAGGAGGTGAAAAAGGTAATGGCTGGGAGTATTGAAAAAAGAGGAAAAGATAGTTACAGATTAAGTTGTATCGCAGGATATGACTTACAAGGAAAGCCTATTAAGAAAACAAAAACTATTCATGGAACTATTAAAGACGTCAAGATAGAACTTGCTAAATTCGTTGCAGACGTTCAAAAAGGTATGTATGTTGAAGGAAAATCTCTAAAATTCGAAGATTTTGTCGAAATATGGAAAAGAGATTATGGTTCAAAAGAACTTGCACCATCAACGTATAACAGATATTTAGGAATGCTAAATAGTAGAATTATCCCTTATTTTTCACGTTTTCACGTAGATAAGATTAAACCTACTGACATAATGCAATTCTATGATCTGTTAAGTAGAGATACTCAAATAGTACGAAGAAAAAACAACAATGGTAAAAAGACAGGAAAACCACTATCATCAAAAACTATTGTAGAACATCACAGATTACTTCATGCTATGCTACAAAGAGCAGTATATTGGCAAATGATAGTAGCAAATCCTGCTGAACGTGTTCAACCACCTAAGACTAAAAAGCCTAAAAGAAAATACTATGATGATGAGCAAAGTAAAGCACTAGTTTCTAGCTTAATGGAACTTACAGAAGATCAATTCAAATATAAAGTTGCTATCATCTTAACAGTATTTACTGGAGTTAGACTTGGAGAGCTTATGGGACTTGAATGGAGCGATATAAATTTCAAAGATGGAATTGTAAGTATAAATCGTTCTAGTCAATATTTAGCAGAAAAAGGTGTATTTACTAAAACACCTAAAACAGAAAGTTCTATCAGAGACGTTGCAATACCAGAATTCGTTGTCACTTTACTAGAAGAATATAAATACTGGTATGATAATCAAAAAACGTTATTTGGCGAATTATGGTACGATTCTAATAGGTTATTTGTACAAGCAGATGGCAAACCTATGCATCCTTCTACTATTAGCAAATGGTTTGAAAAATTTGTAGAGCAAATAGGACTACCTGTAATTAACTTTCACGGACTAAGACATACAAATGCTACTTTATTGATAGCACAAAATATTGATGTTTCAGTTGTAGCAGCAAGACTTGGACATGCTCAAATTACAACAACATATAATTTCTATGTACATCCTATTATTTCTCATAATAAAACTGCAGGATTTGCATTAGAAAACTTGCTACTACCACAAAATTAGTTAAAATCTTTTTTCACTAAAGTCATTAAACTTTTCACGATAAAAAAAGTAAAAGGCTACTAATTTTATATTTAGGTTTCCCATAGTCTTTTACTGAATTTTTATTAGAATTATCAACGGTTATGGAGATTTATTTCCCCAACTTTTCCCCAATTCGACATAAAAGTGCTTATTTTAGGTATTATTGTCAACTAATTGGAGAGCATAAAAAATCGCTACAACTTAGATAGCTGTAACGATATAAGTTTGGTTGCGGGGGTAAGACTCGAACTTACGACCTTCGGGTTATGAGCCCGACGAGCTGCCAACTGCTCCACCCCGCGATATAAAATTACAATTATGTAACCTGCTCGACAACTGTATTTTATTATAATATACATTTACCATATTGTCAACACTTTATATTAACAAAAAGTCAACATTTTATGAAAAATACCTTTTGCACAATAATATTATATTCATAAACTATATAAAATATACCAACAATGTAAAAAAGAAGTGGCAATACCACTTCTTTTTTACATTGTTAAAGTTCCATTTGGAGTATTTACAATTAGTAAAATATCTTGTTCTCTTCCATTTTCAGCATTAATATAAACTAAAAATTCAGAACCATTAACCTTGCCCTTAAATTCCCAGCAAAGAATTTCACTATTCCACTTAGTAGGAATAATAGCTAAGCCTTCGCTTAAAATTTCAAGTTGCTTATTAATTGTTTTTTTAGCATCTTCCTTAGAAATTTTAACATTACCAACATCTCTTTGAGTATGTGAATTTAAAAATCCACTTGTTTCAACACCTAGAACTTCACCATTATCTAAAGCAATTTTTACTTTGATTAAATCAGGGTAAATAGTAACATTATCTTGTAAATATGCATAATTGATAGTAATACTTCCATCATTTTTTAGAAAATAAGTTTCTTTCATATTAGGAAAGCCAATTTTAGCAAGATAATCTTTGCCAATTTTATTAGCATCATCTTGACTTATTGTTTCAGCTTGAATATCTCTATTATAATTCATAAGCAATAATTGCCCACCCTTTTGAGATATAGATATATAAATATAATTGTCTTCATTTTTTACTTTAACAGAAAAGTCATACGAAGGAATGTTACTATTCTGTATAAGTCCATTTGACGATATATTATCAATTTTATCTTCGCCAACAATATCTTTAACCCTTTGTTTTGCTTTTTCTTCATCAATATCATCCATACCATCTAGGTATTTTTGCATTCCCTTGTTAACATGCTCAGAGAAAGCACCATCATAAATTAGACCAGTGTATTCTTCAAAGTTTTTATTTATATTTGCAAACATATTATCGTCCATGTTGCTTACTTGTTGAGCGAATTGAACATTTCCATTTCCAGTAAATTCATCCCAAGATGTATTACCATTTTCAAGTTCACTGCCAAGTTGAGTTAGTATATTTTTAAGTTCTAGGCTATATTCATGAAGTTCATGTAAATTATTTAAATCGTCTTGTGTTAAAGGTTCGTTATAGATATTTTTTCTAGAAAGAGAGTAACTATAGTCACTAACCTGATTTAAAAATTTTTGGGTGTTCAGTAAATCATTGTTTTGAATAGGCAATTGAGCTAAGTATGAGCTTGCTAGATTTGCCTCTCTCCAAACATTAGTAAGAGTTTCAGCACCATGTTCTGGAGATGTAGAAATTAAAGATTTTGCCAAATAACTTTCAACATTTTGAACATAATCAACAAGTTCATAAAAAGCCATATTATATCCATTTTCTACTTCTTGTGTATACTTTGTTTGATTCCTATAAATAACATAACCTAAAATGCTACTAACTAAAACTAATAAAGCAATAATTCCATATAGGTAATTATTCTTCCAACTTTTAACTAAATTTTTAAAACTCATAAAAGACCTCACTTTAATTTGCTATTTAAATACTATCAATAGTTTTACTAATTTTTTGAAATTTATACCTTTTTATGATATAATTACTTAAATTTTACCATGGAGGTTTTAAGTGAAAAGGAAAGTATTAATTTTTTATGGCTCGTATGGAGCAGGACATTTTTCAGCTGCACATTCAATTAAAGAATACATAGATGCCAATTATAAAGATACAGAAACCAAAATAGTAGATTGCATTGAATATATTAATAAATATTATAATAAAATAACGACAAAAACTTATGATGAACTTTCAAGGAAAATGCCAATGGCATGGAAGGGCGTATACTACGGATCAGAAACATGGCCAATTTTACATTTGACATCAGGAGCAAATAGAATTTTATCTACAAAATTATACAAACTATTAGAAGAATTTGAACCTGATTTAATAATATCAACACATTTCTTTGCATCAGAAATGTGTGCAGTATTAAAGAAAAAAGGAAAAATAAATTGCCCAATAGCAACAATAATGACAGATTATGCAATACATAAACAATGGTTATCTCAACATAAATATATAGATTATTTCTTTGTTGCACACAATGGCATGAAAGAAGAGTTACAAGAGCTTGGAATAGATAGTGCAAAAATTTATGCAACAGGGATTCCTTTGTCAAATAAATTTTTGTTAAAATATGACAAAGCAGAAATACGAGAAGAACTCGGACTGGAAAGAGGCAAAATTACAGTATTGTTTTTTGCGGGTGGCTCATCACATATAGCAAGAGGAGCATCAACAAACATTTTTAATTACTTTTTAAAAACAAATAATAATATACAAACAATAGTAATTACAGGGAAAAGTAAGGAATTAAAAGAAGTTTTTGATGAAAAAGTTCAAGAGTATAAAAAAGAAAAAAATATAATAATATTACCATTTACAGACAAAGTTCCACAATTAATGAATGCATCAGATATTGTAATAACAAAACCTGGAGGATTAACAACTACTGAAAGTCTAGCATCGCGGGCTTCCAATAATAGTCATAGATCCAATTCCAGGACAAGAAGTTGAAAACGCAGAATATTTAGAAAAACAGGAAGTAGCAATATGGATAAGAAAAAAATCTGAAGCGGAAGGAATTTTAGATAACTTATTTTCAAATGAAGAAAAAATAAAGAGTATGAAAATTAAAGCAAAGCTATTAGCAAAAAGAAATTCAACACAAAATATATGCGAAACATTATTAAATAGAAGGGGAGAAACAAATAGCTAAAGGAGGATGGCAGTATGAAATTATCATCAAGCAATGAATTACTAGCTGAAAATAAATTATTAATTTTATATATTATAGATAAAATAGGAAAACCTATAACAGATAATGAGTTATTAAAAATTATTATTTCAGTAACAGATATGAATTATTTTTATTTTCAACAATTTTTGCTAGACTTATTAGAAATAAAATATATTACAAAATATGAGAAAGATGGAATATGTTTTTATAAACTTACTGAAAATGGTAAAAAAGTATTAGATTTAACAAGTAATATAATACCAGGAATCATGAGATTAAGGGTAGATACAAATATGAAATCATGTAAAGATTCAATAGCAGATGAAATATCAATAACAGCTGAATTTGAACCAGAAGATTCAAACAGTTTTTTTGTAGAATGTAAAATAACAGAACACAATAAAACAATATTTAGTATAAAAGTTCTTGCAGGTTCAAGAGAGCAGGCAAAACAAATTTGTGACAATTGGAAAAATAATGCAAGTGAACTATATCCCAAATTAATTAGTATATTAACAAAAAATAAGAACTAGACTCACCAACATAGCTAAAGACGTGGGTGGGATTCTGTAAATCTTGTTGTTTTCGTAATAAAAAAGGTGCTGGCAATATGCCAGCACCTTTTTTGAAACAAGCTTTCTGGAAAGAGAATTATAACAACGCCGCGAAAACGTTGAATTCTCTTCCACCAGCTTTGATTGGGTTTTTGTTGAGCTTCAAAAAGGTCACGTCCTTGAAGCCTTCAACAGCGGGCTCGTCGATGGGCTTGACGATAAAAACAACTGTTCTCATCATCCAGTCTGCGAAAAAGCTGTGCGTGTCGAACGTGGCGACGAGTCTGATTCTGCCATCACCAGTGTACGGCAGAAACTCGACATTGCTGAACCTTATCGCATTACGCGACACACTTCTTCTTTGAGGCTTGCCCAAATCTTCGTCACTGAAGTAAAGAGCATAATTTTTGCCTTCAGCCATTGCCTTTTCCCCCTTTAAATATATGATAGTAAAACTACACTGCATGCTAATATTATAGCACTTTTTACAATATTATGCAAGAAAGTTAACATAAAAAATTGGGGTCGGCATTGCCGACTCCATACTCTATAATGAAAAGAGAATGATTTATTTAGCGAGCTTTCCGAACACAGGAATTACTCTCCCGTGGCAGGAAGTGCAGCCGATGTTTTCCCAAGAAGCTGGTTTGTCGCCTCCGATGGTAACCATAATTATTCCGTATGGATTATGATTACCAATTTTTGCTTTTATTTCTATTGAATCGTAGAAATAAAATTTTTTGTCTTCAACCTCCAGTCTTTAGACCTTGTTGCACAATGGATGTTTTTCGATAACCCCTTCCTCTTTAGGCAATTGAATAATGATGTCAGTATCCATTGTCATATCTCCCTTCAATACTAGAATGAACAGATAACTATATATTATAATAACATAAATTTACATAATATACAATGCGAAGTTATAAAATTTATAAATATTACTATAGTTTATATTTGATAATATAAATAACATTATTTTTTTATATAAATTAATCAAAGAAATAAGAAACTGCCTCACCTTGTTGCTTTCGCAATAAAAAATAGGAGCCGGCATTGCCGACCCCGATTGAAAAGAGAACTATTGACTTACTCGACGAGCTTCCCAAACACGGAAACCTGTTTGCCGCCGCGAATGGCCTTCCCAATTACCTGGAAATCCGCCTGAGGAGGCTTATTGCCACCAACGCAGATGAGGACATGTCCGTAGGGGCTGTTGACATCCTCCTCAGCCGAAAGCTGAAGGATGTCTTTTTCTGAGTATCGCTTGTCGTACGGGTACAGATACTCGATTTTTAAACCCAAAGGCTGACGAACCACGACCTCCTGCTCTTTCGGCAGGTAAATCAAAATTTGCCGTTTCATGATGTTCTGTGTCTCCTTTCACCATGACGTAGTTAACCATCTACATATTTATTATACCACAAATTTACATAATACACAAGAATAATGCTAAAAAATAATGAATTTTAAGGTTAAAGTTAGTTCAATTAGGTTATAATAAAAGTTGTAGTTTTTATATTTTATTGCGAAAGCAACAAGGTTCTTGGGAACCAAACCAAAGCTTTAAATATGTAGGTTGGTCACGTTATGATAACATATAAATGAGCTATTTTAATATTAAAATCACTAAAAATGGAATATTTTGAAATATAAACAAAAAAACTTTAAAAAATGTTAATTTATAGGTTGACAAGAACAAAAAAATGTAGTAAACTAAATAAGCATTAAGTTTTGGGCCATTAGCTCAGGTGGTAGAGCACTTGACTTTTAATCAAGTTGTCCGCAGTTCGAGTCTGCGATGGCTCACCATAAGAGGCCCGTTGGTCAAGCGGTTAAGACATCGCCCTTTCACGGCGGAGACATGGGTTCGATTCCCGTACGGGTCACCAAAAATAGCGTAAATGCCGCTGTAGCTCAGTTGGTAGAGCAACTGATTTGTAATCAGTAGGTCGTCAGTTCAAGTCTGACTAGCGGCTCCAAAAGATCAAGAGTTTTGAAGTAATTTCTTAATTCCTGATTTTTTTTTGCTTTTTTAACTAAAGTAGATTAAAATAAAAATATTAATAATTGTAAATTTTAGAAAGTATGTGATTTTATGAAAACAATCATAGTAACAGGGGGAGCAAAAGGAATAGGTAAAGCTATAGTTTATGAATTAGCAAAAAAGAATTGTGATTTGATATTAAATTATAACACTTCAGAAAAGGAAGCTTTTAAAATAAAAAAAGAATTGAATTCTAAAGGGTTTAATGTTGATATTTATAAAGCAGATGTTAGTAAAAAAACTGAAGTAGATAAAATGATTAATTATGCCATAAACAAATATAAAAAAATTGACGTATTAATAAATAATGCAGGTATATCACAAATAAAGCCATTTGCAGATATAACTGAAGAAGATTGGAATAACATGATTCGGAACAAATTTAACATCAATCTATTATACTTGCAAGGGTGTTTTGAGTAGTATGCTTCAAGAACAAAATGGATTAATAATAAATATTTCTTCAATTTGGGGCTTGGTTGGAGCTTCGTGTGAGGTTCATTATTCTACTGCAAAAGCTGGAGTAAATGGATTTACAAAGGCACTTGCAAAAGAGCTAGGACCTTCTAATATAAGAGTAAATGCAATTGCACCAGGCATAATTGACACAGACATGAACAAAGAGCTTACAGAAAGTGATAAAAAACAAATAATAAATAATATTCCATTAGAAAAAATAGGAAAACCAGAATATATAGCTAAAGCAGTAGAATGGTTGATAGAAGATAAGTATATAACAGGACAAATAATATCTATAGATGGAGGATGGGGAATAAATTAAAAAATGGATTTTGTATTTTAATACAAAATCCATTTTTTTAATTTATTCTATTAATCTTCATTTGTTATCTTTCTTTTATAATTACCAGAGATAAGTTTTGGAACACTAACAATAATTTTATATAAGGCAAGTTTAATTTTCTTACTCCATAAATAAGTTTTTCTTAATTTCCTTGCACCAACTAATTTGTTTTCTTCTTGAACAACAAGCGCAGTTTCAACTTTCTCTATTGGGAATATATAATTATTTCCATCATTATTATCCCATTCTTCTTTATTGTTTTTAAAACAGAAATTAAATGTATCAGAATCAATTAACTCTATTTCAGCTTGAAAACCTAAGTCAGATTTTTTCATTTCTACTTCATTAACTTCATCCCAATTTAGCCCATACCCATAGTGAATATATACTTTTTCAGAATCATCTTGGAAAAATTTACCTGTATAAGAAATTTTTACTAAAGTATTTGCTGTTAGTTTATCTGTGTTAAAAAATATATTTTTTGTTAGTTCCATCTATATCTCTCCTTATTTATCTTTCGTTGGCAACATTATATTATTAAAAAAAACATTATTCAAGTATTTTTGATAAATGACACATAAATGTAATATTTCTATAATATTACTTTTCCAACAATGTAAAAAGTATCTTTTTCATTAACTTTTATGTCTTTATAATCGTTATTATCTGCTTTTAAAGAGATTTTTCCTTTACTTGAAAAAAATCTACGAATAATAAATTTGTTATTAAGAAAAAATAAGCCTATTTCATTATTATCAAGCAAAGTGTTAAATTCGACAAAAGCATAAGAATTTTTGATTAAAGTTTTTTCCATTGAATCGTCATTGATTTTAATTGCAATAGAAGCACTAGGTGCACTATCTGGACAATCAATAAGATTGTTTAAGTCATCAATAGCAATTATTTTATTATATGGAATATAATTTATATATCCATAAGTTTCTTGTTCTTCATTAATAGTTTTTCCATAAGTATAAAAAAGTGGCTGATATGGTGTGTTCAATGCTTTACAAATATTTTTTAATGCAGACTGGCTTGGGTTTCTCTCACCTTTTTCAATGTGAGTTAAATGACCAATGTTAATACCAGTGCGCTTGGCTAATTCGGTTTTTGTTAAGCCTTTTTCTTTTCTAATTTTTGCAATCATGTCTCCGATCATAATAAAACAAAATCTCCTTTTTTTCCTTTTTAAATACTAAAATATATTATATATAAAAAAATATATATTGTCTAGCAGTAAATAAAAAATAATAAAATTGGAAATATTCTGAATAAGAATCTGCTCCACCTTGCGTTTCACAATAAAAATAAATGTAGATACAGTTTTGTATCTACATTTATTATACTACTTCAACATAAGTAGCTGTTTTATTTGTTTTGGTGAGCCAGAAGGGATTCGAACCCCCGACCCTTGGCTTAGAAGGCCAATGCTCTATCCAACTGAGCTACTGACCCAAAACTTTGAACATCAAATATATTAACATATAAAACATATTTTGTCAATGAAAAATTAATTTTTTTCTTAAAGTGTTGACTTGTCAAAATGGTCGTGTTATCATATTGCTAAAAGGACAAAAAAGGAGGCTTAAGTATATGTATAACAACAGAATGAAGGAAATAAGAATTTCAAAAGGCATATCATTAAAAGAATTGGCTTTAGAAACTGGAATTTCCATAGGATACTTGTGTCATTTAGAAAAAGGCACAAGAAGAAATCCATCAGTGCAAATAATGGATAAAATTGCATATGCATTAGATAGCTCAATTTTAGAGGTTTTTTTTAGTAAATAATTGAATATATGAAATTCCCTCGAATAAAATTAGATGTAAAATTAATTTATACTTATTAAGAGTAATTATAATTAGTCTTGTCAAAATATTTGTTTTATGATAATATCAAAATGAATATGATGGAGAGATTTTGAGAGGGGAAATATAATGCCTACAAATGGTAAAACAGAAAATACAGAAACAACACAAGAAAAAGAATTAACGGCAGACGAAGTAAAAAAAGAAGATAAAGAAGTAGCAACACAAGAAATAATAAAAGAAGCAAAAGAAATTATTGAAGCCCAAGAAAATGAAAAAAATGAAAAAAAAGATAAGAAGAAAATAGTTGAAGTTGTTGTGCTAATAATAATATTATTAGCTGTTTTAATTGGAATTTTTTCTACAATTTTTGCACTTTTAAATATGACAAACACAAAAATGATAAATGGCATATCAATTAATGGAATAGACATTAGCGGTTTATCAAAAGAAACTGCAAAAGAAAAAATAACTGAAGAATTAAAAAAACAATTAGATAAAGATATAAATTTAACATATAAAGAATATTCAACTGCTCTAAACCCAACTCAAATTGAATTTAAATATAATATAGATGATGCAATAAAAGAAGCTTATGAAACTGGAAAAAATGGAAATATAGTTAAAAACAATTATTCCATTTTAAAAACTATGATAAACAAAAAGGACGTAGTTGTTAAGTATTCATATATGAATGAAAGTTTAGATTCATATTTATTAGATGTTGAATCAAAACTACCAGATGCAATAACACAGTACAGTTATTATATAGAGGACGGAAAATTAATCATAACTCCGGGAAAAGAAGGAACGATAATTCAAAAAGATGTATTAAAAGAACAAATTATTAAAGCAATTCAAAGTGATAAAGATGAAGAAAAAACATTGGAAATACCTGTCCAATTAGAACAACCTAATGCTATAGATATAGAAAAAATAAGAAATGAAATATATACAGAACCAAAGGATGCCTACTACACAAAAGATCCGTTTGTAATTTATCCAGAGGTATATGGAGTTGATTTCTCAATATCAATTGACGAAGCAAAACAGATGATACAAACACCTCAAGAATCATATACTATTAAATTAAATTATACGAAACCTAATATTACAAAAGATCAAATAGGAGTGGAAGCTTTCCCAGATATGCTATCATCATTTAGTACAAAATATGATGTAACAAATAGGTCAAGAAGCAATAATTTAAAGTTGGCATCAGATAAAATAAATGGAACAGTATTAATGCCAGGAGAAGAATTCTCATATAATACTGTTGTAGGTGAAAGAACAATTGAAGCAGGATATAAAAATGCAAAAATATATTCAAATGGAGAAGTTGTAGATGGGCTTGGTGGAGGTATATGCCAAATTTCATCAACATTATATAATGCAGTTTTATATGCAAATTTAGAAGTGACCTCAAGAAGAAATCATCAATTTGTTACATCTTATGTAAAAGCAGGCTTGGATGCAACAGTAGTTTATGGAAATACAGATTTTAAATTTAAAAATTCAAGAAAATATCCAATAAAAATTGTATCGGAAGTAAAAAACGGAGTTGCTAAAATAGATATATTTGGTGTAAAGGAAGAAGTTGAATATGAAGTAAGATTAGATGCAGTTAAAATAAATATAATTCCATTTTCAACAACATACATTAAAGATTCTTCATTAGCACCAGGTGCACAAGTAGTTAGACAAAAAGGAACAAATGGAGTAAAAACGGTAACATATAAATATTTAATTTTAAATGGAAATGTAATTTCAAAAACAAAAATTTCAACAGACACATATAACCCAATGCAAAAAATAATAGCAGTTGGAGAGTAATTAATTTACGAAATTTAAAAAATAATTGCTGTTAATGTATATTTTTATCAAAAAGTCAAAAAAGTCCTTGCAATGGTGAATAAAGTATGATATTATGTAGTTACGAGCTTGATGTCGATTTTTATAGAAAGGAAGCGTATTTTTATGAAATCAACAGGAATAGTAAGAAAAGTGGATGAACTCGGAAGAGTGGTAATACCAATAGAGTTAAGAAATAAACTAGGAATTCAAGAAAAGGACCCCATAGAAATATACGTTGAAGGCACATCAATTATTTTAAAAAAGTACCAACCTAACTGTATCTTTTGTGGAGGAACGAAAAATCTAGTAGAATATAAAGAAAAGTTGGTCTGCGGTAAGTGCAGAGAAAAATTAAATAAGTTAGAAAGTAAATAACGAAAAGCAACAAATTCTAAATTCTAGAATTTGTTGCTTTTTTGTTATTGTGAAAGATTAAAAAACTAAAATATGGCAATTATATATATATTGAGTATTTTAGGTGGTGTTTTTGTGAAAAGATATAGAAAAATGGTGATCAAAACAAAGAAATTTTTTATGAATGCAATATTATTTATATCAATAGCAATTTTGGGGGCTTGTTTATATAAAATGTATACAGATATCGAGGTTGATGCTACGAATACTGGTAATGAAATTGAATTGGATGAACAGAGCAATGATGATGAAAACAAAAACATAAACAGAAAAAGAAATATATCGGAAGTTGTAGAAGAGGTTATACCTACTGTTGTTGGAATTTCAAAATTAAAGGATAGCGGAAATACTATATTTCTGGAAAACAGCATATCAAAATTAGGATTAGGAACAGGAGTATTAATTTCAGAAAATGGGTATATATTGACAAATCAACATGTGGTTGGAAATAAATACAGTAGCTGCTATGTTACTTTAGAAGATGGCAAATTTTATGATGGAAATGTAGTATGGGCAGATTCGGATTTAGATTTAGCAATTGTTAAAATAAATGCACATGGATTAAATTATATAAGTCTTGGAGATTCTGATGCACTTCATATAACAGATAAAGTATTTGCTATAGGAAACCCAATAGGATTAGAATTTCAAAGGACTGTTACGGCAGGAATAATAAGTGGAATTAATAGAACAATAAAAATCGATGAGGAAGATGAATCATCATATATGGAGGACTTAGTACAGACAGATGCAACAATCAATCCAGGGAATAGTGGAGGACCATTAATAAACGAAAACGGTGAAATGATTGCAATAAATTCTGTGAAAATAATATCTGCAGAAGGGATAGGCTTTGCAATACCTATTAATATTGTAAAACCAGTAATAGAAAAATTTATAAATGATGGTAAATTTGAAGAAGCATATTTAGGAATATTTGCGTATGACAAAGAAGTAATCCCATATTTAAATTCAAATTTAAAACTAGATAAGGGAATTTATGTTGCACAAATTTCAAAAGATGGTCCAGCAAAAGATTCTGACCTTAAAGTTGGTGATGTTATTTTAAAAATAGATGGGCAAGAAGTAAACAAAATGAGTGAATTAAGAAAGACTATATATCAAAAAAAGCCAAATGAAGAAGTCACATTGACAATTAATCGAAGCGGAAAGGAAAGTGAAGTAAAAATTATATTAGGAAGAAGATAAAAGTTCAAAAGTTGATAGATAATTGTGATTTAAAATATAGATTGTGGATAAAAGTTATACACAGGTATAAAATTATTAAAAACCCTTACGGAAATAGAATTTTTCGACAATAAAAATATTGACTAGTTGTTAAATTGATGATATAATGCTAAACACTAATATGGAGATATTAGTAATATATTTTATTCATTACGGAGGTGAAAAGAATTGCCAACAATTAATCAGTTAGTAAGAAAGGGAAGAAAAACTTCTACAACAAAATCTACTGCACCAGCTCTACAAAAAGGATATAACTCAAAGAAAAAGAAACAAACAAATAATAGAGCACCACAAAAAAGAGGAGTTTGCACAGTTGTTAAAACAGTAACACCAAAGAAACCAAACTCAGCTTTAAGAAAGGTAGCCAGAGTTAGATTATCAAATGGATATGAAGTTACATCTTATATCCCAGGTGTTGGACACAACTTACAAGAGCATAGCGTTGTTCTAATAAGAGGTGGAAGGGTAAAAGATTTACCAGGTGTTAGATACCACATTATTAGAGGTACATTAGATACTGCGGGTGTTAAAGATAGAAACCAAGCAAGATCTAAGTACGGAGCTAAAAAACCTAAGAAATAGGAATTAATTAAAACAAGGTGCTAAAATAAAATATATTACTAAATTAATAATTTAGAAAAATTTTTATAGCACTGACTGAAATTTGAAATTTCAGAGTAACTTAATATTCTTTTTAGAATATGAAAAAGTTAAAAATAACTTTAAAAAGGAGTGAAGAAAAGTGCCAAGAAAAGGTTACATTGCAAAAAGAGAAGTTTTACCAGATCCAATTTATAATAGCAAAGTTGTTACAAAATTAATTAATAACATAATGCTAGATGGTAAGAAAACTGTTGCTCAAGGCATTGTATATGGAGCATTCGATATAATAAAAGAAAAAGAACAAAAAAATCCATTAGAAGTTTTTGAAGCAGCATTAAATAACGTAATGCCTGTTCTTGAAGTAAAAGCAAGAAGAGTAGGTGGAGCAACATACCAAGTTCCAATCGAAATTAGACCAGAAAGAAAACAAACTTTAGGGTTGAGATGGCTTGTTACATACGCAAGAAATAGACATGAAAAAACAATGGCTGAAAAGCTAGCTGGTGAAATTATGGATGCCGTAAACGGAAACGGTGGAGCATTCAAGAAGAAAGAAGACACACATAGAATGGCTGAGGCTAATAAAGCTTTTGCACATTACAAATGGTAAAATACATTAGGAAGGGAGGATAATAATAGATGACAAAAAGAGAATATTCATTAGAAAATACAAGAAATATAGGAATAATGGCTCATATAGATGCAGGAAAAACAACAACAACAGAAAGAATTTTGTTCTATACAGGTAAGACACATAAAATTGGTGAAGTTCACGAAGGTGCTGCAACAATGGACTGGATGGAACAAGAACAAGAAAGAGGTATTACAATTACATCAGCTGCTACAACGTGTTTTTGGAAAGGAAACAGAATAAATATCATCGATACACCAGGTCACGTTGATTTTACAGTTGAAGTTCAAAGATCATTAAGAGTATTAGATGGCGCTGTAACTGTATTAGCTGCTAAAGGTGGAGTTCAACCTCAAACAGAAACAGTTTGGAGACAAGCTGATAAATACCAAGTACCAAGAATGGTATATGTAAACAAAATGGATATAACTGGGGCAGATTTTATGCTTTGCGTTGACCAATTAAAAAATAGATTAAAGGCAAATCCAGTTCCAATCCAATTACCAATTGGCGCAGAAGACAATTTCCAAGGTATTGTCGATTTAATAAAAATGAAGGCATTTGTTCATAAAGATGATTTAGGAAAAGTAATTGAAGAAAAAGAAATACCAGAGGATATGAAAGCAGATGCAGAAAAATACAGAAACTTAATGATTGAAGCTGCAGCAGATCAGGACGAAGATTTAATGATGAAATACTTAGAAGGAGAAGAATTAACAGAGACTGAAATTAAAAAAGGTTTAAGAAAAGGAACATTAGCAAACAAATTAGTTACAGTTACCTGTGGTTCTTCATACAAAAACAAAGGTGTTCAAGAGTTATTAAATGCAATTGTTGACTTTATGCCAGCTCCAACAGATATTCCTGATGTTAAAGGAACAACATTAGATGGAGAAGAAGATGATAGAAAAACATCTGATGATGAACCATTCTCAGCTTTAGCATTTAAAATTGCTACAGACCCATTTGTTGGAAAATTATGTTTCTTTAGAGTTTATTCTGGAACATTGGAATCAGGTTCAACAGTATTAAATTCAAATAAAGGTAAAAAAGAAAGAATTGGTAGAATTCTTAGAATGCACTCAAACCACAGAGAAGATATAGATAAGGTATTTGCTGGAGATATAGCAGCAGCAGTTGGACTAAAAGAGGTAACAACAGGAGATACACTTTGTGATATTGACCATCCAATTATTCTTGAATCAATGGAATTCCCAGAGCCAGTTATAGATATTGCTATTGAGCCTAAAGACAAAGTAGCCCAAGAAAAAATGGCAATTGCACTTTCAAAACTAGCTGAGGAAGATCCAACATTTAAAACATATACAAATCAAGAAACAGGTCAAACAGTTATTGCTGGTATGGGTGAATTACACTTAGACATTATCGTAGATAGATTAAAAAGAGAATTCAAAGTAGAAGCAAATGTTGGTAAACCACAAGTTGCATATAAAGAAACAATTAGAGAAAAGGTTAGAGTTGAAGGTAAATTCATTCGTCAATCTGGTGGTAAAGGACAATATGGTCATGTTTGGTTAGAAATGGAACCATTAGAGCCAGGAAAAGGAATTGAATTTGAAAGCAAAATTGTTGGTGGTGCTGTTCCTAAGGAATACATCAAACCAATCGAACAAGGTATTAGAGAAGCTGCTGAAAGCGGAATTTTAGCTGGATATCCAGTTATAGATTTTAAAGCTACATTAGTTGATGGATCTTACCATGAAGTTGACTCTTCAGAAATGGCATTCAAAATAGCCGCATCTATGGCATTTAAAGAAGGATGTAAGAGAGCTAAATCAGTTATCCTTGAACCAATTATGAAGGTTGAAGTTACAGTTCCAGAAGAATATATGGGAGACGTTATAGGAGATATTAACTCTAGACGTGGAAGAATGGAAGGTATGGAAGCTATATCTGGAAATCAAGTAATTAGAGGATTTATTCCACTTTCTGAAATGTTTGGATATGCAACAGACTTACGTTCAAAAACTCAAGGTCGTGGAACATATTCAATGGAACCATCACACTATGAAGAAGTTCCAAAATCTGTATTTGAAACGATAGTAGCTTCAAGAGCTAAAAAAGAAGAATAAAATGCTTGCAATATTAGTAATTTTATTATAGAATACGAATTATAAAATTGTTTTTAAATTTTAAAAAATATAAAAGGAATAGTGCAAAAAGCACTGTTCAAAAGGAGGATTTTAAATGGCAAAAGCTAAATATGAAAGAACAAAACCCCATGTTAACATTGGTACAATAGGCCATGTTGATCATGGTAAAACAACAACAACAGCTGCAATTACAAAATACTTAGGATTAAAAGGAGAAGCTCAATATACAGCATATGATCAAATTGACGGAGCTCCAGAAGAAAAAGCAAGAGGAATCACAATTAATACAGCTCACGTTGAATATGAAACAGATAAAAGACACTATGCACACGTTGACTGTCCAGGACACGCTGACTATGTTAAAAACATGATTACTGGTGCTGCTCAAATGGATGGAGCTATCTTAGTTGTATCTGCAGCAGATGGTCCTATGCCTCAAACAAGAGAGCATATCCTACTTGCTAGACAAGTTGGTGTTAAATATATAGTTGTATATTTAAACAAATGTGATATGGTTGATGATCCAGAACTATTAGAATTAGTAGAAATGGAAGTTAGAGACTTATTAAAGAGCTATGATTTCCCAGGAGATGAAATTCCAATCGTAAAAGGATCTTCATTAAAAGTATTAGAGTCTACATCTACAGACCCAAATGCACCAGAATATCAATGTATGAAAGAATTAATGGATGCAGTTGATTCATATATTCCTACACCAGAAAGACCAACTGATTTACCATTCTTAATGCCAGTAGAAGATGTATTTACTATCACAGGTAGAGGAACAGTTGCTACAGGTAGAGTAGAAAGAGGAACAGTTAAAATTTCTGATGAAGTTGAAATAGTTGGATTAGCTCCAGAATCAAAGAAAACAGTTGTAACTGGTG
The DNA here is from genome assembly GCA_964489885.1 of uncultured Lachnospiraceae bacterium. Classification (GTDB taxonomy): domain Bacteria; phylum Bacillota; class Clostridia; order TANB77; family CAG-508; genus CAKOTZ01. The sequence continues at coordinate 3,454 of CAZAZX010000012.1, read as the reverse complement.
TTGAAATGTTCAGAAAATTATTAGATGAAGCTGTTGCAGGAGACAACATTGGAGTTCTTTTAAGAGGAATTCAAAGAAATGAAATTGAAAGAGGTCAAGTTCTTGCAAAACCAGGAACAATACATCCACATACAAAATTCAAAGCAGAAGTTTATGTATTAACTAAAGAAGAAGGTGGAAGACATACACCATTCTTCAATGGATACAGACCACAATTCTATTTCAGAACAACTGACGTTACAGGTGTTATTGATTTACCTGCTGGAACAGAAATGGTTATGCCAGGAGATAATATCACAATGACAATTGAACTTATTACACCTATTGCTATTGAAAAAGGATTAAGATTCGCTATTCGTGAAGGTGGTAGAACAGTAGGTTCTGGTATCGTTGCTGAAATATTAGAATAATAAATATAGTAAAAAAGCTTTTGGAAATTATTCCAAAAGCTTTTTTTCATTTAGTTAGAAAAACTATCTAAAAGAAATAATTTCTTTTAGATAGTTTTTTATTGCGAAAGAAACAAGGTAAATCATGTTCTTGTTTTATATAGTTAATTTAATGAAAAGCTAGGGAAATAAGAAGTTAAGGAGAAAATCAATCTTTTATTATGTAAATTATTATAAAAATGATATGAAAATGATATACAATTTTAATAAAAGTTGCTAAAAAGTGTATCCCTATGGATATAGAATAAACATTCAAAATGAGTATGTTGACTCTTCATATGTAATTGTTATAATTTTAAATAAAAAGAAAGATTTATAAGAAAAGGGGAAAAAAATGAGAACTAGGGAAAAGTTAATTTCATGTATATTAATTGTGGCAATAATAATTAGTATGTTGCCAGTATACACAATAGCAGATACTGATACTGATACACGAAAAGTAAATATTAGTGTAACGCAAAAGCCTGATATTGATGTCATATTAAGCAAAAATGATAGTGTAATTGATGTTAACAAGTTTAAAACTGATGTTCAAAATGAATTAAAAAAATTAGGCATTGATGAAAAAAGAGCAAATTTAACAATAGCCGAAGAAGAAAAAATATTATCATCTAGTGACATAAATGTTGATGAGATAGTAAATAGTTGGCCTCAATATGGGGCAAAAACATGGACATCAAAAAATGGAGAGTTATATAGTGAAACTGGTGGAGGATTTGAAAAACCAGCATGGTGGGGAACTATAGTGCTAGATCCTGAAGGATTTGCAACATATGATTATAATTGCGAATTTACCATGGTAACTGGCGGATTTCTTAATGAAGGCGCATGCTTTAATGTAACAAGAAATGAAGATGGAACTTTTAATGGATATTTTATGTCTATATGTAATCATCAAGATACTCAGTGTAGATTATGGAAGTTTACTCATTATAATTTAGATCAAGCATTTACATCTGGAATAAATGCAAAAATGTGGTGTGCACCAATTGATATGCAATTTAAAGATATTACTGTAAATGCAACAAAGGCATGGACTGTTGGAAATACAACAACTGATGGAAACGATAGCTTTACAGCTCTTGCTGGATGGACAACAGGTTCTTCTAATATAAAATACAATATATCTTGTTTAAATGGGCAAATCACGATTAAGGCAAACAATGTTGTAGTCGCAAATATAAATGATAATACTTATCAGAGTGGTTCTTTTGGATTTTGGGGAAACAACTGTGAAAATAATCAATATATGTATATAAAAGATATAAAAATAAGCACAAAAAAAATAAATTCGCTTGCAGAAGTTTTGAGAAAAGCACAATGGGATGATGGAAAGCTAAGAGCAGTAATTGATGTTAATGATACAGAAAGCGAAGAATTAAAAACTAATGAAGGAAAAGCAAACGTAATAAGTAGATTATTAAATGATAATGTAAGTTACATAGGATATGGAACAGATAAAAGTAAACCAGAAATGGAAAACCTAATTTCAAATAATAACGGAAATGGAATATATATAGATAATACAGATTATCAGAATTCAGTTATGAGGGTTGCACAATATATAAAAAAATTATTAGAGGACGCAAAAAAAACAAGTAATATATTAATTGCAGATGAGCCTGTAGAAATAAAAATAGATCCTGAGAATATAACAAATAATACAATTGATGAAGAATATCCTTTCGGTAAATGGCAAGCTGACCACGACCAAAATTATTACGAAAATAATAGAGGACAATATAGCAAAACAGGAATTAATACAGATAGCGTAATTAATGATTTTACAAAAACGGGAAAATATACATTGTCATATAAAGATTCAAAAATAGAACCAAGTGATGTCTATTCTCATAGAAGACCAATAGCTTCATTTGAAGCAAAAGTTGATGGAACTAATTTGAATTTAAATAGTACATCATATGATTTGGATTTAAAATCAAATAACAATGGAATATCACAAGAGGAATGGTCATACAAAAAAATAGGTGATGAAGATTGGACAACTGGAAAGTTAAATACATTGGAGCCAAATACTGATTATCTAGTAAAATTAAGAGTGAAAGATTATCAAGGAGAATGGAGCTATCCAGCAACAAAGTATGTAACAACGAACTTGGACGTTAAACCAATAGCACATTTTACTTTAAATGATGACAAAATTTTTCTTGATAGTAAATTAGAAATTAAAGATGATTCATATGACCCTATATTAAATGAAATTACAGAACATAACTGGAAAATATATAATAAGGACAATGAAGAGATTTACAGTGGAAATACTCTTCCAGAGGACTTAAAGCAATATGGGATAGGTGAATATAAGATTGAATTAAAGGTAAAGAATTCTCAAGGATTAGAATCAGATTCATTTACTCAAAAAATTAATGTTATTGATGATAAATATGCACCAGAAGCTGTAGCAGGAAATTTTACAGATGAATGGTCTCAATCAAAAAATGTTAATTTGAAAATAAAAGATATTGGGGAAAGTGGTGTAAATAACTATAGGTATGTAATAACAGATAGTCAAGCTACTCCAACAAACTATAGTGATAAAATTGCAAAAGATGAAGATAACATATTAGTTGATCAAGAGGGAATTAAATATATACATATAATTACTGAAGATAATAAGGGTAACATTAGCGAAGATAGAGTAATTGGAAAAATAAAAATAGACAAAACAGGTCCACAAATAAATGTTACAAATTCATCAAATGGAAACAAGGTAAGTAATTTGGAATTAGAAATAATTGCAACTGATAGTTTATCTGGTTTAAATAATGTAACAGTAAATGGAGTAAAACTAGATGGAAACACATTTAATGTAAAAGAAAATGGCACTTATACAATAGTTGCAACAGATAATGCAGGAAATACAACGACAAAGGAGATAAAGATAGATAATATTATTCCAGATGCAGGAAGTGGAACAGGCGATGGAAGTGGAACAGGCGATGGAAGCGGAACAGGCGATGGAAGCGGAACAGGCGATGGAAGCG
>CAZAZX010000011.1:0-44575 GCA_964489885.1 uncultured Lachnospiraceae bacterium | reverse complement strand
TTATTAGGAACAAAAAATAAATAATAAGATGTGTACAATATTTTGGTATTGTAAATAAGTATTAGAACAAAAAATACAATTTATGAATATGTGCAGAATATTTTATATAATAAAATAAGTGAGCGGAATAAAAGATTTTATGATTCTTTTCTCCACTCACTTATTGTTGCTGTATCAAATCTCTTATCAGAGAAAAATTCTCCAATAGTTATATCTAATGCTTGACAAATTAATAACAAATTTTCTATTCTTAGAGTTTTTGTATTTCTATGTAGGAACATATATAAAGTAGTATTATATATTCCTGTTTTATCTTGTATATCATAAACATTAAAATTTCTTTCTTTCATCAATTCGGAAATTTTCAATGCTATTAAATCTGAAACATCCATATATAAATCAACCTCACTATTTTAAATATTTTATCAAATGAGGTATTCGACTTTACTCAATAAATTGGGTATAACCGAATTTTTGAAACTAAAAAATAATACAATATGTATTGAAAAATTTAAATATTATTGATATACTTTGTTCTAGAAAATATTGTGAAATTTTTAATAAACTATTGAAAATTTTAATGCGTTATTATAGAATGTACTCAATTAATTGAGTAAAAGATTTCTTAATGACTAGATTTACAGGAAAAATTGTTAGGGAAATTTGCTTAAAAACCCTAATAACAATGGTCTTTTTACGAAAATTTTTAGAATTAATTTTATAAGTATCTTAATATAAAATTACATAAGAAAAGGGAGGAATATATAAAAAATGAAAGAGAAGAAAACAAAGATTAAGAGAGATTTATTTAGAGAGATAAGAAGCATAAAAAGTGATAGCAAAAATACTGGTATCACGCTGATCGCGTTTGTGTTAACCATTATAATTCTTTTAATACTAGCAGGAGTTAGCATAGCAACATTAACAGGAGATAATGGATTACTAAATAGAGCAAAAGATGCAGGAGAAGAAACAAAAGAAAAAGGTGCTATAGAAAAAGTACAGTTAATGTTAGCAGACTATATGACAGAAAAATATACAGGAACGAAAACATTAGAAGAATACTTGAACGAACAAAAGGCAAATGGACAACTTGATGAAGTAACTAATAATAAAGATGGAACAATAACAGTAGAAGTAGATGGGTATGAAATAACAATAAAAGAAAGTGATTTAAGCGTGATAAAAACAGAAAAAGCGGGAGGAACAAGACCAACTTTTGAAATAAAAACTACTAAAATAGATGGAAGTAGCATAACTCCAAGCGAAGAAACAACATTAGAGCAAAAAGCAATCACCATCAATATAACAAATATAGTAGAATTTGGAGAAAATTATACAATAGAAGTAAAAGATAAAGAAGGAAATCCTATTTCAAAAGAAGAAAATGTACTAAATAAAGTAACAGGGCAAGCAAGTTATATAATCAATAAAAGCGGAAGTTATACTATAACAGTTACAGCTACAAAAGATGGAACAACTAAAACTACAACAAAAACAGAAAACATAACAGTCGCAAAGGCACAAATAGCAGAAACAGAAGTAGCTTCAAATTTAAGAACAAATGGAGTAATAGATATAGTATGGTTAGACACAGAAAATAACGTAATAAATGAGCCAATATCGCCAGCAAATTATTTAGGTGAATTGACAGCAATAAAATATAATGGAACAAGTTGGGAAGTAACAGATACAACAAATACTGATAATTCATGGTTTAATTATGTAACACAAACAGGAGCAACAGATGGCAAAACAAGTAATTGGGCAAATGCAGTAGCAAACTTTGAAGGAGCAGATAATGAAAAAGCATATTTTGTATGGATACCAAGATATGCCTATAAAATAACATATTTTAACACAGTAGCTAATGCAAATGCTTATAGAACAAATAAAAACAGTACAGAAGGAATACTAGGATATAGCAATATTGAAGGAATAATAGCAGTAGAAAATGGAACAGAGAAATTAGTAACTGGAAGTGAGCCTACGAATGTAATAGGAAGAGTACAAACTAGCCAATATGCAGACTATATACCACACCCAGCCTTTGAATTTGACGGAAGTAAAGCAGGAATATGGGTAGGAAAGTTTGAAAGTAGTGGAAGTGCAAGTAAAGTAACAATTATACCAAATACCAATTCTTTAAGAAGTATCAATGTAGGAGATATATTTACAGCATGTCAAGGCGTAAAAACAACATATAGTCTAACAAGTGATAGCCATATGATGAAAAACACAGAATGGGGAGCAGTGGCATATTTAGCAGAAAGTAAATATGGAAGAAATGGAACAGAAATAGGAATGAATAGTACTAACTATATAACTGGGCAAGGTAACTATGTAACAAATACTAATCAAAGTACAACAGGAAATGTATATGGAATTTATGATATGAATGGAACATCATGGGAATATGTAGCAGGAGTGTTAGATAGTAAATTATCAAATAGTAGCTATTATAATTTTAATGGAATTAATTCTAAATACTATAATGCCTATGTAAGTTATAATGAAAGTAAAAAAGTAAAAGGTGATGGCATATACGAAACCTCTACAACTGGTTTAAATTCAACGAGTTGGCATCAAGACTACTCTAACTTTGTCTCTTCGACTAACTCAGTGTTCATACGTGGTCGGTGGTTATGGCAATGGCGCGCGTGCGGGTAGTTTTGCTTTCCACCACGTCGCAGGAGATGCTATCCGCGACAACAGTTTCCGTGTGGTGTTAGTCCCATAGGTGACTTTGTTTCTTGATACTTGATAAGAAAATTGTAATAAATATAGAGGCATGGGCTAATTATACTAGAACATTTTCATTATTAGAAAGCCCGTGCAAAAGCATCATAAAATACACGCATGAGCGTATGAAATTGATATAGATATATCTTTCGTAAATGAATTACGAAAATGATATATATTGAGGATTAAACTGTTACTACTCTAACTTTGTCAATTCGTCTAACCCAGTGTTCAAACGTGGTCGGTAATTATAACAATGGCACGAATGCAGGTAGTTTTGCTTTCAACAACAACACAGGAGATGCTAACAGCAACAACAGTTTCCGTGTGGTGTTAGTCCCACTTCGATACTTCATTTTAGATATATTTTATATAGTCTAAAAAATCCAGAGGGGTATATCTTTAAGGAGAATACCGAGTGATTTAGTATCAAAGAAGTTTAATTCTTTTGGTATAGGCTTGTTTCTATATCATAAACACATAAATAGTATTTCCTGAGTTAGTAGTAAAATGGCGAATATTCAGGATTATGAAAGACAGTATTTAACAAAAGAATACTGTCTTTAAAAATTATAATAATCTTTTAATAAATCTTCATAAATTCTATTTCTAGCATTTTCAGTATATAAAAAATCACATGAATTTAAAATCTTATTTTGTAATTTGTAAGAATTACAATGACTTGAATGTCCGTAGCCAAGAGTTTAAACTCATTATTGCTTGATTTGTGTTAAGTTTATTTAACTCCCATAATTTATTCCACTTTTTAACATTGTTTTTAATTTTTGTTTTACTAGAAACACGAAGTAATCTATGAGTCGTAAAAGTTCGATAGCCACAAAAGTTAACTCCCATTGAATAAGGATAATACCTAGACTTATCATTTAACTTTAATTCCAAATGAAAATCTATAAATTTTTCTATCAGTTTTTTAATTTCAATACATTCTTGTTTAGTTTTTAATAGAATAATAAAGTCATCCATGTAACGAACATAGTATTTGCATTTTAGGATATGTTTTACATATTGATCTAATTCATTCATATAGATATTAGCAAAAAATTGTGATGTATAATTGCCTATTGGTATTCCTTTTTTATTCATATTATCTGTACCATCAAATATAAGTAAATGTGTAAAATCTAGCAATTTCTTATCAGTAATATATTTAGATAGAATATCAAACAATATATTTTTATCAATGTTATAGAAAAATTTACTTATATCACATTTTAGAATCCAGAAATCTCCATAATTTCGTTTAAAGATTCTCATATAATGTTGTAATTGATCTACAGCTTTATGAGTTCCTTTATTTTCTAAACAAGCAAAATTAGTATTAATAAAACGTGGTAATATATAAGGTTTAATAAATTCTTCAACATACCATTGGTGTACGATTCTATCTCTATAAGGTAATGCTTGTATAATTCTTTCTTTTTACACAGGTTTTTCTTCTTAAAACTACTCCTATAATATAACCATAAAACTAAGACAAACAGAATTAGTTATTGCAAAAAATGAAAAATATATAGATACTATTTACGCTAATTGAGATGGACAAGGGTGGACAAGGGGACGGTTCTCTTGTCCACATATAAAATGAAAAAACTGATAATTAATAAAATTCTTATTTATTAATTATCAGTTTTTTATGATATATTGCAAAAAAGGAAAAATATGGTAAGATAATTAGGGGCATAACGAAAGGGGTAATATGCCAAGAAAACCAAGAAACAATTTAACGAGCAAATTTTATCATATTATGACACAAGGAATTAATAGAGAGTATATTTTTAATGATGATGATTCAATAATATATTATAGGGAATTGATGCATTTAAAAAGGGAAAAATTAAACATAAATATTTTAGCATATTGTATAATGAATAATCATGTTCATATATTAGTTAATACAGATGCAGTATCAGATATGAGCAAGTATATGCAAAAAATCAATTCTTCATATTCTAATTACTATAATAAAATAAATAGAAGAGTTGGATATGTATTTAGAGATAGATATTTAAGTGAGGAAATATTAAACGAAAGACAATTATTTAATTGTATAAAATATATACACTTTAACCCTGTTAAAGCAAAAATGGTTTTAAAACCACAAAATTATAAATATTCAAGTTATAATGAATTTTTAGGAAAGAAATATTTGATAACAGAACAAAGTATTAGCTTGTTATTTGGTAAATGCAATAATTATAAAAAAGAGTTTCAAGAATTGCATAAAACTAGAATAGATGAAGAGGAAAATTTTGTAGATATTAAAGATATAGAAATTCAAGAATTTATAAAAAAATTAGAAAAAATTAATATAAATATTAAAGATATAAAAAATGATAAAAAACTAACAAAAAGAATAATTAAAATGGCAAGGACAGAAACAAATGTAACAGTTAGAGAATTAGCAGATATATTAGGCATTTCAAAAAGTAAAGTGAGTAAATTAGATAATAATTGATATTTGTGGACAAGAGAACCGTCCCATTGTCCACACTGAAAAAGGTTTAAAAAATTATGCCAATTTTATTGAAATATTTTTTATTTATGATAAAATTTACTCAATAAATTGAGATGAAAGTTTCTTAATAGTGTATTTTACAAGAAAAATTCAACAAAGAAGGGTATTCAACCCCTTATAACTATTGACTTTTTATTTAGTAAATGAGTGTACATTTTTTTGATATCTTAAATAAATATAAAACCAAATAAGGGGGAAAAATGATAAAGAATAAAAACTTAAGACACGGTATTACACTGATTGCATTAGTTATAACTATAATAATATTAATAATTTTAGCACGGAGTAACAGTAAACTATATAGCAGGGAAAGATGGAATAGTTGAAAAAACAAATGTATCAGCCAATAAGTATAATAAAGAGCAAGCAAGAGAAGAGCTAGAAATTGAGCTTGCAAATTTATATGCAGATGCAATAAAAAATGGAGAAGAAATAAGTTCAAAGCTATGTTTAAAACTTGCAGAAAAAGAAGGATTAACAAAAATAGAAATAGAAGGAAAAGAAATAGGTTCAACAGAGATAATAGGAGCAGATGTCACAGAGCCAGTTTGTGCAATAGTAACATTTAAAGGTTTTGAATTTACGATAGATAATGACTTACATATAACAGATGTAATAATGGCTGGAGAGATACGAAAATTTAGAGTTACAATAAATAAGGGAGAACATGTAGAATCATTTACAGTGTCAATAAATGGAGAAGAAACAAAAGAATATACAGAAAATTATAGTCAAAAGATTGCAAAAGGAGCAGAAGTAACAATAACAGCAAAGCCAGAAAATGGTTATTCAGTAATAGAAGGAAGCGGAAGCTTTAATGTAAATGATAATACAACAAGAGAAATAAAAGCAGAAGACAACTTTAAAATATACAATTTAAAATTTTCTGGACCAATATTAAATGGAAATAATAATAATATTATTCAAAATGAATTTCTTAATAATTTTTCAGGCAGGTGGGGAACGCGTAATTGGTATTATGCTTTTGATGGAAATAATTCCACTTCCACAACTACCTATTCTGCAGGCAACAATGCAATTGGTTCTTTTTTGGGATATGATTTTGAAAAGCCTATACTTATAACAAAAGTTACAGGAAAGATAAGAATGTATTCTTATAAAATTCAATATTCAGATGATAATATAAAGTATTTTGATGCCACTATTGGAAAATTAAATGGTTCTGAATATGGAGATGCATTTTCTACTACATTTAATTGTGGACCCCATAGATATTGGAGATTATATGTAAATGGAGGACAACGTCAATCAGATTGGAGTGCATATATTTGGAGTTTAAAATTTGAGGGATTTTCAAAAAATTAAGTGAAATAAAATATCCAATCTTTCGTTAAAATAAATTCGATGAAAATTTTAACGAAAGGTTGGATATTTTATTGCGGAAACAACAAGGTGCTGGTGTGTTAGGTTCTTATTTCCTTTTTAATATATTAAACAAAGACAATAAACCTAATTTTATATTAAGGTTAAAGCTAGTTGTGGAATGTAACTGATATATGCTAATTGAAAAATTAAATATTTCGCTAAAATATAAAATAAAAATATATCCATATAACCCATATACCGGAATAAGAGTATATATTAAGAAAATGCTTGTAAATAAATCTATAATGTTACAATACATTACACTAACTTGTTTATCTATGCCCTTTAAAATTGCGTCTACAATATGATCTAAATACATAAAAATCATTAGAGGAGATAGAAGTAATATATAAGATGAAATATCCGTATTCTTATAAGCTAAAAAAGCTATATTTTTATGAAATATTATGTATATTAAGCATACAATTACAGAATATATGATGCATGAACTAAAAATCATATTTATTACTTCACACATTTTCTTAAAATCTTGTTTAATTTCATACCTTGCAAATTCAGGTATTAATAAACTTGAAATTGAATTTATTATGATACCAGGGAAAAGCAAAAGTGGCATTGTTATTCCGATTATTAGTCCATAGCTTTGAATTGACTGATCACAAGTCATGCCGTGTTTTTCCAAACGCAATGGAATTAATAATTGTTTAATTGTAGATAAACCTGAACGTATATAAGAAGTAATTGCAACTGGAAGTGATATAGACAAAATCCTTTTTAGATATTCACTTCCATTATTTCTAAATTCTCCAATGAATTTAATATCAAACTTGTATAGAATATACAACAATATAAATGATAATATTTCAGATATACTATTTGCGATTATTAAAATAAAGCACGCAAAATCAAGGTTTGATGTATTCAAATATTTAAATAATAAAAAAATGATTACTATTTTTGATAAAACACTGAAAATGTCATAAATAGAATTTTTTATTACTTTTTTTACACCAATAAAATAACCACATATAGCACTTGACATAGAAGAAAAAGGAAGACTAATAGATATAATATACAAAACAGAAGTGCTTACTTTGTTGTGCAATAAAGTGGTACAAATCATTGGTGCTAATAAAATTAATAATACGGCTGCAAATATTCCAAAAAATATGCTATAAGCCAAACATTTTTTTATAGCAATTTTTGCACCAGTTTTGTTGTTCAAACTTAGTTCTTCTGCAACAACTCTAGTTGAGGCAAGACTTATACCAGAATTTGCAATTGTTAAGGCAAAAAAGTATACGGACATGATAAGATTAAATAGGCCAATTCCTTCACTACCTATTTTATTTGCTATATAAATATCAAAAAATATGCTAATTGACCTTATTAAAAAAGTTGTTATAACTAAGATTATTGTATTTACAATGAAAACTTTTATTCTGTGCAATTCTACCTCCTATAAACCTTAAAAACAATATATGAAATTGAAAATAATTTTATGAATTGTATAAAAAATACAAAAAGGGAGAAAATAGGATAGAATTTTATTGGAGGTTTTCAATGTTAAAAATAAAAAAAGGTTTAAAGTTTAATTCAAAAATAATTATAATTTTAGTAATAATTACTTTAATTGTAGCAGTTTGCACAGCTTATTTTATGAATTCATCTGTTGAAACATTATCAAAATATGGCTCTAGAGGGAGCGAAGTTACTCAAATACAGACAAAGTTAAAAAGATGGGGATATTATAATGGAAGTATAGATGGAGTTTATGGAAGCAAAACAGTAGCTGCAGTTAAATATTTTCAAAGAAAAAATGGTTTAACTCAAGATGGAATAGCAGGTTCCAGAACACTTGCAGCAATGGGAATAAGCTCTGGATCAAATGCAGGTACATCAAGTTATAATAGTAATTTAAATTTACTTTCAAGATTAGTTTATGGAGAGGCAAGGGGGGAACCGTATTCTGGACAAGTGGCCGTTGCTGCAGTTGTTTTAAATAGAGTTGAAAGTTCATCGTTTCCTAATACCATAGCTGGTGTAATATACCAGGCAGGTGCATTTGATGCTGTATCAGATGGGCAAATAAACTTGAATCCAGATTCAACAGCCAAAAAAGCAGCTCAAGATGCATTAAATGGTTGGGATCCATCATATAATGCAATTTATTATTTTAATCCAAATACAGCAACAAATAAATGGATATGGTCAAGACCGATGACTGTAACTATTGGAAAACACAGATTCTGTAAATGATATAATAAATAAGAGGAGATCAAAGATTTCCTCTTATTTGTTATGAATAAAAATTTTACCTAAACCTATTGAAATAATTATACTTCTAAGATAAAATATAAAAAAGTAAAGAGCTTTGAAAGGAACAGTTTTATGATTTTTTATCCTGATTTGTATTTAGAAAATATACTAAAAATAGATAAAGAAATATTAAAAAAGAACGATATTAAAGGTATTTTATTAGATATTGACAATACAATATTATACTATGATAGGACAATGTTAGATGGAGTAAAAGAGTGGTGTGAAAGTTTGAAAAATGAAGAAATTAAGTTTTGCATACTTTCAAACAGCAATCATATTGAAAAAATAAAAATTGTTTCTGATGCTTTACAAATTCCTTATGTTTTTTTTGCAAAAAAACCACTTTTAGGTGGCTATAAGAAGGCTTTAACAATTTTACAATTGCAACCACAAAATGTAGCAATGGTTGGAGATCAAGTTTTAACAGATGTTTTAGGGGCAAATAGAATGAAAATGTTTTCTATTCTTACAAAACCATTAGAAGAAAGAGATATATGGATAACTAAAGTAAAAAGACCAGTTGAAAATTTAATAATTAAAAGTTATTTAAAAAGGGAGAAAACAAATGTATCTAAATGATATACATATAGCATATTATATCTTATTTATTTTAATAGGTGCAATTATTGGACAGTTCACAGATTGGATTATTAAAAGAGCACCAGAAGAGAAAAAGATTTTTTCAAAAGATTTTTTTATTGAATATAAAAATAGGTTTAGACCTAATTATATACTAATTACAATAACAATTTTAACATATTTGGTATTACTAAGTGTTCACGGAATAAGCGAAAATTTTTATGGAAATCTGAATTTAATTTTATATATGATAATTACACCAATATTGATTGCAATATTTATTATTGATTATAAAATGCAAATTATTCCAAATAGATTAAACTTAAGTTTGTTTGAAATAGGCTTATGTTATACGTTTATACTTGGATTTAATTATTTAAATATTGCTACAGATAGAGTAATTGGTTTAGTTATAGGTGGAGGGATATTTTTACTTATAACTTTAATTGGAGGCTTGATTGCTGGAAAAGAGGCTATGGGATTTGGCGATGTCAAATTAATGTGTGGTCTTGGACTTATTTTTGGAGCATTAGGAATTATAAGTGTGTCAGCTATGTCTTTCTTAATTGGAGCAATTGTTAGTATAATTTTATTGGCTACAAAAATAAAGAAAACTAATGAATACATACCTTTTGGCCCATTCATAGTTATTTCTTCGTTTATTGCTATGATAGTACCAATGACAACAATTATGAAAGTACTATTAACAATATTTACTTTAGGAATGATTTAATAATAATTAAAACTAGTATTAAAAATATAAGGGGGCGATGTTTTTGAATATTCGTTTACGATGGCTTCGTGATAAACTAAATGCTTTAAATATTGAAGGAATGATTGTTTCTAACCCTATTAACATTAAATATTTAACAAATATTGATGCTGAAGGTGAATTATTAATTACTAGAAAAGAAAATGCCTTTGTTACAGATGGTAGATATATAGAAGCGGTTAATTCTGTTTTAACAATTGAAGATGAAATTGTTACTTATGATAAAAAAACTATGATAAAAGAAGATTATGAAAACTTCTTTATTTTCTGTGAAAAAGTAGGATTTGAAGAAGGATTTGTAACTTATGAAAACTATAAAAGATTAAAACAATTATATAGGATTAATGATTTTGTTGAAACAGAGCATTTAATCGAAAAACAAAGAATTATTAAAGACGAAGACGAAATTGAAAAAATAAAAAAAGCTTGTGAAATAACAGATAGGTGCTTTTCACATATATTAAAGTTTATAAAAATTGGAATGACTGAAATAGAAATTTCTAGGGAAATAGAAAACTATATTAAAAATAATGGTGGAGATGGAGTAGCTTTTGAAACTATAGTAGCTTCAGGGCCAAATTCTTCAAAGGCACATAGTATTGTTACAGGTAGAAAAATACAAAAGGGAGACATAATATTAATGGATTTCGGAGCAAAATATAAAGGATATTGTGCCGACATGACTAGAACTGTATTTATGAAGTATGTTCCAGAAGAAATAAAAAAATATTATGATTTAGTTTTAAAAAATCAATTAAATGTTTTAAAAGATTGTATGGTAAACACTAATATAAAAACATTAGTAAGAGGTGTGGAGTCAGATTTCAAAATTAATGACTTAGATTTAATTCATGCACTTGGACATGGAGTGGGAATGGATGTTCATGAACTTCCAGTAATGAGCTCAAGATACGACTATATTTTAAAGGAAAATATGGTTATGGCTGTTGAACCAGGTGTTTATATTCCAGGAAGATTTGGAATTAGAATTGAAGATACTATTTTAATTTCTAAAAATAATTGTATAAAATTAACCAATTCTGAGAAGAATTATATTATAATACCTTGATTTTTAGGGTTAAATATAGTAAAATATTGAAATGTAAATATATTATGGAAAAGGGGTTATAAAAATGGCAGAAGTATATATGGCAGGAGATGTAAGAAATGGAACAACATTTGAATTAGATGGAACTGTATATAAGGTAGTTGAGTTTCAACATGTTAAACCAGGCAAGGGTGCTGCTTTTGTTAGAACAAAGTTAAAGAATGTTATCAATGGCTCAGTAATTGAAAAAACATTTAATCCATCAGAAAAATTACAAGGTGCAGAAATTGAAAAAAGAGAAATGCAATACCTTTATAATGATGGTGATTTATATTATTTTATGGATAATGAAACGTATGAACAAATTCCAGTTAATAAGGCCGATTTAGGTGATACATTAAGATTTTTAAAAGAAAATATGGTTGTAAAAATCTTATCTTTTAAGGGAAACATATTTGCTGTAGAAGCTCCAATGTTTGTTGAATTGGAAATTACATATACTGAACCAGGATTTAGTGGAAATACATCAACTAATGCAACAAAACCTGCAACATTAGAAACAGGTGCAACAATAAATGTTCCACTATTTGTTAATACTGGAGATAAAATAAGAATAGATACTAGAACTGGTGAATATATGGAAAGAGTTTAATTGAAGAGGGTTTGTAAATGTCTGAATTAAGTAAAAAATATGATGATGTTGTAAAAAATGTAGATGATAAGCTACAAAATAAGGACGAAGCGGAATTTGTTAAGGGGCAAATTGATGATTTGCTTAAAGAGTTTTCGAATGAAATTGAGAATTTAAACGAACAAATTTCTAATATTTATAATAGACAAAACCAAATTGAAGCTAAAGTTAAAAATGTTGAAGATGTTGTTAATTCAATTGAAAAAGATATTTATCTAGATGAAGATGAAGAATTTGATTTGGAAGTAATTTGTCCATATTGCAACTACAATTTTGTGCTTGATCCATCAAATAAAAGCAATGAAATTCAATGCCCAGAATGTAAAAACGTAATTGAAGTTGATTGGAATGGCGAAGATTCAATGGGATGTTCTGGAAATTGTGGTTCTTGTGGTGAATGTGAAGACGAACATGAAGACGATGATATGTAATAATCACAAGAAATCTAAGGGATTTACAATATTACCATCTTTTCTTAAAGTAAAATGTAGATGAGGACCTGTGGTAGCTCCATTTGTGGGGCTACCATTTTTATCTTTGTATTTGTTATTTTTTACTCCATATACATATTTTGGCCCAACTTGACCAATTATTTCTCCTTTATTTACTATTTGACCAATATGTACAATAAAGTTAGGATTTACATGACAATATGATGCAGTAAAATTACCATTTTCTATTGTTATAGTATATCCTCCAGCTCCTTTAAATTCAGTAAGTGTAACTTTACCAGGAAATGCTGAAACTATATTTGTTCCTTCTGGTGCACCAATGTCAATTCCAGAATGAAAGGTAGAAGAACCAGCAGCAGGTGCTTTTCTCGGACCATAATTTGATGTTATTCTAGTATATCCGTGGAGCTGGCCAAGCAAAATCGCCAGTTAAGTTTTGCAAAATTGTACCGATTTGAATCTGAGGGAGAGTAGTCTGATTTTACCAGATTTAGAGGGACAAGAATTAATAAAATAAAAATTGAAATAAAGAATATGAAGTAAAGATAGAATTTAAAAAAATTTTTAGACATAGAACCTCCTGTTCTATAAGCCCCCAAAATTTAAGTGAAAAATAAACAGAGAGTATTATTCTCTGTTTATTTTTTCTTTTATTTTTTCCGTTTGTTCTATTAATTTTTCTTTTTGTTCTTTTAATCTTTCTTCTATTACTAATTTTAAATTAGGGAATGATTCTATTAAACGTTTTGACAATAAAGAACGATTTAATAAAATATTTTTTACTTTTTCTGTTATTTCTTCTGTATTGTCTTTTATTACTGCATTTGTTGTTGTTCTTACTCTTGATATAATATTAAATGAAATTATATTATCAATTATAAATAGTACCAATAAAATTCCTGATATTATTGGTAAAATATCGCTTGGTATTTGACTAATTAGACCTTCTACAAATGGATTTGCTATATATATTAAGAAAAGTCCTAATAAACCAAATAAAATAGAATTGTGAAGACATACTCTACCATTTATATTGAATGAAACTTGGCTATAATCCCACCATCTTGCATTGAAAAGTTTCTCCATTATGTAGCTTGTTATATATTCAAAAAAAGTACAAACAAAGGCTGCCATTATAAATAAAGTAAAGGGGGTTGAAGTTAATTTATCAAAGGTTAGTACCATTAAAACTGCACAAAAACCATATATAGGGCAATAAGGGCCTATTAAAAAACCTCTGTTTATGAACTTTTTTTCTTTAACCAAAAATAGAATTACTTCCATTATCCAGCCTGCAAAAGCATAAATCAAAAATAGTAGAAAATAATAAAGCATAGAATTTATCATAAGTTAACCATTCCTTTTTTGGCAGGGGTACTAGGAATCGAACCTAGCTCTGGAGTTTTGGAGACTCTTATTCTACCGATGAACTATACCCCTATGAATTACTTAAATATAATAACATAAAAAAATATAATATGCAAGAAAAAATTGTAAAAATATAACTGTTACATAAATATTAAATATATATTACATTTGTGTTAATTATATTGACATATTTTTATAATAAAATAAAATATATATGAATAATGGAGTAGTATGATATGAGAATAATAAGTGGAAAGGCAAGAGGAACAAAGTTATATACTTTAGAAGGATTACAAACTAGGCCAACATTAGACAGAATAAAAGAGTCATTATTTAGTTCAATTCAAAATAAAATAATTGATGCTAATGTTTTAGATTTATTTGCAGGGTCTGGTGCACTTCGGGCTAGAATCTCTAAGTAGAGGTGCTTCATATTGTGCTTTTTGTGATAAATCACCAAGGGCAGTAAATATAATTAAACAGAATATTGAAAAAACAAAATTTACAAATGAAAGTAAAATACTTACATTAGACTATAAAAAATGCTTAAATGAATTAAAAAATAGCAATATAAAATTTGATTTAGTTTTTTTGGATCCGCCTTATGAAAGCAATCTCATATTTTTATCATTACAGGAGATAATAGAACTTAATTTATTAAATGAAGATGCTTTAGTAGTTGCTGAAACAGATAATGAAGATATGGTTGTAGAGAAAATAGAAAAACTAAAAATAAATATTGTTAATATAAAAAGGTATGGAAGAGTTAAGCTGTTATTCATACAATAGGAATATAGACCTATTATTATATTTTCATCGGAAGGAATGAAAAAAATTATGGAAATTTTTACACTACTTGAGACTTTAGAAGATATTGTTGAAAGAAGTAAAACAGTCCCCTTTACAAAAAGAGGAATAATGGAAAAAGATGAGTTATTAGATATTATAAAGGAAATTCGATTAAAATTGCCAGACGAACTAAAACAGGCTAAATGGGTAAAAGAAGAGAGAGAAAGAATTTTAGATGAAGCAAAAAAAGAAGCTAATGACATAGTAAAAGAAGCAGAAAATAGAATAATAGCAATGATTGATGAACATGAAATAACAAGAAAGGCTTATGAGCAAAAAACTGAAATTATAGAAACTGCTAATGAAATGTCTAGAGAAATTACAAGTGGAACAAAAGAATATGCTGATAAAATTTTAGAAAATGTTGAAAACGTTTTATCTGAATCACTTAAAACAATTCATACAACAATAGATACTTCACTTAAAGAAATGCAAACTTCAATTGGTAGTACTCTAGATAAAGTTCAAAATGATTTTGATGAAAACATAGATGGAGTTATAAAAACTGTACAAGAGAATAGAAAAGAATTGAAATAATAGTTGAAAGTTGGCAAATCTTTAAAATTTATAATTTTACAAGGTTTGTCCTCTTTTAGTCTATAAATGTTTAAGGAGAAAATGATGGCAAAAAGGAGAACAAGAACAAGGAAACACACAAAAGATAATAATATAGATGTAGCAGTACTTATAATAATAAGTATTTTGCTGGCAGTTCTTATATTCACAAAATCAGGATACATAGGAGAACAATTAAGCCCGATGTTAGGTGGCCTTGTAGGTGTGATAAAATACATTATTCCACTTGGCACATTTGCACTTGCGATTGGAATTGCAACTCAAAAAAAGGATTATGCAAAGGGAAAAATAATGCAATATACTGTTTTTTTACTTTGCATTTGCGTAATATTATGCATATTTGAAATATCAAAAGACAATTTATCAACAAAGGGTGAATTTTGGAGTATTGTAAAAAATGCTTATACTTTAGGAGAAAGCAACCAAGGTGGTGGAGCAATTGGAGCAATGGTAGCAATTCCGTTAATAAATTTAATTGGAATGATAGGCACTATAATTTTGAATGCTGTTTTAGCAATTGTTCTTTTAATGTTTATGCTTGGATTTAAACCTGCAGAAATGATACAAAATTTGGTCGAAGAGATTAAAGAAAGAAGAGAAGAATATGAAGAAGACGAAGAAGAGGAAGAAATAGACGAAGAAAAGCCAAGAAAAATAAAGGAAAAGAAAACTAAAAAAGAAAAACTAAGGAAACAAGATGTAATTCCAGAAGAACAGTTGAAAATTCCTGATGAACAGCAAATTACAATAAATTTGCCAGATGAAAAAGAAAACAAAAAGGCGAAAAAATCTATTAAAAATATTTTGAAGAAGCCAGAAGAAGAAATAAAACCTGAAAAAGTAAATCCAAATAATATAGAAGCTAATTTGTTTAAACAAGAAGTTGAACAAAAAGAAGAAAAGACAAAACAGGTTTTAACATTGGAACATACATTAACAAGCGAGAATGAAAATTATGAATTCCCACCAATCGAATTATTAGAACAAGGTGAAACTCAAATTTTGAAAGGTGGAAAGAAGGTTGTAACAGATACTGCTACAAAACTTCAAAAAACTCTTTATAGCTTTGGAGTTTCAGCAAAAGTTGAAAAAGTATCTGTTGGTCCATCAATAACAAGGTATGAGTTAAAGCCAGCAGAAGGAGTTAGAGTTAGTAAAATTGCAAAATTATCTGATGATATTGCACTAAATTTAGCGGCTGAATCGATAAGAATTGAGGCTCCAATTCCAGGAAAACAGGCTGTTGGAATCGAAATTCCAAATAAAGAAAAACAAGTAGTTCCATTAAGAGATATTATAGATTCTGATAAATTTAAAAATTCAAAATCGAAGGTGTCAATGGCTTTAGGAAAAGATGTTGCTGGCGAAGAAGTAATTGCAGATATTGCAAAAATGCCACACGTTTTAATTGCTGGTTCAACAGGTTCTGGTAAATCTGTATGTATAAATACTTTAATTACAAGTATCATTTATAAAGCAAAGCCAAGCGAAGTAAAACTTTTGCTTGTTGATCCAAAAGTTGTAGAATTATCTGTATATAATGGAATACCACATTTACTAATTCCAGTTGTTACAGACCCTAAAAAAGCCGCTGGTGCACTTGCATGGGCAGTACAAGAAATGGTAAATCGTTATAGTTTATTTGCTGCAAAAGGAGTTAGGGATATCAAAGGATATAATGAAGAACTTGAAAAAGAAGAAGGAGGAGAAAAACTTCCGCAAATAGTAATAATAATAGACGAGCTTGCAGATTTAATGATGGTTGCACCTGGTGATGTTGAAGATGCAATATGTAGACTTGCACAAATGGCAAGAGCTGCAGGAATGCATTTAGTTATAGCAACACAAAGACCATCTGTTGATGTTATTACAGGTATAATTAAGGCTAATATCCCATCAAGAATAGCATTTGCTGTTTCTTCAGGAGTTGATTCTAGAACTATATTAGATATGACTGGAGCAGAAAAACTTCTTGGAAAGGGAGATATGTTGTTTTCACCAGTTGGTGTATCAAAGCCTATGCGTATACAAGGGGCATATATCTCAGATAAAGAAGTAGAAAAAATTGTTGACTTTCTAAAATCTAATGGTGAAACTACATATAGTGAAGATATTTTGGAAAAAATAGAAAATAATGCAACACCAGATAAGGAAATAAAAGATGAAGATGATGATACAGACCAATTTTTGATGGATGCGATTGAAACTGTAATTGAAACAGGACAAGCTTCTACATCATTTATTCAACGAAGATTTAAAGTTGGTTATGCAAGAGCTGGAAGAATAATGGATCAAATGGAAGCAAGAGGAATAATTTCAGGTTATGAGGGAAGCAAACCAAGACAAGTTTTAATGACAAAAGAAAGGTGGCAAGAATTGAAAACAGCAACACCGCCAGAAGAAAATTAATATTAAAGGGGGTTTAATGTGAAGAAAAGAGAATTTTTTTTGAAATTATCTGAAAATAATTTTAATAATGAATTAGAAAAAGTAATTGAAAATAAAAGTTATCCTGTGAACACTAAAAACCTCCTTTTAAGTATGTTATACAAGATAGAATTAGGATATAAAGATTATGAAACAGTTAAAAGAATAGAAATTTCTAAAGGACAGTTTATTAAAGACATAATAAATATCATAGAAAATGATTGTCAAAAAATTCAGCTAGTTGAACCAAATTCCAAAAAGGGAGAAGTGCTATCAAAATATGGAATGACATCAATTTCAAATAGTGAAAATAAATCTATTATTTCATTTCCAACTGAAAAAGATTTACTTTTTGCAATTGAACAGATACAGCCAAATTCATTTAAAATTAAAGAAAAATATTATATTATAAATCAAACGTTATCTAAATTACTTAAAGTAGGAAATAGTATTAATGGAAAAGAGGTAATAAGAGATTTTAATGGCTTTTCATGGAATGTAGAAACAAATGATATAGAAAATTTTGAGTATAATTTAATTTTCCAAAATTTGAATATATTATTAGGATATTCATTTATGTTTGAATGGAAAAATGCATTATTAACTAAAAAAGACTACTTATATGAGTTAAAGACAAAGCTAGAAAATGATTATGCTGAATTTGGAAAAGAATTTTATGAATTGTTATTAGTTATTTCAATTGTATTAAATATGAGAGATGATAAGTCAGTTGAAAAAAATATTTTAAAGCAAAAAAAAGAAATAGACAGAGAATTTGAAATAATCAATAATAAAACAGAATTTTTGGACAAAATTTCAGAAAATAAAAAGACAATTAATAAAAAGATTAGACAATTAGATAAAATAATTTTAAATAAAAAAATATTAGAAAAAACATTCAATGAAAAAAATCAAAAAAGAAAAAATCCGTATAAAAGTATTACAGAATTTGAAAGTGTATTAAAAGAAAAAAGAAAAAAATTAGTAGAAGAATTAGAATCATATACTGAATTGATGAATCCAAGACTTTATAACAAGAATGTTAGAGATTTGGAAAGCAAAAAAGAAATTTTAGATAAAATTGACGAAAGTATTTTAAATGACGAATGGTTAAATTACCAAATGTTAGAATTAGAAAAACTATTTATTGGGTGTATGAAACTAAAAATTGAAGATTCAAATATTAGAGCAGAAATAAGCCGAATAATATACGATTTACGTTATTATAAACAAATCCCAATTAACAAAAATAATAAAATTGGAGATAACGAGGAATTAAAGAGGTTAATTGATTTTATTGAAGATTTACTAATTACTAAGGCAAATCAAATTAAAGTATTAAATACAATAAGCAAAAACGAAATTTATAATAATCTTATTTTAAAGGAAATATTTAATAGCAAAATTATTAATTTACAACGTACTGAATTAGAAATAGTTCCAAAATATGATAAGCTTCAATTAAATATTTATGAAGCCGAAAATTTGGAAAAACAAATTGAATTAGGAATAAAAGGTACAGCAGAAAAAATACATGTAAAAGCAAATAAGAAATTAAAGGTTTTTGCATAAAAAATTAAAGAGAGGAATGAACATATAATGAAAATATCGTTTTTAGGTGCAGCTAGAACTGTTACAGGTTCAAACTATTTAGTTGAAGGGGCAGGAAAAAAATTTTTAGTGGATTGTGGTTTATATCAAGGAAATGCAGAAATTGAATTATATAATGAAGAGGATTTTTCCTACAATGTTCAGGACATTGATTTTATGCTTTTAACACATGCTCATATTGATCACTCAGGAAAAATTCCAGTATTATACTTAAAAGGATATAGAAAACCAATTATTGCAACAAAAGCAACCTGCGATTTATGTGAAATTATGCTTCCAGATAGTGGACATATTCAAGAAACTGAGGTTGAATGGAAAAATAGAAGAAGAATAAGAGAGGGAAGAAATCCTTTACCACCGTTATATACTGCTCAAGATGCAATAGATTCTTTAGAACTATTTAAGCGCGTTTTGTATGATGAGATAATTGATATAGATGAAAATATTAAAGTTAGATTTAATGATGCAGGACATATGCTTGGTTCAAGTATAATTGAAGTTTGGATAACAGAAAACGGAGACACAAAAAAAATAGTATTTTCAGGAGATCTTGGAAATAACGATTTGCCACTTTTAAATCCACCTACAATGATAGAAAGCTGCGATTATTTAGTAATGGAATCTACTTATGGAAATAGATTACATGTTCACAATGATGATAAGGCTGAAATATTTATGAATGTAGTGGCAGAAACATTAGATAATGGTGGCAATGTAGTAATTCCGTCATTTGCAGTAGGGAGAACACAGGAAATTTTATATGAACTAAATAAATTAAAAGATTTAAATAAGAACGATGAAGAATTCCAAAAAAAATATATAAAATTAATGGAGGCACCTGTATATGTGGATAGCCCTTTAGCTATATCTGCAACAGAAGTATTTAGAAAAAATATTGAACTCTTTGATGAAGAAGTTATAAAAGAAATTGAGAGTGGGGACAATCCATTAGAATTTCCAGGATTGAAATTTACAAAAACAGCTGAAGAATCAAGGGCTTTAAATGAACTTACAGAACCATCAATAATTATTTCTGCTAGTGGTATGTGTGATGTTGGACGTATCAAACACCATTTAAAGCACAATTTATGGGACCCTAAAAATACTATTTTATTTGTTGGATATCAGGCACCAGGAACTTTAGGTCGTTCAATTGTTGATGGCGCAAAAAAAGTTAAAATTTTTGGAGAAGAAATTGCTGTAAATGCTAGAGTTGAATACATTGAAGGTTATTCAGCACATGCTGATCAAGAATGGTTATTAAATTTTGTGTATTCATTTATTAATAAACCAAAACATATTTTCTTAGTTCATGGTGAAATTGAAGGTCAGAGAGTACTGAAAGAAAAAATAATTGAAAATACAAACTTACCAGTTACAATACCATCTTTGGGTGATGTTTATGAATTAAATGATAAATTAAATCTAGTTGAAACTATACAATCAGATAAATATAAATATTTACGACTTGCTATTATTGGTAGAATTGATACACTTAAAGAAGAAATTGATGATATGGAGGACATTGTAAAAGATACAATGCTTACAGAAGATGCTCGTGATGATGAATTAATTAAATTAAATGAAAAAATTATGGAACTTGAAAGAAAAATTGTTGATATTATTGACAAATAAAAGGGGAAGGGAATAAACAAATGAAAAATAAATATTTTAATGATGCTGTAATTGGAAATAAAAGCATGATAGCTAGTTTCTCTGATAAGGGAGAATTACTAAGATTATATTATCCACAAAAGGATTTTAAACAATTTGTTGATTTTATGGGAATTGGTATGAAAATAAATGATTCTGGAATGATTTATTTTCATGCAGATATTAATAATAGCTATTCACAACATTATATGAGAGATACAAACATATTGGTAACAGATATATATAATAGCTATTTTGAAGTTAATGTTAAACAAGTAGATTGTATACCTATGAGAGAAAATGTGCTTATTAAAAGATATATTTTTAAAAATGAAAATAGCAATAAATTAAATATTAATTTATTAATTCATTCAAAACTACTAAGCAACACAAATAATAAAATTAGTGGAATTTTTAAAGATAATGTTTTAATGCAATATACACATGATTATACCTTTTCAATACTTGCAAATAAACCTGTTCAAGGTTTTCAAATTAATAATTCAAGCGAAACAATTGAAAGCGGAGTTATTGGAGGCAAAGATTATATTGGAATGTCTGATGATTCAAGCATAAGTTTTAATGTAGGAGAAATTGAACCTGGACAAGAAAAACAAATTGATGTTGTTATTACAATTAATCCAAATCATGATAGTAATTTAATTGATAATATTGAAAGGGCTAGAAAATTAGACATAAATAAAGAATTAGATAATACAAAAAATTATTGGAGAAAATTTGTAAAAAGTAGAATTAAAATTGAGTTAGATGAAAATAAAAATGATTATAATAAGAAGATAATGCAAATTTATAAAAGAAGCATTTTACTATTTCCAGTTTTAACCAATTACTCTACTGGTGGAATTTCCGCTGGAGTTGAAGTTGATGAAGAACAAACAAAGTGTGGAAGATATGCATATTGTTGGCCTAGAGATGCGGTATTTATAACAAAAGCTTTGGACGAAATTGGAATGGAAAAAGAAGTTCAAAAATTTTATCAATCTTTTTGTAAAGATACACAATGCAAAAATGGAATGTGGGAACAACGCTATTATACAGATGGAATTCTAGCACCTTCATGGGGTTATCAAATTGATGAAACTGCATCAGTTATTTATGGTGTTTATGAACATTATTTACACACAAATAATCCTAAATTTATAAAAGATTGTATGAAAATGTGCCAGAATGCAACACGTTTCTTAGAAAAATATTTGGATAATGTTTTAGAAAATAAGGATATGCAAAAGAGTTATGATATTTGGGAAGAAAGTGAAGGAATTCATACATATTCGCTAGCAAGTATTCTTGCTGCATTTCAGGCTATGATTGAAATGCAAAAAGTGTATAAAAAGGAAGTTGAGAAAGAAAATAATAATCGTTTACATTTAGAACAAATAAATACACAGACTAAAAAAATTGAAAGCTATTTATTAAAAATTAAAGAATATATTATTACCAATTTCTATGATGAGTCTAAGAAAAGTTTTGTAAGAAACTCAGATGGAAGAATGGATATTAGCTTACTTGGATTAGTTTATCCATTTAAAATTTTTTCACCTAAGGAAAAGAAAATTGTTAATACCATAGAAAGAATGGATATGACTCTTAGAACATATACTGGCGGATACTTAAGATATGAAAATGACAATTATTGCGGTGGTAATCCTTGGGTTATTAGTAATTTATGGATGGCAAATTACTATTTAGACAAGGGTGAAAAGAAAAAAGCCGAAGAATGTTTTAATTTTGCAGTTAAAAGTGCAACTGACTTGGGATTTTTGCCAGAACAGGTAGATAATAATACTATGAAACCAAAGTGGGTAATTGGCCTTGGGTGGAGTCATGCGTTATTTATTACTACATTAAATAGAATTATGAAATAGAACTTTTTAGTTAATTTATGTTAATATTATATGACCTAATTTGTCATAAAATTTGCAATTTACATAAAAAAGTGGTAAAATACTACCTTGCAAAGGGGTTGTTATGAGAAATAGAAAAAGACCATGGGTTAAAGAAGAACTTAGTAAGTGTAAATTTTTTATTAGAAATCCTAAGGATTTTAAGGGGAAATGGAATGAGGCTTATGAAAGAAATCAGCCTATGCATCTAGAATTAGGCTGTGGCAAAGGTAATTTTATTGCTGAACTTTCTAAGTTACATCCTGAGATAAATTTTCTTGCAATTGATTTAATTGATGATATGCTTGGTTTAGCTAAACGCAATATTGAAAGAAATTTTGAAAATGTTAGAGAAGTTGATAATGTTTTATTGACTGCTTGGAATATTGAACAATTACTTGAAATTTTCGGCGAAAATGATAAATTCGAGCGTATTTATATTAACTTTTGTAACCCTTGGCCTAGACCAAGACATAATAAGAGAAGGTTAACACATACAAATCAATTGGAGCTATATAAAAAAGTTTTAACCAAAAGGGGACAGATATATTTTAAAACAGATGATGAAGGATTGTATTTAGCCAGTTTGAAATATTTTGAAGAAGCTGGTTTTAATATAATTAAAAAGACTGATGATTTGCATAAATGCCAAATTTTTAAAGAAAATATAATAACAGAACATGAAAAAATGTTTACAGAGCAAGGCATTAAAATTAAGGCAATTATTTCAGAATTAGTATAGAGGAGATTGTTTATGCCACTTTATAGAAATGTTTTAAATAGAATATCGTTCAGAGTTAAGCTGTATTTAATAGTAATTGCTTTATTGCTAATTCTTCTTTGTGTTTATGAAAGGACATTTATTATACCAGCTATTTTATTGTATGTATTGTTATTAACATATACATTTTGGTCAAATGGAAAAAGAAAAGACGAATTATATAAACATTTAGAAGAATTAACATTAGATGTTGACTCAATTGCTAAAAATTCTTTGGTAAATTCTCCACTTCCTTTATCCATAATCCGGTATGGATGGAAAAGTAATATGGAAAAATAGTAAGTTTGTAAAAGAATTTGTAAATATTGATATTGGACCATATCTAGTTGATATTGCAAAAGAAGTAAAACAAGCTATTCTTAACCAGAAAAAGGAAAATACTATTGAAAAGCAAATAACAATAGGTAATGAATCTTATCTTATTATTGGAGAATACTTAAAAAGAAAACATAAAGAGGACAAGAAATATTTAATTAATTTATATTTTTTTAATGATACTGACAAAATTGAAATTGAAAAAAAATACAATGAATCTCAAAATTGCGTTGCTATTGTTATGATTGATAATTATGAAGAAATTATGCAACGTGTATCTAGTGAAAATCAACCTATTGTGACTGCTAATATTGAAAAGACAATATACGATTGGGCAGCTACTACAGGTGGTTTAGTTATAAAAAGAGATAGAGATACTTTTGTGTTTGTTTTTGAAAAAAAGTATTTAAAACAACTTGAAGATGAAAAATTTGATATATTAGATAAAATTAAACAAATTAATATTGAAGGTAAACTTGAATCTACTTTAAGTATTGCTATTTCTGAAGAAGGAAAAAGCCTTTATGAAAAGTATGAAAGTGCACTTTCTGCTATTGATATTGCATTGGGTAGAGGTGGAGATCAAGTAGTTATAAGGAGCAATGGAAATTACCAATTCTTTGGAGGTAGAGCTCAAGAAATTGAGAAAAGAACAAAAGTCAAGGCAAGGATTGTTTCTCACGCTCTTGAAGAGTTAATTTTAGAGTCTAAAAATGTTTTAATCATGGGACATTCTAATGGAGATATAGATTGTATGGGGGCTAGTCTCGGAATTTATAGATTAGCAAAGACATTAGAAAAAGAAGTGAACATTGTAAGTGTTACTGCAGATAGCACGCTTTCTGATTTTATTGATTATTTAAAAAAGCAAGAAGAGTATGCAGATGCTCTAATTGATAAAAATGAAGCTATTTTAAAAACTGATGAAGATACTTTACTAATAGTTGTTGATACGCATAGAAAAAATTATGTTGAAGTTCCTGAGTTACTTGAAAAAGATGCAAAAATTGTTGTTATTGACCACCATAGAAAAAGTACAGAATTTATTGAGAATCCAACTCTAATGTTCCATGAAGTATATGCATCTTCTGCATCTGAACTAGTCGTAGAAATTCTTCAATATGCAAAACATCCTGTTAATTTAACTGATATTGAAATTCAAAGTTTATACGGAGGAATTATGGTTGATACCAAAGATTTTACTTTTAAAACTGGTGTTAGAACATTTGAAGCAGCAGCATATTTAAGAAAACTTGGTGTTGATATAATTAAAGTAAAAAAATGGTTCCAAATTGATTTAGAAAACTATAAAGTAATATCAGAAATTATAAACAAAATAGAAATGGTTAATAATTCTATTGCAATTGGTGTTTATGATACTGAAGATAAAAATGCAGGTCTAATTTGTGCAAAAACAGCAGATGAATTATTGACAATTAGTGACATTACAGCATCTTTTGTTATTGGAAATACAGGAGAAAAAATTTGCATTAGTGGACGTTCTACAGGTGATATAAATGTTCAAGTTATATTAGAAAAACTACGGAGGCGGTGGTCATATTACTGTTGCTGGAGCTCAACTTGAAAAACTTTCATTAAAAGAAGGAAAAGAAATGCTTTTAGAAAAACTACAAGAATATTTAAAAGAAAATCAAGTCTAATATAAGAAGATACCCACCAACACGATTTTAGCCGTGTTGGTGGGTTAAACAATTATATAACGAAAATTAAATAGAAGTAAAATAAAATTGGTGGTCATTCATCTACAATTCAGTTATTTCATAATAATTGAAATTGCAAATAGAACACTAAGATTTATATGATGAAATAAAATTTGATTTGAAGTAGATTTTTTATGTGAAATAAAGTATAATATGTTTATAAAGTTAAGAAAATGTTATACGAGAGAGGTGTTTAAAATGACTTTTGAATTTGCTAAATATCCAGATGGAACATTAGGTGTTTTTTCTTGCATTGGAAAAAAAGAAACTGGGGAAGAATATCTTAGAATAACATTTGAAAGGGCAACAGAAATTGGTTTTGATACTTATGTAATTGAAATTCCTAGTTATAAAATAATTTTGGAAGAAGGAAATTACTCTGACAAGGAAAAAACAGATTTTATGAACATAGCTAAA
Organism: uncultured Lachnospiraceae bacterium; assembly: GCA_964489885.1. Classification (GTDB taxonomy): domain Bacteria; phylum Bacillota; class Clostridia; order TANB77; family CAG-508; genus CAKOTZ01. The sequence goes on along the minus strand of CAZAZX010000011.1, from coordinate 18,464 downwards.
AATGGAGCATCTTTTTTCTTTAAATATGCTCGTTTAGGAGGATTAGAAATTGCCTAATATTTTTGAAATAAAACGGATATAAAATTTATTTTTGGACAAATGAAAATGATGAGCCAATTCATGTCCATATTTCAAAGGGAAAACCAAAAGCAAATGCAACAAAAGTATGGATAACTCAAGCTGGAGGTTGTATAGTTTGCCATAATAAGAGTAATATTCCTGAAAAGGAATTAAATATTATTTGCGATGATATTTCTTTACATTTTTTCCAAATTGTAGAAAAATGGAAAACGATTCATACTGATAATGTAAAATTTTATTGTTAATTCATTTATTTTTTATCTTTAATTTAAGGCAAGGTAACGTTTTAGTTTTTCTTGCCTTATTGTGAAATTAGCTGTGTTGGTGAGTTACAAATAATAGAAATTTATTTATATTTTATGATATAATCTAAAACGAAGAAAGATGGCGATTATTATGGGTAAGAAAAAAAGGATAATATTAATAGTTTTTTCTATTTTGATATTGATTATCATTTTATTTATAGCAAAAGCAGTACCAAAATTTATGTCCAAAACTACTGTAGATACATCTAATACAAGTATTGCAAATGAAAACATACCTCAGGAAGAGCTAATTTCAAATGATAAAGTAATTATCAAAAATGGTAATATTCAAAATGAAAATTTAATTGATGAATTTATTGAAAATACAGGCATAAATTCTACACAGGGTAGAACACTTGAAATTTTAGAATATACTAATAATGATGAATATGTAGAAAAAAGTATTGAGTTTATTCCAGGTAATTATGCAACAAAAGTCGCTCAGGGATTAGAAAATTTTACAAGCCCTAATCATAATAGCACTAATGAAGAATTTAAAGAAGAATATGGATATTATAAATATTTTGATGGTAAAAAAACGGATGAATATACAACAGATAGCTGGATATTGGATAGAATAATAAAAGATAATAAGGTGGAATTTTGTATCAATGCAGGACCTTTAGTTGAATTAGCTGATAATAGTATTATACCTGTTATTTGTTCATATAGTGTTGAATCATCAAAATATAGACAAAAATTTGATATGAATTATTATCAAAGAAAAGATATGGGAATAGATAGAATTTATCAAGATAAAGATAGTGTGTATTTACTTGGTGGAGACGTAGATATAACTATAGAAAATGATATGGTTTATAACTTACAAGAAGCATTAGAAAAGAAAATATTAAAAACAGAAGATATAATTGAACAGGCAAAAATTGATGAAAAATACGGTGTTTGTGAAGAAAATGGTACAGAAGAATTAAAAGAATATTATTATAGCGATTACACGATTCTTATAACAAAGCCTTACGAAGAAAATGAAAATATAGTAATAGGGTATAATGGTTCAATAAAATATCAGGTTGCAGAAGAATTAAATATTAAAGAAAAATAATAAAATTAGATTATTATAAACAAAAAAGTACAGAAGATGTTATAGGAGGATAAAACGTGCTTTTAAAGAAAACAAATAAAATTGGAATATATAAAATACTTGAATATTTTATTATATACAGTTTTTTTGGGTTTGTTTTAGAAACATTATTTGCATTAGTTGTATATGGTAAATTTGAAAGTAGACAGGGACTACTTTATGGATCATTTTGTCCTATATATGGATTAGGGGCAGTAATACTTATATACTTTTTAAAAGAATATAAAGAAAATGGATTTGCACTATTTTTCGGAGGATTAATAATTGGATCTATAGTTGAATATTTGGTTAGCTTGATAGGAGAGCTTGCTATAAATGTTAAATGGTGGGACTATTCAGATAGATTTTTAAATATAAATGGAAGGATTTGTTTATTATATTCTATATATTGGGGGATTATTTCTATCTTTTTAATAAGAGTATTAAATCCACTTGCTGATAAATTTATAGAACTGTTAAAAAATAAAACTAATATAAAAGTTTTAAAAATAATAGTAATATTAATAACAGTATTTTTATCTATTGACTTTGTTTTATCTGGAATTGTATTAGAAATTTTCTCATCTAGGACAATTGTGGAAAATAATATTCAAGCAATCGAAATGGATAAGCACGAATGGATATATAAAAATGTATATAATAATGAAAGAGTAAATTATTTAATGAAAAACATTTGGAACGAAGAAATGGTTATAAAGGCATATCCAAATTTAAAAATAATATTAGAAGATAAAAGCTATGTTTTAGCACAAAATTATTATAAAGATGTGAAACCATATTATTATAATTTTAATGAAGAATAAATTATTATTGAGTTTATTTATAATCTATAATATAATACATTTAAAACTAAAGATTTGGAGGTTTAAATATGGAAAAAGCAATATATAAGTTAAGTCATGGAATGTATGTTTTAACAACATTAAATGGAGGTTGCATAGTTGATGCAGTATCACAGGTTAGTGGAGGAGATAAGCCGTTAGTAAGTGTTGCAGTAATGAAGGAAAATAACACAAATAAACTATTGCATGAAAATGATAGAGCATGTTTATCAATTATTGGTGAAAAAACTGATGGAACAGTAATTAAAGAATTTGGATATAACAGTATGAGAGATTATAATAAATTCAATTATGAAAAATTGATTGATGTAAATGGATTATATGCAGTAAAAGATGCAGTAGGATACTTAATGCTTGAAAAAGTAGACGAGATTGAAAATGATACTCATACATTATTCATTTTTAGAGTTATAGAAGATAAAGTTTTAAATGAAGATAAGGAGATAACCTATAATTATTTTAGAGAAAATAAAGATGAATTAACTAAAGCAAAAACTGCAAAAGGAAAAACAGTATGGGTATGTAGCCTTTGTGGTTATGTATATTATGGAGAAGAATTGCCAGCAAACTTTCAATGTCCTGTTTGTGGGGCAGGTAATTTTGCATTCAACAAAAAAGTGCTATAACAAATTACAAAGTATTTAAAAATTAGATTTTTTGTGATATAATTTACATAATTTATTTTATAAAATTTCCTTTAGACGTTAACGTAAAATTCTTAACATCAATAATTATTGAGGAAAGGGTTAATATTGTTTCACATTAAAGGGGGAAAATATCATGAAACGGAAAGAATTTTTTGAATTTATGGATGAGTTTTTATCAGAAGAAAAAGATCTTAAAACACAAAACAAAATAATAGATGTGATACAAGATAATGTTTGGATTTTTAAACATATCGATAAAAACATGATTAAGTTTTTATGCTTTCTTGATTATTTTATGTGCAATTCAAGCTTAAGAGAGAAGGCAGAAGCTGTAAAAGAGATTGAAAGAAAAAACTGGCTTGAAATGTATAAAGAGCACATAAATGATAATGCTTTGTATTGCGAACACTGCCATGAAATTTACCCAAGAAGTCACTGGGAATCTGAATATAAAAAAGAAGAAGTTTGGGAAAAATGTGCTTATGGAAATTTTTACAGCAAGGCTAAATATTTTTGTATGTACCTCATTTGTCCCAATTGTAATGAAAAAATGCTTGTTTCAAAAACCTTTATAGGTAGAAGCAAAGATTATCCAGAATGGGCTTTGAAACAAATGAGCAAAACAAAAATCGAAAAAATTGAAACAGAAAAACAGTATTAATTTAATGCAATAAGCAAGAGTAATATTTCTTACTCTTGCTTATTGCATTATTGTGGCCATATTTTTGAAAAAATTTATCTTATATAGAAAATTGTTACAAAAAAATTACAAAAATGTAACAAAAAAAATTTACAAAATAAACTTATTATGTTATAATGAAATCGTCGTTGCAAACAAAAATACATATAAAAGGTGTGAATTTTAGATGGAGGATCATGTTGTAACATTATGGAGTTGGAATATTTTTGGTTTTGATATTCCAATAACAAATGTAATCCTAATGTCATGGATTACGATGGCAATTATAATTTTATGGGCATTTTTAGCAACAAGAAAGTTAAAATTAGTACCTACAGGATTGCAAAATACAGCGGAAATTTTAGTGGAGGCACTTAATAAATTCTCTGTAAATCAAATGGGTAAAGATGGAAGAAACTATGCTGCATATCTTGGCACAATAGGTTTATTCCTAGGAATTTCTAACACAATTGGTGCTTTGTTCATGGATGGTATAACAAATGGTATTGTTTGCCCTCCAACTAGAACAATGGCAGTTCCAGTTGCATTAGCTATAATGACTATAGTAATTGCTATAGGCTCAGGCATCAAGAAGAAAGGAATAGTAGGATTTATAAAAAGATTATTTAAACCTATGTTTATTATGTTCCCATTTAATCTTCTTGAATTCATCATTAAACCATTATCATTAAGTATGCGTCTTTTTGGTAATGTCTTTGGAGCATATGTTGCAATGGAATTATTGTTCAATGCTGTTCCATGGGGATTACCAGCAGTAGCATGTTTATATTTTGATTTGTTTGATGGTGGACTACAAACTTTCGTATTCGTTCTATTAACAGCTTTATATATAGGTGAAGAAATTGAAGAAGAGGACGAAGAACCAGAAAAAAAACCAGCATACGGAATGGAGGTGAGTGCATGAGCACAGCAGTTTTAGCAGCCGGTATTGCCGTATTAACAGGTATTGGTGCCGGAATCGGTATTGGTATAGCAACAGGTAAAGCAGCAGAAGCAACAGCAAGACAACCTGAAATGGCAGGTAAAATACAAACATTATTATTATTAGGTGCAGCTTTATCAGAAGCTACAGCTATTTATGGACTAGTAGTTGCATTAATGGCACTAGGACAAGCTTAGTTTAAGCACTTATTTAAATTGTAGATTGAAGGCTCGTATTTTAAAACGTTTAACTGTTTTATAATACGAACCTTTAAAATGCAAAAAGCAAAATAATAATAAAGATTGGAGTCGGAAATGAGTTTTGATAATGAATTTTGGGTTACTTTTGCATTCACAATCTTGAATATCGTTGTTTTATACATTATTTTAAAGAAAATATTATTTAAGCCAGTTACAAAATATATGGATAATCGTAGCAAGAAAATTCAAGATGCTTTGGATGCAGCCGAAGAATCTAAAGAAATGGTAAGACAGATGAAAATAGAATACGACGAAAAAATTAAGGCTGCAAAAGAAGAAGGACAAAAAGTAATTGATATGTATAAAAATATGGCTGAAAAAGAATATAATTCAATTATAGAATCAGCTAAAAAAGAAGCCGACCAAATGCTAGCAAGTGCAAAGGTTGAGCTTCAAGTAGAAAAAGAAGAACTTATTACAAGCATAAAGGGAGAAATATCAGACTTAGTATTAGCTACAAGTGAAAAAGTTTTAAAGAAAAACTTAGACGATAATACAAACAGAAAGCTTATTTCTGAATTTATAAAAGAAAAAAGTGAATCATAGATTTATTTAAGAAAGATGGTGTATTTGAAAATGGCTATTATTGCACAAAGATATGTTCAAGCACTATTTACTTCATCTAAGAATGATAACGAAACTGTTATTTTTCAAAAAGGATTACAAGATATTTCTGAACTTTATGAATCAAATAAGGAATTTAAAAATCTATTATTAAACCCTTGTATATTAAATGACGAAAAAATGTTAGTTCTAAAAGAAATTTTTCCAGAAAATTTTAAAAATCCAACTTTTTCAAATTTTATGCATGAGCTTTTAATAAAAGATAGAGTAAGATTGATAAATAGTATTTCAGATGAATATTCTAAACTGTTTAACTCTTTAAACAAAGAATTAGATATTAGAATAATAGTTGCAAACAAAATTACAGATGAACAAATTAATCAAATAGTTAATAAATATAAAGAACTTTATAAAGCAAAAAGTATAAATTATAAAATTGAATTAGATGAAAGCATAATAGGTGGAGTTAAAGTTGCCGTTGGAGATACAGTTTATGATGGCACTATACAAACTCAACTAAAACAAATATTCTAATTTAAGATATATTCTTTTATGATAAAGGAGGAATAACAGTGTTAATAAAACCTGAAGAAATAAGTAGTATAATCAAAAATAAAATTGATAACTACGAAACAAAAATGAAGGTTGATGAAGTCGGATACGTTGTACAAGCTAGCGATGGTGTTGCAAAAGTTTATGGATTAAAAAATTGTATGAGTGGGGAATTAATTGACTTTGGAAACAACATTTTTGGTATGGCTTTAAACCTTGAAGAAGAAAGCGTTGGTTGCGTTTTATTAGGTGGAGAGGTAGAAGTTAAAGAAGGTTCTATTGCTAAAAGAACAGGAAAAACTGTTACTATAGGTGTTAGTGATGATATCATAGGTAGAGTTGTTAACCCATTAGGACAACCATTAGATGGCAAAGAACCATATAAAGTAGATAAATATAGAGAGGTTGAATTTTTAGCTCCTGGTGTTATGTCTAGACAACCAGTAAATCAACCATTGCAAACAGGAATATTAGCTGTTGATGCTATGGTTCCAATTGGTAGAGGACAAAGAGAGTTAATAATTGGAGATAGACAAACTGGTAAAACAGCTATTGCAATTGATACAATCATCAATCAAAAAGGTCAAGATGTTATTTGTATCTATGTTGCAATTGGACAAAAGGGTTCATCTGTTGCAAGTATTGTTAATACATTAAGAAAACATGGTGCAATGGATTATACTGTTGTAGTTTCATCTACAGCAAGCGAACTTTCATCATTACAATATATAGCACCTTATGCTGGCTGTGCTATTGCAGAGTATTTTATGTATGAAAAACATAAGGATGTTTTAATTGTATATGATGACTTATCAAAGCATGCTCAAGCTTACAGAGCAATGTCATTAATTTTAAGAAGACCACCAGGACGTGAAGCTTACCCAGGTGATGTTTTCTATCTACATTCTAGATTACTAGAACGTGCTGCAAGATTAGACGAAGCACATGGTGGTGGTTCTATAACAGCATTGCCTATAATAGAAACTTTAGGAGGAGATGTATCAGCATATATTCCAACTAACGTTATTTCTATTACTGATGGTCAAATTTATCTTGAAAGTGAATTATTCTTTGCAGGACAAAGACCAGCTGTAAATGCAGGATTATCTGTATCACGTGTTGGTGGTTCTGCACAAACAAAGGCTGTTAAAAAATTAGCAGGTACATTGAGACTTGATTTAACACAATATAGAGAACTTGCTTCATTTGCTCAATTTGGCTCTGAATTAGATAAAGCAACAGCTAATAAATTAGCACAAGGCGAACGTGCATTAGAGACTTTAAAACAAGCTCAATATAAAACATTAGCAATGGAAGAACAAGTTTTAATATTATTTGCATTAACGCATGGATATTTAATAGATATCGATAAAAGCAAAGTTTCTAAATTCCATGAAGAGCTACTTAAGTTTGTTCATGAAAAATATCCAAACTTGTTAAATGAAATAGCTGAAAAGAAAGTTCTAGATGATAATATTAAATCACAACTAGACAAAGCTATCAAAGAACATAAAGAATTATTTAATTTATAATTTTTATAAAGAAATGGAGTGAACGATTTGGCTAATACTCGTGAAATAAAGCTTAAAATTAAAGCTACAAACGAAACAAAAAAGATTACAAAAGCCATGAAAATGATGGCTGCTGTAAAATTAAGAAAAGCCCGTGAAGCTCATAATGCAACATTACCATATTTTAAACATATTCAAGAAACAATGGCAGATATATTAGAACGTTTACCAGAAATTGAAACTGGATATTTTGATATGCGCGAAGATAAACAAAATAAAAAAACTGGTTATATTGTTATAACTTCAGATCGTGGTTTAACAGGAAGTTATAACCACAATGTAATCAAACTTGCAAAAAGTATCATAGATAAAGAAACAAGCATTGTTTTCCCAATTGGTGCAATGGTTAGAAATGCAATGATTAAAGATGGATATAATGTTGAAACAAACATTGGAATTGATTCATACGAAGTGGATATTAAAACAGCTGTTAGACTAGCTAGAAGAATGTGTGAGCTTTTCAATGATGGAACAATTGATGAGTTAAAATTAATATATACAGATATGCGTTCAGCTATGAGTTTGAAACCAAATATAATACACTTACTACCTTTAAATAAAGAGAATTTCAAAAAAGAAGAAGAGTCTAGCACAAATGAAGTCTTAGAATTAGAACCTTCTCCAGAACTTGTATTTGAAATTTTAGCAACAAAATATGTAAAAGGTGTTTTATATGGTGGAATGATAGAATCTTTTGTTAGTGAGCAATTAGCTCGTATGAATGCAATGGATAGTGCTACAACAAATGCCGAAAAAGTTATTAATCAATTAACTATGAATTATAATAGAGTTAGACAAGCGACTATAACTCAAGAAATAACTGAAATAGTGGCTGGAACAGCTAATGTATAAAACTATAACGGAAAGGGTGAAAATATAGTGAATGAAGGAAAAATTACCCAAATATTGGGAGCAGTTTTAGACGTACAATTTGATAAAGATTCGCTACCTAATTTATATAATGCTATAAAACTTCCTTTAGGTGATGGTTATGTAATTGCTGAAGTTATGCAACATTTAGGAAATGATGTTGTAAGATGTGTTGCAATGTCTTCTACAGATGGATTACAAAGAGGCGGAAAAGCAATTGATACTGGTGCACCTATTTCAACACCAGTTGGTGAAGAAGTTTTAGGTAGAGTTTTTAATGTACTAGGTGATGCAATAGATGGTAAAGGAAAAGTTAAAGCTAAAGAAAATTGGGCAATACATAGAGAAGCACCATCATTTGTTGATCAAAAGCCTGTTACAGAAATGTTTGAAACAGGAATTAAAGTTATTGACTTAATAGCACCTTATGCAAAGGGTGGTAAAGTTGGTCTATTTGGAGGTGCTGGTGTTGGTAAAACAGTATTAATCCAAGAACTTATTAGAAATATAGCTACAGAGCACGGTGGATATTCTATATTCACAGGTGTTGGTGAACGTTCAAGAGAAGGTAATGACCTTATTGGCGAAATGACAGAATCTGGAGTTATTAATAAAACAGCTTTAGTGTTTGGTCAAATGAATGAACCACCAGGAGCAAGAATGAGAGTTGCTCTTACGGGTTTGACAATGGCTGAATATTTTAGAGATGTTAAAAATCAAGACGTACTATTATTTATTGATAACATATTTAGATTTGTTCAAGCTGGTTCAGAGGTTTCTGCTTTATTAGGTAGAATTCCATCTGCTGTTGGTTATCAACCAACACTTGCAACTGACGTTGGTGCATTGCAAGAAAGAATTTCATCAACAAGAAATGGCTCTATTACATCTGTACAAGCTGTATATGTTCCTGCTGATGACTACACAGACCCAGCTCCAGCAACAACATTTGCTCACTTGGATACAATTATTGCTTTATCAAGATCAATTTCTGAACTTGGTATTTATCCAGCAGTTGATCCATTAGAATCATCATCAAGAATTCTAGAACCAGGTGTTGTTGGTAAAGAACATTATGAAACAGCAAGAAAAGTTCAAGAAATCTTACAAAAATATAAGGAATTACAAGATATTATTGCTATCTTAGGTATGGATGAATTATCTGATGAAGATAGACAAATAGTATATAGAGCAAGAAAAATTCAAAAATTCTTGTCTCAACCATTCCACGTTGCAGAGCAATTTACAGGTCAACCAGGTAGATATGTTCCTGTTAAAGAAACAATCAAAGGCTTCCAAGAAATCATTTCTGGTGACTTAGATGATCTTCCAGAAGATGCATTCTATATGGTAGGAAATATAGAAGAAGCTAAAGAAAAAGCAAAGAAAATGATGAACAACAACTAATTTTTAAAAGTAGGTGAATTTATGGCAAAGTTATTCAAATTTGAAGTTGTTACACCTGACCGTGTATTTTATTCAGATGAAATCGAAATGATTATATTTGAAACACAAAATGGAGAAATGGGAGTAATGGCTAACCATGTTCCAATGTTAATTGCAAATAAACCTTGTGTTTTAACAATGGAAAAAGATAAAAAAAGAAAATATGCTTTTATTAGTGAGGGATTCATAGAGGTTGCTGGAGGCAAGGTTACTGCCATAGTTGACGAGGCTCAATGGGCAGATGAGATTGATGTTGAAGCTGCAATGAAAGATAAGAAATTAGCAGAGGAAAAATTACTTGATTCAAAAGAAGACCTACAAATGAAAGCAGAGTTAACTGCTTCTATTGAAAGGGCTGCAAGTAAAATTAAAACTGCGAGAACTATAAGACAATAAATAAAAAAATGTACGATTTAAAATAGACAATCGTACATTTTTTATTTAGTATATATAGAGTTATGAAAAGTTAGTTCAAGTTATTGCAACATTATGTAAAGTATGATATAATGCAATTGTTGATGCAGATTTTAAAGTGTTTAGGAACGAGGAGGCAGTGCAATGCAAGCAGTCAAAGCATTACCGTCCATATCTGTTCAGTATGTTCCGGCACAAAAAAAATATTTTTGGCCAGAGCATCAGGCTGGTATGGATGACCTTGAAAAACAAGGATATTTCAAGGTGGAAAAACCAGGTGAACGTCTATTGATGAACAAGCCAGCATCTGTGAATGTGATTTTCAAATTTTTTGGAACTCCCATTTTATATGATGCGAAGAACGACGTTTTAAAACTGTATGGACTCCAGAAAATTTCCGAAAAATCGGCTAAACGTTTTGAACGGGACGTTTTAAACGGAAATATTGTCCTCACCATGAAAAATGGGAAAATGCAGTTTGTAAAGCTCGAAGAAAGCATTCAACAGTCTGATGGCATTCAACTTGGACTCGGTTTCTGAAAAAAGTAGGGGTAAAACTTTATCTCCTAAGAGTCGTTTGCAAAATTTATTTTGCAAACGACTCTTTTTTTAGCAACTAACGAATAAAAAATACTGAGCTAAAAATAATTATAGGTGATAGTTTTGATTGTTTACTCTTGAAAAAGATATAGTATTAATATAAAATAAATATAATTTAAAAAATAAATGTATTTACTAGAAAAATGGTGGAAAATTATTAGTATAGGAAAGGATAATTTGTATGAATATAGAAAAATTTTTTTTTAATGCAATTGATGGATTAGAGTTAGTTGGGTTATTGCATAAAGGAGAAAACAAAACAAATAAAGTTGTAATTTCAATTCACGGAATGACAAGTAATTGCTTAAAAAAACGTGACGATGTTATTGCAACTACTATAACAAAAGAAGGCTTTGACTTTTTTAGTTTTAATAACAGAGGTTATGGAATTCATAATTATGCTTCAAAAATTCTAAATGACAATTATGAAAAATTAAATATTGGAACTGCTTTTGAAGATGTGGAAGAATCGTATTATGATATTTGTTCAGCAATGCAAGAAATGAAAAATAGAGGATATGACGAAATTTATTTACAAGGTCATAGTTTAGGTTGTACTAAGGTTGTGTTTACACATGAAAAAATGAAAAAAGAGAATAATGAGTTACTAAACAATTTAAAGGGAATAATTCTTCTTTCATTAGTAGATATACCTAAGGCACAAAAAGTATATTTAAAGGACAAATATGATTTTATTATGAATATTGCATTAGAAAATGAGAAAAATGGAAAGATGGATGCATTTTTGCCAGCAAAATCATTTATTCATCCAATAACTACAAGAACATATTTGAGATATTTTAGAGACAATAAAAATATAGACTTTGCAAGATATTATGATAAATATTATACTTATCCAGAATTGAATAATATCGATGTTCCATTATTTATGAGATGGGGGAATGTGTATGAATTAATAGAACAAGATGCTTCAGAGCTTGTAAAAATGATGAACGAAAAAATAAAAAATGAAAATAAAGATATAAATTATATAGATGGAGCTGATCATGGTTATACAGATAAATATGATGTTTTAGCAAACCAAATTTTAAAATTTCTAAAATTTTAAAATTATACCTTTTGTTACTTGCATTTAGAAAAAATTAATGATATATTATTCAATAGATTTTTATAATATGAGAGGAGTCGCATAAATGGGTTTATTTAACTATAGTGAAAGAGAAGTAAAGAGAACAAGACCATTGGTAAAAAAAATAAATAGCTTAGAACCAGAAATTGCTAAATTAACAGACAAAGAACTAACTGCAAAAACAATAGAATTTAAAGAAAGATATAAAAATGGAGAAACATTAGACAGTATGTTACCAGAAGCTTTTGCTGTTTGTAGAGAAGCTTCAAAAAGAGTTTTAGGAATGCGTCATTTCGATGTTCAGTTAATTGGTGGTATTATACTTCATCAAGGTAGAATTGCCGAAATGAAAACTGGTGAAGGAAAAACTTTAGTTGCTACATTACCAGTTTATTTGAATGCAATTACAGGAAGAGGAGTTCATGTTGTTACAGTTAATGATTACTTAGCTAAAAGAGATAGCGAGTGGATGGGAAAATTATATAAATTTCTTGGATTAACTGTTGGACTTTCTATAAATGGAATGAGTCCTGCTGAAAAGCAAAAAGCTTATGGTGCAGATGTAACGTATGGAACAAATAATGAATTTGGTTTCGATTATTTAAGAGACAACATGGTAATATATAAAGAGCAAATGGTTCAAAGACCATTATATTATGCAATTGTCGATGAAATAGATAGTATTTTAATTGATGAGGCTCGTACACCTCTTATTATATCTGGTACATCAAATGAATCTTCAGATTTATATAGTAGAGCTGATGACTTTGTAAAACGTTTGGAAGCAAAAGTTCTTGTAGAAGAAGATGTAAAAAATGAAGAACAAATGGAAGATAATGAAAATTATGATTACATTGTTGACTTAAAAGCTAAATCTGCATCTCTTACTGCAAAGGGTATAAAAAAAGCAGAAGAATTTTTCAAATTAGAAAATTTGAATGATTTAGAAAATTCAAATATAGTACATCATATTAATCAAGCTTTACGTGCAAATGGTGTTATGAAGAAGGATACAGACTATATCGTAAAAGACGGAGAAGTTTTAATTGTAGATGAATTTACAGGAAGAATTATGTATGGTAGAAGATACAATAATGGTCTTCATCAGGCAATTGAAGCAAAAGAACATGTTAAAATTGCAAACGAGTCAAAGACGCTTGCTACAATCACATTCCAAAACTTCTTTAGAATGTATGAAAAATTATCTGGTATGACTGGTACAGCTATGACTGAAGAGGAAGAATTTAACGAAATTTATAACTTAGACGTTGTTGCAATACCAACAAATAAACCTGTTTTAAGAAAAGATAACAATGATGTTATTTATAAAAATGAAAATGCCAAATTTAGAGCTGTTGCAAAAGAAGTTAAAGAAGCACATGAAAAAGGACAACCAGTTTTAATTGGTACTGTTTCTATTGATAAATCAGAAAAATTGAGTGCTATATTGAGAAAAGAAAATATACCACATCAAGTATTGAATGCTAAACAACATGAAAAAGAAGCTCAAATTATTGCACAAGCAGGAAAGCTAGGTGCTGTAACAATAGCAACTAACATGGCTGGTCGTGGTACTGATATTATGCTTGGTGGAAATAGTGAATTCCTAGCAAAACAAGAAATGCGTAAAAAAGGAATGTCAGAGTTTTTAATTGAGGCATCTACATCATATAACGAAACTGATGACCAGGATATTATAAATGCAAGAAAAATATTTAAAGATTTGGAATCTAGATTTTCTGAAAAGATTAAAGATGAAAAAGAAAAAGTTATTGCTGCAGGTGGACTAAGAATAATTGGTACAGAGCGTCATGAATCAAGAAGAATTGATAACCAATTACGTGGACGTAGTGGCCGTCAAGGAGATCCTGGTGAATCGCGTTTCTATATAGCTCTTGATGATGATTTAATGAAGATTTTCGGCGGAGATATGGTAACAAAAGTATACAATAAATTGGGTGCCGATGAAGATTTACCGCTTGAAATGAGAATGCTTTCAAGAGCTGTTGAATCTGCGCAAAAGAAGGTTGAAGGTAGAAACTTCTCAATTCGTAAAAATGTATTACAATATGATGATGTTATGAATGCTCAAAGAACTATTATTTATGATGAAAGAAGAAAGGTACTAGATGGAGAAGACCTAAAGAAAGATATTCTAAAAATGATGGATTCAGTTATAGATATGACTGTTGAAACACATACGAGCGGAGTTGAAGACATTAAGAAAGTAAATAAAGAAGAATTGCTAACGGATATTAGAACAACTTTTAATATTGCAAATGTTGATGCTTTAAATAAAAAAGACTTTACAGCAGATGAAATTAAGGAAGAATTAAAAAATAAAACTCATGCAATGTATGATGAAAAAGAAGCAGAAATTGGAACTCCTGAGCTTAGAGAATTAGAGCGTATCGTAATGCTAAAAATAGTGGATAACAAATGGATGGATCATATTGATAATATGGATGAATTAAAAAATGGTATTGGTCTTCGTGCTTATGGTCAAAGAAATCCAGTTGTTCAATACAGAATTGAAGGATATGAGATGTTCGAAGAATTAATTAGCGACATTAAAATTGATGTTGTTAAAATTCTATTACATGTTCAAAAGAGAGGAAATGCTAAGAGAACTCAAACTGTAAAAATTACAGGAGAGGGATTTGAAGAAGGAAGTGGCTTAGCAGTTGAAAAAGGTGATGTTGGAGATAAACATAGAGAAGTAAAGGTTGTACGTACACCATTTACAAATGCAGAACCTAAAATAGGAAGAAATGAACCATGTCCATGTGGAAGTGGTAAGAAGTATAAAAACTGTTGTGGTAAAAACGCGTAAAATCAATACTTTTAGAGATTAGATTAATTTACATAAATATGAAAACAACCCAAATTGTTTGCATTTTGTTTGCAAATTGTTTTCATACAAGTAATCAAAATCTCTAAAACTATCTAAAATAAAGACTTTGCAGGTTGCAAACAAACTGAAAACAAAAATATAAAGTGTTATCATTCGTGATAGCACTTTTTTGTTTACCTTCGTGGAAGGAGGTATAAATGTAAAATGTCGAATGTAACAATTCAAAAAAGAGGCAAATACTATCAATATAAGTTTGAAACTGCAAAGATTGATGGTAAAAGAAAATTTGCAAGTAAGTCTGGTTTTAGGACTAAGGCTGAAGCAGAAAAGGAGGGAATAAAAGCTTTTAATGAGTATATGAATACTGGTCATGATTTTACACCAAGCGATATGAGTTATTCAGATTTATTAGATTATTGGTTAGAAAAACATTGTCATATTAATCTCAAATATCACACAATAGAAGCATATAGCAGTATTGTAAAAAATCATATAAAACCTAATATTGGTCATTATAAAATTTCTCAAATTACTAGAAGTACATTGCAAGATTTTATAAATAAAATGTATGTAGATAAATCTTTCAGTAAAAATTTTCTTAACAATATAAAGAAAGTGATAAAAAGTTCATTTACTTTTGCTTATGAGAATGATTTTATAAAAGTAAATCCAGCTATTGGAATTAAATTACCTAAATATGATATTCCTCCAGAAGATCCAGCTCATATTTTAACAAATGAGGAAATTAACTTAATACTTAATAGGTTTAAGAATAATCATTGTGTATATTATGCATTCTTAACTGCATATTGCACAGGACTTCGTATTGCAGAAGTATTTGCACTTACTTGGAATGATATAGATTTTAGAAATAAAACTATTTCAGTAAATAAAAACATACTAAAAAAGAATCAAGTTGGTGGAACAAAGAAAAGACACATAAGTGGGAACTCAACAACAGTATGGTATTTTGGAACTTGCAAGACTCAAACAAGTTATAGAACTATTACTATTGGAGAAACTTTATTAAATGCTTTAAAAGAATATAAAAGAGAACAGGAAGAAAATAAAAAGAATTATGGAGATACATATATGAAGCATTATAAAAAATTGGTTATAAATCCATATAACAATAAGCAAGAAATAAAAATAGTAAATGCTTATGCAGAAATACCAATACATTTAGAAGAAGTGAATTTTGTGTTTGTAAAGAAAAATGGAGTATATGAAGGTACAGATAGCTGTAAATATCCATTTAAAGTTATACATTATGAATTAGGTATTCCTTGCAGATTTCACGATTTTAGAGATACTCACGCAACGAAATTAATTGAATCAGGAGCAGATATAAAAGCTGTTTCTAAAAGATTAGGACATAGAAATATCGATTTTACTTATAACATCTATGTAAGAGTAACGCAAAAAATGGAAAGTGAAACTGCTGATAAATTTGAAGAAATATGTGGAACTTTATAGGAGGAAAGTAGTTTGAAAGAAATAATAAAAAAAATAAAGCCAAAATAACAGAAAAAGGGCATAGTTCCCCCTTACCCCCAGAAATTAAATTATATAATGGGAGTAGATTCTGATATTTTTGACGTAATAAATGATTGCAAATCTTCAATTGTTAAACCAAGAGAAATTAGTTGCTTAGTAGATTGCATAAAATTATTTTTAGTAAATTTAATTTTATCTTTATTTGTAGTTTCAACTTTTGATAAATCAGAAGGATTAAAAAGTTCACCAGTTGAAAGCATATGATAAATTGCAACTAATATTTTTCTAGCAATAGCAATATAAGCACGTTTCTTGCCTCTACGTTTTGAAAGTACATTGAATTTGTTAGCATAATAAAAATTAGTTTTATCTTTTACAGCACAATGTGCAACTTCAACAAGTGCAGGTTTAAGATAAATACCAGCTCTTGAAATTTTAACTGATTTTTTTTTACCAGCAGATTCATTACAACCAGCTGCTAAACCAGCCCAAGAAGCTAAACGATAGTGAGAAGAAAATTGACTCATATCTGTACCAATTTCAGAAATGATTGTTATTGCAGATTTACGGTCAACGCCAGGAATAGAACATAAAAGATTAATAGCACTTTCATAAGGAGCAATAATAGAATCAATTATTTCTCTTATAGTTTTAATTGATTTATCTAAATAATCAATATGTCCTTGAATAACATTCATACGTTGCTTTTGAGAAGTTTCCCAAGATATACCACTAATAGAATTAAGTATATCTTCATTGGATGATTTGCAATGTTTATCAACATTTTTTAAAATATCTTCATTATTGTATTTATTTTGTGATAAAATAGTATCGATGATAGCAGAAGATGTTTTACCAAAAATATCAGAGAAAACCATATCTAATTTGCAATTACCAACAGTAAGAGCGTTTGTAAATCTATTCTTTTCTGAGGTACGCATATTAGTTAGTTTGTAAAGGTATCGTGTAAGTTCTCTGAGGATTCTAATATCTTTGTTTGGAATAAAACTGGGACGGACTATTCCAAGCTTAAAAAGATCAGCAATCCATTTGGCATCTTTGTTATCATCTTTTTCGCCTTTAATACATCTAACCCATTTAGGATTAGCAACGACGACATTAGAAATATGACCTTCTAATGCATTGTATACAGGAACATAATACTTTCCAGTAGATTCCATGCATACATTCTGACAATCGTTAGCTAATAACCAATTTCTAAATTCAATTAGAGAATTGTTAAAAGTCGAAAAACGTTTACGAAGATACTTTGGTTCGATGGAAGTAGAGTCACAAATAACTGCTACTATAAAAGATTTGTGCACATCGATACCACAAGCTTTTTGATAAATAACTTGCATTATAAACACTCCTTTATATAATAAATTTTTAAGGAATACAGGGACTGTGCAATTAACACTATAACAAACTATCAGTCAATGATTAGTTTACAGCCTCAAGGGACTACTTATGTGTGCTTGAAACAACTGCACTTGCACTGTTTATTATACTGATTTAATCTGAAAGTTGCAGAAGTCTGCAACTCACCTCCCCGTGCTTTGTAGTATGTATTCCTATGAGGTATATTATATAAAAAAATTGCTCCAAACTCAAGGCTTTCATACCTATGTGTGCCTTCGAGCGAAGCGAGAAAGGAATGAAATTTATTATGAAAAATGAATTACCAAAAACAAAGATAGACGAAAGAACTGGAATTGAATACAGATTAGAAGGAGATTATTATATTCCTAATCTAACTTTACCAAAACAAGAAACAATCATTCTTAATAAATATGGAAGAATGAGATTAAACTATTTGAAAGAACATAAAAAAGCTGAATACTCAATTATGTTATTAGATGGTACATTAAACGCACATTTGAAAGAAATTCAAGAAACAGTTCAAAATAGAGTTGAACAGATAATAAACAAACTAAAAGCAGAAAGCGATTTAACTGAAGAAATGAAAGATACAGATATTCTTTATTGGGTTGGCACAATGAATGCTATTAAGAATCAAGCTGAAGAGATAGTGTTTAACGAATTAATATATGTGTAGGAGGAATGTAATATGAATAATTTAAGAGAAGTAAAAGATGATTTATTAAAAGAATGTATTGAATATAGAGAAGAAACAATATTTGCAA
>CAZAZX010000010.1:23644-52373 GCA_964489885.1 uncultured Lachnospiraceae bacterium | reverse complement strand
AGTGCTTTTGTTTTTCTATATATTTTTTATTTTCCCCAGAAAATTTAACTCATTCAGCTATTTTGAATAAATTGACGATATTTTAAAATTATTAAAAATAATTTTTCAAATAAATTTTTTTGTGATATACTAGATTATATTTTAAGATAGTTCATTAACAAAAAAAGATTTAAAATTTATTGAAGATTTAGATGAAAATATGAGGAATTTGCAATCTCAAATAGATGCATATAGGCAAATACGTGATTCTATTAATAATATGCAAAATCATATTGTTTTACACGCATTTTCAAAATTTAAAAAAAATGCTGAATTTTATAATTCATTGAAAAAATCATTCGAATGTGCAAACGAAAATATCCACCTTCTTCTAGATAGAGAACAAAATATAGATATGTTAAATAAAAGTATTACAAAACTTATTGCTCATTCTAATTCACAAGATAAAGAAAAAACAGACGATTCAATGCAAACAATTAATAAACAAATTGAAAACACTTTTGGGCTTTTAAAAAACATATATAAGAAAATATCTGAAAATAACAGTATATTAATTAATTTCTTTTCTGATAAAACAACACAAAGTTTTTTATATTTATTAGATGATAAAACTGACTACCTAGACATTTTAAATAAAAACTATTTTTCGAGTTCATCTGCTTCTAAACTAAGCGATGATGCTCATGAAGATAATAATGTTTTAATAATTTCAAAATACAAAAACAAGGTATTTTTAAGGTATAGGAAATCTGAAATTGAAATGTATTTGAAAAATTTCCCAAATAAATACAAAGATTTCCAAGATGTAGTATACAAAGAATTTATTGTGCCTTTATCTTATTATACCAACTCCCCTTCTGTTGCAAGATTCAGAGAAGCTTTTTACTTAATAAGAGAGAAAGAAAATAAGTCTATAATTGAAGCATTAAAATATGCGACTTATATTATGCCTATGGAAAAACTTCATCCTGCAATAGTCGCTTCATGTGTTCATCAATATGAGTTAGATCATTATATAGATTGTCTAAACAATAATAGATTATATGAATTTAAATATTTTACAATAAAATACGATGAATAAATTAAAAGAAAGGATAAATAAAATGTTCAGTTCTTCTTTCAATATATTTTATTATTGAATCCAAAATTCCTATCCTTTATTTATCTATTTTGTTTATAATACTTATAAATAAAATTAAAAATCCTGCTATTACGTCGCTTGCATAATGCACTCCCAAATATACTCTGCTTATTACAATTAGAGGAATTAAAATTCCGAGCAATATGCACAAAGTATTTTTTAATGTTTATTGTTTGTATTATTTTCATTTAAATAATCGTCTACTAATTCATCGATAACTTGAGCAAAAGAAATCATTTTCTTTTCTTTCATTGCTTTACTTATTCTAACTTGCTCAAGTTTATTCTTTGTTTCCTGCCATATACAAACTGTGATAAAATTTTTCATTTTACTCTACCTCCAATAGTTTTAGGTATTTTTCTAATTTTGTCATCATTCCATCAATTGGTGTAAAGTTTTCTAGATCTAATAATTTATCTAATATTGCAGTTGAGAATCCACTAACCATCATAACATCCTTTTCATGCTTTGTAGCAGGGACTCCTGCATTCGAACCTGCAACATTCCAGAATATAATTTGTGGCATTTTATATATAGAATTACAAGCCCCTAGACATTTATTTACTGGTGTCCTACCAGCTTTTTATTATTTCCAATTAATAATATTCTATTGATTTGCTGTAAGTGGCTTCATCTATAAGATACTTATATGTTATCACAATGTGTCATTTGTGTTAATAGTTTTTTTAATTTTTTATTTTATCTTATGTATTTATTTTTCCTATATATTTTATGATTCTCTTTTTCCTATTCTCTTAATCTAATACTTTGCTTTTCAAAAGCTTTATCCACTTCTTTTTTCCAAAGTATGGTTTCAAATTTATAGCAATTTTGTATATTTGCACAGGTTTTATATAATTTTATTCATCATTATCACATCCTATATATTATATATAGAACTTTTGTTTGCATATGTCAATAACTTTTATTGAATTATATAAAATACATTAATTATATTTTTTATTGTTTCTTTTAAACTTTCATTCATATTATTTCCACCATTTTATTTATGAAACTTATTTACTATAATACATTAAAATTATAGTATATTATTTTGTATTTATAAATCTTTTAAAATTCATTATTTTTATATGTTTCATAAAATTGTTTCATTCTATATATTCCAGCTTTATCAAATCCCTTCATATTGAGGTAATTTGCTTTCATAAAGTCTGCTAACTACTTCCATTTAATAATAAGACTTTCATTTATATTAAACTCTTTCCAATATCATTGTAAATATTTTCTCTAATTTAATCTCAAATGTACCATTTTTACCATGAACAATAAATCTGATATTACCATTGATGCTTTTGTTATAAAATTCATACCCTTTTTATCTGTATTAGAATAGAATTTTTGATAATCTAACACTTCTATGTCTTTTACTTCATTAACTAATTCATTTATATCTTCTACATAAAAATACATTTTGGCATCATCGTGTCCTATTTGTTTCATATATTTTCTTGTTAACTTCATACCTGATTTTGATACAGTGTCAAATACTATTTCAGAGTTTTTAAATTCCTTTAATTTCTTTAATAAATTTATTACATCATCTTTTTCAAAATAATATAGAAGTCCACTTGCAACAAATAATACTGGCTTATCATTTATTTTTTTATTTAAGTCATCTAATAATTTATTATCAAATATAGAGCCTTTAATTAAAATTTGTCTTTCATCTGGCGTGATTAATTCATCTCTATAATCTATTACAGGTGGTAAATCTATTCCATACCATATATTTTTATCATTTGACCTGTAAAAACTTGTTTCAAGCCCTATTCCAAGTTCAATAATTACTCCATCGTTATTTCTTGTTAAAAAATCTTTAATATATCTATCCATATTCATAGACCTAACTGCACTTGCCATTAAAGTATACTGGCTTTGATTTTGATGTCCTATTTTATCTTTTGGAAGTTTGCTTTCTAAAGTAAGTGCCATTTTGTCATTTAAAATATTAGGAAATTTTTTACTTGCATATATTCTAGCTTCCATTGGTATAAATAATGTTTCAGATACTTCACTTAAATTACTCATTTTTCTCATCTCCAAACTCTATTTTATAGTTAAACAAAATGCTATTATTAAACTTATAATTGCAAATATAATAATTTTCACAATTTGACTTTTTAAATTAAATCCATACTTTTCATAACCTTTACAGCCAATTGTTTCTGGAAAGAACTTTTGAAATATATTTAATTTGGTTAGTAATAACCAATCAAAACAAACCATATCAAATATTTTATATCCCTCAAGCAAAATTAAATATCTTAAAAGTATCAATCCAAAACTATAATTATTATTTTTAGCATCAACACCTGCCCAAATAAAAATTCCTAAAACTGCTAAAAACAGCCCAATTAGTAGTATTATTCCAAGTATAGTTTTCCATTTTGGATAATCTGGTCTTTCAAGTATCTTTTCTTTAATATCTTGTGGTGCGGATAAAACAGCTATTTTAGGAATAAAAGCAACTCCTACAGTTAATATAATTACTACTAATACAAGTAGTATTGCTAATTGTATAAAAGTAACTAACATTTTATTTCCTCCTCGTAACTAAATATAATCTAATATTCAAAAAAATTTCATCTACTAAAATATCATTACTAATAAGCCCACCAATATACAAGCAGGTAATCCTAATAACATACCTACAAATGATTGCTTAATATGAAATAAATAATCCTTATATTCCTTCATATCTTCCGTATCTGGTATTCTTATTTTTTTAGAATGACAAAACCATAAACAATCAAGGATTAAAGCATCATACCAATCTATTACTAACCATAATATATAAGAATCAACAAAGCCTTTAAGGAAAGTGTCTGCTCCATTTATTTTATTTATCACTAATGAAAATACAATTACAAAAAATATTAAAGCAAATCCCTTTTTTATTAAATGATTCTTAGCAAATTTAGGTTTATCCTTTTCAATTAGACCTAATTCTTCACATCTTTTTCTAATAGCTGGTGGATAATCTCCTATATAAGCAATTGGATTTTTGATTACCATTGGTACTACTGCAATTGTAAATAATACAATTCCAATTATACTTTCAATTAATAAAACCATTTTTTCTTCTCCTAATTTATTTTTCTTTTTATTGGTATTATTCTATTTACTTTTTCTACAATATTCCTTATACTGTTTGCCATATAAATCGAGTAACCACTTTTCTTATGTATTTTTCATTAAAATTAGCCAAACTTTCACCTTATAAAATTATTTTACTCTTTCAAATAAAAAATCACAATCTTGTCCATCTTTGCATAATGTGTGGTTTCTTGTAAATTTAATTCCAGGAATTTGCCCATAATTTATATCATCTGCATGACAAAACATTGGTCCAAGTTCTGGTACATTATACTTTGTAAATATTTTTGCATAAATACATTCGTTGCATTCAAATTTTAAATAATCATTTGTTGCTGTATCTGTATGCCAAGTATATTTCCATCCATATCCGCTTCCTTTTGCAAACATTTTAGGAAGCATCTTTCCCATAAATTTTAACATTTTTCCTTTTGGAAATAATTTACGATATATACCAGCACCTTTTTCTACATATTTCCACATTTCAGTACTTACAACTTCAAAGGCTTGTTCCTTGCTATTTCCTTGTTCTAAAAGCATTTGATATATTGCAAAACTTGTAAATATATTGCATAAATGCTTATAGTTTCCTTTGTCACAATATTTTTGATTTTCACTAATTAAAACAGATATTTTATCAATTATTTTTCTTTTTTCAGTGTCATTTAATCGTAGTAAAAAATCTTTATATCTACTATTTTTCATCATTTTATTTGGAACATATTTGCTCATTTATATTCACTCCTTGATTTTAACTAACTCTATAATGCCATTTTTCTAACTATACTCACAAGTTACCATTGTTATAAACTTATCTCCATATTTTATTTTAATTCCTGTATTGTACAATTTTCTTTTTCAACATTTATTGACAAATGAATAAAATTTGAATCTATTTTCATTTTCTGTTGTTTTGAATTTAATTACAGGCATATAAAAAGTTGGTATTAAATTTTAATAATATTTATTTATTCTTTTATTTTTGCTATTTAACTAATAAAGTTAATGACCAACTTATAAAATATAAATTGGTCATCATTTTCAGCAGTAAATGAGTTCATTATAAACTATTTCTTCTGCAAGACAAATACATTGTTTTTCAAAACGAGGTACAAAAAATACCTCGGAAAAAATTCTGAAGTATCGCTTTTTTTCGAGGTCACACGTTGTCTGACGAACCTCAGCATTGGAGCCCATGGGCGGAATCGAACCGCCGACTTTCACCTTACCATGGTGCTACTCTACCAACTGAGTTACAAGGGCATTATAATTAATAAAAACCCGATCCACCTTACACAACTAAAGCCGTGGGTGGATTCCTCGGGGATTTGTTGCTTTCGCAATAAAACAGTAAATAATTTTATTCAGGCAAAATATTTTTTATTGCTTTTTTTCTTATTCTTTGTATTGCATTGTCTACAGATTTTACTGGAGTGTCAAGCTTTTCAGCAATTTTTATATAACTCTCTCCCTTAGCATATCTGTGCAATACTTCCTTTTCAAAATCACTTAAATTTTTATCTATTTTGCTTTCTATATCTTTATAATACTCTTTCTTTGTTATTGTGTCTAAAGGATCCTCTGTTGACTTAGAATTAAAAACATCTATTAATGCTGTATTATCATCTTCGTCAAATGCATTTGAATTTAATGACAAATATGAATTAAGTGGCATATGTTTTTGCCTGTTTGATGATTTTATTGCCGTAATAAGCTGCCTTTCCACACATAAATTTGCAAATGTTTTAAAAGAAGAATTTTGTTTTTCTAAATCATAAGATTTAATTGCCTTATATAACCCTATTAAGCCTTCTTGGAAAATATCCTCTTTTTCAGCACCAACAATATAATACCTACTAATTTTCATATTTACTAGCTCTTTATACCTATTTATTAAGCATTCTAGAGCATCATTATCACCTTGTTTAATTAACTTTAATAAATCTTCGTCTTTAGTGGATTCATTTGAATAAAAAAATTTATTCTGTGTCATTTATGCTTTAGTACCTCCTACCCACATATTCTGCTAGTTTAACTGTATTATAAGTTATAAAAAGACCTAATGTCAATAGATTCGATAAATTAATCTCTAAAATAAAGTCAATATTTTTATTTTATAATTTCGTTTTTAAAACTATTGCCATATTTAAGTGTAGGCAAACCAAATATGTCTAAAATTGTTGCTGAAATATCTGCAAAAGTTTCTCTTGTGCCAATATTATTATTTTGTTTTATATCTTTTCCATATATCAAAATTGGAATGTGTTCTCTTGAGTGATCAGTGCTTGGTGTAGATGGATCACATCCATGATCAGCAGTTATAATTAGCATATCTGTATCTTTCATTTCTTTCAAAATTTTAGGTATATATGCATCAAATTCTTCTAAAGCCTTTGCATAGCCTTCTATATTATTTCTATGACCATAAAGCATATCAAAATCAACAAGATTAGTAAATAATAAACCTTCAAAATCTTGTTTAATAAATTCTAAAGTTTTATTTAAACCATCTATATTTCCTTCTGTATGAACACCTTCATTTATCCCTCTCATAGAAAACAAGTCTACTATTTTTCCAACTGCAACAACTTTTCTTCCACTTTCATTTATGGAATCAAGCATTGTTCTACCAAAAGAAGTATACTCATAATCCTTTCTATTATATGTTCTTACAAAATTATCTTTATTATTACCAATAAAAGGCCTTGCTATAACAGTTCCAATATTGTATTTTGGATTTTGAATTACTTTACGAGCAATTTCGCATATTTCATATAATCTTTTTACAGGAATTATATCCTCATGCGCAGCTATTTGAAAAACACTATCTGCTGAAGTATAAACAATTGGATATCCAGTTTTTATATGTTCTTCTCCATATTCTTTTAAAAACTCAGTTCCAGACCCCTTTTTATTACATAAAACACCCTCTAGTCCAGCTTTATTTATAAATTCATCTATTAATTCTGTTGGAAAACCGTTTGGATATGTTGCAAATGGTTCTTCCTTTACAAATCCAGAAATTTCCCAATGTCCTACTGGGCTATTTTTTCCTTTTGATAATTCCTTTGCCTTTCCATAAGAACTAATCGTTTTCTCTTCCTTTTCATCAATTCCAACACCATTTATATTATATAAGCCTAATTTTTTTAAATTAGGTAATTTCATCTTTGAATTTTCGTATATGTGTTTTAAAGTATTGCTTCCTACATCACCATAATCTTTTGCATCAGGAGCTTCTCCTACCCCAAAACTATCGCATACAATTATAATTGCTCTTTTAATCAACTTTCTTTTCCTCCTCTGCTGTTTTACCAGAATTTTTGTCAGTTTTAAGAACTAACTCGTATTCGCAAAGCATAATAGTTTTTATAACTGGCATATCTTGCATTTCATTTTCACTTAAATTGTCACAAATATTAAAAGTAATCATATTTTTAGGCATAAATTCAAATTTTGCAGAATCTATTATTACTTTATCTGTTACATTCATTCCAAGAGGTAATGTTTCATTAAAATTATTATAATAAATAATATTTGTGCAATATATTAAAGGCATTCCCTCTGTTATATCTAATTGATACAAGTTAATCTTGTCTGAATTTATATTTTCTGCTTCTCTTAATGCAGCATCAGCAGCTATATGATATACACCAAATCCTTGTTTATCAATCATTTGTGAATTTGAAACTGCGACATAAATTGGCATATTGAAGTTTGATTTTATCTTATTGATATTTTCACTTACTAATTTTTCTGAATTTTCAAGTCTTGTTTTAAATCCTTCTACATCACTGTTTTGACTTATATTTAAAATATTTAGCATATCTTTTTCAGTTTCTCTATGTTTTTTGTTTGCCAATGTTTTTACCTGGTTTGTATTGTCAGATATACTTCCAAAAATATCAAAATCTTCCATATTATATATTTTTCTTTTCTTTTCAGCCATTGCTTTTAATTCGTTTAATCTTTCTCTTAATTGTTCAATATCAATATCTATGTTACTTTTTATGATATTAATGCAATCTCCCACGTTAGAATCAATTAAAAATACACTATCTTGAACATCTTTTGATAATAATTTTCTTTGTAATTTATCCATTTGAATTCCTAGTTCAGTAAAATCTAGCTCGTAATCAAATACCTTTTTATGGTTGCTACTCTTCTCGTTATTATCTTGTATTGTTCCTTCTTCCATTTCAAGTAATTCATCTTTATTAACAAATCTCCAGAATTCAAAAATGCTCTTTTTATGATTGTCAATTTCTTCGATATACTTTGTTGCATTTTCAATTTTTCTATTAACATTTTTTAATTTAAGTTCTAATGCGTGTATATCTGACTTCATATTTTTTATATAGGCAGTCTCTTTTTCTAGTTTAGCATAAAGTAAGATTAAGTCCTCAATTGTATAATTTTGTTTATCATTAGTTACTAAATTTTTAACCTCTTCTTCTTTTTTTTCAACCTTAGCGTTTTCTTTATTTACATCATTTGTGACTTCCTCTTTATTATTCTTTTTCTTGAATTTTAAGAATAATTTTATTTTACCAAAAAATGTTTTTTTGTACTCTAAATACATTGCAATTTGTTTTTGTTTGTTAACGTATTCTAAATCTTTTAATGCTGCCTCTTGTTTCAAGTTTTCAAGTTTACTTTCTAACTCACTTATATTTTTGCTGTCATCTTCCATTTTTTTGGAAACACTTTTATATTGTACATTAATAAAATCCATTATATTAGTATAATCTATTTTTTCTAATTTATAAAAAAGTTCTAGCTCGCAATTTGTATTAATTTTAGCATCAAAGTGATAGTGGAATGCTAGCTCTGTTTGTAAAATAAATAGGGCTTTTAATCCTTTATAATATTTGACAGCATCTTCTTTGCTTTTTAACGAAACTTTATAACCGCTTGTAATATTTTTATAAACATTAGTAGTTCCGATAATTTCAATGTTCATATTATCATCTTTATCGTGTACTTCGAAAATATTTGGCCAGTTTTTTGTAAATAACCATAAATAATTTTCTAAATCAGCTATTTCTGTTTTAGATAAAAAATCACTAGAATAATTTAAATAATTAATCGGAACATAAATTTTCTCATCTATCTTTTTTCGACTTCTATTATATTTTATTTGTTTCTTTAAAATATAGAAAAATGCATTAAATTCATAGTCTTCACTCGTCGTAAGCATAAAATATTTATTAGCCTTCTCTGAATAATAAATTTGCCATTCATAATCTTTATCATATTTTACTGAAAATGGAACTTTTTTTTCAAAACTATTTTGTCTATCTTCAATTTTCTCTATTTCTTCTATAGACATCATATTTAACATTTTTAGAAATGTAGCATATTCTTCTATGTTTTTTTGATTTAAATACTCTTTAATTGGCTTAGCTTTAGCATACTTTTCTTTAATATCTGTTAACCTATTTGTTGGACTAACCAATAATTCTATATCATTAATAGAAATATATTTAAAAATTCTATGTTCATTATCTTCATTATATGAGCTTGATTTTTCAAACTCTAAAGGTTCAAAATCCATTAAGAATTTTGGTGTTTTTTCCAAATTTAATCCAATATAATCTAACTTTTTTTGAAAATCACTTACGTTTTCTGTAACTGTTTTTGGCATTATAGCATTATTCCTTTCTATATTTAAAACATTCCTTATTCAATATTTCAATTTTCATTTTGCTTAGTATATCATAAATATTTTGTCGTTTCAAGGGAAGTTAATCGAACAAAAGATTTAAACTAATTTTATCAATTTAAAGTCTGTATAGTCACAACTAGTTAATTTATAGGCAATTCCGTTTATATTTTCATTTAGTGCATAGTTATGACTATCTCCATGTAAATGTCCATATATGACAATTTTTGTATTATACTTTTCTAATATTTTTCTAAAATCAACAGATGGTGGATAATGCATGCAAGCTATAATTGGCTTATCAGTTCCATATTTATCAATTCCATCCTTTATTGAAAGTTCTAATCTTATCTTTTCTCTATTTAGCATTTTAGGATTTTCAGCACAATCTATAGCACTCCATCCTCTACTTCCACAAATGATATAATTATTAAACAGATAGCTATTGTTATATATAAAATCAATATTATTAAAGCTATTATCCTTTAAAAAATTTCTCATACTTGATAATGTTGTCCACCAATAATCGTGGTTACCCTTTAACAATAATTTTTTCCCTGGTAAGTCAGCTAAATAAGCAAAATCGGAAACTGTATCTTTTAATCGCATAGCCCATGAAAAATCACCAGGTAAAACAACTAAATCATCTTCTCTAACTTGTTCTTTCCAATTGTTACGTATTTTTTCTGTATGCTTATTCCAATTATCTCCAAAAATTTCCATAGGTTTATTGTTAGAAAAAGATAAATGCAAATCCGAAATTGCAAAAATATTCATCTGATTCACCTCCATAAATTGCTTGCACTCTTATTCACCTATTTTTAGGTTAGGAATTGCATTTAATGTTAAATTAGATATTTTACCAGATATAAAATTATAATAACCTGCAGAGGCTATCATTCCAGCATTATCCGTACATAATATAAATTCAGGATAATATATTTTCATATTATGTGTTTTTTCTAATTCCAAAAAATGCTCTCTTATATATGTATTTGCAGAAACTCCTCCAGCCAAAGCAACTGTATTAATATTTAACTGTTTTGCTGCCTTTAAGGTATTTGCAATTAAAATATCTGTACAAGTTTTTTCAAAACTTGCACACAAATCTGCTTTATTTATATCTGGATTTTTATGATGCAAATTTAAAACTGCTGTTTTAATCCCACTAAAGCTAAAATCTAAGCCTTCTATATGTGTTTTTGGTAGTTCAATACTAGGCTTTCCCTCTTTCGCAAGTTTGTCCACCTTTGGTCCTCCTGGATAGCCTAATCCAATAACTCTTGCTACTTTATCAAAAGCCTCTCCAATTGCATCATCTCTTGTTTTTCCAAGTATTTCAAAATGTGTATAATCTTTAATATATACTAAGTGTGTATGACCTCCAGATATTACTAAACATAAAAATGGTGGTTTTAATTCTTTATGTGTAATATAATTTGCTGCAATATGTCCTTCAATATGGTTTACACCAACTAATGGTTTTTTTGTTGCAAAACTTAAAGCCTTTGCATAGGAAACTCCAACCAAAAGTGCTCCAACTAATCCAGGTCCATAAGTACAAGATATAGCATCAATATCATCAATTGTTAGTTTTGCTTGTTCCAATGCTTCTTTATATACTTCATTAATAACTTCGACATGGCTTCTTGAAGCTATTTCTGGAACAACTCCACCATATTTTTCATGTATATTAATTTGAGAATTAATAACATTGGACAAGACTTCTCGACCGTTTTTTACAACGGCTATAGAAGTCTCGTCACAACTTGATTCAATTCCTAGAATATATGTATCTTTCATCTTATCCCTCTTTAATTATTTCTTTTACATAAAAAATTGGAAAATAGAACCTATTACATAATTTAGTCCTGTATATATTCCATTTATAATTGGTGAAATTATAATTCCTGCTAATCCTGTTATCCATAGTAATAAAAATCCAATATAAAAGTAATATTCATATTCTGCAAACCAATCTCTCGCATTATATGATAAAAAATGATTCAAAATTTTTGACCCATCAAGTGGAGGCAATGGAATTAAATTAAATACTCCAAGCCCAATATTTATCGTAACTGTAATTTGTATTAATTCAATAATTACTGAACCTACAGTATTATCACTAAATGAAGGACTAATTATCAAAATTGCATAAGCAAGAATTTCAAATAAAATTGCTAAAATAAAATTCATTGCAGGACCTGCAAATGACACAATTGCATTTGCTTTAGACTCACTCATATCTGCAGTATAATTTCTTGGATTTACTTCTACAGGTTTACCCCATCCAAATCCAGCAAATACTAATAAAACAGCACCAATTGGATCTAAATGAGCAAATGGATTTAATGTTAATCTTCCTTGATTTCTAGGTGTTTCATCACCTAATTTTACAGCTGCATAAGCATGAGCATATTCATGAAAAGTTATTGCAATTAACATTGCTGGTAAAGTTAATATTAGATTAAGTAAAAAATTTTGATCTGTAATATTTTTAGTAATACTAAATACAATAAAAATAATTAATATTATATATAAAACTCTATTATCAAAATTAAACACGCGAACCTCCATTATTATTTTTTATTTAATTTAAAATAAACATCTCTTATAATTTCATATCTATAATTGATTATTTTCTTGTAGAACATCTTTCTAATATTTGATATGCATAAGATACTATTTATAAAATTATTAATTTCATTTATATTTATTTTTTCAAACACTCTTTTTATTGCATTGTTACATTCTTTATTCTTTTCGTTTTTAATATATGATATGTAATTTATTTTTTTACCATTTTCTTTTATGCAAGAATAACAATTTATCGCTAAATTTTTTATTTCTACATCATTTATTTTTTTTAAATCTTCATCCTCTAACATTGGATTTAAGCAAGAACCACAATCATATATAGGCGAAAATTTTGCTTTGCCACTTCTTATATTTATTAAAAGTCCCCAGTTGCCATTATGCCTGTCAGTGTTTCCAATCAAACTATCAATAATGAACATATCCCAAAATTTTTGTTTAATATTATCATCTAAAATAATATTAGTCATATTCTTAATTTCATCTATTACTTCCATAATATCAGATAATTCTGTTTCAATTTTTTTATCAGGATTCGCACTCAATGCTAAATTTTCAAATTCATATAATACGTGGTTTTCATTTGTAAAATCTTCACAGGCACACACAATCTTTTCTTTATCTTTGTATATATATTTGCCTAATATAGTGTTTTGAGTTTCAAATCCTGACATCATAAAAATTTGACTTCCTATATATTCTGAAAAAGCATTATTAATGTATGAAATATTTTTATTTTTTTCTCTTATTGGATCAGGAAATTTTACTAGATATCTTTTATTATTATAAACTAAGGTTTTCTTTTTTTCAGAACCTTTATAATTATTCAATTCTTCTATTGCATTTGAAAAATCTATCATATTTATCCCTTTCATATATCCAATTTTAGAAATATTATATTTTTTTAATTGCTTCCTCTTAGCAAAAAACTTAAAATTATGTGTTTTTATTTTGCAATAGGTTTCATTGTTGGGAATAATAATACATCTCTTATTGAGGCTGAATCTGTTAATAGCATAACTAATCTATCAACTCCAATTCCCAAACCTCCTGTAGGTGGTAATCCAATCATTAATGCATTAATATAGTCATCATCCATCATTCCAGCTTCATCATCGCCATTTTTTCTATTTTCAATCTCATGTAGAAATCTCTCTCTTTGATCTATTGGATCATTTAATTCAGAGAATGCATTACCATATTCTCTACCATCAATAAATATTTCAAATCTTTGAACCATTCCTAGCTTTCCAGGTATTTTCTTAGCAAGTGGTGAATTCTCAATAGGATATTCATAAATAAATGTAGGTTGAACGATTGTGTCCTCAACTTTTTCATCACATATTTGTGCTAAAATATCTCCCTTTGTCTTCTTTATTGGATTTAGTTCAAGATGCAATGATTTTAGTGCTTCTTGAGCTTCTCCATCAGTCTTAATCTTATTAAAATCAATTCCAGTAGCCTCTTTAACAGCATCAATCATTGTTATTCTCTTCCATTTACCATCAAGATTGATTTTCTTACCCTGGTATGTGATATTTAATGTACCACAAACTTTCATAGCACAAGCTTTAATAAGCTCTTCTGTAATATCCATCATATCATCTATATTTTCATAAGCAGCATATAACTCTAGTGAAGTAAATTCTGGATTATGCTTTAAATCCATTCCTTCATTTCTAAATATTCTGCCCATTTCATATACTTTGTCAAAACCACCAACTATTAATCTCTTAAGATTTAACTCTGTAGCAATTCTTAAATACATATCAATATCTAATGTATTATGATGTGTTATAAATGGTCTAGCAGAGGCACCTCCTGAAATAGTATTTAATATTGGTGTTTCAACTTCCACATAGCCCTTTGAATCTAATACATTTCTAATTTCTTTTAAAATTGTTGTTCTTTTCATAAATGTATCTTTAACTTCTGGATTCATAATTAAATCAACATATCTTTCGCGATATCTTAAATCAGGGTCTTTTAGACCATGAAATTTTTCTGGCAATGGTCTTAATGATTTTGTTAATAAAACAACTTGACGTGCGTGTACTGAAATTTCTTCTGTTCTTGTCTTAAATACAAAGCCAGTAAGCCCGATGATATCTCCAATATCCATTTCCTTGAAAGCTTTATAATTATCTTCGCCTAAATCATTAATACTAACATATGACTGAATTTTTCCTTCACTATCTTGAATATGGCAAAAAGAAGCTTTTCCCATAATTCTCTTTCCAACTATTCTACCTGCGATGCTAACATCTTTTCCTTCTAATTCGTCGTAATTATCTTTTATTTGTTGGCTATTATGTGTTCTATTATATTTTGTTATTGCAAACGGATCTTCTCCCTTTGCTTGGAGTTCTTTTAATTTTTCTTCTCTAATCTTCATTAATCTGTTCATATCTAGTTGTTCTTCATTTTCTTTATTTTCCATTATAAATTCATTCCTTTCAATGCTTCAGTTTAAGAATTCCTACATATTATACAATAGTACTTTGCTTTTGTAAACCCATAAAATAAGCAATAACTCATTTGTCTACTTTACTATTCATCACTATCATAGTCTTCTATTTCTCTATCTTCATGTCCATCATGTTCTCTTCTTTTTGAAATTTCTGATTTATTTTTCTGATTAGCTTTATCAGTTTCTTCAATTTCCTCTTTTGTACAATTTTTATTTTTTAAACTTTGGACAGAACTACTATGTCCATGTTCATTTTCTTTATTAAATTCATCTAATTCATCATTAATACTTCTATTTTTTCCTTTATCCATCATTTTTTCAACTTCATACGATGTTGAACGTTGTCCCTGTGTACATAAATCGGCTGATATGTATTTTCCATTCTTTCCTCTTCTTAGTTCTTGAAATTCAACCGCTCCAGCTTCTAAATTGACCGCAAAATCATAATCGTTATTTCCTTTTAATTTCATAACACTGCTTATTCCTTGTTCTTGAACATATTTGCCTGTTTTGTCTAAATCTACAGATGTTTTCATTGTGCCAACAGATGGTTCAATTCCCTTGCATTCTACATATTTTCCTTTTTTCATTCCAATAATCATGAATTTATTTGTTTTATTGTTATAAATAAGTAAAGCATCTCCATTAAAGTCTTTTGCATCAGGAACTTTATCATAAAAACGTTTATCTTTTATTTTAATCATTGTTCCTAAGTCTTTAGTGTCAATACCTAAATCTTCTTTAACTAAAGCAGAATCTAATGTATCAACCTTATTTTTTCTATTATCTCTTAATTTTTCAATTTCTTTTTTCTTATCTTCTTCTGTTAAGTCCTTTTCTTTTTTATCACTAGCTACTACACCATTTTCTTTAGATATAAAATTTTTACCTTCTTCTTCAAATTCATGTTCATGTAAGTAAATTTCACGTTTCTTATCATCTAACCCTAATTGGGGATAGTAATCTTTAAGCTTTTCTTTTAATTCATCTTTATATTCTGGCTCTAAGTTCAATAAACCGTTTTTATCAGTAGAAGCTATTTTATCTAAGTTTTTATTATACACTTCTAAAGTTTTAATCTTTTTACCATTGATTTTTTCTTCTTTTGAAACTACAAAAACATCTTTTTCCTTAAATCCCATATATTTGCTATTATTATTTATTAATTGTAATTCCTTATAATAATCTATTTCTCTTATTTTATTCTTTTCTTTTTTATTATCTTCTTCAAGCTTTTTTCTTAATTCCTCTCTTTGCTTTTCAATTTTAATTTTTTCTTCATTATTCATTATATATCAGCTCCTCTAGACTTTGAATAACTTAAAAATAATTATATCACTAAAAATCTTAATTGAAAAGAGCAAAAAGCAAAAGAAAGACCCCACGACCAAATAGTCGTGGGGTAAGAGTTTTAGGTTTTCCCTCAGTTCAATCTATGTGCACGAGATCTAGCTATTACAGCTCTTAGTAGAGCGTTTTGCCAGTAATCTGCGTGTACAAGTTGATTAAGGTAGATGCCGTGTTCACGGTGTCGTTCAAACGTTCGGAAGCCGACTGTTTCTGAGTTGCCGGAGCGACGTTAACTACAGGTGCAGTATTCCGCTCCAGACGTGCATAATCGATATGCACGGTAAAAGCGAAGAAAGAAGAACTCTTCAACACTTTCTGGCACGCGGAGACTTCGTTGTTCGTCATCGCGTTTTCTAAAATAGCAGAATATGAGATAAACTCTCCCGATACGCCTGCCCGAAGGAAGGCGTTTTTGATGACGCGTACGCCCTCGTCAATGCCGGTAATCGAACGGACATCCGAAATCGCGACAATGTGACCAGAAGCCACATATTTTGCCATAAACTGGGCATAGTCGTCGATATCGTCTAGTGAGTATAAACTCACCTGACCGTGAAACCTGTCGATGGTTACTACCATCTGAGACGAAACAGGGATGTTCATCACAGTATTGTAGTTCGCCAGGCTGCCAAACTGGTTGGCAGCTTCTTCGACAGACATTGTAGCCACGGGCTGCAAGGATTTGACCTGCGCCGTCTGTGCTACCTGCGTCGTTGTCGCCGGGATCGACTGGACAGTGCTCGACGCACCGATTCGCTGATAATTCGCCGCCTCTGTAGTGGCGCTTGCCGTGCCAAAGCACAACAACGCAACTAACGTTGCAAGAGCAAAAATTTTCTTCGTCATCATGATGTTTTCCTCCTTTTGCTTTTCTGATGACTTAAAACCCTTCAACTCTTTTTTATTTAGTCGAAATTTCGACCAAACTCAATAGAGTTTTCATACCTATATTATACCATTTTTATTTACATAATTCAAGTTTTTATGTAAATATATGGACCAACCCCAAAAAAATTTATAAAAATCAATCTATACAGCTAGAGCTGTGTATGAGTTCCCCGAAACCTTGTTGTTTCACAATAATATCGATATACCTTAATTTGGGCAAAGCAATGGGGCGACAAATATGTCGCCCCAAAACTTGGAAAAACTATGGTCGCCGTGGTTAGAAGAGTCCTCCCGCGAACGGGATAACCGCGCCAAGCACGGTTTTACCAAACTTTTCCAACCAGCTCTTGTGGTTGGGATCCTTGTACTGGATCCTCGCCGCATACACGTTCTCCGTGCCAAGCTGCTGGGTCAAGACCTCTTCGACCTCCGCTGGAATCTTGCCGGCTTCTGTTACGACTTCAGCTTTATCTTTCAGAGCTTTCAGCTCTTCAAGCTTCTGCTGAAACTCTTGCCCGTCCGTGCACATAAGCACGAACTCATTGTTGTGTTTGGCCTGAATCTGCTCAAAGTACTTGGCCATTTGCTGTCCAGAGATGTCATACATCTCTGCGACAACTTTCCCGTCATCCAGACGGCAAACAATGGCCGTATAAACCGGTGCTTTCTGTTCCTCTGGGACCGTTGCCGTGATTTCAGCATTCTCGGCTACTGTTGCCGTCGTTGCCTGTTCCTGCCGTCCTGGGAAGCCGATAGCGGCCTCTGTCGTTGGCATCAAAGCCAAAGCAGAAATAACAGCAATCATCAATCCCACAACAACATTTTTCCAATTCATCTTACGCATCTTAACTGCCTCCTTTTTAATGTACACAATGCGTAAACAAATCCTACAAGACCTATTTCGGTCTTTATAAGATAATTATACCATTTTTATTTACATAATTCAAGTTTTTTATGTAAATATATATGCATAACTTGTTATAAGACCACACTACAAAATTATTTTATTCTTCCCAATTATGGTAAACTTCCATAACATCATCTAAATCATCCAAATTATCTAACAATAATTGCATTGTATGAGCTTTATTTTCATCTAATTTTACATAGCTTGATGGAATTAGTTGTATTTCAGCCTCTTCAAATGTTAATCCTTCTTTTTCAAGTTTTTCACGTGTTTCTGAAAAATTTTCTGGGGCTGTTGTAATTTCATAGTATTCATCATCTGATTCAAAATTTTCAGCTCCAGCATCAATGCTCAATAGCATTAAATCATCTTCTGACATATCTGTACTTTCTTTTGAAATGACAATTACACCTTTTTTTTCAAACATATATGAAACACAACCAGTTGTTCCTAAATTTCCACCAAATTTACTAAATACATGTCGAACATCTGCTGCCGTCCTATTTTTATTATCTGTAGAAGCATTTACAACAACTGCAACTCCAGCTGGTCCATATCCTTCATACGTTATTTCTTCATAATTTTCTGAATTTCCTACACCTGAAGCTCTTTTTATTGCACTTTTAATTGTATCATTTGGCATATTATTAGCCTTACATTTAGCAATTACATCTCTTAATTTAAAATTACTTTCTGGATCTGGTCCTCCAGCTTTAACTGCCATTAATAATTCTCTGCCTAGTTTTGTAAATATTTTTCCTCTTGCTGCATCTGCTTTTCCTTTTTTTGCTTGAATATTATGCCATTTGCTATGTCCTGACATTATTAATTCCTCCTTTAATTTTCATATAAAATAACTGTTGATAATTTTATCATATTTATCTCATTTTTTCAACATATATAAATGTTTATGATATAATAAGTAAAAAATGTGGAGGGGATTTGTTATGAATGAAAATGAAAAATTATTTAAAGAAATTGCTGATGAAATGCTTGAAATATATAAGGCAAAAAATCATGATTATGGCGATAGTGTTCATAAAACATTTGAAACTTTTGGTCTTACTTCGTTTTTAGTTAGAATTTCTGATAAATTAAACAGATTAACAACTTTAACTCAAAAACAAGCAAGTGTTAAAGATGAAAAAATTGAAGATACCCTTTTAGATCTAGCAAATTACAGCATTTTAGCTTTAATCGAATTAAAAAAACAAACAAAAGAATAATTCTGCAGTTGCAGAATTATTCTTTTGTTTGCTGATTTTTTAAATTTTGTTCTTCTATATCACTTTTTTTAACGTGTTCTGTTGATATACCTTGATTTAAGGCGTTTGAAACAACTGTTCTAATAGAAACTTTATTATTATTTATTTTATTTAATTTTATACTTATTGTATTTTTGCTTTCTTTCAATTTTTCATTTTTTTGTTCATATTCAATAATGTTATTCTTTAATTTGTTTAACTCTTGCTCTGCTAATACCTCTTCATTTGCCTCTTTCATATCACTTAAGCAATTAACTATTACATTAAAATTATATTCATTTTGCTCTTCTAGCATTGTTTTTAATGATGCATCAAAATAGTGACTGTAAAAATTTTCTTCTCCAACACATTTTATAATATCATCAATTTTTTTAACTGATTCTTTATATAATACGTTATTTTTTATTGCATCATCCATATTATTATTTTCATTAATTAGCTTTAAAGTTAACCATTGTGTAGCCGCTTCATTAAAAATTACTGGTTCTTTACCATCATTATATCCAATGTTTCCATTTTTCATATCTGAACTTAGCATATGTATATGTTCGTGCAATAATATAGAAACTAATTGTTCATCTGTTGCTTTTTCTACATCTTTAGGTTGAACTATAATACTATTGATTCTCGAAGAATAAGCTGCCAAATACATATCTGGTAATATATCTTCATCCTCTACTATTGTTTTATTAAAATAACTTATATTATTATTTAAGTTTTTATTATTGAAATATGGTAATTCAATTACTTTATTCATTATTATATTATTAACAGCATTAGTTGCCTTCATAATTCTTATTTCGTTCTCATCCATAAATTTTCCTCTTTTATCATAATACTTTAAACAGATATATATTTGTTTTTATCTTCGCAATAATCTTTTTATAAAACCGATAAACCTATTAAAAAATGGTTCTTTATATACTACTAAATCTGTCTGTTCTTGTAATTCTTGTTCTACATTTTCTTCTTGCTCTTTTTGAATTTCTTCATTTATTTCTTCTTTTTTTGATGAATTACTGGTATTATGTTCTTCTTTCTTTTTTTCTTCTAATCTTTTTTGGTTATATTCTAATAAATTATTTAATACTTCTTTTTGCTTTTCGCTTGCAAAATAATCTCTAAATAAGCCAACTAAAATAGAATTTGTCTCTTCAGAAATTTTTTGTTCTGAAAGATCAACTTCTGGATTTATACTAAAGCTATAATTTTTATCCATATTTTCTTTATAAAATTTTATTTTTTCTTTTGGTATTTTTTCATATTCATCGTTTGGGAAATATTTTAATATTTCTAAAACTTCTGTATAAGCCTTTGAATATGCATTGTTCATCCTTTGTACTCCCTTCAAAATTCCCTTGTAATATCTTTTTTATATAAATACTATAACACTAAATTGATGCAAAAACAATTAATATTTTTTATTTACTTTTTTCTTTGTCAGGATATATTGTAGGTAATATATGTAAAACATAATCCACTTTATAAAATTCGTCAGTATCCTTTTGGTCTCTTTCTCTAATTTCTACAAAACAAGAAATAATATGCCTTTCATTGCTAGATTTGTCTCCTGTCCAACAATGTATAGTCTTTTTTTACCAGCCTTTTTTGCAAATTTCCTAATTACTATATTATCTATAGGATTAAAATGATTGCTTGTTATTATCGCTCCACCTTCTATGTCTTTTATATTTTCCATTCCTATAATCTTTGTTGTTTTATTTTGAGAATGCATTATTAGTTCAACTATGCCTCTAGCTATCTTATTATTTATAAAATATATAGGACTTTTTTGAAATTCCAAATACCTATAAATGATTTTTTTCTATTTTTCCTTTTTTGGTATGTTGTTGTTATACAAAATGAAGGCACATTTAAATTTACAGGGAACTTAAAAGATGTATCTGGAAATTCTCTTATTTTCTTGTAATAAGGCCATAAATGAGCCTCTGGATAAACAACTACTGGCTTATTATTCTGTATTCTAGTTTCTATAGTTTTATAAAACTTTTTCATTTCTGATATTTTATTTGGAACTGGTACTGCACCTAACATAGGAAGAAATTTTCCTATTATGCTTACTCCTAAGTTTGCAGGACTTATAATAAAAAACTTTTTTCATATAATACCTCTTAAACATTGTATAGTGTTTGTGATTTTTTGTCATAATATAAGTGTTATAATTTACCAGTTACAGAATGATTCCATAGAGTATATTTACTGATGCTTCCATTAATGATAAATGTTTATCGTATATGTATTTTATCACATATTATTTAATTTCTCTACTATAAATTACTTTAAATTTTTCATATTATATCTATAATTTGAAGAATAATCAACAAATTTTTAAACTCAAAACTATACTTTAACATATAAGAACCCGACCCACCAGCACAGCTAAAGCTGTGGGTGGGTACCCCAGAACCTTGTTGTTTCACAATAAAAAAGTCCAAAAATGTTGAAACAACATTTTTGGGTCATTTCAAATAACAATCCTGCATTTGCAGAATTGTTATTTTAGTTTATCTTTATCTCATATCATCATAGTTACTACAAGAATTATTATTTATATAATATTTTTTGCTAGCTAATTTTTCCTGTACACCTCTTAGTGCTTCTCCAAACCTCTGGAAATGAACTATTTCTCTTTGTCTTAAAAATTTTAATGGGTCAATTACATCTGGATCATCTGCACATAAATCAATTAATTTTTCATAAGTAGCTCTTGCCTTCTGTTCTGCCGCTAAATCTTCTTGTAAATTTGCCACCGGGTCTCCCTTACAAGCTAAAGATACTGCATTAAATGGATATCCTCCAGCAGATTGAGGATAAACATCTAAACCATGGTCTGTATAATATGCTCCTAATCCTGCTTTTTCAATTTCATCAATTGATAAGTTATCTGTTAATTGATGAACTATACTTCCAACCATTTCTAAGTGAGCCAATTCTTCAGTACCTATATCATTTAATACTGCCTTTGATTTTTGATCAGGCATTCCAAAACGTTGTGACAAATATCTTAAAGATGCTCCAAGCTCTCCGTCAGGTCCACCGTATTGTGATATTATGAATTTTGCAAGTCTTGGATTAGAATTCTTTATTCTTATTGGATATTGTAAAACTTTATTATAAGTCCACATTAGTTATCACCTCTTTCCCATGGCCAAGGTTCTTCAATCCATCTCCATTTATTGCATGGATAATAGATAGAAAGTGGTCCATATTTTCTTTGAAATTTATCTTTTAAATCACGCAATTCTCTGCAATATTTTTTGTGCAAACATATTGCTTTTTGGTCACGTGGATGAGTATCAAGATATAAAGCTAATTCTACAATTGCAAAATCCAATTCTCTAATTTTCATAAGCATTTCTTTTTTTGAACATTCTTTTGGGCATTCATTGCAATTTCTATTTTCGGTATTTTCATTACTATTATTATTTAAATCTAATTCATCTGACATTGATTCTTCAACCCCTCTCCTAAATCATTTGCTCTAATGTAAGCATTTTCCTCCATAGATTGACATGGAACATAAGGATCAACCAACTCTGGAAAGATTGTTCCTTTCTTTAATCCAACCTCTGGGATAAAAGTTTTATTCATTGTTTGCCATGGTACATAACTTTGACCAAATACTGGATTTTTTGGAAACAAATCGTCGTCATCATCAAATCCACAGTCACATTCATCTCCTGTGTCCATTGTATTATTTACATTGCTGCACATAGTTTCGTATTTTGTATTTGAATTGCAATAACATGGTCTTTTATAATAACAATTTCTATACATTATTTTTCCCCCTTTAAAATCATATATTACTATCTTATGATTAATTTTACATTTTGTTCCAATTAGTTTTAATTGAAAGCTTTTTACTATTTTTTGATTTTTTTTGTCAAAAAATGAATAATTATTTTTCAAAAATTAATACTAATGGTAAATATAAAAAAAGGAGGTAAAATTTTGAAAGCAACTGGTGTAGTAAGAAGAATTGATGATTTGGGAAGAATTGTTATTCCTAAAGAAATAAGAAAAACGTTAAGAATTAAAGAAGGAGATCCATTAGAAATATTCACAGACAAAGATGGGGAAATTATTCTAAAAAAATATTCTCCTATTGGAGAATTGTCTGAATTTGCAGTTAATTACGCAGAAACTTTAGCTAAAACTACAGGACATATTGCTTGCATTACAGACAAGGATACCGTAATCGCTGTTTCTGGTGCTCCAAAGAAAGATTTTTTACAACAAAACTTAAGCCCAGAATTAGAAGAAGTAATGGATAATAAAGAAATATATACAAGCAAAGAAAACAATGAAATTTCTTTGCCAATTACTCAAAATGATAATAGAGAAAGAAAATTTAATTCACAAGTAGTTTATCCTATTATCTCGCAAGGTGATGCAATTGGAAGCATTATATTAATTTCAAAAGATACAAAAACCAAAATGGGTGATGCAGAATTAAAGGTTGTTCAATCAGCAGCAGGATTTTTAGGTAGCCAAATGGATATATAAAATATAAAAAACTTGTTGTTTTTGCAATAAAAGGCAATCAAATTTTAAGGCTACTTTTTTGTTACATTTTCTAAACGTTCAAAAAAGTAGCCTCAAAATAGTTTTCAAAAAGCAATTTTTAAAATTTATCTTATTAGCTTTTTATTTTTTCTTTTATTCTAGTGCATATTAAATCTGCAGCTCCATCTATTCCATATTCTTTGCAATTTATACAAAGATCATAATTTTCTGGATTATTCCATTCTTGCTCTGTATAATGTTTATAATGATTAGCTCTCATTTTGTTTATTCTTTTTATCTCTTTTTCTGCCTTATCTTTTTCTACTCCATAGTATTTTGTTACTCTTTCTATTTTATCTTCCATTGAACTTGTTATAAACACACTAAACACATTTTCATTATCTTTTAAAATAAAATTAGCACATCTTCCAACTATAACACAAGATTCCTTACCTGCTATATCTTTTATTATTTCAGATTCTTTTACAAATAATTCATCTGAATTATCCAATCCCATATAATAATAACCATTATTAAGATTAGACAAAGAAGTCCTTTTCTGTTCATTTTGTTCTATATATTGTTCAGATAAACCTGTTTTTTCTGAGACTTTACTTATAAATCCCTTATCATATAGTTTTACTCCTAATTTCTTTGCAACTAATTCTCCTATGTATCTACCACCAGAGCCATATTCTCTTGCAATTGTAATTACAAAATTATTTTTAGTTAATGTCAACTCGTTTTCTTTTTGCTCAAAGTTAGTTTCTCCATTTTGTTTTGAATCTAATTGTTTCATTTCCCTTATTATAAAGAATAATGCTAAAATAAATGCTGCTCCATCAGCAATTGGTCCTGAATATAATATTCCATCTATACCAGAAGTTGCTCCTAAAATAGCCATTGCTGGTATTAAAAATAGTATTTGTCTAGATAAGGAAATTATAGCACTTTTTGAGCTCTTTCCAATTGCCTGGAAGAATATACCTGCAGGTATTTGTAGGCCTATTGTTATACATAACATTAGATATGTTCTAAATGCCATACATGCAAATTCCATATATTTTTCATCACCTGTACCAAATATGGTTATTAGTTTATCTGGTATTGTTTGGAATAAAACAAAAGCTATAGTACTTATAATTAAACACAATCTAACAACAACTTTAAATGTTTCTTTAACTCTTTCATATTTACCTGCACCATAGTTGTATCCTATAATTGGTTGTGAACCAACTGCAATTCCAATTATTATACTGTTTAAAATCTGGCTAATCTTCATAACTATTCCTAATACTGTAATTGGTATTTCTGCTCCAAACCTTGAATATGCCCCGTATTTTGCAAGTAAATTATTCTCGACTGATATTACAAGAACAATGCTTATTTGATTAATAAAACTACTTATTCCAAGCAATAATACATTTTTTAATACATTAGCTTTAATTTTATATTCTTCTAAACCTACTTTAATATTCTTAAAGT
The DNA here is from genome assembly GCA_964489885.1 of uncultured Lachnospiraceae bacterium. Taxonomy (GTDB): domain Bacteria; phylum Bacillota; class Clostridia; order TANB77; family CAG-508; genus CAKOTZ01. Next base: position 26,963 of record CAZAZX010000010.1, on the reverse strand, counting down.
TTCTAATATACAAAATATTGATGATAAATGTAATTATTTGACTTATTACAGTTGCTATTGCTGCACCTTGAACCCCCATATTTAAGACAAATATAAATATTGGGTCTAATATTGTATTTAATATTGCACCTGTAAGCATAGATTTCATTGCATATTTAGGGCTTCCATCAGCTCTAATTATAGAGTTTAAAGTAACTCCAACTATCATAAATGGTAAACCAAGAACTATAATATATCCATAATCTAAGGCATAACTTCTTAACGCATCAGTACAGCCAAATATATTTAATAATTGTGGTAAAAAAATCAATGCAATTACACATATAATAACAGATACAATTATAGATATTGAAATTGTATTTCCAACACCCTTTGCTGCCTGTTTATTCTTTTTCTCCCCTAATTTTAAGCTTAGATAAGCAGAACCACCATCTCCAAACATTAGACCAAATGCTAAGCTTAGCATTACAAGAGGAAATACTATATTTGTTGCACCATTTCCTAAATATCCAACGCCCCAACCAATAAATATTTGATCCACTATATTGTATAAAGAATTTACTAGCATTGATATTATAGTTGGTATTGAGAACTTTCTTATTAATTTACTAATTTTTTCAGTCCCCAAAATGTTTTCTTTCTTTTCCAAATTCAATTCCTCCTTATTTTTTTGCGAAAAAAAACACACACTAAATTATATTATAGTGTAGTTCGTTAATATTATTTTTAATAATATGACGTTCAAAATTCAAAATTAATATTAAATATTTTACACTCTTTAGAAAAAATTGTCAAATTAATTTATGTAAAATTTATATATAAGTTGATAAAAATACTGTTTTAAATTGATTTTTTTTAACTTATGTGTTACAATTCTTTTGGAAGGTGATTTTATGAAAAGAGAAATTACAGATGACTTAATTAAATGGAAAAATTCAAAAAATAGAAAACCACTTATTGTACATGGTGCAAGACAAGTAGGAAAAACATATATTATTAAACAATTTGGAAAAGAAAATTACGAAAATTTAATTTATGTAAACTTTGAAACCAATCAGGCATTTAGCAATCAAATTTCAGATAATATTGATTCAAAATATATAATAAACAAGTTGGAACTTTTTTATGGTGAAAAAATAATACCAGGAAAAACTTTAATATTTTTTGATGAAATTCAATCAAATGAAAGAGCCTTAACTTCTCTAAAATATTTTTATGAAAATTCCCCAGAATATCATATAATTTCTGCAGGGTCATTACTTGGAATCGCCATAAACAGAATAAACTATTCTTTCCCTGTTGGAAAAGTTCAAATGTTAAATATGTATCCCCTATCATTTAAAGAATTTTTAATGTCTTTAGGGAAGGAAAATTTAATAGAAGAAATTAAAAAACATTATGAAAGAAACGAAAAAATTGATAATGATATCCATAAATTATGTTTAAAGTTATATAGAACATTTCTTATCGTTGGTGGAATGCCTGAAGTTATAAATACTTATATAAATGAGGGAAAAATAATTTCTACAATAGACATACAATCAGAAATCCTTGAATCTTATGAAAGGGATTCTACAAAATACGCAGATAGTAGTTTATCAAACAGAATAATTGAAACATTTGATTCAATACCTGTACAACTAGCAAAAGAAAATCAAAAATTTCAATATAAGGTTGTTGCAAAAGGTGGGACATCAAGTATATTTGGAGAAGCAATCACTTGGCTTAAAAATAGTGGAATTGTAACTCAAGTATATAAAGCAACACCAAATCTGCCATTAGAAATGTTTAAAGATTTGTCGTCATTTAAATTATATATGAATGATGTTGGTTTGTTTGTAAATAAAGCGAAATATCCATTATATCAAATAGATTTAGATTCTCAGCCAACAATGATTTCAATGGGGCCACTTACAGAACAATATGTTGCAAGTGAATTAAGATCAAATGGATATAATTTATATTATTGGGAATCAAATGGAATTGCTGAACTTGACTTCATGATACAAAAAGAAACCCATATAATACCAATTGAAGTAAAAACCAGTACTCATACAAAATCAAAAAGCCTAAATCTATTTATAAAAATGTATAATCCTAAATATGCAATTAGAATTTCCGAAAAAAACTTTGGATTTGAAAACGACATCAAATCTGTTCCATTATATGCAGTATTCTGCATATAATGCAAGTTTATTGATATTTTACATTTTATTATAAATTTATAATATATTACTTTTCTTTATTTCATTTTTTAATTTATGTAAACTTTTTCATCGTAAAATATTGACAATTTATATTTTAAGTTTTATAATTAATATACAAAGTTTTTTATATATTCGTACAGTAGAGAGGATGATTTTTATGTACGAGGATCCAAGAAATGGCAATCTTCTGGATCGTTATTATGCGATCTGCTATTGCGAAGAAGTTCTCAAGGCATACCACTTCATTGCAATGGCCTGCCCGTCTACATGGATCGGCCAGTTGGTCATCAATGCCAATGAGGCATTGAAAGAACTGACTGTCAACCGCGCAATCGACCAGATTGCTTTTGACCGCGATATGCATATTGTTGCGGTTAAAGAATCCGCATAAATCAAACGTCTCTGAATCGTCCTTTTACCGGCTATCAAGTAATTTTAGATAGCCGGTCTTTCTTTTTAAATGCTTTGTTTACATAAATCAATTATTGAGTTGTGAAATATCTATTGAAAATTTTCCAAATTTGTTGTATAATAAATATATCAGAGGTTATTAACTCTTTTTAATTGAGGAGGCAATAGTATGGAAGGTAAGAACCAAGTTCAGAATGGATTGACACGTGAAAACGCAGTGATGGTTCTGAAATCTCGCATTCGTCGTTTCACTGTTGTTGCAGTGAAGTACAAGAAAGGTATCGCGGCCGTACATGTTAAGAATGCACGGCGCAGTCTAAAATTCCTGTACGAACACCCGCAGGTGTCGGTTGTCGCATTGTCATGCGACATGGCCATCGTGGATTTCGCGTGACTCGTGACTCGTGACTTTAAAATTTGTCTCCACCCCCAACTGATACAGTTGGGGGGGTTTATTTTTTTTATTTAATATGTTATACTATTCTAGGAAGGTGAATTTATTTTATGTTAACAAAAAAGAATGATAATTATAAAGATTTAGAACTTTCAAGAAACCTAAAAGAAGCAGGTCTTGAAATTGATTTAGACGGAATTAGTGAAGATATAGAAACATTTTTAAAAAAAGATAAAGATGATAAAAAAAGTAAAAAAGAAAAAGATAAAAAAGAAGAAAAATAAATATATTTGAAATTCTTTATATA
>CAZAZX010000010.1:0-23544 GCA_964489885.1 uncultured Lachnospiraceae bacterium | reverse complement strand
AAAAAGAAAAAGATAAAAAAGAAGAAAAATAAATATATTTGAAATTCTTTATATAAATACAATAAAATAATGACGTTTCTCTTATTGTAAAACAACAAGGTGAGCCTTATTTATTTTGGCAATTTTATTTCAAAAATTGCCCCCTTTGGAATATTATCTTCAACTTTTATTGTTCCACCATGAGCTTCTACTATAAAATATGCTATTGAAAGTCCCAATCCAGTTCCTCCTGTTTGCCTTGAACGTGCCTTATCCTCTCTATAAAATCTTTCAAATATATGCTTTTTTCCTTCATCGCTTATTCCTATTCCTGTATCCTTTACTTCAATAACACATTTGTTATCTTTTAAAAATGTTGCAATTTCTATAGTATCTCCCTCTTTTGTGTATTTAATTGCATTATCTAATAAAATTACAATTAATTCATGAATTCTTGAAGAATCAATCTGTATTTCATTTTTGTAATTTAAGTTTAAATTTAATTTTTTATTTTGTAATGCAGCAAATTCAATATATGGCATTGATATTTCTTTTAAAAAGTTATCAATATTTATTGCTTCTTTACTTAATTGAATATTATTAGAATCCGCTCTTGCAAGCATCATTAAATCTTTAGTTAATTTTGTTAATCTCTTTGTTTCATTTAAAGTTAATCTTATTTCTTCAGATTTGTCAATTATCTTACTATTTGGCTCCTGCAATAATAGCTCTTGTTTTGCCTGAATTATTGTTAATGGAGTTCTTAATTCGTGAGATGCATTTTGAACAAATTCTGTTTGTTTTTGCCAAGATAAAATTATTGGTTTTAATGTTTTTTTAGAAAGAATATAGCTTGCAATAATTGCAAGTATAACTGTTACAACTATCCCTATACTTAAAACTTGTAAAAAGTTGTCTAAAATATTTTTTTCTGAATCTATATTAACTAATAATTGAATATACTTTGTTTCATTATTTTCATCAGTGGTTTTAAAAGTTAACATTCTATAATAATATTTATTATTTATACAAATTTCTACTATTTCATCTAGGTTATTTGTATTAAATTTTATTTCTGATATGTAATTCTCATAAAATATACCTATTTCATCTTGATTTATTATATTGCCATTCTCATCTCTTTGAATATCTATAATTCTTGGATTTGGTATATCGTTTTTATTCCCTATTTTATCAAATTTGCCGATTTCGTTTTTTTCAGGTATAATTGGTCTTTCGCCATTAGGTTTTTGAATGTTTGAAAAGTGAGCTTTTGACTCATTTAGTTCATCCATTGAAGATTGATATAAAAAAGTTTTTAATGTTCCAAAAATAATTATTCCAAATACAGAAAATAGAAGAGTAAATGTTACTAAATTATATAACATACTTTTTAATAATTGCTTTTTTATTAACTTTTCTTCGCTCAATTATTCTTTCACTTCCAATCTATTTTGACCAAATATATCCTACATTTCTTACTGTTTTAAAGTATTTATCATATCCATATTTTTTTAAAGTTTTTCTAAGTGCACTTGCATATACCTCAACAACATTTGTAGTTGTTTCACTTTCAAAACCCCATATTTTATCAAATATTTGCTCCTTTGTTAATATTGTATTTGTATGATTAACTAAATACTCCAAAACATCAAATTGTTTTCCCTGCAATAAAATTTCCTGTCCATCAATGCTTGCTTTTCTATTTTGTAAATTTAATGTTAATCCTTCAAAGGAAACTGCATTTTCAGAATATGTACCATTGGTTCTTCTTACAATTGCTTCTAATCTTGCAAGAAGCTCTTCTCTTTCAAATGGCTTTACTAAATAATCATCTGCTCCTAGTCTAAATCCTTTTATTTTGTCTTGTAAACCATCCTTAGCAGTTAATATTAATACAGGGGTAAAAATTTTTTCTTTTCTTAATTCTGCTAAAACTTCATATCCATTCATTCTTGGCATCATTAAATCTAAAATTATAACATCATATATATCTTGTTTTGCAAATAAAACCCCTTCTTCCCCGTCCATTGCTTGTTCTGTGCTAAAAAGTGAAGCAATAACTTGACAAATTGTTTCAGATAAAATACTGTCATCTTCTATTACTAAAGCTTTCATATCTTTCTCCTTAAATTCTTAATATATCGTTATATGCAACATAAATTGATAAAAGAATCATAAATAAAAATCCTAATGATTCTATTTGTATCTGTAAATTTTCATTCATTGGTTTTTTTCTAATTCCCTCAATTATATATAATACTACCTTCCAGCCATCTAATGGAGGTATCGGAATTAGGTTAGTTACACCTAATGAAAGTGAAATTAAAGCCAATAAATATATAAACTCTACTATACCATTTGTATCTGCAACAAGTGTTGAGATTCCTATTGGTCCCATTAACTGATCTGTTGACACTTTTCCAGAAAATAACATTTTTAAATTATCAACAATGGATACCGAAAAATCTAATGTATCCCAAAAGCCGTATTTTATATTATTTACAAAACTTTTTTCAGCTGGGCTAAATGTTACGCCTAAATAATATTGATTTATAATATTAGGAGTTACCTTTATATTTAATTCGCTATTATTTCTAATAATTGTATATTCAATTTCTGATTCACTTGCATTTTGAGTAAGCTCTACTGCCTTATATGGGGCATTTTCTACATATTCTCCATTAACTTTTATTATAATATCATTTTGTTTTAAACCTGCTTTTTCAGCTGGGCTATCTGGGTAAACAGCAACGATTTTAGTTGACTGTTCTTCTTTTCCATTTGAGAAATATATACCTGTGCTTTTAGCTTCTTTTTTTGTAGGCAAAACATTCAATGTAAATATTTCATCATTTCTCTTAAATTTAACTTCAACCTCTTCACCATTTGAGCTTGACATTATCTCTTGCATATCTGATCTCAAATGAATGTTTTTACCATTAATTTCAATTATTTCATCGTTTGGTAAAATTCCTGAAATTTCTGCGCCATAACCACTTTCTACTGTTTCCACTTTATTAGAAACATAATTGCTTGTACTTGAAACCAATATAAAATACACTAATAAGCCAAATAGAATATTAACAGTTGCCCCTGCCATAACGATTGCAATTCTTTGAGGTACACTTTTTTTACTAAACGATCCTTCGTCTTCAGATAGTTTTTCTTCACCTTCCATTCTGACAAAGCCACCTAATGGAAATAATCTTAAACTATATAAAGTATCTCCTTTTTTCTTTTTAAGAATAATTGGGCCAAAACCAATTGCAAAATCATGCACCTTTACTTTGCACAATTTTGCAACAATAAAATGACCTCCTTCGTGTATTAGTACAAGAAAGCCTAATAAAAATATAAATTTAATTGCTGTTATTAAAAAACTAATCAAAATTCCTCCTAGATTTTTATTGTGAAACAACAAGGTGGGTCGGATTTTTACATTAATACAAAAAATAAGTATATAAATGGAGCAACAAACATAACACTGTCCATACGATCTAGTAGCCCTCCATGTCCTGGTATTAAATTACTAAAATCTTTTATTCCAGCATACCTTTTTATAGTTGAAGCTGCAAAATCTCCAATTTGTCCTATAACACTTAAAACTATAGCTATAATTGCTATATATATATATGATATACCTAAATTAAATAAATTATTAACACAAATTGTATAAACAAGCATAAAAATTATTGCCCCTATAATTCCTCCTATACAGCCTTCTATGCTCTTTTTAGGGCTAATTTTACTAAATTTATGTTTTCCAAATTTGACACCAATAAGATAAGCAAATATATCTGTACCCCAAGCTGCTAAAAATATATACCATACTAAAATTTTTCCATGTTCTAAACCATGTATCAATGGTATAAAAGCTATAGAGCCTACAATATATACTATACCTAAAATAGTGATTGCCAAATCATTAATATTAAATTTCATTTTTGTTAAAATTACTTTTAAAAATGCTAATAATATTAAAATAGGCAAATATAATAGCCACCAATGATAATTTATAATATGTAATCCAGCAATAAATAAAGCTGAAAAATAGCCAACTTCAGCAATTGGTTTTGCTTTATCTTTAAATGCATTATAAAATTCATATAACCCCATTATTGCAATTACTGCACAGGTAATATCTACAACATAATTATTTCCAAAAATAAACAGTACAGCAACTAAAGGGAATCCTAAAATGCCTGAAATAAAACGTTTTATATCCACATTTATTCTCCTTCCGCTTTTATTGTGAAACAACAAGGTGTGTCGTTTTTTTATTTACCCCCAAATCTTCTATTTCTTCTTTGATATTCTTTTATCGCTTCTAATAATTCATTTTCTTGAAAATCTGGCCAATATTTATTAGAAAAATAGAATTCAGAGTAAACTATTTGCCAAGGTAAAAAATTGCTTATTCGTAATTCTCCACCTGTTCTTATTAATAAATCTGGATCTGGTTGTCCCTTTGTATATAAATTATTTGATATCATTTCCTCATTGATGTCATTAATTGAAATATCTTCGTTTTTTATTGCTCTTGCAATTTGTTTAGTAGCATGAACAATTTCGTCCCTTCCACCATAATTAAATGCAATATTTACAGTTAATCCTGTATTTTCTTTTGTTAAATTTGTGACATTTGATATTTTTTTCTGTAGTTTAATATTTAATCTTGTTAAATCGCCAAGAACATTAATTTTTATATTATCTGCATCTGCTTTTTTAGCAAATTCTTCAAGATAGTTTTCTAATAAAATCATTAAAGCTTTTACTTCTTCTTCTGTTCTTTTCCAATTTTCAGTAGAAAAAGCATACACTGTAAGATATTTCAAGCCAATTTTATTTGCAAAATGTGCTAAGTTTTCTAAGTTTTCAGCACCTTTTTTATGTCCAAGCTTTATATCTAAACCTTTTTCTCTTGCCCATCTTCTATTTCCATCCATTATTATGGCAATATGCTGTGGCAAATTATTATAATCTATATCTTCTTCCATTCTTTTTCCTTCCTAAAGTATTAATTTCTATTATTAAAAATTAATATTTTATTTAAACAGACATTATTTCTTTTTCTTTATTTTCAAATACTTCATCAATTTGAGCAATCTTTTTGTCTGTTATTTGTTGAATATCATCTTCTGCTTTTTTCAAGTCATCTTCAGTAATAAGTCCTTCTTTTTGCATTGATTTATATTCATCTATTCCTTCTCTTCTAATTGAACGAATTGACACTTTAGCTTCTTCTGCTATTTTCTTAATGTCTTTTACTAATTCCTTTCTTCTTTCTTCTGTAAGTTCAGGAAAAGCTAAACGTATAACTTTGCCATCATTATTAGGATTTATTCCAATATCAGCTTTTAGTATTTCTTTTTCTATTTCTTTTAAAATACTAACATCCCATGGTTGAATTACAATAAGTCTTGCTTCTGGAACTGATATTCCTGCTACTTGATTGATAGGTGTTTGTACTCCATAATAATCAATTTTAACTTTATTTAATATTGCTGGGTTAGCTCTTCCAGCTCTAATTTCTGAAAATTTTTCTTCTAAAACACTAATTGTTTTATTCATTTTTTCTTCTAGATTTTTGTAATCTGACATAATTAACTTACCTCTTTCTCTATTTAACTATAGTTCCAATCGAACTATCTCCCTTTACTATTTTTACCATATTTTCTGGGTCATCTATACCAAAAATTATAAATGGAATTTTATTATCCATACATAAAGACGTTGCTGTGGAATCCACAACTTTTAAATTATTATTTATAATATCTAAGTATGATATTTGTTCATATTTTACTGCATTTTGATTTTTCTTTGGGTCATCACTATATATTCCATCTGTTGTTTTTGCAAATAAAATAACATCTGCTTCCATTTCGGCTGCCCTTAATGCTGCAGTTGTATCTGTAGAAAAAAATGGATTTCCAGTGCCACAGGCAAAAATTACTATTCGCCCTTTTACTAAATGTTGCATTGCCTTTCTTCTAATATATGGTTCTGCAATTTCCCTCATTTCAATTGCAGTTTGCACCCTTGTATCCATACCTCTTGCTTCCAATGCAGATTGTATTGCTAAGGCATTTATACTTGTTGCAAGCATTCCCATATAATCTGATGTAGTTCTTTCTATTTCATTGCTATTTCTGCCTCTCCAAAAGTTTCCTCCGCCAACTACTATAAGAATATCTGTTCCAAGGTCTTTTAGTACTTTAATTTGATCACAGATTTTTCCTAAAGTTTCTGAATCAATTCCCCCATTGTTTTTTCCAGCTAATGCCTCCCCACTTATTTTTAACAAAATTCTTTTATATGCTATTTCCAAAATAACACTTCCTCATTACAAATTTATTCCATTTTATCATATAGTAATGTGTTTTGGAAACACTTTTTATAAAAAAACTTTATTTATTCGTAAAAGAATGTTATAATTATTATGTAAATGTTTCCATACATTATAAAATAAAGGAGGGAGTTATTATGGTCTGGATAGCTGTAATCATCTTACTTCTGATAGTCATTTTCATGGCTGCCGTGCCAAATGACTTAACAGACAAGAGTAAATGGTAATCTCCTTTCAAACGAAAGCAGGACTGCTCTATTGAGCAGTCCTGCTCATATTTTTGATTTTATGTTTTTTGACTCATTTACTAAATTGTGATATAATATTTTTTGTAATTATTTTATACTTCTAGTGATTCTCGAAGGGAGTGACACAAATGTTGCTAGAAATTTTAATTTTTCTGCTTGTGTTCAGCATCGTTACTGTAGTCGTATCTGAGTTTATCTCGAAAGTCGTCTACAAAGACAACGACGAACCAAGCGAAAAAGACGACCACTTTCGTTATAAGTGGTAAAATCAAGACAACATTTGAACTAGAAAAAAGGGTCAGTTATTAACTGGCCCTTTATATATTGCTTATTAAATTTTACTTTTTTACATTAATAGTAATTTTATCATCATTAACAGTTGCTATTGCTTCAGTTTTATCTTTTAATTCTCCATCCAATATCTTCTCAGCAATTAAATCTTCTAATTCACTTTGGATAGCCCTTCTTAATGGTCTTGCACCATAAGAAACATCAGTACCTTTTTTTGCTATAAATTCTTTAGCTTTTTCATCTACATTCAATGTTATGTTCTTTTCACTTAATCTTTCTCTTACTTCATTAAGCATTATATCAATAATTTTTGAAATTTCTTTATCAGTTAACTTATGGAATACAATTATTTCATCAATACGATTTAAAAATTCTGGTCTAAATTGTCTTTTCAATTCTGCCATTACATCTTTCTTGGTTTCTTCATATTTCTTTTCATTTTCTTTTTGTTTGTCTTGTTCTGTTATTCCAAATCCAAGTGTTTTATTTTCTGCGATAAATCTTGCTCCAACGTTTGATGTCATAATAATTACGCAGTTTTTAAAATCAACCGTTCTACCTGCAGCATCTGTTAGTCTACCATCTTCCAAAATCTGTAATAATATATTCATTACATCTGTATGTGCTTTTTCTATTTCATCAAAAAGTAGAACACAATAAGGTTTTCTTCTAACCTTTTCTGTAAGTCCTCCTCCTTCATCAAAGCCCACATATCCTGGAGGTGAGCCAATCATTTTAGAAACCGAATGACTTTCCATATATTCTGACATATCAACCCTTATCATAGAATTTTCATTTCCAAATAATGCCTCTGCCAAAGCCTTTGAAAGTTCTGTTTTACCAACACCTGTTGGACCTAAGAATAAAAATGAGCCAATCGGTCTTTTTGGGTCTTTTAATCCTACTCTTCCTCTTCTAATTGCTTTTGCTACTGCAGATACCGCTTCATCTTGTCCAACAACTCTTTCATGTAATATATTTTCTAGGTTTTTTAATCTTTCATTTTCGCTTTCTGTAATCTTAGTTGCTGGTATTCCAGTCCAATTTGCAACAACTTTTGCTATGTCCTCTTTTTTTATATAAACTAAACTTTTTGCATTTTTGTTTCTCCATTTTTCTCTTTCTTTTTCTAATTTCTCTTTTGCCTCTTTTTCTTCATCTCTAAGTTTAGCTGCACTTTCAAATTTTTGTGCTAAAATAGCTTCTTCTTTGTCATGTTCTATTTTTGAAATGTTCTCTTGAAGTTCTTTTAATTTATCTGGCTCTGTATATGTTACTAATCTTGCTTTTGATGAAGCCTCATCAATTAAATCAATAGCCTTATCTGGTAAAAACCTATCATTAATATATCTTATTGATAAAGTAACAGCAGCTTCTATTGCTTCATCAGTTATTTTTACATTATGATGTGCTTCATATTTATCTCTAACTCCCTTTAAAATTGCAATGGTATCTTCCTTAGATGGTTCATCAACATTAATAGGTTGAAATCTTCTTTCTAATGCACTATCTTTTTCAATATATTTTCTATATTCATTTAAAGTTGTTGCACCTATTACCTGTATTTCTCCTCTGGCTAATAATGGCTTTAATATGTTTGCAGCATCAATAGCGCCTTCTGCAGCACCAGCCCCAACAATAGTATGAATTTCATCTATAAATAAAATTACATCTCCGGCTTTTTTTACCTCATTTAATGATTTTTTTATTCTTTCTTCAAAATCTCCTCTATATTTTGCTCCAGCCACCATAGATGAAATATCCAAGCCAACTACACGTTTATTTTTTAAAATTTCTGGAATATCTCCAGAAACAATTTTTTCAGCTAACCCTTCAACAACAGCTGTTTTTCCAACTCCAGGTTCTCCTATTAAACAAGGGTTATTTTTTGTTCTTCTTGATAAAATTTCAATTAAACGTTCTGTTTCTTTTTTTCTGCCAATTACAGGGTCTAATTTTCCTTCCTTTGCAATTTTAGTTAAATCATTTCCAAATTGATTTAATGTAGGTGTAGAATTAAAACTAGTATTTTTACTATTTATCCTATCTGCATTATCATTACTATAATCATTTAAATTTTTCATAATATCATTATATAATTTCTGAGAATTTAGATTTAATTCCATTAAAATTCTTACTGCAACACTGTCAGCTTCTCTTAATATTCCAATTAATAAATGTTCTGTTCCAATAGCATTAGCTCCTGCTTTTCTTGCCTCTAAAAAGGCATTTTCTATAACACGCTTTGTTCTTGGAGTTAACCCAATTGCAGTGCTTATATTGTTTTCATCTCTGCCTACTAGTTCCTCAATTTTAGCTAAAATACTATCAGCATCAATATTTTGTCTTTCTAATAACTCACTTGCAATTCCTGATGTTTCTTTAGCTAAACCATATAATATGTGTTCTGTTCCTACGTAATTATGTCCAAGTTCTTCTGCAATTTCACTTGCAATTTCAAGCACATTTGATGCCTTTGAATTAAATTTATATGTCATAACTTATCTTCTCCTTCCTAAATTATTATTAAGATATATCTAATTAATTTTCACCTAAGAATTAATAATTTTCTTTATTAATTCTGCTCTTGCAATCTCTCTTTCTTTATGAGATAAAGTTTTTCCTAAGTATTTTTGCAAGTTTGCTGATTTTGTATATAAATTCAATCGTGCAATTTTGGAATCATCTAGTTCTTTTAATATTCCCAAATCTGTTCCCATTTTTACATAAGATAACAATTTTTTGCATTCTTCTGATGAAATTTTCCTACAATTTGAGAATATCCCATATGCACGATATATTTTATCTTCAAATTCAATAGAATTTTTTGTCATATACTTTCTTGCCATTCTTTCTTGTTCTATTATTTTTTCAGTAATTGTTTTTATATTCTTTAAAATCTCCTGTTCAGATATTCCTAAAGATTGCTTATTTGAAATCTGATATAAATCTCCTTGTGTATCACTTCCTTCACCATATACTCCACGAATATTCATACCAAAATTATTTACGACATCTAAAACTTTATTAATATTATGTGTGGCTGTCAGTGCAGGCAAATGAACCATCACAGAGGCTCTAATTCCTGTTCCAACATTTGTAGGACACGCTGTTAAAAATCCATATTTTTCATTAAAAGCATAGTTTATCAAACCTTCAATGGCAATATCTATCTCATTTGCCAAATCATACGAATGTTCTAAATCAAGTCCAGGGGCAAATACCTGTATTCTTAAATGATCTTCTTCATTTATCATTATGCAAATATTCTCTTCTTCATTTATTAATATAGCTCCAATATCTGTATTATCCATTGCAAAATCTGGGCTAATTAAATGCTTTTCAACTAAACTCAACTTTGTTAAATCATCTATATCTTTTAGCCTTATGAATTTTAAACCATACCCAATGTTTGGTGTAATATTTTCAAATTTATTTAATACACTTGCTAAATCTTGTTTAGATGCTTTATTTACAAAGTTTATTTCCTTTATATTTCTTGCAAGTCGTACTCTTGTGCTTATTACAATATCTGAATCTTTTCCATTTTGTAAATACCAATTATACATAAACTATGCCTCCTTTTTTCCTTCTATTTTTTTTATTTCATCTCTTATTTTAGCTGCCTCTTCATATTTTTCTTCCTTAATCATCTTTTTTAACTCTTTTTTTAGTTCATCTAATTTTGATTCACTTTTTTCTTCTTTTGTTTGTAAATCATTTTGAGTTAAAGTACTATTTTTAGCCTTTCTTCCTGTATAACGATTACCTCCATGAAGTCTTTTTAAAATAGGATCTATATTTGCCGAAAAGACTTCATAGCAGTTACTACATCCAAATTTTCCGTTTTCAACAAATTCATCATAAGTCATTTTGCATTTATCACACACTAGTGGCTTTTCTTTTTCCATTAATGGTAAAAATCCATTATTATATTCATTTAAAAAGTCTCCAAAGAAACTAGAAAAATTAATTGGCATATCAAAGCCAAAATCATTTAATCCTAAGTTTTTGCTACACTCTTCGCATAAGTGTATTTCTTGTTTTATTCCATTTATAATTTGTGTATATTTTACATTTGCAGGTCTTTTTTTACAATTTTCACATAACATAAGCTTTTCCTCCTTTAATCTTTTACTAAATTAAGCAACATATTTTTAAAAATATTTGCTCTTATTGAATCCCTATATTCTATGGGAATTGTTAAAACATTATCACTTGTAGCTACTTTTAATAAACAAGCCTCCTTTTCTGAAATTATATTGTAAGATATAAAATTGCTAATAAAAATATCAACTTCATTGCTACTTATTTTATCTCCAATATTTGTAATTATGTGCATTAAGTAATTGCTCTTTGTAATGTTTATTTTTCTTATTTTTATTGAACCTCCTCCACCACGTCTACTCTCCACATAGTAGCCTTGTGCAGGGCCAAATCTAGTTGAAATTACATAGTTTATTTGCGAAGGCACACAATTAAAATACTCAGCTAGTTCATTTCTTTTTATTTCAATATTATCTTCATTTTCAAACATTCTTTTTATAAAGTCTTCAATTATATCTGACATTTTCATATTATCGCCTCTTTTTAACTTTGACTTTCTTTGACTTTTGTAAGTATTATATTACTATAAAAAAAATAGTCAATAATTATTTTTTGTGATTATTGACTATTTTAAATGATTACATTTAATTATTATTATTTTTCTTTTATTAATTCATTTTATCTTATATTATTAAATTATTTTAAACGTTCTTCAATTAGATTTGCTAGTTCTTGAGCTTTTTTTGTAATATAATTTATATCTGTTCCTTCTATCATTACTCTTACAAGTGGTTCTGTTCCAGAAGGTCTAATTAGGACTCTTCCATTTCCAGAAAATTCATTTTCTAATTTTTCGATTGCTTCTTTTATTTCTGGATTTTTTTCATAGTCGTATTTTTTATTTGAGTCAACCTTTGCATTAATTAAAACTTGAGGATAAACATTAATTATCTTTCTTAATTCTGATGCACTAGTTTTTGATTCTTGAATTGCTTTTATAAGCATTAGTGATGTTAAAATTCCATCTCCTGTAGGATTATAATCTAGCATTATTATATGTCCTGATTGCTCTCCGCCCAAATTATCTCCGCTTTTTAACATTTCTTCTAAAACGTATCTATCCCCTACTTTGGTTTGTTTTAGTTTTAAATTGTTTGCTTCAGCATATTTATTTAATCCTAAATTACTCATTACTGTTGCAACAATAGTCTTATTATTTAATTTACCTTCTTTATTAAATTGTTGAGAAATCACAGCAAGTAATATGTCTCCATCTATTGTATTTCCATTATTATCAATTGCCAAGCATCTATCTCCATCTCCATCATAAGCAATTCCCAAATCTAATTTATTATCTAAAACATATTGTTTTAATGATTCTAAATGTGTTGATCCACAATTTGAATTAATATTTATTCCATCTGGTTTGTTGTTTATAATTTTATAATTTATTCCCATATTTTTAAATATTTTTTCAGCAATCTTGTAAGTTGCCCCATTAGCAACATCTATAGCAACTTTAAAATCCTTGTTTTTAAATGTATCACCAAAAATTTTATTATAAAAATCTATATATTCATTTTCTAAGTCAAATGCAATCTGAGAAGTACCTATTTTGTCATTTTTTGCAGTAAGTTCTTCAATTCTTCCAGAATCCATTATTTCTTCAATTTCTTCTTCTAGCTCATCTGAAATCTTCATTCCTTTATTGCTAAAATATTTTACTCCATTGAATTCAAATGTATTATGTGATGCTGATATAACGACACTAGCATCTGCACCTGTTTTTCTTGTTAAAAAAGCAACTTCTGGTGTAGGCATTACACCTAGTAATTTTACATTTGCTCCATAACTTAAAAAACCAGCCGTCATTGCACTCTCTATTAGAGTTCCCGAAATTCTAGTATCCCTTCCTATTAATATAGTAGGTGTATGATCACTATGTTTGGCTAAAACATAGGCTCCTGCCTTTGCAACACGATAAACTAACTCTGGTGTTAATTCTGTATTGGCTATTCTTCTTATTCCATCTGTTCCAAAATATTTTCTCATTTTTCCCTCCATAATATTAAAAAAAAGCCAAAAAAAGCCATACTAGCAATATATAAATATTCTAGTATAGCTTTTTTGTTATTCTTTTACTGTTTCAGGATATACACTAACTTGTTTTTTATCCTTACCTTTTCTTTCAAATTTTACAATTCCATCTGCTAATGAATATAATGTATCGTCACTTCCGATTCCTACATTATTTCCTGGATGCATCTTTGTTCCTCTTTGTCTAACTAAAATGTTTCCAGCTAGAACAAATTGTCCATCAGTTCTTTTTACACCAAGACGTTTTGACTCACTATCTCTACCGTTCTTAACACTACCTTGACCTTTTTTATGTGCCATGTTTTTTCACTCCCTTCAAGCATAAATTATTTCAAAAGCATCATGCTTTTAATTTTCAGCTTTTTCTGCAGCTTTTGTTGTTCTTGTTGCAGCAGTTTTTATATTAGTAATTTCTACTTTTGTATATGGTTGTCTGTGTCCTTGTTTTCTTCTATAGTTCTTTTTTGGTTTCATTTTATAAACTATAATCTTCTTGCCCTTACCATGAGAAACTACCTTTCCTTCTACTTTAACACCCTTAACATAGGGATTTCCAATTTGTATTTTTCCTTCATCAGATACTAAGATTACCTTATCGAAAGTAACTTTCTTACCTTCTTCTGTATCTAATTTTTCGAAAAATACTACATCACCTTGTGCAACTTTATATTGTTTTCCACAAGCTTCAATAATTGCGTACATAATATGTACACCCCTTCCTTTTTGTATACTCGCTAACCTTACACTCTTAGGTAGTCACTTATTTCATTGACATTTAGTTACCTTAATTATGCGGCTTACAGTATGATATTTTACCATAGAAACTCATACTTGTCAAATAAATTTAATATTGCTTTTATTTAGGTATGTGTCAAGTATTCGTGGGTAATTTTTTTATTTAATTTTAAATTTCTATAAAATTTTCCTCACCAAAATTTTACACTAACAGTCGCCATTTTAACCTTTTATTCAGTTTTTTGTATTGTTACTGAATCGTTAGATACTATTTCTTTTTTATTTCCTGCTTTATCAATTAGAAGTATATGCATATAGTATGTTCCATCATCACAATCTCTTGTAATTGTTTCATTTTCGCTATTTATGTTTCCGTCAGTGTATTGTTCTAAATTGGTACCTAGTAAATCAGAAGTGTCTTTTAAAACATATTTACATCTATCAAAGTCTAATCCGCTTCCATTAGAATCAGAACATTTGATTTCTGCTTTATATCCTGTTGTATTATTAGTTAAAGTAATTTCACCAGTTGGTTCTGTTTTATCTATATTTGTTACTTCAAATTTCTTTGTCGATATTTCTTCATCAGATTCAGAAATTATCCTTGCATGAATTACTTGATTGTTTTCGCTAACTTCTACACTTGTTCCATCATTCCAATCTGTCCCATTTAAGCTGTATTGTAATTTTTGTCCACTTGAAAGTGTTGCACTTATAGTTACTGTTACATTCTCTTTTGTCCAACCACTCTTATCTGTTTTAAAACTAATCTCTTTAACATTATTTAATTGCCCATATTCAGTTCTTATACAGTAATATATCCTTCCCTCATCTTCATATCCACTTGGATAATATACAGTATGTGACAATTCATTTACAATAAATACAGGATTATCTATTACAACTCTACTATTTAAAGTCAATGCATCAAACTTTTTTAAATCAACTACATAATAATCATCATTGTCATTTGGATTTACTGGAGTAATTTTTGAAGTTTTAAAATTCATTGAACCACTATATAGTATAGTTGCTGGAAGTTCGCCATTTTTCGTATAATATAAATCAACTTTATCTTGTATATTTTCTAAATCATTATTAAAATCTTTCAATTCCTTAGCCTTAAATTGGCGTATTGACATAGTTATAGTTACACTTGAAATTATAATTAATATTATTACTGTTACAGCTAGAGTTACCATAGTAATACCTTTATCATTTCTCATATATATCAAAACTCCCTTCAAGGTAAATTGTACCTTTCCAATTAATAGTTTACTATTAATTATGGGATTTTTCAAGTAAATTAAATATTAATTATTGATTAATGAATATGCCTTTTTTACTAAATTGAATTTTTTATTTTCTTGTATAGTAATCCAAATTAAATATAAAATAATAAACAACATTGCTATATTTTCAAAATAAAAAATTAATATACTAGTTATTATTGTTAAGAAAACCACCATAATGTTTGATAATGTATTTAATAATTTATATGATTCATAATATCCTAATTTTATATGTAAGATACTTTTTATTATTCTTCCGCCATCTAATGGATATATAGGCAATAAATTTAAGATTGTTAATATTAAATTTGAATAGAATACATCTTGACTATTTGGAATGAAAAGTGAAATAATTGCAATAATTATATTAACTAATGGACCTGACAATGCAATAATAATCTTCTTTTTTTGTGTATTTTTTGAAAGATTGTTTTGATAATCTTCAAAATCTATTGATACACCGTAATACGTTTAGACTTATTCTTTTTGGCTTTAGTTTTAATAATAATCCTGCTATAATATGTCCAAATTCATGCAATAGAATAAATATCATTAGTAGCGCATATAATTCAATTTGCTTTGAAAGACAAAATAAAATTAATAATGCAAATATTTTCAAATCTATTTTTATATGCATATTTTCTCCCTTATCATTAATTAAAATTTATTAATGTCTCTGGATCTAAAAATTCATCTCCCTTTCTTATTTCAAAATGAAGATGAGGTCCAGTGGCATTTCCTGTTTGACCAACTTCAGCTATTTCTTCACCTTGTTTTATATTATCTCCATCCTTTATATAGATTTTATTACAATGTGCATATAATGTTGTTATATCTCCTTTTTCTATTCTTAAATGTTTTCCATAATCGCCTTCATCTGAAACTTGTGTTGCTTTTCCATCCATTGCTGCAACTATCTTTGTTCCAATATTTGCACTTATATCTATTCCTGTATGGTATTTTGGAACATTAGGACTACTTGGATTCCTATTTCCAAATCTTGATGTTATAGTTCCGCTTAAAGGTTTAATAAAGCTATTATCATTTACATTTTTATTATCATCGTTAGTTTCCATAACACTACTTGCATCTTCAATATATGTAGAATTATTTATATCATCAGAAATACTATTTTCAGTTTGTACGTTTTCAATCTGTGTATTTTCTGTTATTTGGTTATTTTTAATCAAATTAGCATCATAACTTGGTACTAAAGTGTTAAATTTATTATAATAATTCTGCAAGAACTGTTTTAAATTTTCAAAATTTATATCATAGGATAAAATTTCATCTGTTTTATTTAATAGAGCTTCAGAAAATATGTAATTCCTATTTTGGACTATATAAAATGCAAAATATATAATTAGGCAAATTACAATTTGAACAAACATCTTTTTCAGTAAGCTATAATTCTTTTTTTCATTGATATTTAGTGATGTATAATTTTCTTTATTTAATTCGGGATTTCTCCTTCTATAATAAATTTCTTCGGCATGCCTTATTTTTTCTTCATCATTTATAGCCCTATCTATCATAATAACACCTCTTCCTTCGTGTTTTTCTAAGTTAATAATATGTATAAAATAAAAAATTAGAACAATAAACAATAAGAATAAATTAAAGAGTTGTCAAAATGAAGTGAACTTTCCAAAAACAACTCTTTAATTTATTCTTATTTAAACTAATATGCATACTAATTCTATCCAGCACATAATGGCTAACCCATAGCTTATTATTCTCAGCTTTTTATATTTTTTATTAATTATTTCTTCTTTATTTTCTTTTACTTTTTCGCTTTCTCTAATGTAATTTGATATAACAAACTCTGCCTCTTTAATTATATAATTGTCTTCATCTATACTATCCTCAATGTTCTTTTCTTGTGGTACTAAATTTAATTTTTTTATTCTTTGATTTTCTTTTAATATTACTATAGCCTCTTCTATTAAATTTGATGGTAAATTTTTCAGAACTATCATATTTTTCATATTAGATTTATTCATTGATTTCCTCCTGGAAAAATAAAACTTATATTTAAATATTTTCCAGAAATTATTTTTTTATACATCAACCTCGTAATTAATTGTATTATATATTCCTCTTGACACAACATTAGCTAAATTCATAACTAAATTCAATGAAGTATTTTGTAATACACAAAAATTATTTGCAGCTGAAGATGTATTTTCTGCTACAATTCCTTTTATATTCATGTGGCCAACATCTATATATGTTCTTTTTATGCTTGTTCCTAAGCTTAATGGTCCTTCTGAAACTATAATATTTCCAACATTTTGAGCATTATCTAGGGCAGAATCTACTGCAACTATAAATGGGTTTGTGTAGTTTTCTCTTATTTGGTTTGAAATACTAATTATATTATTTGAAGTGACAGGATTAGACAAATCGCCTATTATATTTATTCTATCTGCATCTGCAAAATATGAGTTTAATTTATATCCAACTAAAGGTCCAAAGCTATCTCCTGTTATTCTATCTGTTCCAATACATAAAAATATAATGTTTGAATATTGCCTGTTATCTGCTAAATCACACATAACTTTACTAAAATCATTTACAAAATTGTCATATAAACTATTTGGCATTTTCTGTCACTTTCTTTCTACTCTATTTTGTAAAGTATATTCAAAATTTAAAGTGATATTACTTATCTAATTTTATTTTTTGGTGCAATAAATATTCTAACATCATTATTTTTCGAATATTTTTTAAAAATATTTTCCGAAAAACCAGCTAATTCATTTGACATAAATATAGTATCGTACTTATTATTAATAAGTTTTTCAATTTCTTTATCTGTATTTTCTAAATCTTCAATTTCAAAAACATCCATCCCTAATTTTTCTTGGATCTTAAAGCTTTTATTATCTCCTTTTGCTTTCAACCATGATATTTGCATTTTTAATCACCAAAAATTATTATGATTATTTTTCTTAATAATATACCAAAGGGCAGGCACAATATGTGCCTGCCCTCCATCACACTAGAGAATCTCAATAGCCTTCTTCTTCAAGCAATTTAATCTCGCACAAAGCAATTAATGCGCAAGAAAAAATTGCCACAAAGTAAGCTTGAAAGCGTAAGCCCGCAGAAATTAATGGTGCACACGCCACTTCAAAAACAAGCAATCCAGCAAAAAAACCAATTGGAACAGCTAAGACTAAAAAAAGCCTCATTGTTTCCGCATGAACCAACCTGAGAATGAAAGCAAGCAGTACAAAGACTGCTGTCCCAAGCAACGTGCTTGCGCAACTCATCTTCACGACTTGCCACATATCATTTTCTGTCAATGCGATGTTGAACAATGCATTGAACATAAAAAAAACGACTACAAACCGGATTACGTGCTTTACCATTTTGATTCCCCCTTTTGGTTGTATAGTAAAGCAAAAATTTTATACAAATTTTATTATAACATAAATTAACATTTTTTTCAAATTTTAAATTTTTAAACTTGATTCTAAGCTCAATTTTATCATATCATTTAAAGCTGTTTGTCTTTCTTCACTTGAAATTTGATTTTTTACTGATGGAATATCTACTACAGTTAAAAGACAGGCAGCTTTTTTATGTAAATGTTTTGCCAAATATAAAAGTGAAAAAGATTCCATTTCTGCTGCAATTATGTGTTCTGGTATTCTATTTAATAATGTTTCAACATGAGGAATATATAAATCAAAACAATCACTACAAAGCACTGTTCCCTTAACTAATTTTATATTGTTTTCTATGGCTGTTCTTTCTATTTTTTCATTTAATTCTATAGAAGCTTCAATTTCATTAATTTTTTCATTATTAAATGTATATGCAAACGTTCCCTCAGTATAACTATTATCAACTAAAATTGTATCAAATAATTTTAAATTTTCATCATATCCTCCACAAGAGCCTATTCTTATTATAGATTCAACATCATAAAATTTATATAATTCGTAAGCATAAATGCCCATGCTTGCCATGCCCATTCCTGATGCCATAACAGTAATTTCTTTGCCCTTATACTTTCCGGTATATGCAAATATATTTCTAACTTGATTTACTAATTTTACATCTTCTAAAAAATTTTCTGCAATATATTTTGCCCTTAATGGATCTCCAGGCATTAAAACTATTTTTGCTATTTCACCCTTCTTTGCTTCATTATGTGGCGTCATTTTTTTCCTCCTTTGAAATTATCATTTTTAATGCTTCTGGTCTTTGAACAGTAATTATATGATTACACCCTAAGCACTTTAATTTAAAATCCACACCAACTCTTGTAAGTTCCCATAGTCTGCTTCCACATGGGTGCTTCTTTTTTAATTTAACAATATCTCCAACATTATATTCCATATCTATTGTTTTTCTCCTTTAAACTAAAATAAGTACTGTTGTTGTGCAATATATTAATATGATAAATAAACATCTAGTTTAAAAATAGTTTAACTCTTTTTTCTATGCTTTCCTTACCTAATACTTGCATAATCTCATATAAGTCTGGTGTGTTATGTCTCTTTGTCAATGCAACACGAATTACAGTACTTACATCTCCAACATGAGCTTCGTATTTTTCTGGTTCTTGTTTAAATAATTTAACTTCTCTTGCATATCCCATTTCTTCAGCTAAATCCTTCATCTTGTTAAACCAAGTTTGTTTATCATCATTTAAATCAAAATATTTTTCTATGTATTTGTTTAAAAGTTCTTTTATCTTTTCTTTATCATTTATTTTTTGGAATTCATATTCTTCAGAATTTTTGAAAAACTCTGTATCATACATATATTTAATATTTTCTTTAACATCTGACCATTTTGCTATGTCTTTTCTAGGCTTTGCATTTCCTCTTTCAATATTTAGAACTCTTAGAGAATAATCTTTATCACTTTCTAATAAATCTTGTAATTCATTGTCATATTGTTTTGACCATTCTAATACTTCATCATAAATATCATTTGCTGTGTATTTTGATATTACAGTTTTTGATATATCTAATAACTTAACCATATCAAATACAGCACCACTTACTCCCATTTTATTTATCGTTAATTCAAATTCATCAATTGAAGCATCTTTATTTGCTCTTCTCCAGCCTTCAAAGTTTGAATTTGCAATATTTAGCAAATATTCTATTACAGCTTCTGCTGGAATTCCTTGTTCATGATAATAACTTACTGCAGCTTCTGGATCTTTTCTCTTACTTATTTTTCTTTTTGCACCATTATCTTCTTTCATCATTGGTGATACATGAGCAAATTTAGGAATTTTAAATCCTAAAGTTTGGAATAGTTGTAAATGAATTGGAACTGATGATAACCATTCATCTCCACGAATAACATGCGTCGTACCCATTAAATGATCATCTACAGCATGTGCAAAATGATATGTAGGTAATCCATCAGATTTTAAAATTACAATGTCCAAATCATTTTCTGGAAAATCTACATTTCCCTTAATTAAATCATGATGTTTTATTTTTTTGTCAGGATTTCCCGGAGATTTAAATCTGATTATATAAGGCTCTCCATTTTCAACTTTTTCTTTTACCATGTCAAGTGGCATTTTTCTACATTTTGCCCATTTCCCATAGTAACCAGGTCTTTCTTTTGCAGTTTCTTGTTTTTTACGAATTTCTTCTAATTCTTCTGGTGTACAAAAGCAAAGATAAGCTTGTCCATTTTCAAGTAATTTTTTTACATAGGATTTATAAATGTCGCCACGTTTACTTTGTGTATATGGTCCATATTCTCCAATTTCTGAATCTTCCCCAGTTACTCCTTCATCTGGAACTATGTTAAAGTTTTTTAAAGAATCTACTATTCCTTTTACCCCATTTTCTACTTCTCTTTTCTTGTCTGTATCCTCTATTCTTAAAAAGAAAACTCCATTTGTTTGATTTGCAAGTTTCATATTAACTAAAGCTGAAAATAACCCGCCAATATGTACAAAGCCTGTTGGACTTGGGGCAAATCTTGTTACCATTGCTCCTTCTTTTAAATTTCTTCTTGCATATTTTTCTTCATAATATGATGAATCTTTTATATTAGGAAATATAAATTCTGCTAATTCTTTATTATTCATTTTCAACAAATCCTTTCTTTGTTTACAATAACACAATTATACTAAAAAAGAGAAAATTTAACAAGTAAATTTTCTCTTTTTCAACTACACTTCCATTATAATTGGCAAAATCATAGGATTTCTCTTTGTTTTTTGGAATACATAATCTCTTAAACTATCACGTAAACTTGACTTAATTGTTGCCCAATCCATAATTTTTCTTTCTTCGCATTTTTTAATTTCATCTCTTACAAGTTTTTTAATTTCTTCCATTAAGTTTTCAGATTCTCTTACATATACAAAACCTCTTGAAATTACATCTGGTCCTGCAATTGCTAATCCAGTAGCTGAATCCATTGTTAAAACAATTACTATTAACCCATCTTGTGATAAATGTTGTCTATCACGCAACACAATATTTCCAACGTCTCCAACACCTAGGCCATCAACAAAAATTCTTCCAAATGGAACAGTTCCTGTTAATTTTGCTGAATCCTCATTTAATTCAAGCACTCTACCATTTGTCATAGTAAACACGTTTTCTTCAGGTATTCCAACAGATATTGCTGTTTGTTTATGTGCTTGCAAATGTCTAAATTCACCATGAACTGGTATAAAGAATTTAGGCTTTATTAATGATAACATTAATTTTTGTTCTTCTTGGCATGCATGCCCTGAAACGTGTACATCTGCAAGAGAACTATATACAACTTCTGCACCAAGTTGTAGTAAATCATCTATAACTTTAGCAACTAATTTTTCGTTTCCTGGTATTGGATTTGCTGAAATTATTACTAAATCATTAGGTGTAATTTCAACTTTCCTATGATCTCCTGCAGCCATCCTTGTTAAAGCTGACATTGGTTCTCCTTGACTTCCTGTTGTGATAATAACTAATCTTTCATCAGGGTAGTTTTTTATCATATCTATTTCTATAAATAAATTATCTGGTGCATCTATATATCCTAATTCTCTTGCTGTATCAATCATATTAACCATACTTCTGCCACATACAGCAACTTTTCTATTATTTGCAACAGCACAATTTACAATTTGTTGAACACGATGAACATTTGATGCAAATGTTGCAACAACTATTCTTTTAGTACAATTAACAAATAATTTTTCTAATACATTTCCTACTGTTCTTTCTGACATAGTGTATCCTTGTCTTTCTGCATTTGTGCTATCAGAAAGTAAAGCTAAAACTCCTTTGTTTCCTATTTCAGCAAGTCTTCCCAAATCCATTTTTTCACCATCAATTGGCGTATAATCCATTTTAAAGTCGCCTGTATGAACAACAGTTCCTACAGGTGTTGTAATTGCAAAAATAACAGAGTCAGGTATACTGTGACAACTTCTAATAAATTCGACTTTCATTTTACCTAGCTTTACAGTTTCACCCTGTTTTACTGTATGAAGTTTTGTTTTTCTTAAAAGTTTATGTTCTTCCAATTTATTTTCTATTAATCCTATTGTTAGTTTAGTTGCATAAATTGGAACATCAATTTGTTTTAATAAATATGGAATTGCACCAATATGATCTTCATGGCCATGTGTTACAACTAATCCCTTAATTTTTTCTTTGTTTTTTTCTAGATATGTTATATCTGGTATAACTAAGTCTACTCCTAACATTTCGTCTTCTGGGAAAGCCATACCGCAATCAACAATTATTATATCGTCTTCATATTCAAAAACTGTCATATTTTTTCCAATTTCAAGCAAACCACCTAAAGGAATTATTTTAAGATTACTCTTTTTAAATTTTACATCTTCACTTTTCTTTTCTGATTTTGTTTCAATCTTATTTCTTCTTGGTCTCCTTGTTTTTAAATTGCTTACTTTCTTTTTGTTGTCATAATTATTTTTTTCTGTTTCAACAATTTTTGTTTTTATTGTTGTTTTTTCTTTGTTTGACAATCTCCTATCTCTTGGAGTATTATTCTTTTTTTCTTCTCTTTCCATTTATTATTCTCCTTTTTCTTATATATGTTCTAAAATGGTTATGTAAAAAAAGATAGAATATTAATATTCTTATACAAAATTATTTTTTTATTCAAATTAAATATTTATTCCGCACAAAAAACCATCAATTATTTTATTGTAAAATCATTATATTTTATAACCAGACCCACCTCCTTACATAGCTAAAGCTGTAGGTGAATCTTGTTGCCTTCGCAATAATATATTACTAATATTGGCATCTTCTCTCATGATTTACGCAATATTACTTTTCTTTTGAATTATTAAATAAAATTGTTAATAATTTTATTAATTTCCGAATCATTTTTCATTTCTTTTAATACATAAATCTCATTTTTATTCATTTCTGAATAATGCTTTTGATATTATACTATTATTTCTATAATTTGTCAATTGAAGGCTGAAGTATGTATGAGTTTTTTTTACTGGGGTTTTCCTTATTTTTCAATAGTTTCCAGCACT
>CAZAZX010000009.1:0-55716 GCA_964489885.1 uncultured Lachnospiraceae bacterium | reverse complement strand
AAATGCAACTGTAACTGTAACAAAATTGTAACAAAAACTTAATGAAAACAAAATAGAACCTTCAAACACTTGCGGCTGTATATATATATATATATATATATATATATACGCATACTTCGTATTAACAAAAAAGAATATGTTTGGTAAAATATAGAAAACGATGTAAGGATGAAAAATTAAATATAAAGATACATCTATACATTGAGATAAATATAAAACCAAATAGGGAGGAAAAATGATAAAAAATAAAAACTTAAGACACGGTATTACACTGATTGCTCTAGTTATAACAATAATAATATTAATAATTTTAGCACGGAGTAACAATAAGCTATATAGCAGGAAAAGATGGGATATTTGAAAAAACGAATGTGTCAGCCAATAAGTATAATAAAGAGCAAGCAAGAGAAGAACTAGAAATTGAGCTTGCAAATTTATATGCAGATGCAATAAAAAATGGAGAAGAAATAAGTTCAAAGCTATGTTTAAAACTTGCAGAAAAAGAAGGATTAACAAAAATAGAAATAGAAGGAAAAGAAATAGGTTCAACAGAGATAATAGGAGCAGATGTCACAGAGCCAGTTTGTGCAATAGTAACATTTAAAGGTTTTGAATTTACGATAGATAATGACTTACATATAACAGATGTAATAATGGCTGGAGAGATACGAAAATTTAGAGTTACAATAAATAAGGGAGAACATGTAGAATCATTTACAGTGTCAATAAATGGAGAAGAAACAAAAGAATATACAGAAAATTATAGTCAAAAGATTGCAAAAGGAGCAGAAGTAACAATAACAGCAAAGCCAGAAAATGGTTATTCAGTAATAGAAGGAAGCGGTAACTTTAAAGTAAAATATAATACAACAAGAGAAATAAAAACGGGAACAGTAGAAGTGCATAATTTTGATTATACTGGAGCGGTACAAGAATGGACAGTAGCAGCAACAGGAACATATAAAATAGAATGTTGGGGAGCAAGTGGTGGATATTCAAGAACAGATGGTAGAGTTGGTCCTGAAGGAGGTAATGGTGCATATGTTTCTGGAACATTACAAATAAAAAAAGGAACAAACATTTATGTTTATATTGGCGGAAAAGGAAACGATGCAATTTGTGGAAGAGATTCAATAGGAGGATATAACGGTGGAGGGCTTGGAACATGGGATCATCGTGATGACGAAGCAGCAGGTGCAGGAGGTGGATCCACTGATATTAGATTAGAAAGTGGAATATGGAATGATTTTAATTCTTTAAAAAGTAGAATCATGGTTGCGGCTGGTGGAGCTGGTAGTTCTTGGTATACGAATGGTGGTGCAGGAGGAGGATTAGAAGGTTTGACTAATAGAACAATATCGGTTCCAGGTAAACAAAAATCAGGTTATAAATTTGGAATAGGACAAGATGGAGAAGGTGTAGGAGACTCTGACGGAGTAGCGGGCTCTGGAGGCGGGTATTATGGTGGGACAACAAGCCCAAAAGCTGATGTTTGTGAAGCAGGTGCTGGTGGTTCATCATTTATTTCAGGATACGATGGCTGCGATGCAATAGATGAAAATTCAACAGAAAACAATATAATTCATACAGGGCAAAGCGTACATTATTCAGGAATGAAATTTGAATCACCAGAAATGAAGGCAGGAAATGAAGTAATGCCAACACATGATGGAACATCAACAATGACAGGAAATGTGGGAAATGGTTTTGCAAAAATAACGCTAATTTCACTTGAATAATATAATACAAAAGAAATGATTAAAAATTTTAAAGTATTAGAAAATTTAAAAGAAGTTGGAGAAGGTGCAATAATATGTATGTATATATTCTAAATTGCATAATCAAAACTATATATAAATTAAAAAACAAGCATGCAACCTGCATACTTGTTTTTTGGTGTGATTAAAATTTTATATTTTCAAAAATATTGAAAATTATACAATATTTCATATAATAAATATTTATGCCTTTATTTTTGCTTAGAATTGTGGTAGAATAAAGTCGGTTTTTAATCTGGAATGAGATAATAATAATCACAATAAAAGGAGATTCAAAAATGGAAGATAAAATTTTAAAATTAGTTGACAAATGTGACGTTGTTTCATTTGATGTATTTGACACACTATTATTTAGAAATATATACAAACCAACGGACTTATTTAAGATATTAGAAAAAGAATTTAATATTGAAAATTTGGAAAACATAAGAAAAGAATCTGAAATTAAATCAAGGGTATCAGAAAATAATGGAGAAACCAATTATGATTTAATATATAAAGAAATGGAAAATAAAATAAGTGATAAAACTATTATAGAAAAAATAAAAAATAGAGAATTAGAATTGGAAAAAGAATTTCTAGTTATTAATCCTTTTATGAAAAAAATATATGATTATTGCATTAAAAAAAATAAAAAAGTATTTTTTATTAGCGATATGTATTTACCTCACAATTTTATAAAGAAAATATTGGAAAATGTTGGATACAGCAGTTTTAAACTATATGTTTCTTGCGATAATATGAAAACCAAAGGGTCAGGGGACTTATTTAAATACGTCCAAAAGGAAAACAATCTAAATTATTCAAATTGGCTACATATTGGTGATAATAAACATTCAGATTATGACATTCCTATTAGCTTAGGTATGAAAGCTTTTAATTATATAAATATAAGAGAAAAAAGCAAAATTAAAGGAGAGCCTGAAACTATTGAAGAAAGCATCTTGAGAGGAATACAAAATAATTATCTATATAATTCTGATACAAAACCATATTGGGAGCAATTTGGAGTATTATATGCTTCTCCTATTTATTATGGGTTTACGAATTGGCTATATAATTTAACTTATGAATCAAAAAACATATTATATTTTTTAGCAAGAGATGGGTATATCATACAAAAAGCGTATGACATTTTTAATAATATGCTAGGCACATCAAAAAAAACAAAATATTTGTATAGCTCTAGAGCATCATATTTTATTCCAATGCTTACAGAGGATAACCAAGATTATTTAATCACATTAATATTGGGTGTAACATCTGAAAATGAAGGATATGTTACCTTAAGAAAAATTTTTAATTCTTATGACTTAGATGGAACAAAGTATGAAAAGTACTTGCCGTTATTTGGAATTGAATCACTTGATGAAATAATATATATAAAAAATAGCAAAAAATTTATAAATTTAATAAAATATGCTTACTCAGATTTTGAAAAAGTTTTTGAAAAAAAGAAAAAAATATTAAAAGAATATTTAGCTCAAGAAAAATTATTTGATAATGACACAATTGAAATAGTTGACGTAGGTTGGGGTGGTTCTACTCAACATGCTATGTATCAGGCAACTAATAAAAAAATATTTGGATATTATTTTGGAACAATTTCATCTCCATATAAAGATGTACGTATAAACTCACTTGGTTATTGTTTTGATCAAGGTGAACCAGATAGCATATATAAAAGTGTTTTTACATTAAATGTTATGATGTATGAGTTTTTATTTACTGCACCACATGGTACAACTTTAAAGCTTGTTGAAAAAAATAATAAAATTATTCCAGTTTTAGATAGTAAAGAAGAATACACAGATAAAGTAAAAATATTTCAAGATGCATCATTAGAAATGATTAAAAAATATTTAAAGTATTATAAATATTTAAAATGCCTAACTGTTAAAACTGTTATAAAATCTTATGCAGAAATGATTGATAATAGAGATTATGAAGATTTATTTGAATTTTCAAAAATATACAATTCAGTTTCAGTAAATAACATAAAAACACCTTATGTTAGAACATACACAAAAAGCGATTTAATGGAAAAATTTTCTTTATTTAATTATAAAGAATTGATTGAAGAATCTAAAAAATCATTATGGAAATATACATATATGATAGAGGGTTGCGATACAAAAGAAAAGTATGATGAGTTTATGAAAGAATTTGAACTTAATAAAGTTTCAACTAATAGGGTTTTAAGTAAGGAGAACGCAATTAAATTTATTAAAAATCCTCAAAAGGGAATTAATATTTTGAAACGTTTATTAGAAAAATAAAAGGTCCGCATAAGCAGTTTTAGAAAAAGGAGAATTAATAGTATGAATAAAAAATTAAATAACCTAAAGCTCATAATTTTTGATAATTGTAAAGAACTTGGAAGAAAGGTTAATGAACATATAAAAAAAATAACTAATAGTGAAACAAATATATTAGTAGAAGTTACTTGTAGTAGATTCAATAATGGTGAGGGTAAACTTTATATAAATGAATCAATTACAAACAAAGATTTATATATCCTATCTGATGTTGGTAACTATAGCATCGAATACGACTTTTATGGAAGAAAGCACAATATGGCACCTGATGAGCATTTTCAAGATATTAAAAGAGTAATTTCAGCTACAAATGGTAGGTTTGCAAATGTATCTGTAATAATGCCTCTATTATATCAATCTAGACAGCATAAAAGAAAAGAAAGAGAGTCACTTGACTGTGCCTTAGCCTTACAAGAATTAGAATCACTTGGTGTTAACAATATTATTACTTTTGACTGTCATGACCCAAATGTTTCAAATGCTATACCTAATCTCCCATTTGAAAATATTTTCCCAACAGAAGTAATAATACAAAATATTTTTAACAAAGAAAAAATAAATAAGGAAAATATGTTGGTTATAAGCCCAGACATGGGAGCAATGCAAAGGGCAAGATATTATGCTGAAATATTAAGATGTGATGTAGGTCTTTTCTATAAAAGAAGAGATTTAACAAAAGTAGTTAAGGGTAAAAATCCGATAATAGAGCATATTTATTTAGGTAAAGACCCAACAGACACAACAATATTTATTGTTGATGATATGATAGCATCAGGAGGCTCTATGATTGATGTTGCAAGAGAAATGAAAAAAAGAGGTGCTAAAAAAATATATATGATAGCAACATTTTCTCTATTTACAGCTGGTATAGATAAATTTAATGAAGCTTATGAAGAGAAAATTTTTGATAAATTATATACAACAAATTTAACATATATTCCAGAAGAAATAAAAAAATTAGATTGGTTTGAAGAAGCAGATTGTTCTGAACAGTTAGCTAAAATAATTTTAGAGCATAACAATTATGGAAAAATTCAGCCAGGTGATGTTTCAGGAGATGTTGAACTTATGAAAAAGATTTAGAAAAATAATCAAATTGGGACGGAGGATTTTTGCTCATTTCTAATAAGCAAAAATCCTCCGTCCCAATTTGCCATTTTAACTTGTTTCTTAGTAGCAAGTTTTAAGATACTAATTGAGATACAATAAAAAATGATTTTGAGAATTACGACACAAACTTTTCCTACCTAACTTTGTGATTTTTATAGAATTAAATAAAACTAAAACTGTATAAAAAAATAGCATAGTTTAAAATCCTTTAAACTACACTATTTTTATACTTATTCGGTTTCAAAAAAATAATATCAAAGCTCTGAAAGCCTTGATATTACTAAAAATCTGGTCGGGGTGACACGACTTGAACGTGATTTGATACTTATTTTAAAATATTACAACACATCTTAAAGTATTATAAAATCAACGATTATAAGTATTTTACTTGTTTTAAAATATCATAACTTTTTATATGTTATTTTTACTTTCGTCACTTTTTCGTCACTTGTTTTTTATAATACTTTATTATAAAAAACCGCTTCAATATTTATTATTTATATAAAATTTATATGTTCGCTTGTTTTTTTGTAAAAACTATTGTATAGTATTATTCATAGGAAATGAGAATAAGCAGATGTGGTTTGCCACTTTTACTCCGTAACTTATGTTACGAGAATGGAGGTGGTGCTATGATAGAAGCTAGTTTATTAGAAATAATTTACATACTTTTATTTTGCTTAATTGTCGAAACTATTATAGTATTTGCCTTAATTATAGAAATTATAATTTTAAGCAAATAGACAATAAAAAACACATCTGTAAACTTTGACCGGTTCAGGTGTGTTTTCATACTTTTATCGGCAAACCACGTTTGTGGTTTCTCCATTTCCTATTTTTATTATACATAGTTTTTATTGGAATGTCAACTATTTAATATATTCTTTTCCTTCAAAAATCAAAGAAGTAACAACATTATTAGAAAATATTATTTGGAAATAACTTCTACCAACAGCTCCAAAACTATTTTGAGCATCAACATAACATTGTACAGTAATATTTTCTTTATTTTTTACAATAGACCATTGGTCATATAAAGGATATTTTGCCGTAGAAGGTGATTTTAAAATTTTATTTATTATTTCTTGGCTTTTTAGCATTAAATCAATATGTTCGTTATGTGAAATATAATAATTTGTAACATTATCTAAATACTCACCATTCTTATATAAATCAATATCTGCATATCTTATATTATATACAGAATTATTCTTTATATATAAAGTT
The DNA here is from genome assembly GCA_964489885.1 of uncultured Lachnospiraceae bacterium. Taxonomy (GTDB): domain Bacteria; phylum Bacillota; class Clostridia; order TANB77; family CAG-508; genus CAKOTZ01. The sequence goes on along the minus strand of CAZAZX010000009.1, from coordinate 49,283 downwards.
GTATTTTGGGATTGGTCAGATTTTATTCTAAATCCTATTGTTCCTTCTTCCCACAAATTATCAATCAATTCATCTCTAGTAATGGAAAAATTAGTAAAACCACAATTACTAACAATATTAATTACATCACCATAGGATACAGAATATTGAGCAAACATATCTTTTGTTATTTCATAGTTTTTATCAGTCGAACTTCCTACAATAACAATAAATGCAAATAACACTAAGAACATAATTCCTAATACAGTACCAGTAACTGATTTTTTCTTTGTTTTTTTATTTGTATTATTAATAAAACTACTATTTTTTTCTTTATATTCTTTGACATTATCTGTAATATTAGAATTAATTGTTTTTTTCAAATTTGAATTTCCTCCGTTTCCTGTTTCATCTGTTTTTTGCCTTGGTTGTTTTTTCAATTTAACTTTATATAAGTATACTGCGTAAGCTATAATTGCAAATATTGACGCCTCTATACTAGGAAATGAAGAAAATGGCTCATTATTAGAATCTGTTAAACTACATATACTACCTAATGAAAAAAATATTCCTACTCCTAATAAAATTTTCATACCTGTTGAAAGTCTTGATTTATCCTTTATTTTAACTAATATATATACAAGTAATCCTATATTAATAATAATTAATAAATAACTCAAATAGCTCATAAAGTTCCCCCTTTTTTTATATTTAATACATATTAACACAAAATCTTTTTCTTTTCAAGTGCATATTGCGCTCATTATAAATAGTGCTAAAACAAAGTGTATAAAATACCTGATTTTGCATATAAAATAATAAGTATATGGGGGTATTAAATATGTTTGAAATTGATAAAAATGAAACTATAAATAAAACGTTTAGGTTGCCACTTGACTTATCTAAAAGACTTCAAAAAGTTGCACAAGAGCAAGGAATATCGATGAATAATCTTGTAGTTCAATGCTGTGAATATGCTTTAAATGATATGAAACCTAAAAAATAAGTATGTTAATTGTAGCATACTTATTTTTCTTTTTGCTTATTTTCCATAATTACATGCACTAATTTCTTTAGTTCTTCAGTAGTTAAAAAACTGTATATTTCTCTATCCAATGTATCTTCATCAATATATTTGTAATTAGGTATCTTTATTCTATCCCTTATTTTATATCCAAAATAATTTTCTATTGGTGTAATGATTTCTATAATATGCTCCTGTATATCAAAATTCATTGATGGATATTCAGCTTCTAATTTATCAATCTTATTGTATATACTTTTATCAATTCTATTTATCCTCAATTCGCTTTTCAACCTCCTGTAATCGTTCAATTATTTCTGTTTGCTCTCTTATCTTTATAGCGTAATCTAGTATAGTTTTACTAGCATTTAATTTCACCGATTTAGAGCAGTTTTCCGCTTCTAATATATCAATTAATACTTCTGTAGCTTTTATAGAAACAAATTCTAATTTCTTAAAATTTGCTTCTATGTATTTTTTCCTTATTACTTTTATTTCTTCATCTAGTCCGCTTCTTTATGTAATTATGTGCAGTTTGTTCTGTTATCCCTGCAATCTCTGCTGATTTCTTTATATTACCGGTTTGTAACATTGCTATTATAAAATCTGTTTGTCGCTTATTATATTTACTTAAATCTTCTATAAACTCCATAACAAAAACCTCTAAACACTAAAAAATATTAAAATTTACTAAAACTAATGATAGCGAAATTGTAATTATATTGGCTATAAGTAAACCAATAATAATTGTGTATAGTCTTTTACTATATCTATTTTGGTCTTTAATACAATCCATTAGCAGATTAATAATTATATTATTTCTAGTTTCTTCTGATTCATCTTTCAGTATTTCGTACATTTTAAATCACCCCTTTATTACTTATTTAACTAATTTTATTTTCAAGTAATATAATTTATCAATTTATAATTATAAAATTCTAATTTTACAGTATTTCGCTAATTCTATATACAATAAATTGATTTTAAATACTTATTTAATATTGCCTATTAAAGTTGGTCTTGATAAAATTGCTGTTATTTTCTTTTTATCTTCAAATGGAATATCCCATATTACACCACTTATCTTACCTTCTGTATAATATTTTTTTGTAGGTTGTCCAATTTTCTTTTGTATTCTCTTAAATATCGATTCTCTACTTGTATATACTGAAACTCCGCTTCCTGCATAATCAATATTTATAACTGTTTCTTGTTCTTCATAGGGTGCATTGTAAAATTTATCTTTCATAATTTTTAAACTCTCCTTCATACAAAATTTGCTATGTCATTTTTGCTTTTTAAGTAAGTATTTTTTACTTTATTTTACTGTATTTTTTACTACTGTTAATAATTTACATAGGGATTTATTACATACTTAAAAATTGCTATAATATTTCATTTTTCTAGTTTTTGCTTATTTAACCACATAACTACTATACTGTATTTTTTTACCTACAATATATACGTATCCATGTACTTATAAAAAAATTAGTTTAATTAACGGTCAAGTAATGTAGAATAATGAAATAGAGTATAATTACATATTATTAAAAAAAATTTGCTAGTTTTTCGTTGTATGATTTATCCAATCTGATGAAAACTCAAATCTATTAGGAATATGACCTGCTCCATTACTGAATTTTATACATCTTATAAATCCATATTTAACTAATTCTTTTATTGCATTTCTAATACTTTTTGCATTATTTTCATTTAATCTTAGACATTCTAATCCAAGACTGGCAGAAAAATTAAATTCTTTTTCTCCTTTTGCAATTAATTTCATAGCCATATATACTTTTATTGCATTTTTACTTAGATTATTATATGCTTGACTTAATAAAAAACTACGAGTTAACCTAATATGTTGTTCATTTACAGTTTTTCCGTCTTCACCTCTTTTGGCTGTTTCATAACTTTTAAATGGGGTTATTTTTCGATTTCCCATATAAATCTTCCTTTCTTTTTTTGACTTATACAAGATTTAGTTGTATAATAAATCCATAATATTTTATATGGAAACGAATTTATAGAAAATTATTAATAGAGTCTTTCTATAAAGTCGTTTCTTTTTTATACATCTATTTCTCCTTTGTTATGTTCATTAATTTGATTGTCAATATATTCATCAATGTCCTTTTTTCTAAAATAAATCCTATAACCAATTTTGAATGATTTTATTAGTTTATCTCTAACCAATCTACGAACCATTGATTCACTAATTTTGAGATATTGACACAGTTCTTTCACATTCATAATATCCATGTTACATTTCACCCCCTTTTTGTTTCTCTAATTTTTCTGCCTGATTAACCCAGTATCTAAGATTTATTGCTTTTACTTTGTCCGGGTTATTATGTCTCCACTCTTTAGCTCTTTGATTTCTTAATTTTCTTGCTTTTTCAAAAAGCACTTCATTCATTTGTTTTTCTTTCACAGTTACCACCTCCATTATTAAATTTTTATCATTATTATATTGACATTTAATATTTTATTATTTATAATAGAAACAGTCAACTGGAAGAATTATTTTTTTATTTATTCGTGATTTACGTATAAAAAAAGGAAGGTGAAACAAATAGAAAATACAGGTTTTATAGATAATTTTTTAAAAGAAAAAAATTTTACAATTAGCTTAAAAATATCATCTAAATACGAGATATTTAATTTTCATAATATATCTTCAGTAAAAAAAGAAGAGAATGGAACTTTATTACTAAATATATTAAACCATAAATCAAAATTAAATGATATTTTTGAAAAATTACTTAATGATATTATAAATCTAAACTACTATGACTATAATGAACTATTATACTGTATAAATCAAAATTTAGATGATTTGACTATTTTAGGTGAATGTTTTCAATTTTTTTTAACAGAGAATTTTAAAAACATACTATATGATTTCGATTCTCAAAAGGAAAGTAAATCAAATTCTATAGTGAGAATAAAGAATAGCGAATTATATAAAAGATATAACAATGAAAACAATAATGATTTAATTAAACATATAAACACATTACAAAAAAGCTTAACTAATTTTTCTTTTGATAAGTTAGTTTGTATTTATAGAAAATACATTAAGAATATCAAAGATTCCATAAATAGTATTGATTTCTATCTTATTTCCAAACATAATTATTCTTTTAAAGAATCAAAAGAAATTTTCAAATATACTATTACTGTACCTAGAATGAAATATATTATTGATAAAAATGACAGTTATACTGAATTTGAAATTACAAATTTTTGCGATTTGATAAATTCTTATATATATTACTTTCTTGAAAGTAATAGTAATAAAACTAAATTAAAGATTTGTAAAAATTGTAATCAATACTTTGTAACTAATAAGCGTTCAGATATACAATATTGTTCTAATATTAGCCCAAATAATAAGAAAAAGACTTGTCAAGAAATTGGCTCCAAATTATTTTGGAAAGAAAGTCTAAAAAATGATAAAATAAAAAAACAACATGTTAGAATTGGTAATAGATATAGAAAAATAATACAAAACTGTATAAAAAATAATGATTTAAAGCGGGATAGAAAAAAATAGAAATAAATATGAAAAATATAAAGCTACTTTCTCCTCTAAAAAACAAGAATATAATAAAAATCCAACACCTGAAAATGAAGAAAAATTTTATAACTGGATAATCAAACAATAAAAAGGAGGCAACCAATAATGTCAGTTCAAGAAATAATAAAAAGTAAAAAATATAAAATTGATATTCCAATAGGATATAAAGGCAATAAGCGAATCCGTCATATTGAAACCTTTAATGGAACAAAAAAAGAAGCGGAACTTAGAGAAAGCGAACTAAAAATTCAATTAAAGAATAATACATACGTAAAAAAGACATCTATGACAATGCAAGAATTAATTGATGAATGGCTAAAATCAAAAAAGAATGATTTAGGGATAAAAACATACACAGAATATACAAGATATTGTAAAAATATAGGCAATTCAATAGGACATATCAAGCTAAAAGATATTAATATTAAAATTTTAGAAGATTTCTACCATGAATTAAAAACTTGCAAAGTAAATAGAAAAGAAGAACTAGGATATTGTGAAAAAACAATTAAATATCACTATACTATTATTTCTCAAATATTAGATAGTGCTATAAAATGGGGTTATTTAGCTAATAATCCTAATAAAAATATAACACCTATAAAAGTTCATAAAAAAGAAATTCAATGTTATTCTCCTGAAGATGTAGAAAAGTTAATTGAAGTATTACCAAATGAGCCTATCAAATATCAAGCTATAATTACGCTTGCATTAGATAGTGGCTGTAGAGAAGGAGAACTTGCAGGACTTAATTGGGAAGATGTAGATTTTGACAAAGGTACTATTAATATTAATAAAGCAGCACAATATGTATCTGGATATGGAACTTTTACCAAAGCACCTAAAACAGATACAAGTAATAGAATTGTTTATATAGCTCCTACTACAGTTCAAATATTAAAAAAATATAAGATTGAACAGGATAAGCAAAGATTATTGTTAGGTAGTAAATGGCAAGGCTCTAAAAGAGTTTTTACAACTGATTATGGAGAAGATATGCACCCTGGCAGACCCTATAAAGTATTAAAGCAAATTATTAAGAAATATAGATTAAAAGATATTACCTTTCATGGCTTAAGGCATACTAGTATATCTCTACAAATAAGTAGCGGTATACAAGCACAAATTATAAGCAAAAGAGCTGGTCATTCAAATATATCAATAACACATTCTACATATTCTCATTTCTTTGATAATGGATTTAAAGAAGTGGCTGATAAGATGGATAATTTTTTACAACCCACTCATAATAAAATCGGTTAGATTTTCGCTCCTAAAAAAAATTCCGTCACTTTTTCGTCACTTTTTGAAAAAACAAAAAGAAATAGCAAGTCTTTAAAAGCTTGCTATTTCTTAATTTTAACCCTTAAAAGGTTGGTCGGGGTGACACGACTTGAACGTGCTACCTCATGGTCCCAAACCACGCACTCTACCAGGTGAGCTACACCCCGAATATTTTTTCAATCGACTTACTTAATATAACACAAATCTTAAACTTTAGCAAGTCTTTTTTTAAAATCTCTTTATTTTTTTTATAATTTATTATATAATCTAATAAATTTATTCAATGTGGCACATATGTGTTGCATATAAGGAGGCAGTTTTATGGCATATAATTTTAAAGAAGTGGAAAACAAATGGCAAAAAAAATGGGAAAAAGAAGGAACTTTTAATGCTAGCAATGACTTTAAAAATCCAAAAAAGTGGTATGGACTAATTGAATTTCCATATCCATCAGGACAAGGACTCCATGTAGGACATCCTAGAAGCTATACGGCAATTGACATTATTGCAAGAAAAAGAAGGTTACAAGGCTATAATGTACTGTTTCCAATTGGATTTGATGCATTTGGATTACCTGCAGAAAATTATGCAATAAAGAACCATATTCATCCTAGAATAACAACAGAAAAAAATATTGCACATTTTACTGAACAATTAAAATCAATAGGCTTTTCGTTCGATTGGTCAAGGGTAATCAATACAACAGATCCAGAATATTATAAGTGGACGCAATGGATATTTATTCAATTATATAAGCATGGATTAGCATATAAGGCAACAATGCCGATAAATTTTTGCACTGGATGTAAAGTTGGATTAGCAAATGAAGAAGTTGTCAATGGAGTATGCGAAAGATGTGGAAGTCCAGTTGTACAAAAAGAAAAATCAGAATGGATGTTAAAAATTACTGAGTATGCACAAAGATTAATAGATGATTTAGATGATGTTGACTTCTTAGAAAAAATAAAAATACAGCAAAGAAATTGGATCGGAAGAAGTGAAGGAGCAGAAGTTAAATTTAAAATAACAAATACTGAAGATTTCTTAACCGTATATACAACAAGACCAGACACATTATTTGGTGCAACATATATGGTCATTGCACCAGAGCATAAATTAATTGAAAAATATTCAGATAAAATTTTGAATATTGAAGAAGTTAAGGCTTATAAAACAAAAGCTGCTTTAAAATCTGATTTTGAAAGGTCAGAAATAAATAAAGATAAAACAGGTGTAGAATTAAAAGGTATAACAGCAACAAATCCATTAACTGGAAAAGAAATCCCAATTTGGATTTCAGACTACGTACTTTCAACGTATGGGACAGGAGCAATAATGGCTGTTCCAGCACATGATGACAGGGATTATGAATTTGCAAAAAAATTCAATTTACCTATAATTCAAGTTTTAGAAGAAGTGACCGGAAAAAGACATGATAAAGAAACAATAAAGGAAAGTATAGTAGCTGTAGTATATGATGAAAAAAATGATAGATATTTAACAATTAATTGGCATGATTTAGGTGGTAGATTATTTATAGGTGGAACAAGAAAAAATAATGAATCTGCAGTAGATTGTGCATTAAGGGAAATAGAAGAAGAAACTGGTTATAATGATTTAGAATTTGTAAGAGATACTTTTAAAATAAATCATCATTATTATGCATATAATAAAGATAAATATTTTGAAATTGAAAGCACTGGATTATTATTTAAATTGAAATCAGAATCAAAAGTTAAACAAAACTTAGATAATGATGAAAAATTTGATGTAGAGTGGGTTAATAAAGAAACTATACTTAATGAAGTAAATGATGAATTACATAAAAAAACTTTTGAGTATTTATTAAATGATTCAGCTATGGAAGGTGATGGAAAACATATAAATTCAGGATTTTTAAATGGACTGAAAAAAAATGAGGCTATTTCAAAAATGATTTCATGGCTGGAAAAAGAAAATATAGGAACTAGGAAAGTAAATTACAAATTGCGTGATTGGGTATTTTCAAGACAAAGATATTGGGGAGAACCAATTCCAATGGTATATTGTGAACATTGTGGATGGGTCCCAGTACCTGAAGATGAATTACCACTTAGATTGCCAGATGTTGAAGATTTTGAACCAGGAGAAAATGGAGAATCTCCTCTCGCAAAACAAACAGATTGGATAAATACAAAGTGCCCAAAATGTGGAGAACCTGCAAAACGTGAAACTGATACTATGCCACAATGGGCTGGATCATCTTGGTATTATTTAAGATATATGGATCCACATAATAATGATGCTTTAGCTTCAAAAGAGGCTTTAGACTATTGGTCACCAGTAGACTGGTATAATGGTGGAATGGAACATACAACATTACATTTACTATATTCAAGGTTTTGGCATAAATTCTTGTATGATATTGGTGTAGTTCCAACGAAGGAACCATATCAAAAACGTACATCACATGGAATGATATTAGGAACGAATGGCGAAAAGATGAGCAAATCTAAAGGAAATGTTATAAATCCTGATGATATAGTTAGAGAATTTGGAGCAGATTCATTTAGAGTTTATGAAATGTTTATGGGACCATTTGACCAGGTTGCAGCATGGTCAATGGATAGCATTCGAGGATGTTCTAAATTTTTAGATAGAGTTTGGAACTTACAAGATTTTCTTGTTGATGGAGAAGAGTACTCTAAAGAAACAGAAAAAATGATGCATAAAGCAATTAAAAAAGTATCAAATGATATTGAAGAAATGAAATACAATACTTGTGTATCAACATTTATGACAATGGTAAACGAATTCTATAAATTAAAAAGAATAAATAAGGCTGAATTTAAAACATTTTTAACTTTATTAAATCCATTTGCACCACATATAACTGAGGAACTAAATAAAATTGCAGGATATGATGCCGATATTTCAACATATGCATGGCCAAAATATGATGAAGCAAAAACCGTAGATTCGGAAATAGAGATACCAGTTCAGTTAAATGGAAAATTAAGAGGAACAGTACAAATTAATTTAGACGAAGAAGAGGAAAGGGTAAAAGAATTAGTTCATTCAAATGAAGTGATTAGTAAGTTGTTAGAAGGAAAAAATATTGTAAAAGAAATATATGTTAAAAATAAAATTTATAACATTGTCATAAAATAAGAACCTTGTTGCTTTTTCAATAAAAAACAAAATTTAACCTACTTTTTGTGTTCACATTATAAATAAAAATAAACTTTATAATGTGAACATAAAAAGTATTTTTTTATTTATTCTATCAGCTCTTGCAAAGTAAAATATAGATGTAGTATAATATAATAGTAAAAGAATATGGAAGCAAAAGAAAAGAGGAAGAGAAATGGAAGAAGATATGGGAATAATTTTTGTTAATGGAAAAATGTATAACTTAAATGAGCTTACACAAGAACAGTTGCGCGATTTAGATAGAATTTTAGAAGAAACGGAAAAACAATGTTTAGAGAAAATAAATATGTTTATAAAATAAGGAGATGAGAAAATGGATAATAAAAAAGAAGTAGATTTTAAAAAATTAACAGAAGAATATATAAAAATTCAACTTAACAGAGCAAAAGTAGGAGTTGCAAGCTTTTATAATCTAGTAAAAGATAATGCTTCAAAATCAAAGGATGACTTTGAAAACTATGTTAAAACCCATGCTAGAGAATATGGACAAGACATAGATAAAATGAGTGAATATTATGAAGCAAAAGCAAAATATGATGATGCTGTAAAAGAAATAAAAAACACGTATGGAGCGGTTTTTAAAGACCTTCAAATAGAAAAAGGGAAATTGGAACTTAAAGAATTACAGGTAGCTAGTAAACTTTTCTATTATAGAAATAAAGAGAATATTAAACAGACAAATGAATTTGACAAAATAGAGGAAAAAGTAAAGAGAGATATATACGACAAAGAAAACGATGAAGAAAAAAGCGAAAAGAATGAAGGAAAGCAAGAAGATTCTATAAAGGATTTATTAAAAGAAAGAAGAGAAATTCTAAGAGCTAAAAGAGAATGTGACTCTAGAATGGATAAGGTAAAACAGGATATAGAACAAGAATTAAAAATTGTTGAAATTTTAAAAGATAAAGAGTTTCATAATGTAAATCAAGGATATCTAGTAGAAGTAAAAAAGAAAAATATATTAACTAAAGCTTTAGGATGGATAAGAAATAAAATCGATGGAAAGAAACGTTTTTCAGATGAAATTATTAAAACATTGAATAATGGACTAAATAATTTTAAACAGAAAAAACTTCCTGAAATTCAGGCTAAGTTGCAAAAAGAAGAAAAAATATTTGTAGATTATTTGGAAAGTAAAGTAAATCTTAAAGACATTGATAAAGAAGAAAATAAAGATGATAAAAATAATGAAAATGGCAAATCTAAAGGTGTAAAAGAAACAATATCAGATAAAATAGATACTGCAGGGAATTATGTAAGCGAAAAATATAAAGGAACAAAAGAAACGGTATCAGGTGCAATAGATACTGCAGGGAATTATGTAAGCGAAAAATATAAAGGAACAAAAGAAACGGTATCAGGTGCAATAGATACTGCAGGAAATTATGTAAGCGAAAAATATAAAGGAGCAAAAGAAACAGTACCAGGTGCAATAGATACTGCAGGAAATTATGTAAGCAAAAAATATAAAGGAGCAAAAGAAACAGTATCAAGTGCAATAGATACTGCAGGAAATTATGTAAGTGATAAATATAAAGGAACAAAAGAAACAGTATCAAGTGCAATAGATACTGCAGGAAATTATGTAAGCGAAAAATATAAAGGAGCAAAAGAAACGGTATCAGGTGCAATAGATACTGCAGGAAATTATGTGAGTGATAAATATGAAGGAGCAAAAAGCACCGCTAATTTAACATATAATTCAATATTAGAATTTTATAATAATAAAAAAGAATACGTGATTAATGAAATGGTAAAAACAATAGAAAAAGAAGGTAAAGAAGTTCCTACAAAAGAACATAGAAATGAAAAAAGACAAAAGGATGACAATTTAGAAATAGAATAATAACAGATAAAAAGGAGACAAAAATGTTTGATAAGTTAGAGGACGTTGAAAAAAGATATGAGGAGCTAACGAAATTAATTAGTGACCCAGAAGTAATAGCAAGAAATCAAGAATGGCAAAAATTAATGAAGGAACATGCTGAAATAGAACCTATTGTTGAAAAATACAGGGAATATAAAAAGCAACAGCAAATAATTGAAGATTCAAAAGAAATTTTAGACGATAAGGATTTAAAGGAACTTGCTGAAGCAGAAATGCAAGAGGCAAAAGAAAAACTTCCATTAATTGAGGAAGAGTTAAAAGTTTTATTAATTCCAAAAGATCCAAATGATGATAAAAATATTATTTGTGAAATAAGAGCAGGTGCAGGAGGAGAGGAAGCGGCACTATTTGCTGGAACATTATTTCGTATGTATTCAATGTATGCTGAAAAGAAACATTGGAATGTAGAAGTGTTAAATGAGAATGAAACAGGACTTGGAGGATATAAAGAAATAACATTTATGATAACTGGAAAGGGAGTTTATAGTAGACTTAAATTTGAAAGCGGTGTGCATCGTGTTCAAAGAGTTCCAGATACAGAGTCAAGTGGAAGAATCCATACATCAACGGCAACTGTTGCTGTTTTGCCAGAAGTTGAAGATGTTGAACTAGATATTAATCCAAATGATATAAAAATGGAAGTTTACCGTGCATCTGGTGCTGGCGGGCAACACGTAAATAAAACTTCATCAGCAGTAAGATTAATTCACGAACCAACAGGGATTGTTGCGGAATGTCAAACGGAACGTTCACAAGTTCAAAATAGAGAATATGCAATGAGGATGCTAAGAACAAGATTATATGAAATAGAACAAAAAAAGCGTGATGACGAACTTGCTAAAGAAAGAAAAAGTCAAGTTGGCACAGGCGATAGAAGTGAAAAAATAAGAACATATAATTATCCTCAAGGAAGAATTACAGATCACCGCATTGGATTTAGTATTTTTCAAGTTGAAGATTTCTTAAATGGAAATTTAGATGAAATGATAGATAATTTAATTGCAAATGATAGAGCAGAAAAACTAAAGGGAAACAATTATAAAGAATAACTAAAATGCTTTTTATTGTGAAACATCAAGCTTTTTAGACCTAATCTACGGCTTTAGCTGTGTAAGGAATGTGCTATATATTTGATATATATAAATAAAATGGAGGAAATATGATGAATTTATTAAAACAAAGAAAAAAAATATTAGTTATTAGCATATTTTTTTTAGTAATAATAGCATTGACGCGGAACAAAAACGTTTGCAGAAGATATAAAATTTGAAGAAAATAGTTCTCCTTCAATAGATTATGAAAGTGAGAATTATAGATATGATATAAAAGAAGAAGGTTCGATAATAAGCAATAAAAGATTAATTGAGAGCGAAATTTCTGGAAAATATGATATGAGAGATGATGTTAAAACAATAAGAATAAAAAACCAAAAGTCTACAGGAGGATGTTGGGCATTTGCAACTCTTAGTGCTTTAGAAACAAATTTAATGTGTACTCAAAATGAAGTTAGAGACTTTTCTGAAAGGCATTTAGTTTATTCTACATTAAGAAATTTTAAAAATGGACAAATAAATGAAGATGGATATAACAAAGGAATACCAGGAGGATCCTCTTTATTAGCTTTCTCTTATATGACAAGCGGAAGAGGACCTATAAATGAAAGCGATATGCCATTTGAAGACAATGAAAATTTGATTGATTTATCAGAAATACAGGGGAAAACAGTACAAAAGAAGCTTGAAAACTGGATTGCTTTTCCTAAAATTCTTAAGCAAAGACAAAGTGATGGCACTTTAAAATATTACAATTATACTGGTAGTGTATTGGATTATGACAATCAGGTGATTCCATTAAGAAACAATATAAAAAGACATATTTTAAATTATGGAGCAGTAACAGCAGCAACATATTCTGGAAATACATTTGATGGAGAATCACAGCAATATTATTATCGTAATTGGACAGATCCAAAAGATGGAAAAATATATCCTGCATATTATAATTTTGATGAAAAATTAGAAGACCACGAGGTAACGTTAATTGGGTGGGATGATAATTTTGCAAAAGAAAATTTTTATACACCAGATAATGTTGGAAAAAGACCAATACATGATGGAGCATATCTTGCAATGAATTCTTGGGGTAAGGTAGATGGTGCTTTAGAGGAGGGGCTATATTATATTTCTTATGATGATCCATTGGTTGAATATTCAAATTATGGTGTGATTAGTGCTGACAATATTGACTATGACCATATTTATCAATATGATCCTTTAGGACCGTCTGTTTTTGAAATATTCAAAGCGAACGAATTGTATGGTACAAATATATTCGAAAAAAAATCTAATAGAGAAGAAAAATTAAGAGAGATTTCTATTGCTGTGAATGTTAATGAAAAATGTGATGTATATTTAAATGAATATGGTAAAAAATCTAAATTACTAAAAAGTGGAGTAGATTTAAGAACAGGTTATACAACAATTAAGTTTGATGAACCAGTTTCAATTAAATCAGATATATTTGCTGTGATAGTTAGATATTATAATCCAAATAATGAAGGAAAAGTTTCAATAGGGTTAGAAAGTTCTGATTCTGTAACAACTTATGATGTTCCTGTTTATGAAACAAATGACGCAAGTACAAAAAATACAACAAATAATGATTATTATAAATATGCAACAAGTAATTATGGTGAATCAAAAATAGGAATTGTAAAAGATGGAAATATTGATTGGGATGACTTAAAAGATGTTAGTGATGTTTATTCTGATTTCCCAGAAAATGCTAATTTATGTATAAAAGCATTTACAGAAGAATATATTCCAAATGAAATCACTTCACAAGTTTATACTATAAAAGAGAATGCAATTTACATAGCCGAAAATACTGATTATACCACTTTTTTAAATAATTTAAATGAAATAGGAATTACCTTATTAGATAAATCAGGTAATAAATTAGAAAATACAGATAGAGTAGTAACGGGAATGAAGGTTACACCAAATGAGAAAAATTATTATGATGTTATAATTAAGGGAGATGCAAATGAGGATGGTAAAATAGATATTGGTGATACTGTTGCAATGAAATTAGATATAGTTGGAGAAATAGCTTTAACTGGAAATGGCAGAAAAGCAGCAGATGTAGATTTAGATGGCTATCCATCTAAAGCAATTGACCTTGCAAGATTGGTTGATTATCAAATAGGAATTATAGATGAATTATAAATAGTTTAAATCATAAGGGGCTTTCTTTTTGAATAAAATATTATTAGTTTATTCAAAAGGAGAGCTTTATTTTGAGTGAAATTATAAAAACAACCTTACTTGGATTATTTTTTGGTACTTTTGGAACAACAATAGGTGGAATAATTGGAGCAAATTTTAATTTGAAATCTCCTCGTTTTTTGAGCTTTATTCTACAATTTTCAGCTGGCTTAATGCTTGCAATAATTTGCTTTGAACTTATTCCAGAAGCTTTACAAATATCTAACCTATATTCTGTGATTTCTGGAGCAATTATGGGTGTAATTGTTATGATTATTTGTGACAATATAGTAAAAGATATTTATAAAAGAAAAAATAAATATAAAAATAATTCTTTATTAAAAACAGGTATAATTGTTGGAATTGGTTTAGCAATACATAATTTCCCAGAAGGTCTAGCAATAGGCTCTGGGTTTGAGGCATCTATAAAGTTGGGATATGCTTTAGCCATTGCAATTCTTCTACATGATATCCCAGAAGGATTAAGCATGAGTGTTCCAATGAAGAGCGGAGGTATGAAGAAAACAAAGGTGATTATATTAACTCTTATTTCAGGAGTTACAACTGGAATTGGGGCTTTCTTTGGAGCTTTAGTGGGTGGCATATCTGCAGATGTTATAGCTATCTGCCTTGCGTTTGCCGCAGGAGCAATGTTATATATTGTTTCTGGGGAACTAATTCCAGAGTCAAATAAAATATATAGAGGTAGAGTAGGGGCAATTGGCAATATTATAGGATTTTTAATTGGAATTCTGTCAATGACTGTTTAGGAATTTTTTGTAATAAAATTTTAATCACTACAAAAAGATTATGCCATCTTTTCAAAATAAAACTATTGTTCTTTTTTATTATAATTGATATAATATTTGTTGCTTAGGAAGTGATATTTTGAAAAAGATAATGTTTGTATGTACTGGAAACATTTGTAGAAGTGCAATGGCAGAGGCCTTAATGAAAAAAATTGCACAGGAAAATGGAAAAAAAATAGAAGTTCATTCTTGTGGAACTTATGCAGAAGATGGTGACAGGTCAACAAATGAAGCTATTGAAGTTATGAAGAATGAATATGGAATCGATATGAGTAAACATAGAGCTACTAATATTGCTAATTCCGACATAAAAGATTGTGATTTAATTTTATGTGCTACTAATAATCATAAAAATATGGTGATTCAGTTATTTCCTGAATTAAAAGATAGAACTTTTACAATAAAAGAATATGCTGGACAAACTAGAAGTATGGATATTTCAGATCCATGGGGATATGGAATTATGGTATATAGAAAATGTGCTAATGAAATAAATGAATTATTGAATATTATTATAAGAAAAATTTAAAGGAGGTTAATGAAGGAGAAAAATATGTCAAATATATTAGAAGGATTAAATGATAAACAATATGAAGCGGTTGTTAATACAGATGGCCCTTGTCTGGTTATTGCCGGAGCTGGAAGCGGTAAAACTAAAGTTCTTACACATAAGATAGCATATTTAATTGAAAATGGCGTTAAACCTTGGAATATTCTTGCAATTACTTTTACAAATAAAGCTGCTAATGAAATGAAAGGAAGAATAGAAAAACTTGTTGGGGACTTGACAAATGATATGTGGATTGGTACTTTTCATTCAATTTGCGTACGTATTTTAAGAAGAACTATAGATCAAATTGGTTTTGACCGTTCTTTTGTAATT
This sequence comes from uncultured Lachnospiraceae bacterium, assembly GCA_964489885.1. Classification (GTDB taxonomy): domain Bacteria; phylum Bacillota; class Clostridia; order TANB77; family CAG-508; genus CAKOTZ01. The sequence goes on along the minus strand of CAZAZX010000009.1, from coordinate 33,372 downwards.
TTTGATACTTCTGATCAAAGAATGATTATAAAAGAATGCTTTAAAGAACTTGGTATTGATGATAAAATGCTTACAGACAGAAATGTACAAGCTGAAATTAGTAATGCAAAAAATGAAATGTTAGAGCCTGCACAATATGCGGTGAAGGCAAATGGAGATTATAAAAAAGAAAAAATTGCTCCAATTTATAGTTTGTATCAGAAAAAGTTAAAAGATAATAATGCAATTGACTTTGATGATATTATAAATTACACAATTAAAGTTTTAACTGAAAATCCTGACACGTTAATGTACTATGCTGAACGTTTCAAATATGTTTTAGTTGATGAATATCAAGATACAAATAAAGCACAATTTACTTTAATAACATTGCTTGCTTCACGTTATGGTAATATAACAGTTGTGGGAGATAATGACCAAGGTATTTATTCTTTCCGTGGAGCTGATATCTCAAATATTTTAAATTTTGAAAAAGATTTCCCAGGAACTAAAACTATAAAGCTAGAGCAAAATTATAGGTGTACACAAAATATTTTAAATGCAGCAAACGCAGTTATTAAAAAGAATGAAAACAAATATAAGAAAAAATTGTGGACTGAAAATGAAGAAGGTACAAAACCTACAGTATTTTGTGCTGATAACGAATACGATGAGGCAAGATACATTGTTGAACAAATAAACCGTTTAAAAAGACAAGAATATTTTAAAAATTCTGATTTTGCAATTTTGTATCGTATGAATTCTCAGTCTCGCAGTATTGAAGAGATTCTTAGAAGAGAAGATATTCCATATAAAATTATAGGTGGACTTAAATTTTATGAAAGAAAAGAAATTAAAGATATTATTGCATATTTAAGATTGATACATAATCATGCAGATAATTTAAGCTTGAAAAGAATAATTAATGAACCAAAAAGAGGAATTGGAAAAACAAGTTTAGATAATATTGAACAAATTGCAAATAATGCTGGAATTTCAATGTATGAATTAATTAAAAGAGCACCAGAATTTGAATTAAATCGTATATACATAAAAGCACAAGATTTTATTCAATTAATAGAAAGTTTAACACAAAGAAAAGATGAACTCACAATATCTCAACTTATTCAAGCAACTTTAAAAGAGAGTGGATATGTTAAGGCTCTTGAAACAGAAGATACAAAAGAGGCTGAAAATAGAATTGAAAACTTAAATGAGTTTTTAACTGTTGCAATTGAATTTGAAGAAGAGGACACAGAAAATACTTTAGCAGAGTTTTTAGAAGGCATAACATTGTCAAGTGATTTAGATAACATGGAGGAAACAGATGATTCTGTTACTTTAATGACTTTACATAGTGCTAAGGGATTGGAATACCCAGTTATATTTTTAGTTGGTATGGAAGAGGGAATTTTTCCAGGATATAAATCAATTTCAGAACCAAAAGAATTAGAAGAAGAAAGACGTTTGTGCTATGTAGGAATTACAAGAGCTAAAAACAATTTGTTTATGACTTATGCAAAACAAAGAACAATATTTGGTTCAACAAGCTGTAATCCAGTTTCCCGTTTCTTAAAAGAAATACCAGAAGAAATGTTAGATGGAGCAGAAGAAGCATTCTCAAATTCTAAAAAAACAAGTTTCCAGGATGCACCAACATCATGGACTTATGGACTTTCAAAGGTAAGAAAATATAATTCAAGTGAAACAACAAATAAGGTAAAAGCAACACAAAGTTTTCAATATAGGTCTGCAGATAGCTTTTTGCAGGGATTAGAAAGACAGAAGAAAACAGCAGCTGTGGTTGATTTTTCAAAATATACCGCAGGTGCAAGAGTATATCATAAAAAATTTGGAGAAGGTACAATAAATTATGTAGAACCAGAAGGAGACGATATCAAAGTAGATATTTCATTTGATAAAGTAGGGCATAAGAGATTAATGGGTAAATTTGCGAATTTAGAAATAATATAATTATATATTAAGATATATTTGCTTGGAAGACTAGCAAGTATAAAAATATAAGAGGCAGTGATTTTTATCATTGCTTTTTTGTATAATTTGGAAAAAGTTGTTCATAATAAATTTATATGATTTCTAGAAAGGAAGGGTAAAATGTCAAATTTAAATCAAGTTGAATTACAAAATTTAAGACATTTGATTGGTGCTCAAGAAGTTTCATACCAAAAATTTAATAGTTATGCTGCATCTGCGGTTGATCCTCAAATTAAACAAATGTTTACAAAATCAGCACAAGATGCCTTAAATAGTAAACAAAAATTATTGTCATTTTTAGAGTAAAAGGGGGAAATAAAATGGAAGAGAAGTATATGGTAAACGATATTTTAGAAGGTGTTAAAGGAGAGTTAAAGACATATCAAGGAGTCATTTCAGAAGCTGCCAATATGCAATTAAGACAAACGATACAACAAATGAGAAATAATTGCGAATCATTCCAATATGAATTGTTTAAAGTTGCTCAAAGTAAAGGATATTATGTACCAGCAGAAAATGCACCACAACAGGAAATAGAAAAAGTAAAGAATCAATTTGCTGAGTAATATATATTTACTCTTGTGGATAAGTAGGATTCTCACTTATCCACAAGAATTTTACTAAAAATAATTTATTACAAAATTATTACAAAAACATTACAAAATTAACAAAAAATGAAAACCTACAGTTGCAAAGGAAACAAAAATATATCAAAAGAAAAAAAGAGTTATTTAAAGAAATAAGAACAAATAAGAAAAATAACTCAAATAATTAACTAAAATTGAATTAAACGATGAAATAAAACAAAAAATAATTATTGTTTTTGAAACATCTATAATATAAAATAAACACATCAAAAGAAAAAGGATGTGTTAACGATTAACAGGTTAAAGAAAATTTTTATTAGACTTAGAACTTCTGTAAAGCTTATTTCCCTAGGACTAATAGCAAGTTTCTTAATAATAGGAGCTGTTTCTTACATATACAAACCGATTTATAGTGTAACAATAAATGGTGAATTTATTGGTTACAGTGAAAATAAAAGTAAATTACAAAAAAGAATTAATAATTATTTAAATGGCGATGGCGAAGACAATGTTGCATTTGTTGAAGTTGATAAAATGCCTGAATACAAATTATGTTTTTTGAAAAAAGGATTAACAACTAATGATGAAGAAATTTTTCAAAAGGTAACAGAAGGTGGAATAAAATATTTTCATTATTATGCATTAGTTGAAGATTCAGAAGAAAAATATTATGTTAGTTCACTTGAGGATGCAGAAAATGTTATTTCTACCTTAAAAACAAAGTTAAGCTCAAATCAAGATAAATTATCTTTTACAGAAAAATATGAAACAGAAAAACCAGAATTTACAGATGTTGAAACTGTTGTTGATGGGCTATATAAGGCTCCAGAGATACAAAAATCTGCTGTAAAAGTTGCATCAAATACTAAAGTTAGCACAGCAAGAAATATGTCAAACGAAGGCGGGGCATTAGGAATAAATTTAATTAAACCATTAAATGGATCAATTTCTTCAAGATTTGGAGAAAGAAGTTCAATAAGAAGTGGAGCACATACTGGACTAGACATAGCAGCACCTACAGGAACGCCGATTAAGGCTGCAGCATCAGGAACAGTAGTTTTTGCAGGACCTAATGGCTCATATGGAAAATTGGTTGTTTTATCTCATGGCAATGGAGTACAAACATATTATGGACATTGTAGTGTATTAAATGTATCAGTTGGAGATGTCGTTTCACAAGGTGCAGTAATTGCAAAGGTTGGAATGACAGGAAATACAACTGGACCGCACTTACATTTAGAAATAAGAGTTAATGGGGTAGCGAGAAACCCACAAAAATATTTATATTAAAAAAATTGATGATCTAAATGATCATCAATTTTTTAATATAATTGTTTTATTGTGAAAAATGCTTTTTACAAAGCTGTATGGCATTTTTTTTCATTATAATTTTGCCATATTCAGATAGCTTTTTACTAAAATAGCTGGAATTATGAATGTAAAAACCAAATTCAGCAATATATGTACAGAACTTTTTTATAAATTGTGGTTCTGTTTCAATATCTGTTAGGACTAAATAATATTTACCATTATATAAATATAATTTGCTTGTTGAAAATGGCTTTTTTAGAGCTAATAATAAGCTTTTATTCATTGATAAAGAAAAATTACAAAAATCATCAAATGTATAGAATTCATATATTGCAATATCCTTATTTATTTTAGAAGATTTTCTATTAATTCTAGGTTTTTTCTTTTTTAAAATATCTTTTTCACTTTCAGGTAATGCTCTAGTAACAGTTAAGATAAATTCTCCTTCAGAAGTTGCTATTGCTTCTATCATAAGCTTGTAGTCCTTTGTAACAAAACCAACTTTTTTTTCAGCCTCTTCTAACATATCTAAAAAAAGGGACTGTGAATCCTCTGAATTAGACATGAACGAATGAAAATCAATATTTTTTTCTCTTAAATCATTCAAATCGAGAGTTATCCTTATTTTATTTTCATTAAGTTTTTCTATTTTCATATAAGCCCCCATATTTTTAATTATTTATAATTTAATTATACTACTAATATTAATAAAAATAAACAATAAAAATTTACCAAATGCTAATAATATTAGTACTTTAATATTATATTAAACTATATTAAAAAGTGTACTTTTAAATATAGCACAAATGAAAATGAATTGTCAATTAATTATAAAAAAACTTAAAAATACTTGAAATATTGCTTGAAAAAATACTAATTTCCTTATATAATATTTAAGACACAAAAGAGGAATTTTTCCTCAGTTAGAGAGGTAACAAATGAGTTTAAGAGATAAAAATATATGGATATTACTTGTGTTTATTTTGTCAGGAATAGTAATAGGAGGTTTATTAGGCAATGTCGCAGCCAATGTTGATAGCTTGAGCTGGCTTTCTTATGGACAGAGTTTTGGATTAACCAGCCCTTTAGTATTAGATTTAAATATTATTAATATAACATTTGGATTTATGCTAAAAATAAATATTGCAAGTATAATTGGTATAGCTATTGCTATTTTCATATACAGAAAAATATAGTTTTATTGTTTATTTATTCAATATGGGGGCTAAATTAGAAATGGAGTAAATATGTCAATTAAATTAAAAGATATACCTGTTTCAGAAAGACCCTATGAAAAGTTAGAAATGCTAGGGGCAGAAAAGTTGTCAAATTCTGAATTACTAGCAATTATAATAAAAAATGGAACAAAAGATGAATCTGCATTAGTACTTGCACAACGAATATTAAATTTAAGTAAAGAAAACAATGATTTAACTTTTCTGCAAGATATTTCTATTCAGGAATTTATGCAAATAAAGGGAATTGGAAAGGTTAAAGCTATTCAACTTAAAGCAATATGTGAACTTGCTAAACGTATTGGAAAGCCGATAAATAGAAATAATATAATAATTCGAAAACCTGATGATGTTGCTAATATACTAATGAAACAAATGAAATATGAAAAGAGAGAAATTGCGAAAGTCATTCTTTTAAATAACAAAAACATTGTTCAGAAAATCACAGATATTTCCATTGGCACAGGAAATTATGCAATTATTGAACCAAGAGAAGTATTATTTGAAGCAATAAAAATGCAAGTGCCTAGAATAATTTTAGTTCACAATCATCCAAGCGGAGATCCAACTCCAAGCAAAGCAGATTATCAGATTACTGATAGGATTTATGATAGTTCTGCGTTAATGGGGATTGAATTGCTAGATCATATAATCATAGGAAATGAAAAATTTGAAAGCATATTTTATTGTAAACAGTACAAAAAGAATGACAATGGAAAGGAAGTTTTGAGTAAATGAAATTATTTAACTTTGGAGGAAAAGACATAGGAATAGATTTGGGTACAGCTAATATATTGGTAACAATAAAGGGAAAAGGAATTGTTTTAAATGAGCCATCAGCTGTAGCTATAGACAGAAAAACAGGTGAAATTCTTGGAACAGGAATTGAGGCTAAAGAAATGCTTGGAAGAACACCTGGAGATATAAAAGCTGTAAGACCTTTGAAGGATGGAGTAATTGCTGACTTTACAGCAACACAATTGATGTTAAAAAATATACTAAATAAAATCACTTCAAGATATAATGTTGGGAAACCTAGAGTAGTTGTTGGAGTTCCATCAGGAATTACCGAAGTTGAAGAAAGAGCTGTAGAAGAATCAATTATAAATGCAGGAGCAAGAGAAGTTTATATAATAGAAGAACCAATGGCAGCAGCAATTGGAGCAGGACTTGAAGTTGCAGAACCAAGTGGAAATATAATAGTAGATATAGGCGGGGGTACAACAGAGGTAGCTGTTATTTCTTTAGGCGGAATTGTTGTTAGTAATTCAATAAAAACAGCAGGTGATTCACTAGACGAAGACATTGTTAATTATGTAAAAAAAGAAATGGGACTTGCAATAGGAAATACAACTGCTGAAGAAATAAAAATAAAAGTTGGCTGTGCAATGCCGTTAATGTCAGAAACTAGCATAGAAGTTAGAGGAAGAGATTTAGCAAGTGGACTACCAAGAAATATTGAAATAACATCATCTCAAGCAGAAGAAGCAATGAGAGAATCAATAGGCGAAATTGTTGAAGTTGTGAAATTAACACTAGAAAAAACACCACCAGAGTTGGCTTCTGATATTATTGAAAAAGGAATAGTACTAGCAGGTGGTGGAGCATTAATTCAAAATTTAGACAAGCTACTAAGCCAAAAAACACAAATGCCAGTGTATGTTGCAGAAGATCCATTAGATTGTGTTGTTAAAGGTGCTGGAAAAACACTAGAAGATTTAGAAAAATTAAAAACTGTTTTAGTTAATGCTAGGAGAAAAAGTTAAGAGGAGAATTGTAGATGTATAAAAGCGACAAACCAGGGGTATTGGGAGTTGTTATAACAGTAATTTTATTAATTTTATTAGTAATTTTATCAAACGTAAATGTTGAGAAATTTTCATATATTGAAAGTGCAGCTTCAAAAATGATAATGCCTATTCAAAATAGTTTAGTTTTTTTAAAAAACAAAATTGAAGGAAATAATTCTTTCTTTACAGATATTAGCAAATTGCAGGAAGAAAATAAGGAATTAAAAGAAAAAAATAGTAATTTAGAAAAAAGCTTAAGAGAGCTTGAAGTTATTAAAGCAGAAAATTTAACTATGAAAGAATATATGAATTTGTCACAAAAATATACTGATTTTAACACTGTTCCAGCTTATATTGTAAATAGAGATACAAGTAATTATACAAATACTATTTTAATAAATGTTGGAACAAAAGATGGAATAAAAAAAGATATGACAGTTATAGCTGATCAAGGTTTAGTTGGCCATGTAATTTCTGTTGAAAATTCAAGCTCAAAAGTAGAATTAATTGTCGATCCTGCAAGTAGCGTAAGTAGTACAATAAGTACTACAAATGATGCTATAGTTTGCAAGGGAACGCTTGAAAGTAATTCAATATTACGTGCAACGTATATTCCAACTGAAGCTACATTAGTAGAAGGGGATAGTGTTGAAACATCTGGAATGGGTGGTATTTATCCTAAAGGGATTCATATCGGAACAATCCAAGAAGTTGTTAATACAAATAATATAACAGATAGATACGCAAAAATTAAAACAGCAGTAGATTTTTCAAGTATACAAACTGTTCTTGTAATTAAAAATTAAAGTATTTAAATTTATATATTTTATGACTTATAGATTTAGATAAAGAAGGGAGATATCTAATTGAAAAAAGCTTTAACTATTGTATTATTGTTTTTGACTTTCTTTATACTATATTTTTTGCAAATTGATTTCTTTAATTGGTTTAATATTGCGGGCATTATGCCAAATACATTTGTAATATTAATTCTTTTTGTTGGATTATTTGCAGGTAGAACTGTTGGAACATTAATAGGCGCAATTTGTGGCATCTTTTTGGATTTATTTATTGGAAAATATATTGGACCAACTGCGATTCTACTAGCAATAGTTGGATTCCTTGGAGGATATCTAGACAAAAATTTTTCAAAAGATAGTAAACTTACTATAATTTTAATGGTTATAGTCACAACAATTATATATGAATCTCTTAGATATATAATAAATATCTATGCTTTTAAGCTTGATGTTGAAATTGTAGCATTTATAAAAATTTTACTAATTGAACTTTTTTATCAATTCTTGCTAACAATTATCTTATATCCACTTATAAAAAAGGCTGGATATGCTATTGAATCAATATTTAAAGGAAATAATATACTAACAAAATATTTTTAAAATATAAATTATTTATTGCGGCATAAAATTGTTGCATATAAAAGGAGGTGCTTTGTGGAAAACAATCGTTTAAGATTTAACATTTTGACAGTTTTAGTTTATATTGTAGGAATAATTGTTTTAGTTCAACTATTTAATTTACAAATTGTACATGGACAAGAATATAGAACTCAATCTGACACTAAACTTACAAGAGAAAGCGTTTTGGAAGCTGCAAGAGGTTCTATATTAGATAGAACTGGAAATACATTAGTTGGAACAACAATGGGATTAAATCTTGAATTATATAAAACAAAAGTAGATACTGATACCTTAAATAATTCTATTTTAGATATGATAAATGTATTAGAAAAGAATGGTGATAACTATACAGATACGTTACCAATAAGCATCAATCCATTTGCGTTTACGATTACTGACGAGGAAAGCTTAAATAAATGGAAAACCAAGAATAATATGGAACTAACAGCAACTCCAGAACAAGCCTTTTATAAATTAAAAAACAAGTATGAAATAAAAAATCAGTCAATTGAAGATACAAGAAAGATAATGGGAATTGTTTATGAAATAAAAACAAAGGGATACAGTACAATAAAGTCAATAGAACTTTCTAAAGGAATAAGTAATGCTAGTTTACAAGAATTTGAAGAAAGATCAGAAGATTTTCCTGGATTAACAATTGTAAAAGTTCCAATTAGAAGTTACACAAAGGGTAACCTTGCTTCACACGTTTTAGGATATATTGGTAGAATAGGTGAAAAAGAATATGCAACAAGAAAAGATACATATTCACCAGATGATTATATAGGAAAAACTGGAATTGAATCAGTATTTGAAGAATATTTAAGAGGCGAAGATGGCGTTAAACAGATAGATATGGACGTAGATGGTTCTCAAACTGGAGAATATATTTCAAAAGAAGCTGTTGCTGGCTCAAATATAGTATTGACTATAGATTCAAATTTGCAGGCAATAGCTGAAACGGCTTTAAAAAATAATATAGAAAAAATTAGAAATGGTGGCTTTTCTCAAAGATATGATGCTAAGGGTGGAGCGGTTGTTGTAACAAATGTTAAAACAGGAGAAGTTTTAGCATTGGCAAATTATCCAGATTATAACCCAGGAATAATGTATAGTGGGTTGACAGATGATATTTGGGCATCATATCAAGAAAATAAAGCATTATATAATAGAGCGGTTTCTGGCTCATGGGCACCAGGGTCTACTTTTAAAATGGCAACAGCCGTTGCCGCACTGGAAACTGGAGTAATATCAAAAAAAGATACTGTTAATGATACTGGTGTTTACCCATATTGGACAAAGCCAGTTTGTTGGTATTATACACAATATCATAGAGGACATGGTAGGGTTGATGTTATAGATGCAATCCAAAAGTCTTGTAACTTTTATTTTTATGAAGTCGGAAGAAGAATGGGAATTGACAATCTTTCAAAATATGCTAGATATTTTGGCTTAGGAGAAAAAACGGGTATTGAGTTGCCAGGCGAAACAGCTGGTGAACTAGCTTCAAAGGAGAATTCCGCAGCAAAAGGAGAAACATGGTATATTGGTAACATTTTGAGTGCTGCAATTGGTCAATCCGATAATGATTTTTCACCTTTACAAATGGCAAGATATATTAGTATTCTAGCAAATGGGGGAAACAGAATTAACTTAAGCATTGTAAAATCAGCAATAAGAGCTGATGGCTCTGAAGTCCCAAAGTCTGAAATTACGGATTTTGTAAATAAAAAGTTAGGCTTAAATCAAACAAACAATGATATACCGCAGATTAGCAAAGAAAATCTTGATACTGTTTTAGAGGGAATGCGTTCTGTTGCTATGGATCCTGGTGGTACTGCTTATAATATATTTAGAGATTTTAACATACCAGTTGGAGGCAAAACAGGTTCAGCAGAAACATCAGGAACTGATGTAACAGCTTGGTTTACAGGATTTGCACCTTTTGATGACCCGGAAATAGCAGTTGTTGTTATGGTAGAAAATGGAGGACATGGTAACTATACAGCAGAAGTTGTAAGAGATATAATTGCAGAATACTTTGGAATGAATTCAAACACAGTTGAAGAAGAAGCTCAAGCAACAGCATATACAGAAAGCATACGTTAATTTTGAAAGGATGATATATATGGAAAAAACAGAAACTAACAAGCAAAAGATAAATAATGAAGAGAAACAAAATATATACATAAACTTAAAAAAAGATGAAATGCTATTGAAAATTAATCAAGAGGCTACTCATGAAGAAGTAATGAAGGAATTTGAAGAAAAACTTCCTAAATTAAAAAAACTATATCAAGAAGAAAAAACACCTATTTATATTACAGGAAAAAATTTAACAAACGAAGAAATGAAGGGTATTAGAGAATTAATTAAGACTCAATTAGAAGTTGAAGTTAAATTTGACAGCCCAACAGAATTGGGATTACATGGGATATTAAGAACTTATGAAAAAAATCTAGATGTAACTGAAACAAAATTTTATAAGGGATCTGTACGTTGTGGTACAAGGATGGAATTTGAAGATAGTATCGTGATAATTGGTGATGTGAATGCAGGTTCAGAGGTTATTGCTGGTGGGAATATAGTTGTTACAGGCTCTTTAAAGGGAATGGCACATGCAGGAGCAAAAGGAAATATAAAAGCAATAATTGCAGCACGTGGAATAGAAAATCCACAAATTAGGATAGCAAATGTTGTTAAACAACTAAATATTTTACCTGAAATTACTTCTGCTAAAAATAAAAAATTAGATTATGCATATTTAAAAAATAATGAAATTGTGATTGAATAATTTTTTAAATATTGGTAATATATAGTTATAATTTGTATAACATTGATTATACAAATATTTTGAAAGGATGGATGAATGTAAATGGACGAAATTACAAAAAGTGAAGATTTAGGAAAAATTCTTTTTAATGAAAAAGTTAGCGGTTGGGAAAAAACAACAGAAGAGGATGAAAAACTTATATTCAAATTTGCGGATGAATATATGTATTTTTTAAATAAGTGTAAGACTGAAAGAGAGGTTATTGCTTTTTCAAAAGAAATTCTTGAAAAAAATGGTTTTAAAAATATAGAAGAACTTGACAGACTTGAAAAAGGTGATAGAGTTTACTATGTTAATCGCGGTAAAAGTATGTATACTGCAGTAATAGGCGAGGAAAAACTAGAGAAAGGTCTAAATATAATTGGTGCACATGTTGATTCTCCAAGACTCGATTTAAAACCAAATCCTTTATATGAACAAGAAGAATTTGCATTATTTAAGACACACTATTATGGAGGAATAAAAAAATATCAATGGGGAACTATTCCTCTTGCTTTACATGGTGTAATAGTTAAAACAAATGGAGAAAAAATCACAATAAATATTGGAGAAGATGAAAACGATCCTGTATTTACTATTACAGATTTATTACCTCACTTAGCACAAGAACAAGTTGAAAGAAAATTAAAGGATGGAATTAAGGGCGAGGAACTTAATCTTATGTTGGGAAGTATTCCATATAAAGATTCAACATCTGCTAATAAAGTTAAATTGAATATATTGAAAATATTAAATGAAAAATATGGAATTAAAGAAGTAGACTTCTTAAGTTCAGAGCTAGAAATTGTTCCTGCATTCAAAGCAAGAAGTTTAGGGTTTGATAGAAGTATGGTTGCATCTTATGGTCAAGATGATAGGGTATGTGCATATACATCTTTGAGAGCAATATTGGACGTTAAGAACCCAAAGAAAACTGCTATAAGCATATTATCAGATAAAGAAGAAATTGGAAGTGTTGGAAACACAGGAATGGAATCACACGTATTTGATTATTTTGTTTCTGAAATCTTGAATAAACGTGGAGAAAATGTACCAAATATGCTTGAAAAAGTTTTCTGTCATTCAAAAATGTTGTCAGCAGACGTTGATGCAGGCTTAGACCCAACTTTTTCAGACGTGTCTGAAAGGAACAATGCAGGTAGATTGGGACATGGAATGACTGTAAATAAATATACTGGTGCAAGAGGAAAGTCTGGAGCTTCTGATGCAAATGCTGAATATGTTGCTGAAATAAGAAATTTATATGAAAGTAATGGTATTGCATATCAATTATCTGAACTTGGAAGAGTTGATTTAGGTGGAGGCGGAACAATAGCCTATATTTTAGCAAATAAAGGAATAGATGTTATTGATTGCGGTGTTCCAATTTTGTGTATGCATTCACCTTATGAAGTCTCAAGCAAATTTGACGTTTATACAGCATATAGAGCATATAATAAATTCTTTGAAATGTAATAAAATGAACTTGAATTGTTAAATAATTTGTATAGCAATTCAAGTTTTTTATTGGAATTTTATCAATGTAGATAGTACTCTCTTTGTAAAATTTTATTGTGTAACAACAAGGCTTTTTGTAAGCCACCCACAGCTTTAGCTGTGCAGGCGGGTCAGGTCCTTATTATATTTTTTCTATACTTTGATTAACAAATAAGATATTTTATGATAAAATAAAACATATTAAAAATTTAAGGGGAAGAGTTATGAAAAAAATAAAAATACTTTTAACAGTTTTTCTTTTTACTTTAACATATTTTGCAATACAAAGTACGTCATTTGCTAGTTCTGATTTTCAATTGGAATCTTTGAATTTTGATGTTAATTTAAATCAAGATGGAAGCATGAATGTTATAGAAACATGGGATATTTATGTATATGATATGACAAATACCTTATTTAAAACATTTGAGTTAGATTCTTCAAAATATAGCGGTATAAAAAATGTAAAAGTAACACAGATTCTAGACAATGAAGAAATTCCTTTTGAACAAAAGAATGTAGAAGTAGAACACGTTGATAAAAATTGCTTTTATGCATTAATAAATAGTAAAGGGAATTACGAAATAGCATGGGGAATCAACGAAAAACATGGTAGTAAAACTTATAAAATTTCATATACTATTGTTGATGCAGTTAAAAATTATGCAGATTGTTCAGAATTATATTGGCAGTTTATAGGAACGAATTTTGAAGTTAATATTAATAAAGTAACTGGAAAGATATTTATTCCAGAAGGGCAAATTAATAAAATGGAAATAAGAGCATGGGCACATGGACAATTAAATGGTGAAATAAAGATAGAATCAACAACTAAAGTTAGTTTTAGTGTAGATAATTTTTATAGTGGAAATTTTTTAGAAGTCAGAATGGCGCTACCCAATACATTATTTCCATTAAATAAAAATATTTCAACAAATGAAAGATTCAACACTATTCTTTTAGAAGAGAGCAACTGGGCAAGACAAGCTAATGAACAGAGAGAAAGGGCAAAAAGAGCAGCAGAACTTAAGGCACAAGTAATGAAAATTACAGGAAGTGTTGCTGGAATTGGGCTAATTATATTTTTTTCTTATGAAACATTTAAATATAAAAAAAAAATAGATGAAATTGAAATTCCAGATCCAGTTGAAAAAGTGGAATATTATAGAGATTTTCCTGGTAAAAATCAAACTCCAGCAAAAACAGGTTTTATTTATTATATGGAAGGATTTGAAACTGGTGAGTTTATGCCAAGAGTGTTGTCTGCAATAATGCTAAGCCTTTGCATGAAAAAATATTTATCATTTGAAGAAATTGATAAAAAAAATATAAAAATTCATATATTAACAGGAACTGAAAAATTATCTAAAGACGAAGAAATTCTTTATGAACTTTTAAAAAAGGTAGATAAAGAAAATGATGGCTTTACTATGAAGGAGCTAAAAAAATATGCTGAAAAAGAACAGAAGGATTTTGTAAAATATATTGATAAAATTAATAAATTTGGAAAAGATGAAAACATAAAAGAAAATAATTATAATGAAAAGTTATATAAAGAATGGAAAAAGTGGAATTTAAGACCTTATGAATATATGATACGGAATGATAGTATTTGTAATACTTAATTTAATAATTAAAATAACAGTTAGTTTTTCTATTGTTATAATTGCTTTATTTATTATTTGTGCGGTATTGACAAAGCGTATTAGCAAAGGCTATAATGAACTAACTCCAAAGGGAATGGAAGAGAGAGAACAATGGAGAGGTCTTAAAAAGTATATGGAAGACTTCTCAAAGCTAGATGAAAGGCACGCTCCAGAAGTTGTTTTATGGGAAAAATATTTGGTTTATGCAACTGTTTTTGGAATTGCAGAAAAAGTACTAAACCAATTAAAAGTCACATACCCTGAACTAACAGAAGATTTCTTGAATAATAGTACATATTTAGGAATAGCCTATAATAGTAATCTTAGTAGTGGATTTATTTATAATTTGGAAACTTCAACATCAGCTGCATATTTTAGTGGAGTTTCATCAGCAGAAGGTTATGGAGGTGGATTCTCTGGTGGAGGAGGAGCTGGAGGAGGCGGCCGGTGGCCGGAGGAGGTAGATAACTTACATGATATTAAGTATTATATTTTTAATTTTTGGTTTTGTTATATTAATAAAAGGAGCAGATGTTTTCGTTGATGGAGCAGCTTCACTTGCAAGAAATTTCAAATTATCAGCAATGTTTATAGGATTAACAATTGTGTCTTTTGGTACAAGTGCGCCAGAGTTTGCTGTAAGTATCCAATCATTGCTAAATAATAATGGAGATATTATTCTAGGAAATGTTATTGGTAGCAATATTTTAAATATTTTATTGATTTTAGGTATATCAGCATTATTTCATGACTTGTTGGTTAAAGATAATACTGTTAGAAAAGAATTACCTATAACTTTGATGCTTTCAATTTTATTAGTTGTTATGATGAATGATATGATATTTGGACTAGGAGATAATAACTTTAGCAGACAAGATGGCGTGATTTTAATATTATTTTTCAGTGTGTTTATTTATTATTTAATTTCAATGATGAAGAATAAGGTTGAAGAAAATCCAGAAGAGCCAATTAAATACAATATCCCAAAGTCAATAATATTTATTGCTATTGGATTAGTTGCTATAATATTTGGAAGTAAATTTGTTGTCGATAGTGCTTCAGATATTGCTACATATTTAGGGGTAAGTCAAAGAATAATTGCTTTAACAATCGTGGCTTTAGGTACATCTTTACCAGAACTTGTCACATCAGTTGCAGCAACAAGAAAGGGAGAATATGATATTGCTATTGGAAATGTCGTAGGAAGTAACATATTCAACATAGGAATTGTATTAGGGTTACCAGTTTCTATTTTAGGTGGAGTTGAGCATATTTCATTTAGCGAAATAGAACTTTTATTCTTTGTATTATCTGCATTGGCATTATTCTTATTTGCATTAAAAGATAGAAAAATATCAAAAAGAGAAGGAATAATTTTATTACTAATGTTTATAGTATATTATTCTTACGTAGTATTTTCATAAAGTTAATACTAAAATTTTCTAGAATTATTTAATGAAAAGAACAATATATTCATATATATAAAAACCTTTCATATATTTATATGAGAGGTTTTTATATGGTTATTTTAAGTAAAAAAAGATTAAGTTTAATATTTACCTGTTTAATAGTTTCGATTTTTTCTGCAAGTTTAATATACACAAAAAGTTATAAAACTGTGGAAACAGTCGCTCTTCCTGTGTCAAATAAGGTAGTGGTCTTAGACGCACGGGCATGGGACTCCTGACGAGGGTGCAGAAAGCCCAAATGGAATTACTGAAAATAAAATTAATTTGGCAATAACTTTGAAAGTGCAAAAATTATTAGAGCAAAGTGGATGTACTGTAATTCTCACTCGCTCAGATGAAAACGGAATTTATAGTTTAGACAATGCTAGCTTAAGGCAAAAAAAAGTTTCAGATATAAAAAACAGGGTAAAGATTGGAAATGAAAGTAGTGCAGATATTTTTGTCTCAATTCACCTAAATAAAATACCACAAGGACAATATTGGGGCTGGCAAACTTTTTACAAGAAAAATAATGAACAAAGTAAAAAGTTAGCAACAGATATTCAAACAAACTTAAATAAATCAATTCAAAAAGAAAATAAAAGAGAATCAATGTCAATTTCAAATAAGTATATTGTAGATCATGTAGAAATACCTATAAGTATAGTTGAATGTGGTTTTTTATCAAATGCAGAAGAAGAAAATTTATTGCAAAAAGATGATTATCAAAATAGGCTAGCATGGGGAATTTATACAGGAATAATAGATTATTTTAATATATAAAAATATTGAACAAAAATAACTTTTTTGTTATAATACTTTTAATACATATATATACAAAGGAGGAGATCTAGCTTGAAGAAAAGTGTAAATAGAAAATTATTTGTAATTGTTGTTACAATAGCAGTTTTAGTTGGATTAATTATATCAACAGGGGTAATTAATGGAATCCCATTTATAAGAAATATAGCTTTAAGAGAAAGCTCAAGTACCACAAATTTAACAATAGAAAATAAAGAAGATAATAATATTTTGCTGACTTTTCAAAATGATAAAGGAATAAAAAATATAACTTGCCCTAATGGTTTTGTTGTATATCCTAATGGAAAAAATAAGGCTGCAATTGACTATAAAATAGACTTTCCTGATGGATATAATTTTTCTATTACAGATATGAATAATACAGTATCAAATGCAAGTTTCATAGCTCCATCATCCCATGTTGAAATATCTAAAAGTGACGTAAAAGTTGATCTAGAAGATTTAAAAAAAGCAATAAGCAAAAAATTAAATGAAAAGTTGATTGCAGTAAATTTTATTAATATTGGTACAGGGGAACAGGGTTATGTAAATAGTGAAGCAACTGACATGCAAGAAGTTTTTAATAGCTGGGAACATTTTGGAGATGGAAATTGGAGTTATGATCCAACAACCAAAACAGTTGTTAATTCAAAAAATTCAGATTACTTAACAGGGTATTATTTCCCTAATGGAAATTATGATAACTTAGAACTTAGTTTTAATGCAAGAACAGTAGATGGCGATGATGATATTATTGGTGCTGTGATAAGATTTAACAAACTAAGTTCAACAAATTATTCTTCATACTTATTTTTGTTGGATAGACATGATAATGGTGGAGGAATTAATAATGGAGCATATAATGGGATAAATAGAGCAATAAATATTTCAACTAATAATTTTGGAGAAATTTCAAGATTATCAGTAAATTCAGACTTAAGATGGACTAGAAATACTTGGGAGAACTACAAAATTATAGCAAAGGGAGATTCTATAACAGCATATATAAATGACAATTTGGTAGCTTCTGCAACTGATGCATCTATTACAGAAGGAACTTATGGATTTGTATGCTATAGTCAAGCAAATACATATTTTAAAGATATAATTGTAAAAACAAACAAAGCATATACTCTTGTCGAATTATTAGAAAAGCAAGAATGGAATATGGGTGATATAAATATAGTAATAAACTTAAATAATAATTCAGAGGAGTCTTTAACAGATCAAAAATGTATAGATATATTTAATAATAATGGTATTCATTATTTAGGAGTAGGAAGTTCAACAAACAAAACGAGTACAGAGGATTTTTTAAGTAAAATAGGAAATAGAGGTAAATGGTTAGATAGTTCTGATTATAATACTTATGTATCTGATATTGCAGATTATATAGAAAAACTAATTTAATTAAAAACTGCTTTACCAGCACGGCTAAAGCCATAGGTGAGGTATAAAGAAGCTTTTTTGTTTCACAATAAAAATAAAAAATGGCAAGTTTTCTTGCCATTTTTTGTATATAAAATTTGACGAATGAAAAATAAATGATATAATTATGTAAAAAATAAAGGAAAGATTTATTTATATGTCAAAAAAGTTACTAATTACAGAGAAACCTTCAGTGGCTATGGAGTTTTCAAAGGCATTGAAGACCAACGGAACAAGAAAAGACGGTTATATAGAATCAGATGAATGGGTAATAACGTGGTGTGTAGGACATTTAGTAACAATGTCATACCCAGATAAATATGATGAAAAATATAAATTTTGGCGCTTAGACACACTGCCATTTTTACCACAAGAATATAAATATGAAATAATACCTGCTGTAGAAAAACAATTTAATATTATAAAATCGCTATTCCTAAGAAACGACATTGAAAGCATTTATGTTTGTACAGACTCTGGAAGAGAAGGTGAATACATATATCGATTAGTTGAACAGATGATTGGAGTAAAAGGAAAAGAAGAAAAAAGAGTATGGATAGATTCTCAAACAGAAGAAGAGATTTTAAGAGGAATTAATGAAGCAAAAGATTTAAAAGAATATGATAGTTTAGCATCGTCTGCATATTTGAGAGCAAAAGAAGATTATTTAATTGGTATAAATTTTTCAAGATTGCTTTCTGTAATATACGGAAGAAGAGTAGCAAAACAAATTGGAGAAGAGAAAGCGTCAATTTCTGTTGGAAGAGTTATGACTTGTGTTTTAGGAATGGTTGTATCAAGAGAAAGGGAGATTCGTAATTTCAAAAAAACAAAATATTATAAAATATATGGAGAATTTGGAGAAGGTGACAAATGCTTTAAAGCAGAATGGAAAGTGAATGAACAATCACCATATTTTAATTCTCCAAAATTATATAATGAATCAGGCTTCAAAAAAGAAGATGATGCGAAAGAATTAATAAAAAACTTAAATAAAGAAAAAGCTAAGGTTATTGAACTAAAAAAATCAAAATCGAAAGAAAACCCACCATTATTATTTAATTTAGCGGAAATACAAAATGAATGCACAAGACAATTCAAAATAAAACCAGATGAAACATTAGAAATTATCCAAAACTTATATGAAAAAAAGCTTGTAACTTATCCTAGAACCGATGCACGTGTACTTTCAACTGCAATAGCAAAAGTAATAACTAAAAATTTAAATGGTTTAGCAAAAGGATTTAATAATATAGAAATTCAAGGCTATTTAAATAAAATGATTGAAGAAAAATATAGTGCTAATCTGATAAAAACAAAATTTGTAGATGATAGTAAAATTACTGATCATTATGCGATAATTCCAACAGGACAAGGATTTGAAAATTTTGATAAATTACCTGAATTACAAAAAAATATATATATTTTAATTGTAAAACGATTTTTAGCGATTTTTTATCCACCAGCTGAATTTAGCAAAATTAATGCAACAATTTGTGTTGAAAATGAAAATTTTTATACAAGCCAAAAGGTCTGTATAAAACAAGGTTATCTTGAAATACTAAAAACAAAGGCAAAAAATGATAAAGAAAATGAAAATTTAGAATTGCTTGCTGAACTAAAAAAAGGCCAGTTAATAACTTTGGAACAGCTTGAAATAAAAGAAGGTGAAACAACACCACCTACTAGATACAATTCCGGTTCAATGATTCTTGCAATGGAAAATGCAGGAAAATTAATTGAAGATGAAGCTTTGAGAGAACAAATCAAGAGAGCGGGAATTGGAACAAGTGCAACAAGAGCAGAAATTATAAAAAAATTGGAGAGAATAAAATATATAGCTATAAATAATAAAACGCAAATTATAACCCCATCAAAAAAAGGAGAAATAATTTATGATGTTATACAAAATTCGATGGCAGATATGCTAAATCCTAAGCTTACAGCAAGTTGGGAAAAGGGATTGGATTTAGTAGCAAAAAAAGAAATAATGCCAGAATTATTTATGGAAAAATTAGAAAACTATATTAAGCAAAAAATTGATAAATTAGTAGTAAGATATTAGTAAAAAAGCTTGAGAAATATTTGTAATTATGGTATAAATTAAGAGAAGTCTGATGAAAGGGATGATACTAATAATGGAAAATCAAACAGGAAATTTAGAAAAGAAAACAATATTGATTGTTGATGATGAAAAACCTATTGTAGAGATTTTAGTATATAATTTGCAAAAAGAAGGATATAACACATTAGAAGCAAATGACGGAGTTACAGCAGTTGAAATTGCTTTAAGGGAAAAACCTGACCTTATATTATTAGATATAATGTTACCTAAAATGGATGGATTAACTGTATGCAAAAAAATTAGACATACTTTACCAAATGTACCAATTTTAATGCTTTCTGCAAAGGATGAAGAAATTGATAAAATTTTAGGTTTGGAATTAGGTGCAGATGACTATGTAACAAAACCTTTTAGTGTCAGAGAATTAATGGCTAGAATAAAGGCTAACCTTAGAAAAGTTGAAGCAAATACAGTAAAAAGTGAAGAAAAACCAGAAAATCAAAATTCTGATAATGTATTGCATGTTGGAAATTTAACTATAGATTTAGATAAATTTGAAGTTAAAGTTTACGGAAAAGTAATTGATTTAACTTTAAGAGAGTTTGAAGTATTAAAATATTTAGCAAGCCAACCAGGACAAGTTGTAACAAGAGAGGTTTTACTTGAAAAAGTTTGGGGATATGAATATTATGGAGATGTTAGAACAGTAGATGTTACTGTAAGAAGAATTCGTGAAAAAATCGAAAATGATACTTCTAATCCTCAAATTTTGGTAACAAAAAGAGGCGTTGGATATTATATTGCAAGCTAATTTTTAAATGCTCTAGATGTACTATTAATTTAAACACTTCTAATGATTAAAGGAGATAATATAATAATGCTTAAAAATACGCAAATTAAAATCATTTTAATTTTTACAATTTTGGATGTTGTTGTTTTAATGGGATTGGGGCTACTTTTTTCACATAACCTAGATGTATTAAGTAATACAGTTTCATCTGGTTCTATTGAAACTACTGAACAGATTGTAGATGAAATAAATAAAGAAAATGAACAAATAAAAAAAATGACTTTTTATTTTATTGGTATTTTTGTTATTGTATCTGCAATTGCTGGATTTATAGTAACAAAAATTGTTTCATCGCCTATTGCTAGATTAACAAAAAGTGTTAAAGAAATTACAGAGGGTAAATCAATAGATTTAGAAAATATAAAACCTAAAGAATCTAAAACAGATATTGATGATTTAGTAAACGCATTTAGCTTAATGACTAAAGAGTTGAATGATAAATTAAATGAGGCATCTAGACAGAAAAAACAAATAGAAACTATTTTATTACATATGACAGATGGTCTTATTGCTTTTAACTTGAAAGGTGAAATAACTCATATAAACCCTGCAGCAAAAAAACTTTTGAAATTAGATGAAAATGACGATAGTTTTGATAAAATTTTTAACAAACTAAATGTTGATATTAATATGGAAAAAATAATTTATTTAGAAAATTGGACGTCGTCAGAACAAAAGGTTAACTTACAGGACAGATATGTAAATATGCTTTTTGCGCCATATAAGGATGAAAATGATAGACCCGCTGGGGTTATAGCTGTAATCCAAGATATAACAGAACACGTGAAGCTTGACAATATGAGAAAAGAGTTTATTGCTGATGTATCACATGAATTAAAAACACCTATTACATCGATTATGGGATATGCAGATACTTTATTAGAAGGTGAATATGAAAAAGATGTTCAATATAAATTTTTGAATGTAATTTCTTCAGAAGCAAGAAGAATGGCAAAGCTTGTTAGCGACTTGCTTACATTATCTAAATATGACAACAAGCAAAATAAGGCTGAAAAAACTGAATTTGATTTAGGAGAATTAGTTAAAAATGTTCAAGAAGGGCTAAATATAGAAATTCTAAAGAAGAACTTATCTGTAGAATGTTTTGTTACAGCTAATGTTCCTATGGTATATGCAGATAAATATGGAATTCAAAGAGTTGTTATTAACATTTTAACAAATAGTATTAAATATACAAAAGAACGGTGGCACAATTAAAATATATGTTGGTTTTGTTTACAATGATGCATACATTAAAATTATAGATAATGGAATTGGAATGGCTGAAGAAGATTTAAAAAGAATCTTTGAGCGATTTTATAGAGTGGATAAAGCAAGATCAAGAGAAGCAGGTGGTACTGGGTTAGGACTTGCTATTGCTAAGGAGATATTGGATCAAAACAATGCAAGCATTGATATTAAAAGCGAACTTGATAAGGGAACAGAAGTCGTAATTAGAATACCTACTGTTGCAGAAACTAAAGAAAATAAAGAAGAAAGTTAAGATAATATAAAGGGGTTTTTAAATGGCTTTTGAACAGATAATTGGTAATGATGATATTAAAAACTTGTTAGAAAATACATTAAAAAAAAATAATGTTTTGCATAGTTATTTGTTTTGCGGAATAGAAGGAATTGGTAAATTTTTATTTGCTAAAGAATTTGCAAAAGGAATTTTATGCATGAATAACGAAAATGCACCTTGTGGCTTATGTAAATCGTGTATTGAATTTGAAACATATAACAATCCAGATTTTCACATAATAGATGTAGATAAAGATTCTATTAAAATAGATCAAATAAGAATTATGAATGAAAAAATATTTGAAAAACCAATATCTTCAAAAAGAAAGGTATATGTTATAAATAATAGCGAAAAAATGACTATAGCAGCTCAAAATTCGCTTTTAAAAACACTTGAAGAACCTCCAGAATATGCAACAGTTATTTTAATATGTAACCAAGAAAATTTGTTACTTCCCACAGTAAAATCTAGATGTACAAGAATAGATTTTCACAATTTAACAAATGAAGAGATAGAGGTATATTTGAAAAATAATTCAATTGATTTTTCTAAAGAAATTTTAGAATTATCACGGACGGAAGTATTTCACAACTACTAAAAAGAATAGAAAAACAAGACAAATATTTAAATTTGAAAAATGTATTAGAAAATCTAAATAAAATTAATAAAATAGAAGTATTAAAACAGGATTTTATTTACGATGAAAAAGATTCTATTCAAGAATTGCTAGATGTAATGAATATTATAATGTTAAAAACGGCTAAAAAGAATGTTCTGTATTTAAATTGTATACCTTTAGTTGAAAAAACAAAAAAAGAATTAAAATCAAATGGAAATTTTGAAATGTGTATGGACAACTTACTATTAAGCTTATGGGAGGAAATTAATGAAAAACATAGTAGGAGTTAGATTTAAAAAACCTGGAAAGGTATATTTTTTTGATCCAGGTAAGTTAAAAATAGAAAAAGGTGAATATGTTATAGTAGATACTGCAAACGGAGAAGAGTTTGGTGAAGCTGTAATAATTAATAGATTAATTCCAGAAAATAAAATTGTATCACCTTTAAAGCCAATAATAAGAATTGCAACAAACAAAGATATATCGCATAATGAAGAAAATAAGAAAAAAGAAAAAGAAGCTTTCAATATTTGCCTTGAAAAGATAAAAAAACATAAGTTAGATATGAAACTAATTGATGTAGAATATAAATTTGATAATACAAAAATATTATTTTATTTTACAGCAGATGGAAGAATAGATTTTAGAGAGCTTGTTAAAGATTTAGCCGCAGTTTTTAGAGTTAGAATCGAACTTAGACAAATTGGTGTCAGAGATGAAATAAAAAGAATGGGTGGAAATGGAATGTGTGGAAGAGAATTATGTTGTTGCTCATTCTTAGATAACTTTGAAACAGTTTCAATAAAAATGGCAAAAGAGCAAAATATTTCACTTAATCCTTCAAAAATTTCAGGATGCTGTGGCAGACTTATGTGTTGTTTAAAGTATGAACAAGATGTTTATGAAGAAAAATTAGCGAGATTACCTAAGATTGGAGCAATTGTAAGAACACCTGATGGAGAAGGAGAAGTTTGTTCAATTGAAACATTAAAGGAAACTATAAAAGTTAGGTTAAAAGATGGAGAAGACACTTATTATAGAAAATATAATGCAAAAGATATTCAAATAATAAAAAATGTTGAAAAAGCAATGGATGATGGAAATGAAAATAAAGATGTTGAAGATATTGAAGAATTAAAGAAATTAGAAAAATTAGATAAAA
This sequence comes from uncultured Lachnospiraceae bacterium, assembly GCA_964489885.1. Classification (GTDB taxonomy): domain Bacteria; phylum Bacillota; class Clostridia; order TANB77; family CAG-508; genus CAKOTZ01. Next base: position 9,201 of record CAZAZX010000009.1, on the reverse strand, counting down.
TAGAGCAAAAAGGTGGTGATAATAATGGCATATAAAATCAATGAAAATTGTATTAAATGTGGAGCTTGTGCAGGTTCTTGCCCTGTAAGTTGCATATCTGAAGGCGAAGAAAGATTTGTTATAGATAAAGAGCAATGTATTGAATGTGGAACGTGTAATGCAGTATGCCCTGTAGATGCACCACAAATAGAGGAATAAAAGCAACTAAAGAACATCAAGCCAAGAGAAATAAAAACTTGCTTGATGTTCTTTAGTTTACATAAGAATCCACATAACTGTATTTGGAAATATGCTTGAGATAAGAGCAAGTATAATAACCATTACTCCACCAAATTTATTTTTGTTTTGTTTTATTTCAAATAACCCATAACTAACGGTTTTTATAAAAATCCAAATACTTAAAAACAATATAACTATTTTCATATTCCCTCCATAAATCAAGTTTTTAAAATTAAAAAAGAATTTTTGACATTAGTGTATACTTGTACATTAAATATTGAATTTTTATAATTATCTAACCAATTTCTTTTAGACCAATTGTTTAAATCTAGCGAATAAATCCATGTTTTTCTGCCAAAACCAATTATATCTGAATTTAATTCTTTTGATGTTTTGTATAAATAAGATTCAACATGAGATTTAATATAACTATCGACGTATTTTCCCAAAATTTTTAAATTTTCATCATCTGAATAATCCGAGTTATTATTTAAAGAAAGTATATTAGCATTTAGATATATTTTAGATTCTATATATGGGGAATTATTTACCATACGAACTCTATTTTGTGGAGTTTTTTGTTCATTAATTGATAAGGTAATAACTGAATTTTCATTAAAAGGGTCTGACACATTTACTGTACAATCGTTTAATTGATCAGTTAACAGAAGATGCGCAATTGTTTCAATGCCATTTAACTCACCAACTAGCTTATCATCCTTAAAAACAGCAATTCCCATAATTTCTAAACTGTTTTTGTCATCAACTAAAGCTTCGCCAGCTTTGTAGCTACTATCTTTATCTACAAAGTTTTCGCTACCATTCTTTTTTTGAATTTGCTTAACATTTATACCGCCTAATATAGCAATAGGTTGAATTGATGGTTCCATTAACATAGAATAAAAATCAGAAAGCTTTATGTTCAAAGAATAGCCAGTATACTCTCCAGAGGTAACTACAACTTCATAGTAACGTTCAACTAAATTTATTAAATTAGGTTTAGAATTATTTAAAAAATCGTATGCATCACACCTACTAACTATCATACTACAATCAGGTCTAACTTGAATATTATTTAATAAAGTATATATTTCATCTTTAATTCCGCTCATTTGAAAGTTCTTCTGAAAAAACAACAACTTTACAGTGCGATAAATTAATTTTTTTACTTATATAGCTATTAATTAAACTAATTCCAGAATCAATAGATGAACATTCTGCACTACTTATCTTGGATTCAGAAGGGCTTGAAGAAGAACCTGAAGAAGAACTATCACCACCTGAGCTACTAGAAGAAGGTGTCGCAAATTGTAACGATAATTTTAAGTTATTATTATCTCCTTTATCAACACCTATTGCAATAACATAAGCTAAATCTTCAATACTACTTGAATTTTGGCTACATCCACTTAAACATAAAAGAGGCAGTATAGAAATAAGAAGAATAATTATTTTTTTTTTCATAATACGAAGATCCTTTCAATAGTAATGATATTATCGTTTTTTTATGTTTGCAAATACAAGAATTAAAATACTAATTAAAATTAATATAATAAAATACCATTTTAAAGCAAAATTATAAATAAAATAGTATATAGAAACATCTTTTATTAATGGCAAACATCCTAGCAAAATAGCAGAAAACGGCAATGATAATACATTTGGATTTGTTATGTGCGTAATTTTTGCAAAAGTTTTTTGCATAAAAAATAGATTTATACTTAAATAAGAAAATACAGATAGCAGCCAGAAAAAAATAAAAATTGCATCTGTTCTTTCCAAAAATTCATTATATTCTATAATTTTTGTGATAATATAAACTACAAATAAATCACTACTTGTTGCAATAACAGGAAAAGCTAATAAAACACATAAAACACTTATAAACAAATATATAAATGAAATAATTACTGAAATAATAGAGATTTCTTTAAAATCTTTATTATTTTTTAATAATGGCATTATAAACATTAAATAAGAAATTCCACCAAAAGCAAATATATTACTAAAGTTTATAAGAAAAACATTTTTAGCTCCATCCCCTAATACTGGGAAAACCCTTTCAGGAACAAAATGTGGAAATGCACCAATAACTAAGGCAATAATTGCTATAAAAGAAAGAATTGTAAAAAAGTAGTTAACTTTTGAAATAGCACCTAATCCCTTTTGAACAGCAAAAGATGTGGTGATGAGGAAAAATAATGTTAAAAATATGATGTCATAATTCTTAAAATACACGGTTGCTAAAAATTCTATTATATAGCTTAAACAAGTAAGTGATGATAAAAAGAATAAACCCCAATATGCTATAGCAATAACTGTTTTTAAAAATTTTCCTCCCAGAAAAGATGAAACATCAATGATATCTAATGATTTAAATTTTTCAAAAAGTTTAGCTATAACTAATACTATAAGTAAAGCAAGTATAAAAATTAAAAAAGTACTTATTAAGGAAGCAGAGCCACTTGAACTTAAAATTGTTTTAGGAGCACCGATAATAACTTGATTAACAGTTGCTATTAAAATTAAACAAACTGCTTCTGTTTTACAAATTTTTACTAAATCCAAAGTTAGTTACCTCCTTGAGGCTTTTTCCAGTTTATACTTAAATCTGCCTTTTCCTTTATTTTCTTGGAATTTAAGAAATCGCCACGATTATCTCGTTTCCATATAGGTTGAACCAAAAATGTGTTTCTTATCTTTTTATTGCTAGAAGGTAAATAAGGAGCTGTATATGGGACACCAAAAGATTTTAGATTTGCAAGTACACACATTGCAACAAATATACCAGCAGCAATCCCAAGCATTCCAGCAATATATCCAAGCAATAAAAATGCAAAACGCCATAGACGAACTGAAAAACTTAATGAAAAATCAGGTACTGCAAATGAGCATATTCCAGTTATAGCAATAATTATTATTAAAATTGGACTTACTATATCAGCACTGACTGCTGCTTCTCCTAAAATTAAAGCACCTACAATTCCAATGGTAGGTCCAATTGGTGACGGAACACGAAGCCCTGCTTCTCTTATCAATTCAAAAGATATTTCCATCAATATAATTTCAAAGAAAATGGAAAATGGAACTGTTTCTCTAGAAGAAGCAATTGCAAATAAAAGAGGAGTAGGTATTAGTTCTTGATGATAAACTGATATTGAAAGATATAATGATGGTAGTAATAAAGAAAAGAATGTTGCTATTAAGCGCATAATTCTAAGCATATTAGAGTACTGATGTTTCAAATTAAAGTCCTCAGGACTGCTTATAAAATCTACTAAAACACATGGAGCAATTAATACATAAGGACTACCATTAACTATTATTATGACTCTTCCTTCAAATAGATGATTTACGGCTCTATCAGGTCTTTCTGTTGCAATCATTTGTGGCAGGCTCGAACCATTATCTTGTATTAGCTGTTCAAGCTGTCCTGATGAAATAAGAGAATCAATATCTAAGTTGTTAATACGGAATTTAACTTCTGAAACTAAATCTGTGTTCGCAATATTTTTCAAGTAGCATACGGCAACTTTGGTTTTACTTAGCTTACCAACATCTATGTTTTCAATTACCAAATTTTCATTATTAACAAGTCTTCTTAAAATAGAAGTGTTTGTCCTTATAACTTCAACAAAGGCTTCTTGGGAGCCACGAACAATAACTTCATTATTTGGTGTACTAATACTTCTAGATTTGAATCCCTTTGTTTCTAAGCTAAAGGCAATATTTAGTGTATCAACAAACAGAACACAATTACCAGAATTGATATCTGACATTAGTTCATTAAAATCATTTTTCTTTTTAATATCGTTTTGAGGTAGTAAGCTTTTATAAATGTAATCTTCTAAATTAAATGATTTACGTATTTTTATAAATGGGTTTTTAGGAAGAGGTTTTTCGGGATTAGCATCAAAGGTATTAGCTTTACTTCTTAACATTAAAGGTTTTAAAACAAAATCATTAATTATTTTTGTGTCAGACATACCATCTATATATATTAAAAATGCTTTATATTCTTTATTAGATGCAATTAATGTAAAGTTTCTTGTAATAACATCGCTATTAATAAGAGAATTATATTTTATTTTTATTTGTTCTATATTTTTTGATATATCTTCAGATACTTTTATATTAGATTCAACTTTACTTTCTTCAGGAGTTACAGAAGTGGTGTCTGGCAAAGTAAAGTCATATTTTTTTGTTTCATTGTATAAAAATATATTGTTAAAAATATTTTTAAGCTTGTTCATTAGAAATCCTTTCCTTTTAGAATAGTAATAACCCAAATTTGAAAATATATACATTTACATTTTTAGATTAAAAATATATTTTATTTAAAAAATGGTATATTTCAAAATTAAACTAATATAAATTAATTAAAGTTTAATTTGTACATACTTTTTTAGGAGGTTTATATTATATGGAAAATTTGGAGATATATGAAGATATAGCAAAAAGAACAGATGGCGATATATATGTAGGAGTTGTTGGACCAGTAAGAACAGGAAAATCTACATTTATAAAAAGATTTATGGATTTACTGGTAATTCCAAATATTGAAAATGAATATAAGAAAGAGAGAGCAAAAGATGAATTGCCTCAAAGTGCTGCTGGAAGGACAATTATGACAACAGAACCGAAATTTGTGCCAAATGAAGCAGTTGAAATTAGATTAAATCAAAATTTAAATTTAAAAGTTAGATTAGTTGATTGCGTAGGTTATTTAGTAAATAATGCAATAGGATATTTGGAAGATGAGATGCCAAGGATGGTAAAAACACCATGGTCAGATGAAGAAATGCCTTTTGATCAAGCAGCCGAAATTGGAACAAAAAAAGTAATTCAAGAGCACTCAAGTATTGGAATATTGGTTACTACAGATGGAACTGTAACAGATATTCCAAGACAAGATTATATTGAAGCCGAAGAAAGAGTCGTAAGAGAATTAAAAGAGATAAATAAACCATTTGTTATATTGCTAAATGCAGATGATCCCTATTCAGATTATACTCAAGAGCTTGCTAATAGACTAGAAGAAAAATATCAAACATCTGTAATACCAACAAATTGCGAAACTTTAGGTATAGAAGATATAAATGATATTTTTGGAAAATTATTATACGAATTTCCAGTAGAGAGAATAAATTTAGATTATCCTAAGTGGGTTGAAGCCTTAGATGACGATAATTGGATAAAAGAAGAACTACATAATGAAATTAAAGATGCTTTTCAAAATATTGAAACATTAAAACAAGTAAACGGATGCGTTGATAAACTTAAAAATACCGATATTGTAACTGGTTCGATAATAAATTCAATTGAATTAGGAAATGGCAGTGTTACAGTAAAAATAAACTTAAAAGACGAATTATTTTATAAGGTTTTGACAGAAATTTCAGGTGTTGAAGTAACAAACGAAGCAGATCTGTTTTCAATTATAAGTAATTTAGCGAATATTAAAAAAGAATATAGTAAAATAGAATACGCATTAGAGGAAGTGAAAAATAAAGGTTATGGTGTTGTTACTCCAACAATGGATGATTTAATATTGGAGGAACCTGAAATTGTAAAACAGGGTTCTAGATTTGGAGTAAAATTGAAGGCAAAGGCACCAAGTATACATTTGATTAAGGCAAATATTGAAACTGAAGTTTCTCCAATAGTAGGAAGTGAAAAACAATCAGAGGAATTAGTTAATTATTTATTATCAGAATTTGAAAATGACCCTAAAAAAATATGGGAATCTAATATATTTGGAAAAAGTTTACATGAACTTGTAAATGAAGGCTTACAAAACAAACTATCTAGAATGCCTGAAGATGCACAAGGAAAGCTTCAAGAAACACTGGAAAGAATAGTAAACGAGGGAAGCGGAGGATTAATTTGCATTATATTATAAAAGCTAGAATAATAATATGAATAAATAAGAACCATATAAAAGGATGCCTTTGGAATATTCTCCAAAAGCATCCAATTAATTTTTTAATTGTTTGTTGTATTTGTTGTTAAATTTAATGAGGTATTTGTTGCTGAAGTATTTTCTGTAGGAGTAGTATTTTTTGTTACATTTGTTGTATAAGCAGGTGTTTCATGTACTGTATTAGCTGGAGATTCTTGAACTTGAGTAGGTGAAGGTGTATCAACTGTATTATTTGTCTGTTGAGTTTCATTTAATAGTTGTTGTAGTCTTTCATTTTCTTTTTGAGTGTTTTGTAATTGCTCTGCTAATTGTTGTTGAGCTTTTATTTCAGCTTGTTTTGTTTTAGCTTCATCTAAAGTTTTTCCAAGAAAATCACCAGATGTACTAATATAATATTCTTCATTTACTGTTGGCAAAATTTCAAGGTTTGTAAATCTAGATTTAACACTGTCATCAAACCCAATTAATCCAGTAGCACCTGTAGATTTCAATTTAATATAATCTAAAAATGCATCTGTTTTAAAATAAGAAATTGAAGACATTGCTTGGTAAGACGTGGATTTAATTACAAAAAATGAATTTTCAGCATCATAGTTGTAGTTATATGCCCTTTGATAAAATGTACCTTTATTATTAGAAGTTTGATTTTTTAAATTATTTCTCAAATCTTCTGAAACATTTTTTATATAAGTAGTAACAACAGAAGTATCAATATTTTCAGGCTTTTCATCTGGTTCGTATAAATTTTCTTCTATGAAAATATTATCTTCAATTTTTCCATAATTAATTCTCTGAGTATTTGGCTCAGATGCAATACTTTTAGTGAAAACAATTGTATTATTTAATCCTAAACTTGTATTTTCATATATGTTTGAATTTTTTAAATATCTTTTATAAATAGCAACTTCATTTGCACAATCAATTAGGTTGATATTCAAACTATAATTTTCTACATTATCTACATTAATCATATCTTTATTAATAAGGCCATAAACATTTACAGAATTTTCTGTAATATTAAATTTTGTTGTATCTGCATTATTTGAATAATTATTTATTAATTGGATTAATTTGTCTTCATAAGATGATGTATCAATTTTACTTATGTCTAATACGTTATCAACAATTTGTTGACTTTGTGTTGAAATATTACTCCACAACAAAGTTTTATAAAATGCATTTTCCAAGTATGAGTTCAAAGTAGTACTTGAAACAAACACATCTGATAAATGAATTTCATTTCCAGTACTCAAGTCTACATTTAGAGTATCAATTTGAGAACCGCTATATAATAATACAGATAAAATATTTGAATAATTAGCCGTAACCATACAATTTACGTTATTATCATTAAAACCAAGAGCATAGGCTTTTTGTTTTAATTTCTCATTTATTGAATATTGTATATCTTTGTTTTTTAAACCTTCAATTTGAAGAAATTGAATTCTATAAGTATGATTAGAATCTGGAGCATCATTTGTAGAAATATTGCCATCTATATCATAATTATAAACAAATTTAATTGGGTTTATGTCATAAGTTTCATCATAAGAAGCAATCGCAAATTTTAAATCTCCTGCAGTTTTTTGCGTTTTATCGTTTTCTTCAAATGCATACGGTGTATTGGCTTTTTCTTTTTTTAAAGCATCTATTTTTATAGAAACAGCTAATGCGGTTACATATATTAAAACTATAATAAAAATTACATAAGCTATTATAAATATTTTGTTGCCATTGTTCTTATTATTTGTTTTTAAAAAAGTTTTTTCATTAAACATATTAACCTCCTATTTTACAGGTATATAGCCTGCATTTTCTGCGACCAATTGACCTCTTGAAGAAAGCATTTGATCTGCGAGAATTTTTGCCTTAGAATCTGAATCATCATTTGCATTTATTATGATATAGTAAGATGTGTGCAATGGATATGTTTCGTCTTTTATTGTTTTTTTAGTTGGCTTTACACCATCAATACCTAATAGTTTAACGTTGCTTGTAACATTTGTGTCAATGGATTGGTACATATCACTTGCATAAAAATAATAAGAATATCCAATTGCATTTGTTGTGTTTTTATAATCAGAAATAAAATTTGTAATAGTTGAAGTAGAATCAGTAAGATTTTCTTTTGGAGCTTCCATTAGGCTTTTTCCATTCATAACAAGAGTTGCCATTGCATTTTGAGAAGCTGAATTGGCTGGCCTTTGGTAGGCTACAATTGATTCGTCATTTCCACCAAGTTCAGACCAATTAGTAATTAAACCACCATAAATTTGTTGAATTTGACTCAAAGATAAATTATCAATTTTATTATCTCTATTAACATAAAAAACAAATCCTTCTTTAACGATAGGAATGGCTTTTAATTCAACGCCTTTTTCCTTTGCTTTAGCAATCTGTTCTTGAGTAGGTTCAGTAGCAAGTATTAAGTCAACCTCATCGTTTATTAATTTTTCATAAGCACGATTAGTATCACTATAATCAGTTAAAATACCATCATCTATATCTTCAATTCCGAGTAAAGTTTTTCATAAAAGCAGTAGCTAAACTTTGCAAAGAAGGAGAAGCATCTACTTTTGGATATGCATCAATTTCATATAATGAATCTTCAGAAATTACATTTTGTTCATTTGCCAAATTCTCTTGCTTGTAAATGGCTATAGAAATAAAATATGCCAATAAACATATTATAATTGCTAAAACAACTAGTAATGCTTTTCTATATTTGTAAATAAAGTCAACCATTTTTTAATCCCCCTTATATATATTGTAGATTTTTGATAAAGCTATTATATCATAAAGTTTGAATTAAGTGCAAAAACTTTAAAATTTATTTGCATATTATATAAAATCTGTGTTATAATAAGCACGAAAAGGGCTATAAAATGGCATTTTTAAACTTTTTTAAAAAAATAAAAAAACTTTTTGAAAAAAGTATTGACACCCGCTTATATGTGTGCTAAAATAGGTAACGTTGACAGCACAGAACACTACAGTTTAAGATGAAAGAGTACATTGAAAAGTAAACAATAAATCCTTTAAGAAACCAAGCGGTACGT
>CAZAZX010000008.1:3427-65766 GCA_964489885.1 uncultured Lachnospiraceae bacterium | reverse complement strand
TGCTTTTGTTTTTCTATATATTTTTTTATTTTCCCCAGAAAATTTAACTCATTCTTTTCTACAGTCAAATAGGGACGGATTATCAAATAGGGACGGAGGATTTTTGCTTATTGGAAATAAGCAAAAATCCTCCGTCCCTATTTGATATTTTAATTTTATTTAATATTTGCTCTTTCCTCTATTGTTGCTAACATTTCTTTGTATTTTGTTAATTTATCTTTTTCTTCTTGAATCTTATTTTCTGGAGCCTTACTAATAAATCCTTGGTTTGCAAGCATTTTCTCAGCTCTTTTAATTTCAGAAATAATCTTTTTCTTTTCTTCTTCCAATCTTTGTTTTTCTGCTTCTAAATCAACTAATTCTTCAAGTGGCAAATACAACTCAATTCCTTCTTCAATAATAGAAATAGCATTATCAGAAATACCATTTTTATTATTTTGTATAGTGATTTTAGTTCCAAAACCTAGTTTAATGATAAATCCCTCTGCTTCTTTTATTTCATTAGCATACTTTTCAGTTACAAATATCATTTCAGATTTTTTTGATGGATGAATATTCATTTTTGCTCTAACATTTCTTATTTCAACAATGATTTTTTTAATATTTTCAACTATTTCTTCTTCTCTATTGAATCGTAATTCTGTGACTCTTGGCCAATCAGATACTATTAATTCCTTATCATCATATTTTAATAGTTTATCATATATTTTAGAAGTTACAAATGGCATAAATGGATGCAATAGTTTTAATGATGTTTCAAAAACATAATTTAAAACATTTGCTACAACTAATTTTGTTTCTTCGTCTTCGCTATAAATTCTTGTTTTAATCATTTCGATATACCAATCACAAAATTCATTCCATATAAATGCATATATTTTATCAATAGCAATTCCTAAATCGTAATTATCAATATTTCTTGTAATATCAATTACAAGCTTATCTAATTTATTAATAATCCATTTATCTTCTATCTCCAAATATTCAGCTTTAATTTTATTTGTTTTATTATCAAACATTTTTTTACTAAATTTTAAAGAATCTACTGGTGTATTCATTATAATAAATTTAGCCGCATTCCAAATTTTATTTGCAAAATTTGATGCTTGTTCTAATTTTGTTGGCATATATCTTATATCATTTCCCATTGTTGTACCAGAAAGAACTGAGAATCTAAGAGCATCAGCTCCATATTCATCAATAACTTCAATTGGATCTATTCCATTACCAAGAGACTTTGACATTTTTCTTCCTTGACTATCACGAACAATACCATGAACAACAACATCTGAAAATGGCTTTTTGCCAGTAAGTTCAAGTCCCTGTGTCATCATTCTTGAAATCCAGAAAGTAATGATATCATATCCCGTAACTAAAACATTTGTAGGATAAAATGTTTTATAGTCTTCACTTTCTTCATTTGGCCAACCTAAAGTTGAAAATGGCCATAAAGCAGAGCTAAACCATGTATCTAATGAATCTTCATCTTGATGTATTTTAGTTGAATTACATTTTTCACATTTTTCTGGTGTAGATTTTGCCACCATCATGTTTCCACAATTTTCGCAATAATATACAGGTATTCTATGTCCCCACCACAATTGTCTAGAAATACACCAATCTTGAATATTTTCTAGCCAATTAAAGTACATTTTTTCATATCTTTTAGGAATAAATTTTACATCTCTACTTTTAACAGATTGAATTGCTTTTTCAGCAAGTTTTTTCATGCTAACAAACCATTGTTCAGAAATTCTTGGTTCAATAGTGTTATGACATCTATAACATTTTCCAACATTGTGAGAATAGTCTTCTATTTTGACTAATGCCCCAATCTCTTTTAGCTTTTCAACAATTAATCTTCTTGCCTCTAATGTTGTTTTACCCTTATATTCAGGTACCAAATCATTCATAATAGAATTTTCATCAAATACTTCTATTATTTCTAAATTATGATCAATTCCTGCCTTATAATCATTTGGATCATGAGCTGGCGTAATTTTAACACAACCAGTTCCAAATTCTTTATCAACAAATTTATCTGCTATAATTGGAATTTCTTTATTCATAATTGGTAAAATACAAGTTTTTCCCACTATGTTTTTATATCTATCATCATCTGGATTAACTGCAACTGCAGTATCTCCAAGCATTGTTTCAGGTCTTGTTGTAGCAACTATAACATAATCGTCAGAATCTTTTATTTTATATCTCAAATGCCACAAATGAGAGCTTTCATCTTCATATTCAACTTCTGCATCTGAAATTGTTGTATGACAAGATGGGCACCAATTTATCATCCTTTTTCCTTTATAAATTAATCCCTTATTATATAAAGTTATAAATTGTTCAAGAACAGCTTCTGATAAACCTTCATCTAATGTAAATCTTTTTCTATCCCAATCACATGAGCAACCAAGTTTTCTTTGTTGTTTTTGAATAGTTCCACCATATTCTTTTGTCCAAGCCCAAGCTCTTTCTAAAAACTGCTCTCTTGTAATATCTGCTTTTGTTAAACCTTCTTCTTCTTTCATTTTATTTACAACTTTTACTTCTGTAGCAATAGCAGCATGATCCATTCCTGGAAGCCAAAGAGTATTATAGCCTTCCATTCTTTTAAATCTAATTAATATATCCTGAATTGTGTCATCTAGAGCATGTCCCATGTGTAATTTACCTGTTACATTTGGAGGAGGCATCATGATACAATAACTATCCTTTGTTTTGTCCATACTAGGCTTAAAATAGCCTTTTTTCTCCCATTCTTCATATAATTTTTCTTCAAATTCTTTTGGATTATATTTATTATTAAGCTTTTGTTCCATTACGAATCACATTCCTTTCTTAAATAAGATATTTAAAAAAGACACGCCCTAGTAAAAGGACGAGTCTTTTCGTGGTACCACCTTAATTTATATAATAATAAAATATATTATACATCTCTATTGTTTTTAACGCAAACTATACGGATATTTCTAAATTATATTTCTCAAAATATCAACTCCAAAGCTACCTTCTGTTTACTCTTCTAAAAGAAACTTACAATCAATGATTTCTTCTCCCTAGTAGAATATATAAACATACTCCTCTTTTTCACAGTTTTTAACTTTCATATTTTTCCAAATTCTAAGCATTAGCAGTTGTTCCTTCTGTGCTTGATTCAACATCTGCAACTTCTTCTAGTTCATTTTCAGTATTGATACGAATGTTTTGATATTCTTCCATTCCTGTACCAGCAGGAATTAATTTTCCAATGATAACATTTTCTTTTAATCCCAATAACTGATCCGTTTTTCCCTTTATAGCAGCATCTGTTAATACTCTTGTTGTCTCTTGGAATGATGCAGCAGATAGGAAACTATCTGTAGATAAAGATGCTTTAGTAATTCCAAGTAGAACTCTCTTTCCAGTGGCAGGTCTCTTACCTTCTGCCTCAACTTCTTTATTTTCGTCAGCAAATTCATACATATCAACTAAAGAACCAGGGAACATTTTCGTGTCTCCACCATCTTCAACTCTTACTTTCTTAAGCATTTGTCTTCCAATAACTTCAATGTGTTTGTCATTTATATCAACACCTTGGTTTCTATAAACTTTTTGAACTTCAGTAATTAGATATTCATAAACACCTTGAGGGCCTTTTATAGCTAAAATATCATTTGGATTAATTGAACCTTCTGTAATCGGATCTCCTGCATCTAGAATGTCTCCATCTTTAACTTTAAGTTTAGACCCAAAATTAATAGTATAAGACTTAGAATCATCTTTACCAGTTACAGTAACTTCCTTTCTCTTGTCATCTTCCTTAATTGTAACTTTACCAGCAATTTCGGTAATTACAGCAAGTCCCTTAGGTTTTCTAGCTTCAAATAACTCTTCAACTCTAGGAAGACCTTGTGTAATATCTCCACCAGCAACACCACCAGTGTGGAAAGTTCTCATAGTAAGCTGTGTACCAGGTTCACCAATTGATTGGGCTGCAACTATTCCAACTGTCTCTCCAAGTTTAACTTCTTCTCTTCTTGCTAAGCTCATACCATAGCATTTACGGCATACTCCATGTTTTGCACGGCACGCTAAACTTGAACGAATTTTAACTTTAGTAATACCAGCATTAACAATTTTTTCTGATAATTTATCTGTAATCATATCATCTGTTGTTGCTAAAATTTCTCCTGTTTTAGGATCTTTAATATCCTCTAATGGATATCTTCCTACTAATCTTTCCTGTAATTTTTCAATTACTTGATTTCCATCTTTAATATCTGTAACTTCAATTCCTTCTGTTGTTCCGCAATCATCTTCTCTAACAATTATATCTTGGCTAACATCAACAAGTCTTCTTGTTAAGTAACCAGAATCCGCTGTTCTTAAAGCGGTATCTGCTAAACCTTTTCTAGCACCATGTGAAGAAATAAAATATTCTAATGCATCAAGTCCCTCTCTGAAGCAAGATTTAATTGGAATTTCAACGGCTTTACCAGATGTATTAGCCATCAATCCACGCATACCAGCAATTTGTCTTAATTGGTTCATATTTCCTCTGGCACCAGATTGAGCCATCATGAAGATTGGGTTTAATTCATTAAAGTTATTCTTCATAGCTTCTGCAACATCAGCTGTTGCTTTTTCCCATATTTTAATAACTTCATTATATCTTTCATCGTTAGTAATCAAACCACGACGATATTGTTTTAATATTTCATCCTTATGTTTTTCAGCTTCATCTAAAATTTCTTTCTTTGCTTCTGGAACTGCAACATCAGCAACACTCACTGTTATAGCTCCAATTGTAGAATATTTATATCCGGTAGCTTTAATAAAATCTAATACTTCAGCTGTTTCTGAAAATCCATGTTTATTTATGCATTTTGCAATAAGTGTTCCTAAGTTTTTCTTGATAACTGGAAAGTCAATTTCCAAATCAAACTCTTTTTCAGGGTCCGTTCTGTCAACAAATCCTATATCTTGAGGAATTCCCTCATTGTAAATTAACCTACCTACAGTAGCATTAATTGGCTTTGTTTTAATTGTACCATCAGGCATTTTTTTAGACATTCTAACTTTAACTTTAGCATGTAATCCAACGTCACCATTTTGATAAGCCATAAGTGCTTCGTCAACATCTTTAAAGTACATCCCTTCGCCTTTTTCGCCATCAATTTGCATTGTTAAATAATAACTTCCTAAAATCATATCTTGTGTTGGTACAGTAACTGGTTTTCCATCTTGAGGTTTTAATAGGTTATTTACTGAAAGCATTAAATATCTTGCTTCAGCTTGTGCTTCTGGTGATAGTGGAACGTGAATAGCCATTTGGTCACCATCGAAGTCGGCATTGAATGCTGTACATACCAATGGGTGTAATTTAATTGCTCTACCTTCAACAAGAACTGGTTCGAATGCTTGAATACCAAGTCTATGAAGTGTAGGAGCACGGTTTAACATAACTGGATGATCTTTTATAACTTCTTCTAATATATCCCATACTTCTGGTCTTAACTTTTCCACCATTCTTTTAGCATTTTTTATATTATGTGCAATACCCTTTGCAACCAATTCCTTCATTACAAATGGTTTGAATAATTCAACAGCCATTTCTTTTGGAAGTCCGCATTGATATATCTTTAATTCTGGTCCAACAACAATAACTGAACGTCCAGAATAGTCAACTCTCTTACCTAGCAAGTTTTGTCTAAAACGTCCTTGTTTTCCTTTAAGCATATCTGATAAAGATTTTAATGGTCTATTTCCAGCACCAGTAACTGGTCTGCCACGTCTTGAGTTATCAATCAACGCATCCACAGACTCTTGTAACATTCTCTTTTCATTTCTTACAATTATCTCTGGTGCACCTAGCTCCAATAATCTTTTTAAACGGTTATTTCTATTGATTACTCTACGATATAAATCATTTAAATCAGAAGTAGCAAATCTACCGCCATCTAATTGAACCATAGGTCTTAATTCAGGTGGTATAACTGGAACAACATTCATTATCATCCATTCAGGTCTATTTCCTGAAATACGGAATGACTCAACAGTATCTAATCTTTTAACCAATTTAGCCTTTTTTTGTTCTTTTGACCCTTCCATTTCTTTCTTTAATTTTTCTGATAATTTTTCAACATCTATTTCTGCTAATAACTTACGAATAGCTTCAGCACCCATTTCAGCTTTAAAAGAATCTTTTCCGTATTTTTCTTCTGCATCATGATATTCTTTTTCATTCAAAATTTGACATTTTGTTAATCCTGATGTTCCCTTATCTACTACAATATATGATGCGAAATAAATAACTCTCTCTAAGCTTCTTGGAGATATATCTAACATTAAAGCAATTTTACTTGGAATTCCTTTAAAATACCATATATGAGCAACTGGTGCAGCTAATTCAATATGTCCCATTCTTTCTCTTCTTACTTTAGATTTTGTAACCTCTACACCACATCTGTCACAAACTATTCCTTTATAACGAACTCGTTTATATTTACCACAATGACATTCCCAGTCTTTTGTAGGTCCAAAAATTTTTTCACAAAATAAACCATCTTTTTCTGGTTTTAAAGTTCTATAGTTAATGGTTTCTGGCTTCTTTACTTCTCCATGAGACCATTCTCTTATTTTTTCATCTGAAGCTAAGCCAATTTTTATTTTATCAAAAACTTCTTCCATTAATAATTTGCCCCCTATTAAATTTAAAAATACAAGGTCGAATAAAGGATTTGATTAAGACTGACACCGCACGAACAGACTTTTGAAGAAAGTCATATAATCAATCCCATATTCTATTCAATTAATTATTACATATTATTTTTATCGTCATCATCTAAAAGGTCATCGTCATTTAGTAAATTATCTTCAGCTAAATCACTATCCATATCAAAGAAATCAGCATCATCTTCATTGTAATCTTCTTCCTCGTTATATTCCTCATCAACTTCCTCATCATCAACTGACTGTTTACTCATTCCTAATTCCTCAGTATTTTCTTCTATAGCTGGATCTTTATCCATATTTATATTAAAGTCTATTGCATCTTCAATATTTTCTTTTAATTCTACTTCTTCATTTTCTTTATTATATAATCTTATATCTAATCCTAAACTTTGTAATTCTTTAATTAAAACTTTAAAGCTTTCTGGAACACCTGGTTTTGGAATATTTTCTCCTTTAACAATAGCCTCATAAGTTTTAACCCTACCAACTACATCGTCAGATTTAACTGTTAAAATTTCTTGTAATGTATATGCAGCACCATAAGCTTCTAATGCCCAAACTTCCATTTCTCCAAAACGTTGTCCACCAAATTGTGCTTTACCTCCAAGAGGTTGTTGTGTAACTAATGAATATGGTCCTGTTGAACGAGCATGGATTTTATCGTCAACCAAGTGGTGCAACTTAAGCATATACATAACTCCAACTGTAATAGGTTTATCAAATGGTTCTCCAGTTCTTCCATCATAAAGAATTGTTTTACCATCTGTTCTAATTCCAGCCTGTTTTAATAGTTCTTCTATATCTTCTTCTCTTGCTCCATCAAAAACTTCTGTAGCAACATTTATTCCTAAAACCCTAGCTGCAGCTCCCAAGTGAACTTCAAGAACTTGTCCTAAGTTCATACGAGAAGGAACACCTAATGGATTCAATACTATGTCTACAGGTGTGCCATCTGGCATAAATGGCATATCTTCTTCAGGTAGTATTCTTGAGATAACACCCTTATTACCATGACGTCCAGCCATTTTATCACCAACAGATATTTTTCTTTTTTGAGCTATATAAACACGAATAACTTGATTTACACCAGGTGCTAATTCATCTGAATTATCTCTTGTAAATATTTTTACATCAACTATTGTTCCTGCTTCACCATGTGGAACTTTTAAAGATGTATCTCTAACTTCTCTTGCTTTTTCTCCAAAAATAGCTCTTAATAATCTTTCTTCTGCTGTTAATTCTGTTTCTCCTTTTGGAGTAACCTTTCCGACTAATATGTCTCCAGGTCTAACTTCAGCACCAATTCTAATAATTCCATCTTCATTTAGGTCTTTTAATCCATCTTCGCCAACATTAGGAATATCTCTTGTAATTTCCTCAGGTCCAAGTTTTGTATCTCTACATTCGCAATCATATTCTTCAATATGAATAGATGTATAAACATCTTCTTTAACCAATCTTTCATTAATTAAAATAGCATCTTCGTAATTATATCCTTCCCAAGTAGTAAAAGCTATCAATACATTTTTACCAAGTGACATTTCACCATTTTTTGTTGATGGTCCATCTGCTATAACGTCATTTTTATTTACTTTTTCGCCAGTTTTAACAATAGGTCTTTGATTTATACATGTTCCACCATTTGTTCTTTTAAACTTACGAAGTCTATATGTATCTTTATTTCCATTTATATTTTTTATAACAATTTCGTCGCCTGTAACTCTTACAACTGTTCCAGCTTCTTTTGCCAATAACATAATTCCAGAATCTTTAGCAGCTCTATATTCAATACCTGTTCCAACAAGTGGAGCTTCTGATATCATTAAAGGTACAGCTTGACGTTGCATGTTTGCACCCATTAAAGCACGGTTTGCATCATCATGCTCTAAGAAAGGTATCATAGCTGCAGCAACAGAAACTAGCTGTTTAGGAGATATATCTATATAATCAACTTTATCAGCATCAACTTCTATTACTTCATCTAAGTATCTAACTTTTATTCTTTTATTAATAAATCTTCCTTCTTCATCCATAGGCTCTGTAGCTTGAGCGATTATGTAATTATCTTCTACATCTGCTGGCATATATTCAACTTGGTCTGTAACTTTTCCTGTTTCTTTATCAATTTTACGATATGGAGTTTCTATAAATCCATATTCATTAATTATAGCAAATGTTGAAAGTGCAGAAATCAATCCAATGTTTGGACCTTCTGGAGATTCAATTGGACACAATCTGCCATAATGAGTATAGTGAACATCTCTAACCTCGAATCCAGCTCTTTCACGAGAAAGACCACCAGGTCCTAATGCTGAAATTCTTCTTTTATGAGTTAACTCAGACAATGGGTTTGTTTGATCCATAAATTGTGACAATTGTGAACTTCCGAAGAATTCTCTTATTGATGATGTAATAGGTTTTGTATTAATTAATGTTTGAGGAGTAACTACATCTAAATCTTGTATTGTCATTCTTTCGCGAACAACTCTTTCAAGTCTTGTTAAACCAATTCTAAATTGATTTTGTAATAATTCTCCAACGCAACGAATACGTCTGTTTCCTAAATGATCTATGTCGTCAACTTTGCCTAAATCATATTGTAAGCATAATAAATAGTTTACAGATGAAAGTATATCTTCTGTTGTAACGTGTTTTGGTATTAATTCATCAATATTTTCTCTTATAGCATCCTTTAATTTGTCTTTTTCTGTATTATCTAATATATTTTTTAATACAGCATAGTTTACATCTTCCTTAATAATTAAATCACTATAGTCTATATCAACAACTTTATGAATATCTACTGTTCCATTACCTATAACTCTTACTTTTTTATCTCCAACCTTAACATCAACAACATTAATTCCACTATCTTTAATTTTTCTAGCCATTTCTTTTGAAATAACAGTATCTTTTTCTACTATAACTTCTCCTGTTTCAGTATCTATAATATCGTCAAAAGCAACTTGATTTTCAATT
The DNA here is from genome assembly GCA_964489885.1 of uncultured Lachnospiraceae bacterium. Taxonomy (GTDB): domain Bacteria; phylum Bacillota; class Clostridia; order TANB77; family CAG-508; genus CAKOTZ01. The sequence goes on along the minus strand of CAZAZX010000008.1, from coordinate 56,067 downwards.
CTTGTAGCTAAATCTAATTTTTTATTATATTTATATCTTCCTACTTTAGCTAAATCATATCGTCTATTGTCAAATAATAAACCATTAAACAAATTTCTAGCAGCATCAACTGTTGGTAATTCACCAGGTCTTAATTTTTTATAAATTTCAACTAATGCTTCATCAGATGTTTTAATTGGATCTTTATTAATTGTAGCTATAATTTTTTTGTCTTCACCAAAGAAATCGATAATTTGAGAATCAGTTTCTAGCCCTAATGCTCTTAACAAACACGTAACAGGAAGCTTTCTTGTTCTATCAACTCTTGCATAAAATACATCATTAGCATCTGTTTCATATTCAATCCAAGCGCCTCTAATTGGCATAACAGTTGAGGTATATAGTTTTGCACCTGTTTTATCGAAATCAGAAGCATAATAACAACCTGGAGAACGAACTAATTGGCTTACAACAACTCTTTCTGCCCCATTAATAATGAAAGTTCCGCTATCAGTCATTAATGGGAAATCTCCTAAAAATATTTCTTGTTCTTTAATTTCTCCAGTTTCTCTGTTAATTAAACGTACTTTAACATGCAATCTTGAAGAATATGTTGCATCTCTTTCTTTTGCTTCTTCAATTGAATATTTAGTTTTTTCTTCCATGTAATAATCGAAAAATTCTAGAACTAAATTTCCTGAATAGTCAATTATAGGCGAAATATCTTTTAAAACTTCACCTAAACCTTCTTTTAAAAACCATTCATAAGAATCTTTTTGAACCTTAATAAGATTTGGCATTTCAATATAATCGCCAACTCTAGCAAATGTTTTACGAACACACTTTTCATGCTTTACATCTGTTAGCAAAAAAATCACCCCTATTTTTTCAGAAGAAAATCTTCTTTAATTTTAATAGCAGATTTATAATATACTAAAAAAACCGTATGCAAAAAAGTCCTTCTTAAAAAGAAAATTGCTATTATAAATTAAAAATATTACTGCTTATTAATTTTTAATTTACAATAGCTCCTTTCTAATTAATTCCTCAATTTTGCTGGCAATTTTAGTTGTTATTTAGGCAACAAAAAGGTATGTCGATCCTATTAGATAATATTACCAACTTACCTTTAATTTATTATTAACTTTTTTGAATTAAAAATTCTATATTTTTTATGATTTATCACCCTAACTATATTAATTTATAAGATTAATAAGTTCATAAATATACTAGATTAGTATATAATATCCAACTAATGATTGTCAAGATATTTTTCTAAAAATATGAAAAAATTTTGTACTTTTTAGAAATTACATTAAAATTGCATTAAATAGCAATGCTTTTTTAAAAAGCAAAATAGCTGTAACCTTTGTTATTATAAAGTTACAGCTATTAGAATTATTGTAATTAATTTTGTGTAAATGGCAATACTGCAATATGTCTTGCTCTTTTAACAGCCAAAGTAATAGTTCTTTGATGTTTAGCACAAGCGCCTGTTGCTCTTCTAGGTAAAATTTTACCTTTTTCATTTACAAACTTTCTTAATTGATCGCCATTTTTGTAATCTAATACTAAGTTTTTATCACTACATAATGGACAAGCTTTTTTTCTCATTTTTCTAAATTTAGGATTGTAATCTTCATCTCCATTATTATTTCTTCTTCTATTATTTTGTTTTTTATCTGGCATTCTTCTTACCCCCATTCATTTTATAGATTAAAATGGTAAGTCATCATCAGAAGATACTGTAAATTCAGGATTAGCAGATGCTACTGCATTTCCAAATGTATTTTCTGTACCTGATGTGCTTCCATCTCTTCTGCTATCAGCAAAATATGCTTCTTCAGCAACAACTTCAGTTACATAATGTTTAACTCCATTATCGTCATCCCAATTTCTAGTTTGAATTCTTCCACAAACTGCAACTTGTTGACCTTTTTTAAAATACTTGCTACAAAATTCCCCAAGTTTGCTCCATGCTACTATATTTATAAAATCAGCTTGTCTTTCTTCTCCCTGTCTTACAAATCTTCTATTTACAGCTAAAGTAAATGAAGCAACCATTGTATTATTTGTTTGAGTATACCTAACTTCAGGATCTCTTGTTAAACGTCCAATTAATTCTACTTTGTTCATATAAAAATTACTCCTTTTGAAATTACCCCCAAAAAGCAATTAGTCTTCTTGCTTTACGACAATAAATTTCATAACGTCATCTGTTATTCTATAAACTCTTTCAAGTTCTTTGATAAATTCTGGATTAGCTTCAAAGTTGTAAACTACATAGTAACCTTCATTTTGTTTTTTGATTTCATAAGCTAATCTTTTCTTTCCAATTTCTTCAACTTTTTCTACTTTTCCATTATTATTAATTAAATCTGAAAATTTTGCAATTATAGCTTTAATTGCTTGTTCCTCAATATTTGAATTAATAATAACAACACTTTCGTATTTGTTCATTGTTATTACACCTCCTCTTGGATTATAACCTACCATCGGTATGTAGGTAAGGTTCTAAACAGCATAACCGCCATTCAACGTGATTTATTTTATCACACTTTATTTTAAAATACAAGCCTAAAATAGAAAAATAGTGCCAACTTAAATAATAATTGACACTATTTTGTCTTTTTAACCTATTCTAATTAATCATAAAGTTTATTTCTTACGCTTTGCCAAAGCAATTGCCACAATTATACATATTATTAAAACAATTGCAATACCTGCAATTAATGCTATCTTAGATTTTGAAGATTCATTTTCATCTTCAGTTGTTGTATTAGCTGTTCCATTTGTTTGGATTACTTTTCCATTTACATATAGATTATATCCATTTGATGTAATATTGCTATAGCTTTCATCAGCATCCTCTAAACTATAAACATAAGTATCGCCATTTAAAATCATAGAAGAATTTTTATCTAAGGTTATACTAATTTGCTTTGCAGAATTATCTCCATTTATTATTCCTGTATATGTGCTTCCATTATATAAATTCATTGATAATGTAGATATGTCATCCGTTACAATATTACCTTCAATTGTTTGATTTTTAGCATTTAGAGTTACATTTCCTCCATTAGAACCTGAATTTCCCCAAGAAGAAGCTTCAATTCTTAAAAATACTCCATCTGAATTTGTAACAAATTTTGTATTTTCTAAGTCAATGTTAGCTGTTGTATTTGTAATAAAAAATACATCTCCATTATTTGTTGTAATTGTTGAATCTTTTGAGCTAAATTCTGCTGTTCCTTCATCCGCATCACCAGACATAGATTGATACAAGAATATATTTTTATATGTTTTAGATTGTCCATTTAATTGAGTGTTAGAATCTGTTAAATTTGTATTTTCTAATTTTATAGTATTTTTTCCTTCTACAATAGCTCCTTCAGATTGTGTAGCAACTAAAGTAGCATTTTTTACACTTATATTTGCAGTTGAATAAATAGCTGGGCTGCCGATACCATTTGCTGTATATGTTCCACCTTCAACTGTTAATGTTCCGCCACCTCTGTCACTTCTAATTGCAGCTGATGAATTACCTTCTGTAGTTACATTTAAATTAGTTGCTGCTAACGTTCCACCACCTGTTACCATAATTCCACCAGAATTATTATTTGATGTATTTATAGTAGAATTAGAAATATTAACTTTTCCATTTCCATAAGCAAAAATCGCATTAGCATGCAAGCCATTTGTTCTAATTTTGCTATTGTCTATATTTAAAGTTCCATCTATTGCAATAGCACCTGCATTAGTTCCATAAAAATCTGAATTTTCATCACTTGAATCTCCAGTTTTATCAAATGTTGCTGAAGAAATAGTTGCAATAGCACCATTTACTATTAAGGCATTTTCCCCTCCTGTAGTACTTGAATATGTTCCACCACTTTCATTTGCATCTGAAGTTATTGTTCTAGCTCCATTATATGATAACGAAGTTGATGAATTATTTCCTTGGCCATCTCCTGGTGGATTTCCTTCTGGAGGTGTACCTGTTGGTGGATTTCCAGTTGGAGGGTTTCCATCAGGCGGATTTCCAGTTGGAGGTGTTCCTCCTTGTGATTGTTCTCCATTTGGCATTTCCGGTGGTGTGTTATTTGTAGCTATAACATCTACTGAAATGTAAAAACTAACTAACTCAATTATTAAAATAAGTGATAAAATAAATTTTAACTTTCTCATAAAAACCTCTCTTTACATTATTTTTTAAATTACTTAACTACGCTTTCAATATTTTGTAATTCAAACCTATACTTTTGTTTGACATTTGGATACTTTTTCTTATCAACTTCACTTTGAAACATTTCAAGCGGTCTTATCCATAATTCTCTTTCTCCATATAGTTGTCTATAAACAACATATTTTTCTTTTGTTTCAGAATGAGTTGCAATATCAACAACTAAATAATAATCTCCCTTAAAGTGCTTATAAATTCCATTTATTACCACTTCATTCATCATAAATCTCCCTTCTTTTAAGTGGACAAGAGAACCGTCCCCTTGTCCACCACCCCTTTGTTCATATTTATTTTTCATATAAAATTACTTTATTATCTTTTAAAGATTTTTGTATATCTATTACCCTTTGATTAGAAGAACCTCTCCATTTTAGTGAAGGATTATGTAATTCGTCAATGTAAGTTCCATCAACTAAAACATCTAAATACTTAAAAACTTCTTTGTCTTTTAAATTTTCTCCAAACTTAAATCCTGTCCAAGCCCATAAGCTTTTATCTGGATACTTTTCTTTAAAAGCTTTTGCAAGTTTTGTTGTTCCCTCAATATTATTAGGATGCATTGGCTCTCCCCCTAAAATTGATAAACCTTTTATATATTCTGGTGAACATAAATCTAAAACTTTTTTTATTGTTTCATCTGTAAATTCTTTTCCTCCATTAAAATCATGTGTTTCTGGATTAAAACAATTCTTACAATTAAAATTACATCCCTGCATAAAAATTGATACTCTAACCCCAGGTCCATCTGATATATCCATTTTTCTAATCAAATTGTATCTCATATTATCCCTCTTTAAACTAAAACTTTATTATCTATGTGTAATACTCTTTCTTTAATTTCTTGAGTTCTTCCTTTGTTCCAGAAGTTTGTTCCAATATATCCACAAGTTCTTCTTGCTACATTTAATGTATCGTGATCTCTATTTCCACAATTTGGACAATACCACTCAAAATTTTCATCTATTAAAATTTCTCCAGAATATCCGCAATTTTGGCAGTAATCACTCTTCGTGTTTAATTCTGCATACATTATATTATCATATATAAATTTGATAACTTCAATTATTGCATCTAAATTATTTTGTAAGTTAGGCGTTTCAATATATGATATAGCTCCACCTGGACTTAATTGTTGGAATTCACTTTCTAGACTTAATTTTGTAAAAGCATCGATTTCTTCAAATACAGGAACATGATATGAATTTGTAACATAGTTTTTATCTGTAATTCCTTCAATTTCTCCGAATCTTTCTTTTAAGCATCTTGCAAATTTATATGTTGTAGATTCTATTGGTGAACCATAAACAGAATAATCAATATCTTCTTCTTCTTTCCATTTTTTAGCTGTATCATTTAAGTGTTTCATAACTTTTAGTCCAAATTCTCTGCCAATTCCATTATCTGTATGAGAATGTCCTGTCATATATTTAACACACTCATAAAGTCCAGCATATCCCAATGAAATTGTAGAATATCCATGATGTAATAATTCATGAATTGATTCTCCTTTTTTAAGTCTTGCAAGAGCACCATTTTGCCATAATATAGGTGCAACATCGCTTGTTACATTTGCTAATCTCTTATGTCTAATCTGTAGTGCTCTATGGCATAATTCAAGTCTTTCATCAAATATTTTCCAAAATTTATTTTCATCCCTCTTAGATGATAAGGCAACATCTGGTAAATTTATAGAAACAACACCTTGATTAAATCTACCATAATATTTTCCCTTTCCATCTACATAATTTTTAGCGTGTGAAATATTTCCTAAACTCATTGTTCTGTCTGGTGTTAAGAATGATCTACATCCCATACATGGATAACATTCTCCATCTCCCAATTCATTCTTTTTAAGTTCCTTCATCTTTTTTTCAGATATATAATCTGGAACTAATCTTTTTGCCGTACATTCAGCAGCAAGTTTTGTTAAGTACCAGTATTTGCTATCTTCATGTATATTATCCTCTTCAAGAACATAAAGCAATTTAGGAAATGCTGGTGTTATATATACACCTTTTTCATTTTTAAATCCTAATATTCTTTGTTTTAAAAATTCTTCAATTATCATAGCCAATTCATCTTTATATTCATCTGTTTCACCTAAATACATATTAACAGATAAAAATGGAGCTTGACCATTTGTGTTTGTCATTGAATTTACTTGATAATTAAATGTTTGTACACCTGCTTCAACTTCCTTTTTTATATCTTCTTTAGCAAATTTAACACATTCTTCTTCTTTTAAGCCTCTTTCTTTATATTTTTTATAATATGAATCATAGCTTGATTTTACAAAAGGAGCCAAATGTGTAAGTGAAATTGTTGCTCCACCATAGCTTGATGATGTTACTGCAAGTATAATTTGTGTTGCTATTGTTGCAGCTGTTAAAAATTTATGTGGTTTTTCTATCATAACTCCGTTTATTATTGTTCCATTTTGAAGCATATCATCTAAGTTTATTAATTCACAGTTGTGCAATGCATTTTGTGCAAAATAGTCTGCATCATGGAAATGAATTATTCCTTTATCATGTGCTTCAACAATATCTTCAGGTAGAAGAAACCTTCTTGTTATATCTGTACTTGTTATTCCAGCTAAATAATCTCTTTGTGTAGTTACAACAGTTGCATTTTTATTTGAATTTTCATTATTCCAATATTCGCTTTCACCATTTATTAGTTCTTTAATAGTTTGGTCTGTTGTATTTGCCTTTCTAACTAATTCTCTAGTATATCTATATGTTATATATTTTTTAGCTAATTCATATTTTCCAAATTCCATTAATTTTTGTTCAATGATATCTTGTATATCTTCAACTAATATTCTTTTCTTATTTAACTCTTCAATATAATGTATAATTTCATTAATTTCTTCTTTACTAGCTTTTTTGCTTCCCTTTACTTCATTATTTGCTTTACTAATAGCTAATTTGATTTTTTCTGGGTTGTAGTCTACGATATGACCATCTCTTTTTACAATCTTCATTTCTTTGGTTCCTCCTTTATTATTTGACCAAATTTTATACAAAATATCCAAGTCTTACAAGGTGCTATTGCAACTTTTAGTTTTTTTTGTTAAAATCAATATAGCCCACTAAATATGTCAAATTTCTAGTATATATAAAAGGTGTGTGATATTATGATTTCTCCTTTTGCAGGTTTAACTAAGGCTCAAATTACTAAATTATATAAACTACTTGAAGTACATACATATAAATACAAAAGTGGTAAAAAAATTCTTCCAACAATAAGGCATGATAATATAATTGGAATAATATTAAATGGATATGCTCAAATTATTAACACCGAATATAACGGAAATGAAATTGTGAAAGAAAACTTGTATAAGGATTATATATTTGGTTCAAATATATCTTTAACTAACTCAGAAGATTGTCAGATACTTGCCAAAGAAGATACAGAAGTTTTAGTTATAGACTATAATAGACTAATTTCTTCCAAAAATTTTTCGCATAATTATTTTAATATATTTTTTAAAAATATATTTTTAATTATTAATGAAAAATTAAAGGATAATAGTGAAAGGATTAAAATATTAGAAAAAAAGCAGATAAGAGAACGCCTTCTTGAATTTTTTGATATAGAATATAAAAAGACCCATTCAAATAAAATATTTCTAAAAATAACTTTTAAAGAATTAGCAGATTATCTTGGTGTTAATCGTTCAGCCATGTTTAGGGAATTGAAAAGTTTAAAAGAAGAAAAGTTTATAAAAATAGATAATAATAAAATAACATTATTGTATAAATAAAATAAGGTTCTGGAGAACCTTATTTTTTAATTGACCTACATCAATATTTTTGAAAAATATTGAATAAAAGTTTTGACAAAATCATAAAATTTAAGTATAATAAATATAGGAAATGGATAAACCACAATGTGGTTTGCCGATAATTAGTTTTAAAAAACCATTCATCGTTCAAAGCAGAATGGTTTTTTATTTTTTTATTTGCTTAAAATCATAACCAGTATAATTAAGGCAAATACAACGATAGTTTCGGTTACTAGACCGAATAAAAGTAGGTATATTATTTCTAATAATGCTGCTTCTATCATATGTACCACCCCCATTTCTCGCAACAAATATTGCGGATTTAAAAGAGTGGCAAACCACATCTGCTTATTCTCATTTCCTATGGTTACTACTATACACTACTTTGAATTTTATTTCAAGGAAATTCACTAAACTTTTTCAATTCACCTATGAAATTTTAAGCAAAAATGCTTATTTTTTAAGGGTCAAAAGACTTACACATTCCACGTGTGATGTATATGGAAACATATCGACTGGTTGAACCATTTTAATTTCATATATATCATTTAACATAGCAATATCACGAGCAAATGTTGCAGGATTACAACTAATATATATAATTTTTCTAGGCTTTATTTTTTTCAAATTGCTAATAGTATTTGAATCACAGCCCTTTCTAGGTGGATCTATAAACACAACAGTTGGAGATATTTTTTCTTTTTCAATAATTATTGGCAATGTTTTCTCTACATCTCCACATAAGTATTCAGCATTTAAAATATTATTAATTTTTAAGTTCTCATTAGCATCTTTTATAGCATTTTCTATTATTTCAATACCATATACTTTTTTTACATATTGTGATGCAAATATTCCAATAGTACCAATACCACAATATAAATCGAGAATAACATCATCTTTTGTTAAGTTAGCATTTTCAATGGCATTATTATACAAAATCTCTGTTTGAATTGGATTTATTTGATAAAATGACATAGGAGAAATCTTAAACTTATATTTTCCAAGTATATCATAGATGTATCCATCTCCAAAAATAACTTCATTTTCCTTTCCTAGTATTACATTAGTGTTTTTGTTATTTATGTTTTTTACTATAGTCTTAATTTCTGGATGTTTATTTGAAATATAGTTTGCAAACTCTACTTCATTTTTTATATTATGCCTATTTATTACCAAAATAAGCATAACTTCGTTAGTTTTTACACCAATTCTAACTACAATATGTCTAAGCTCTCCTGTTTGTTTTTTCTCATTATATGGCTCTACTCCATTTCTTATTAAAAAATCAAAACTGTCATTTGCAATTTCTTGTAATTTTTTATTTTGTATCATACATATTCGTGTTGGAATTATATCATGTGTTCTTTTAGCAAACACACCAATTACAGGCTGATTATTTTTATTTAACCCAACAGGATACTGCAATTTATTTCTATAATAAAATGGTTTTTCCATACCAATAGTATCACAAACTTCTAAGTCTTTTTTTATAGCCTTTTTAAAGCAATTTTTTACTAATTCTTTCTTTAATTCTAGAGTTTTTTCATACTTCATAAATCTTAAACTGCAGCCACCACATCTTAAATATGTATTACAATCAATACATAACCTGTCTTTTGAGGCTTTTAAAATTTCTATTACTTTTCCATAGGCATAAGAAGTTAAAACCTTAACTATTAATATTTTAACTTTTTCTCCCTTTATTGTCTGAGGCACAAAAACTGTAAAATTATCAATTTTAGCAATTCCTTCTCCATCTATTCCATTATCAATTATATCAACAACATATTCCTTATTTTTTTTAATAGTTTCCATACTAAATTCCTTTATAAAATTGATATTCTAACCAAATAAACTTATTTGATTACTTTGACTCATTCCATCCAAACATCCTTCATTTTTTAATAATTCGATAACTGATTTTCCAGCTTTTGAACGAATTTCTAAATCATCTATAGACATAAATTTTCCATCTTTTCTTGCTTCTTGAATACTTTGCGCTGCAACCGTTCCAAGTCCAGGAATACTATTTAAAGATGGTCTAATCCCTTCATCCTCCATAACAAACCTTGTAGCATCTGACTTATATATATCTACAGGTAAAAAATTCAATCCTCTTTGATACATTTCATGTACTATTTCTAAAATAGAATATACATTTTTATCTTTTACACTTAAGCCATTTCCTTGTAATTCTAATTCACGCATTTTATTTTTTACCTTTTCGTCTCCATGAATCATAATATCACTGTCAAAATCATCAGCCCTAATTGAATAAAATGCTGTATAGTATGCTTTTGGAATATGCACTTTAAACCATGCAATTCTAAATGCCATAGTAACATAAGCTGCCGCGTGAGCTTTAGGAAACATATATTTTATCTTTTTACATGAAGTAATATACCAATCTGGAACGTTGTTCTCTCTCATTAAAGCTTCTTGCTCCTCAGTTAATCCCTTTCCCTTACGAACACACTCCATTATTTTAAAAGAATTCTTTGGTGGTAATCCTTTCTTTAATAAATAAAGCATAATATCATCTCTTGTACATATTGCTTCACTTAAAGTTATTGTTCCATCTTGAATTAAAGTTTGAGCATTATTTAGCCATACATCAGTACCATGTGATAGTCCAGAAATACGTAGCAACTCTTCAAAAGTCTTTGGCCTTGTATCAACTAACATTCCACGAACAAATTTTGTTCCAAACTCTGGTACTCCATAAGTTCCAACTTCTGAATTAATTTGTTTTGGTGTAACTCCAAGAGCATCTGTTGAACTAAATAAAGACATTGTATCCTTATCATCAAGTGGAATTGTTTTAGGGTCAATTCCTGTAATGTCTTGAAGCATTCTAATAACAGTTGGATCATCATGACCAAGTATATCAAGCTTTAACAAATTTTTATCTATAGAGTGATAGTCAAAATGTGTTGTAATAATATCAGAATTTGGGTCATCTGCTGGATGTTGTACTGGACAGAATTCATAAATATCTCTATCTTTTGGAACAACTATGATTCCACCTGGATGTTGGCCTGTCGTCCTTTTAATTCCTGTGCAGCCAACAGCAATTCTTGCAACTTCAGCATTGTTTATTGGAATTTGTCTTTCTTCATAATATTTTTTTACATAACCAAATGCAGTCTTATCAGCTACTGTGCCAATTGTCCCTGCTTTAAATGTTTTACCCTTTCCAAACAATACTTCTGTATATTTATGAGCTTTTGCTTGGTAATCACCTGAAAAATTCAAGTCAATATCAGGTTCCTTATCGCCATCAAAACCTAAGAAAGTTTCAAAAGGTATATCCATTCCATCTTTATCTAAAGGATGACCACATTTAGGGCAATTTTTATCTGGTAAATCAAATCCATTAATAAATCCATAATCAGTAAAATCTGAATATTTACATTTTGGGCACCTATAGTGTGCTGGCAAAGAATTAACTTCTGTAATACCAGTCATATTTGCAACAAATGATGAACCAACAGATCCTCTTGAGCCAACCAAATACCCATCTTCATTTGATTTCCAAACTAACTTTTGAGCAATAATATACATAACAGAAAAGCCATTCTTTATTATAGAATTTAATTCTTTTTCAAGTCTTTCTTTAACTATTGGTGGCAATTCTTCTCCATATAATTCTTTTGCTCTTGTTATAGCAATTCTTTCAATTTCCTCTTCACAGCCATCAATATGAGGTGGACATTTATCAGGGTTAATTGGACATACATCTTCACACATATCAGATATTTTATTTGTGTTTGTTACTACTAGTTCATAAGCTTTATCATATCCAAAATATGCAAATTCTTCTAACATCTCATTTGTCGTACGTAAAAATAGTGGTGCTTGCATATCTGCATCATCATAACCTTGTCCAGCTTGTAGTATTCTTCTATATATTTCATCTTGAGGATCCATAAAATGAACATCACAAGTTGCAACAACTAATTTATCAAGTTTATCTCCTAATTCAACAATTTTTCTATTTATATCCTTTAAGGCATCATCATTTGGAACAGTTCCATTTCTAACCATAAATTCATTATTTCCAATTGGCTGTATTTCTAAATAATCATAGAACCTTGCTATATCTTCTATTTCTTCCTCAGACTTGCCTTCAACAATTGCTCTATATAATTCTCCAGCTTCGCAAGCACTACCTATCATTAATCCCTCTGAATATTTTTTATATACACTTTTTGGTATTCTAGGTTTTTTATAAAAATAATCCAAGTGAGAAAAAGATATTAGCTTATATAAATTTTTTAAACCAACTTTATTTTTTGTAAGTATAATAGCATGATAACTCTTTAAATTTTTTAAATTAATTTCAGTTTGAAGTTTGTCATCAATTTCACCTATTTTTGATATATTCTTTTTTTTCATTTCATCAATCATTACATTGAATACTTTTACTAATGTAATTACATCATCTAATGCTCTATGAGCATTTTCAACTTTTATATCTAATTTGTCTGCAATTAATCCTAATTTATATTTTTTAAAATTAGGGAATAACTGTTTTGCCAATGGCAAAGTATCAATATATGAATTTTCAAGCTTTAAACCCAATTGTTCAGCATTATACTTTAAAAAGCCAATATCAAAAGATGCATTATGAGCAACTAAAACATCATCGCCCATAAATTCTAAAAATTTAGGTAAAGCTTCTGCAATTGTATCTGCATCCTTTACCATTTCATCTGTAATATGTGTAATGTCTACTATCTTTGGTGGTATTGGTTTTTCAGGATTTACAAAACACTCAAACTCATCAATTATTTCTCCATTTTTGATTTTTATTGCCCCAAGCTCAGTGATTTTTTCTGTTCTAAATGATAATCCTGTAGTTTCAATATCTAAAACACAATATTCAGTATCTAAATCTTGTCCTTTATCAAAAAATACACTTGAACTTTTATCTGGAACTAAATATGCTTCAACTCCATATAAAACCTTCATTCCAACTTTTTTTGCAATTTTATTTGCTTCTGGAAATGCTTGTACAACACCGTGATCTGTTAATGCAATAGATTTCCAACCCCATTTTGATGCTCTATCAATCAAATCCGTAACAGATGTAACTCCATCCATTTGGCTCATTTTAGTATGCATATGAAGCTCTACTCTTTTTACTTCCGCATTGTCCATTCTTGTTTGTTTTTTTATTCCTTCTGTTTCAATTACTGTATTTGCAATAAACCCAATCTCTTTTGCAAAATTATCATAACCTGCTGTTCCAGAAATTCTAACACCTTTTGCTTCTGATAAACGACTTAAAATTCTTTTTGTTTCTTCTTGTTTAACAAAAATTTTGCAAGTTATTGAACTAGTTCCATCATAAAGGTCAAAAAATATAATTGCTTTATCATTTTTTATATCTCTTGAATCAGTTTTAATAATTTCACCATGAAGTGAAATTTTTTTATTATCTATAACAATATCTTTGATTGTTTCAAGTTCTTCTTTTATTGTTGCACTCCTGCCATAAATTAATGGAGATTTATCTTCAGTTTTTTCAATTTCTTTAGGGGCTTCTGATACTTGAATTGTCTTTTTTTCTTTTTCAGATTGCTCCGTTCCTTTTCTTTTCATTTCCTCTATATGTCTAATTGCTTCTTCTTCCATTTTTCTTTCTTGTTCCTTATGCTGTTGCATTAATTCAACATTTATATCTTCAACATAATCTATTTTAAAACTTTTTCCGTATAAATTATTTAATAAATTACTAAGTTCATTATCAAGCCCACGAGCCTTTAAAAAATCTGCTCCCTTAACTTGTAAAGTAACTTTTAGCTTTTTATCTTCTATATTAACATTACTATTTTTAAGTATCCCCATTGTTGCAGGATGTTTTTTTATAATATAACACGTTATATTATTCCATTCTGACTGAATATCATCAATAGGCATATTGTTCATATATGAAATTTTAGTATTAACACCATTTACAGAAAATCTTGATTTTAAATAACTTTCAAAAAAATATAAATCTTTGGCATATACTTTATTTTCTGATTTTAAATCCAATTCTAGTGTATTTGTTTTTTTATATAAATTTATATTTTCAATTTCCGCACTATTTAAGCTGTTTTCCTGATTGTAATCTTTAAAAACATCTGCGATTGTCTTTTTTGTTTCAATCATTATTAAAATTCCTCCATATTTTTATAAATTATATCATAATATTATAATATTGTAAGAAAATATTGTAAGAATTTTTTTAAATTTGCAATAATTAACACTAGCAATAAAAATTGCTAGTGTCTTGTTTTTTTGTTTTTGATAAAATATTATCTTTAACCAATCAGCATTCCCACGACTTTCAGCACTCTGTACTTGTTAGGCACTTTCTTTGATGTGCTGTATGTGGTCCCCAAAGTGCTATATCCAAAAGGCGTGTTGGTGTTCATGTCCAACACCATGATGTCGATGTACTTTGAGCCTTCGATGTTGTCATAGCTCAACATAACATCAACACTGTTAGATTCAGCTTGAATAGACTGCTCTATCGGTACTAAGCCGATATATTTTGCGCCTAACGGAATCACTTGGTTCATTCCCACTGGTTCTAGATTGAACCTTATTGTTTTAACTACTAAGTTCGTCATATGGCAATGCCTCCTTAGCAAAACTAATAAAAGTAGCTTTATAAATTATATCATATATTAACATAAAATTCAACAAATTAGCCCAAAATCAATGATTTTTGTACTAAAGACCCTTAACAATAAAACTTAAATAATTAGCTATTGCAACTTAAAATGCCATACAAAAGATAACTTTTGTATGGCATTTTAAAGCACCTCAAGACAAGTGTCTCGAGGTGCTCTTTGGGTTGTGAGCCCGCCTGCAACGATGAATTACATCAATCGTCCGAGGTTTCGAGTTTGCTCACGACAAGTTTATAACCTGCCTTCAACACGAATTTCCTCGTAATCTCCTTTGCCTCACGCCAACTCGTGTCTTCCACGAAGCCAAAGTTGAAAAGGCAAAGCCTCTCGCTGTCTGAGACATAGGCCGAAGTTATTAATTCGCCTTTTGCCTCCGACAAAGCGCGGACAGGAATTCCAGCCCGCAAAAGATCCAGGTTCGTCACGACTTTTTTCTGCATTAAAAATTCCTCCTTAAAATGCAGACAAAAATAAGCATCACACATTACGTGCTTAAGTTAATAATACAACATTTTCTGCTTTATGTCAAATAAATATTGCATTTGATTTACATTAATAATATAATTATTATATTATGATTAGTTTTAAAGTTCCAAAAAAATATAATAATAAGAAAATATCAAATGTTCTTTTTAATTTATATCCAAATTTAAAATCTTCCGTAATTTTTAAAGCAATTAGAAAAAAAGATATTATTGTTAATGGTAATCGTATAAAAGAAAACATCACTGTTTATGAAAATGATGAAATAACAGCATATATTCAAAATGAAGATATAAAATTAGATATAGTGTACGACGATGACAATATTTTAATTGTAAATAAACCTGTAAATTTACCTGTTACAGAAGATAATAATTCTAATATAACATTGACTAAATTAGTCCAAAGTAAATATCCTAATACTATGCCATGTCATAGACTAGATAGAAATACTTCTGGGCTTGTAGTTTTTGCCAAAAACAAAACTGCCTTAAACATCTTATTACAAAAATTTAAAAATAGAGAAATAGATAAATTTTATGTATGTATAGTTTATGGTATTCCAAAGGTTAAACAACAAAAACTTACTGCCTACCTTTTTAAAGATAATAAAAAAGCAATTTCATATATTTCTGACATACCTAAAACAGGATATACCAAAATTATTACATCATATAATGTTATTAAAACAAACAAAGAAAAAAATATATCTTTGTTAGAAGTAAAGCTTGAAACAGGAAAAACACATCAAATTCGTGCACATTTATCTCATATTGGACATCCTATAATTGGAGATGGAAAATATGGAATAAATAATATAAATAAACAATTCAAAGAAAAATACCAGCTTTTAATGAGCTATAAACTAATTTTTAATTTTAGTACAGACGCTGGTATACTAAATTATATGAAAAATAAAGAAATTAAAATAAGCTATAAAAATTTAGAAAACGCAATAAGATAAAACAAAAAATATCAGTTATCATTTTATATAATAACTGATATTTTTTATTGCTCCTTATTAGTTTATTCAAAAAATTTATCAAATTCTTCAGCAGAAATTACTTCCTTTTCTAAAAGTGCTTGTGCTATTAAGTGTAATTTATCCATATTATTTAATAAAATAGTTTGAGCATTTTTATATGCTGTGTCAATTAATTTCATTATTTCTTCTCCTACAACATCTCCAATGTCTTCACCAAAAACCTGCATTTCATAAGGTTCATTTGTTTTTAAAGAAATAGGACCTAGTTTATCACTCATTCCATAAACAGTAATCATATCTTTTGCAATACCAGTTGCAACTTCAATATCATTGCTTGCCCCAGTAGAAATATCATTTAATGCAATCTTTTCTGCTGCTCTACCTCCCATTAAAGCAATCATTTTTTCTTCCATTTCAGTCTTTGAAATATAATATTTATCCTCATTTGTTTTATACATAGTATATCCACCAGCTACACCTCTAGGTATAATTGAAACTTCTTTAACATCTGACTGTGATGGTAAGAACTTACTAACAATCGCGTGTCCTGCTTCATGGTATGCAGTTAAACGTTTATCTTTATCAGAAATAACTCTACTATGCTTCTCAAGTCCAACAGTAACTTTCTTTACAGCTTCTTCTAAATCATCTTTTTGAATTTCTGTATGAGAATATCTTGTAGCAAGGATTGCAGCTTCATTTAAAACATTTGCAAGTTCAGCGCCAGTAAATCCTGCTGTATCCCCAGCAATATCTTCAATCTTAACATCTGCAGCAAACTTTTTATTTTTTGCATGAATTTTTAATATTTCTTCTCTTCCCTTTAAATCAGGGGCAGCAATAGTAATTTGTCTATCAAATCTGCCAGGTCTTAATAAAGCTTTATCTAACATTTCTGGTCTATTAGTTGCTGCTAAAACTATAATAGTTTGATTTGTTTCAAATCCGTCCATTTCAACCAATAATTGATTTAAAGTTTGGTTGTTTTCAGATTCTGCGCCACTTGAATTTGTTCTTCTTGAGCCTATAGCATCAATTTCATCTATAAATACAATACATGGTGCCATTTTCTTAGCTTTTTCAAACAATTTTCTAACTCTTGAAGCTCCTAAGCCAGCAAACATTTCAATAAACTCTGA
Organism: uncultured Lachnospiraceae bacterium; assembly: GCA_964489885.1. Classification (GTDB taxonomy): domain Bacteria; phylum Bacillota; class Clostridia; order TANB77; family CAG-508; genus CAKOTZ01. The sequence goes on along the minus strand of CAZAZX010000008.1, from coordinate 38,756 downwards.
GCCACTCATTGAAATAAATGGTACTCCTGCTTCTCCTGCAATTGCCTTTGCAATTAAAGTTTTACCCGTTCCAGGTTTTCCATAAAGCAATATTCCTTTAGGCACTCTTGCACCCATATCTTGAAATTTCTTTGGTTCTTTCAAGAAATCAACAATTTCCATCATTTCGCTTTTTTCTTCGTCAAGTCCAGCAACATCATCAAATGTTACATTAGTTTTGTTTTCTGTTCCGCCATAAACTTTTCCCTTTTCTCCAAGTCCCTGCATTTGTAAAATTAAAATAAATAATGCAACTATCATAATCGTTGGTAATAAAGAGAATATAGCATTTGCAATAGATTTCACTGGATTAGGTGCTTTTTGAATTAATTCAATTTGATTTCCAGCTTCAACTTTGTCTTGAACAAGCTCAATAAAAGCTTGAACGCTAGGAACTATAGCATTTTTTTCTTCTTCTTCATCAACTAATTTTACTTTTATTGATTGAGAACCAGTTGTCATTTCAATTTTTTCAATTTGGTTATCATTAATTTTGTTAATTAATTCAGTATAAGGCAATTCCAATTCTTTGTTTTTGTTATTTACCATAACACCTACTATAATTACGACTATTAATAATAAAACTGCAAGAGCTCCAAGTCCCAAATAAAGAAGCTTATTATTATTTGATTCTTTGTTCATTTTTTTCTTCCTTTCTTTTATGCATTTCCTTCAGGAGTTTGGTCATTGTTCAAACCTATATCTCCATCTTTTTTATTTTCTTTCTTTTCTTTTTTGTTTTCGTCTTGTCCATTATTTTCATCATCATTTTCATCTTTTTTATCATCCTGTTGCTCCAATTCATCTCTTACTTGTTTTTGTACTTCGTTAATTTTGCCAATTTCGACTTGCTGTTTTACTAAATCTGAACGAATTAACAGAATAGCTGCAATTAAATAAATATATGAAATAGCAGTATACATTACTTGGAAGTATTTAATTTCAAATCCAGTAAGTAAATTAACAGGAATATATATAGCATTTAATAAAATTGGTAAAGTCAATGAATATAGTGCTATAGTGTATACCTGAGAACTTTTTAAATTAATTAAAACAATTTTTGCTGTGAAATATCCCAAAACAAACAACAAAAATGATTCTAATAAAGTAGAAATTAAATAAGATACAAATAGATATAAAAGTAAAGTTAAATATAGAGCAATATATGCAGAAGCAGGATTTATAGCATCTATTTTATTTACTAAATCTTGTTTTGTAAAATTTTCAATATTATACCTACTAGCTAAAGTATCATAATTAATGGATTGTATGCCCTCAATAGCTCTTGTTGAATAAATTAGCCTATTATTTAATAATATAACTCCAAAATCGTATGAGTCAATCTTTTTGTTATATTCATCAATTTTTTCAGTATCTGCATTAGTATCAATTATTATAACATAGTTTGTATTTTTGTCACTCTTTTCTATTACCTTTGGCTCAGTGCTGTCTGTTGTTAATAAATTATCTGCAAAAGTAAATTCGGGCATTTCATTTTTTAAAACTTGAATAGCATCTTGAGCAATTGTTCCAAATTTATATGCAATTGCAAAACATACTATTGCAACAAAAAGCAATATTAATTTAACAAAATATTTTACAGCAACTTTTACATCTTCTGATATTAAATTTTGATATTTTTCAACATTAAAAATTGCAATTTTAATACGTTTGAAAAATGAAATTTTTTTATCTTCCATTATCGTACTCCCTTCTTAGTCTACTATCTACATACAATGGACTTACATTTAAGTGAACTTCATCATTAATCTTAATTTCATCATGTCCAGTAATATCAATAGTCATATGAAACATACCAACTTTACCTAAAACTTTATATTTTTTATTGTTAATTGAAACCTTAAAGCTTTTATCTTTAAATAAATCTTTAATTGCATGATATATGTATCTTAGTTTATCACGAACTCTATAATCATCATGATAGCTTTTTACATTGAATCCATCATAATATCCAACAGGAATGATTGCAATTTTTGTTTCTCTTTTGGTTTTAAAAATATTCGAATATCCAATATTATATCCTTTTGGTAATGTTTTTATTTCAGAAATATTGCTTTTAAGAAATCCTACCTTTTTTAATCCAAAGTTATTTGGAACGATTATTCTTCCTGTAAAAGCAGAGCCTATTCTTGCACCGTTTAAATGCATATTAGGAAATTTAAGAAAAGCTGAAGAATTACAAATATGTAGCATTCCAGTTTTTATTCCATTATTTTGTAAAAATTCAATAGTATCAATAAAGTTTTGGAATTGTTTTTTGGTCCATTCATCTTTTTTATAAAATGACATTGAAAAATGAGAGAAAGTTCCCTCTATCTTAATATTTCTTTTGTTTTTTAATGCTTCAACTATCTCCTGTTTATTACAATATAAAAATCCATAACGTCCAAAACCAGAATCTATTTTTAAGTGTGCTCTAACTGTTGTATTAAGTTTTAAAGCAATATTATTTACTGTTTCAGCACATAAGCTAGAGCCAATAGTTAAAATAATATTATTTTCAATTAACAATTCAATTTCTTTTTTTATTGATGTAGAAGAAAGCATTAAAATATCTTCTTTAATTCCCGCTTTTCTTAGTCCTAAAGCTTCATCAACAGTTGAAACAGCTAAAAAATCAATTCCATTATCTATTAATGTTTTTGCAAATTTAATTAATCCTAGTCCATATCCATTTCCCTTAACAACACCAATTATCTTGTATTTTTCTCCATCATCTGTTTTATTATTCTTAGCTAGATTTTTTATAATTTCTATATTATGAATTAAATCTTTCTTATTTACTACTAATGAATTCATTTATGAAGTTCATTCCTTTCTGAAAAAATATTATTTGCTAAATAATTTTCTTTTCATACCTCTCAAAGTCCTAAAAGCCTTCAAAGAAATTTTATATAGTCTATATCTCAATGGTTTGAAATCCAAATAAACCTCCCCAATAAATTCAGTAAAATCTGCGCCAAATCCCTTTTTAAATCTATATAAGCCATATTGTGGATGATTTTCATCAACAACACCAGAAACGCCTCTAAAGTCATACATATCACAGCCATTTTTTATAGCCTCTTGAATCATTGTCCATTGCAATAAATAATTAGGCATCAAATTCCTATGTTCATTACTGCTTGCACCATATAAGTACCAAGTTTTGTTTCCATACATAATAGGTATTATTCCAGCAATAGGCTTGTCCTCATAATATGCCATTAATAATTTCATATGCTCTGGAGCCAATTCATCATACATTTTTTCAAAATATGAAAGTGAACGTATAACAAAACCATCTCTTTTTCCAGTGGAAATCATTATTTTATGAAAATCTTTAATGTCCTCTCTATTTCCTTCTTTTATAACTACACCTTTTTTAGTTGCAAGTCTAATATTATATCTTGTTTTTTGGTGGCAACCTTTCAAAATATCTTCTTCAGTTTTTCCCTTCAAATTCAATCTAAAAACATATCTAGGTTGAATTTCTTCTCTAAAGTTCTTAGCATCATCTTTAATTTTGTATCCTAATTTACTTATTATATCTCTAAATTCTTCATCATCGCTTTTAATATCTGGTTCTATTGAAAAAACAAAGGCTTTATACTTTTTAGCTAGCTCATAAGCACCGTTCTGTTAATTGGTTCAATACGTTTTTATCATGAATATCGCAAACTGGTCCTCTTGATGAATACATTATATTCCCAAACATTGGTATTTTTCTTATTAAAACACTAATTGATCCTATAATATTTTTGTTATCATCTTCGGCTAAAATAACTTCGTTAATCCAATTTGATTTAACCTTTGCCCATTCAAGAGATTGTTGAAAATTACAGCGGTCATGATTTTTTAAAAAATCTGTATATTTTTCTCTATCTTTTTCTTCTAATAATCTCATTTTTCCTCCCTAAAACTCTCTGTCTTTTCTTTTAGAATGCCACCTCCCTTAATTTAGGGAGGCAAGAATTCTATTATTAATATTCATTATAGTTTAGTATAACTTAGTGTTTTAACTATCAATATATAATTTATATTTTGCTTATTTCCATACCATCTTTTGCATCTTTAACTTGATAGCCTAAGTCTTTTATTTTATCTCTAAGTTCATCTGATAATTTCCAATTTTTTTCGCTTCTTGCTATTTTTCTTTCTTCAACCAATTTTAGTATTTCTTCTGGAATAGCTTCTTCTTTTCTTTGTATTTTTTCATCAATTTTTAATCCTAAAACTTCATCAAATTCTTTTAAAAGTTCAGCAAAATCTTTTGACTTAGTTTGATTTTTAGCTACATTCCAAACTACGCCCATAGCAAGTGGCATATTCAAATCATCATTAATTGCTTTTAAAAATTCTTGTTTATATTCCTCAATAACTGAAGATTCAACCTTTTCAGTACTCTCTAAGTGTTTTGAATACAAATCCTTTAAATTTGTCAAAGCCTTACTTGAAGCATCTATTGCTTCCCATGTAAAATTAAGCTTATTTCTATAATGTGAAGTAAAGCAAAACATCTTATATACAAGAGGGTCATATCCTCTGTCTATAATATCCTGTAATAAGTATACATTGCCTAGACTTTTAGACATTTTACCACCATTAATTAATAAAAATTCTCCATGCATCCAAAATCTTGCGGGTATCTTTCCTGTACAGCCTTTACTTTGAGCAATTTCATTTTCGTGATGTGTTGGCACTAAATCTATTGCGCCAGTATGAATATCAAACTGTTCTCCTAAGTATTTTTTACTCATAGCAGAGCATTCGATATGCCATCCTGGATAGCTTAATCCCCATGGGCTATCCCATTTCATAAGATGATTTTCAGGTGCTTTAATCCATAATGCAAAATCATAAGGATTTCTTTTTTCTTTATCAACATCAACTCTAGCACCAGCCATTTGATTTCTTAAATCTATTCCTGAAAGTATACCATATTCATCAAGTTTTGAAACATCAAAATAAATAGCTGTAGAAGTTTCATAAGCATATCCATTTTCAACAAGTTTCTTTACAAATTCAAGCATATCTTGAATATGGTCAGTAGCCTTACAAATTATCTCAGGTAAGTCTATATTTAATCTATTTAAGTCCTTAAAAAATCTTTTAGAATAGAAATCAGCAATTTCTAAAGGAGTTTTTCCTTCTTCTCTTGCAGATTTAATCATTTTGTCTTCACCTTCATCGCCATCTGAAACTAAATGACCAACATCTGTAAGATTCATTGCATGTTTTAGCTTATAGCCATTATACTTTAAAACTCTTCTTAAGTTATCCATAAAAATATATGTCCTCATATTTCCAATTGTTGCATCTTTATATACTGTAGGACCACAAGAATAAATTTTAACAGTATTATCTTCTAAAGGAGTGAAAATCTCCTTCTTTTTTGTAAGAGTATTATAAAATTTAATTTCCATAAAATCCTTCCTTTTAAAAAGTAATTTTTAAATTTACTTAATCTTCTTCATCACTTGTAATATTTTTTTCATTTTTTTCACTTTCTTTGCCATTATCTTTTGTTGTATTTGTATTTTCTGTTTTATTTTCTGTAGTTGTTTCATTTGTTTCATTCTTTCCAGTAGTTGTATTTGTTGTGTTTGTCGTATTTGTATTTATCTTATTTTCCTTCTCCGTTTTGTCTTCTTTTTCGTCAGGCTTTTTCTCTTCATCCTTTGGTTTTTCTTCAGGAGCACTTTCTCCATGAATATTGCAAATTTCCGTTGGTTTATCTTGTACTTCTTTTCCATAGCTTGTATTCCAACGTGGATTAATTTCAGTTTTTGGCTTTGGAGAAAATTCAATTGTTTCCACATTTGGGCATTGTTCAGAAGCAATCATCCTCGACTCAGAACAAATATTTAACACTTCATGTCCTCCACACGTTTCTGTTGGCTCTGTACCTTTAATAAATACTTCTGAATATGTTGAAGAACAGCTATCAGAAGGTAATAAGCCAGTTTTCTTACAAATAGTAACATTAACTATATTTTTTGGCTTTTCAAAATTTTTCTTTTCTAAATCTTTATGAATTTTTTTAAAGATATTTGACCATATTTGTCCTGCAGGGTTTCTACCTGACCAAACAATTTCTTCTGGTTGGTCATATCCAAACCAAGTAGCTGCAGAATAATAAGGAGTAAATCCACAAAGCCATCTATCTTTACTTCCATTCGTAGTACCAGTTTTTGCTGAAACATCCATTCCTGGAATAGCACAATAAGTAGCTGTTCCAGAAATTACAGGCTGAGTCAAAATACTTTTTGTAACATAAGAAGCCTCTTTTGAAATTACTTCTCTTTTTTCCTGTTTTGGCTCTAATACAACATTTCCGTCTGAATCTGTGACACTAGTATAGAATATTGGTGTAATATATTCGCCCTCATTTGCAATACATCCATAGGCACCTGCCATTTCTAAAGGGCTAATACCATCAGACAAACCACCTATTGCTACTGGTAAAGATTCGTCATCCTTAGTTTTATTTTCTCCGTGTTTATATAGTGTTGAAACACCCATTTTTCTCATATAGTCTATAGATTTACTTGGTGTTAAATCCATCATAATTTTTAATGGTATCATATTTTGTGAGTGAGCAATTGCATCTCTTACTGTTAAAAGACCTAAATATTTATTACCATCATTTTTAGGGTCATATGAACCAAAAGTTGTTTTTCCATCGTAGTAAACAGTTCCAGCTGTAACTATCTTTTCATTTACAGCAGGGGCAATTGTTGAAATAGGTTTTGTTGCAGAACCTGGCTGTCTTAATGACTGAGTAGCCCTATTCAAATTTCCTGAAGATGTTTTTTCTCCAAGCCCTCCAACTAATCCAACTACCTTACCAGTTTTATAATCTATAATAGCCATTGCAGCTTGTGTATGTTGATATTCTCCAGTTTCATTACCTTCACTATCTTTTAGTTTAATTGTTCTTGATTTTTTTATATATGAGTCTTTTGCAAATTCTTCTTCCATTACAGATTGAATTGCTGTATCTTGAGTTGTATGAACTGTATATCCACCACTTTGTAATTTCATTCTAGCAAATTCTTGATCCCATCCGTTCTTTTCTGCTAAATCTTTAACAACTTGGTCAATTGCTGCTTCTGTATGATATGAATATGCATTTTTTAATGTTTCTCCTTTTTCAAATTTTAATCCTTCATCGACTTTTGCTTCGGCATCATTTTTTTCTTGTTCACTAATTTTTCCAAGTTCATACATTTTATTTAATACTGTTTTTGTTCTTTTATTTATATTCTCCATTATTTTATCATGGTTTTCTTCTTTAAATGGATTATATGCATTAGGAGATGTGTTAATTCCAGCTAAAAATGCACATTCTTCAAGTGTTAGGTCGCTAACATCTTTATTGAAATAATATTTTGCCCCCATTTGAACTCCGTGGTTTGAAGGTCCACCAACAAATAGAATATTCAAATATAACTCTAATATTTGGTCTTTTGAAATCATTTTCTCAATTTGATATGCTTTAGACATTTCTTTAATTTTTCTAATAACACCCTTCATTCCGCTATCATCTTTGTCGTTAGTTATGTTTTTAACTAGCTGTTGTGTTATTGTACTACCACCAAATGATGATGAACCATGATGTATAATATAATTTACTGCAGCTTTACCAGTTCTTAAAATATCAACTCCATGATGTTCTCTAAATCTTTCATCTTCTATTGAAATATAGGCATCAGGCAAATACTTTGGCATATCTGATAAAGTAACAATCTGTCTTCTTTCGTCTCCTGCAAGTGAACCAATTATATTTCCATCTTTATCTACAATACTTGAATTTGTATTTGCTATTTCCAAATCCTTTTTTGTGATTAGGAATTCTTTTCCAAACAATCCATAAAATATTCCTGCAACTATTCCACCACCAATTAAGACTAATAGAATTAATAAAGTTACTATTATTTTTATAATAAATTTTAATTTAGGATGCTGTTTCTTAACTTTTTTTGTTTTTTTATTTGATTTTTCCTTGCTCTCTTTACCTTGTTTTTTTTCTTTATTTTTAGTATCCATTTAAGCCTCCTTAAAAACTTTTATGGTTTTACGTACCATATTATATTATAAATTTGTATTTTTTTAAAGCCTTTATTGGAAAATAATTAAATAAAACCATAAACAAATTAATCAAATAGGGACGGAGGAATCAATTGGGGACGGAGGATTTTTGCTTATTTCCAATAAGCAAAAATCCTCCGTCCCTATTTGATTAATTTGTTTATGGACAAGAGTGCACTTCACTTGTCCACACAATATTTTTTTATGCAACCTGTTCTGTATAATTAATTACAGTAATTTCTGTAATGGTATTTTTTACTGAATTAACCAGTCTTTCTAATTGTTTTGCAACTTCATTGCTGTAAGATACCTCTCCACATTGCTTACAAACTTGTGAAGGTACATTTTTTATAATAATAATGCAATTATCTAATTCAACCATAAAAGTTGTGTTTTTATTTTCCAAATCTCCTTTACACATAAAACAATTCATTTTATTTTATCTCCTTTCTAGTTTTTAAATCATTTTCCCATTTTACGTTATCTGGATAATATGCAGTAATAATCCACAATTCGTTCTTGCTTACTCCGCATACTATATGTAATACTTTATTAATTGAATTAATCCCGCATATTAAACAACTTGGGTAAGGATAATCATTTTCATATTCCTCTATTATTTCACCATTTAAAATGGCTTTTTTTATATCCTCTTCAGATATATTCCTTTGAAACAATCTAATAATAACATGGTTAGTCCATCTAATCTTTTCATTTTCAACTAATTTTTTTATATTCTCAATATTTAATTTTTGCATAAGCACCTCACTTTATTCTCTCTCTATATATTATCATATTTTTTAATTTAATTCCATAACTATGTTTTTTTATTTTTTTAAAGCCTTTATTGGAAAATAATTAAATAAAACCGTAAACAAATTAATCAAATAGGGACGGAGGATTTTTGCTTATTTCCAATTAGCAAAAATCCTCCGTCCCTATTTGATTAATTCATTTTTTAATGATTTTCTTTTATTTAATATTTATTTTTTCATAAATATATTCATTTGCTATTTTTCTAATTTTTTCAATTTCCTCTTGTGTATGTAAATCATTATATTTGTATCTATCTAAAATTTTGTTTATATAATCATTTTCGTGTATTATTTCAAATGTTCCCTTATAATTTATATCATATATAAATGCAATAACACTAATAATTTTGTTTATATATTGATATTTTTTCCCTTTTTCTCTTTTTATTTGTTTCTCATTTAAAAATTGATTTAATACATCTTCATCTATTTTTGATGATATAACTTTTTCTTCTTCACCTTTCCAGAAAATATAAACGGATTCATAAATTATATCTAATTTATCTGCATCTCTTATAAGTTTTGCAAAAAATTCTTCTCTATCTGTTAATCCCTCTTCTATGGTAAATTTATTGTGATTTTTTACTGCTTTTTCAATTATACTATTATATTTATCTGTATCTATATAGTTTTTTATCATATTGTTTTCAAATAGTAATTTTGCTCCATAATCCCCATGATCAAAACTATTTATGTCTGAAAATGTTTGATACTGCGTATATTGTTCAAATCTTGCAATATCATGCAATAGCCCTATTAATGTTGCAAGTTCTATGTCTTCTGTATTTAAATTTTGCATTTTGGCAATTTTATTGGAATCATCCATTACTCTTAATGAGTGCCATCTTTTTCCATCTATTCTAGGTATGCTTGTATCAAATGTTTTAGCATAATCTAAAAATTCTCTTCTTGCTTTTTCTAAATCTATGTACATTTTTTCAGTTCCCTTCCAAAGTCATATATATCTAGCTGAAAAATTATAATTATTTTTCAATCTTTTTGTCTATTTGGTATTTTACCATAATAAATTTATTTTGCAAGTAGTTATTTTCTCAATATTTTTATTATAATCAATTGGGGACGGAGGATTTTTGCTCAAGCAAAAATCCTCCGTCCCCAATTTGATTAAGCTATTTCTTCTTCGTAATTATAGCTTTCTTTATAAACAGTTTCCGTTCCAATATCTATATTACCATCATCCCATGTAATTATTCCATTTTCAATTGTAGCATTTTTAAAAACATTAAAATCTTCAAGTTTTTTATATACTGGATATTTTAATATTTTTGTTGCATCAAATATTTTCTTTTCACCATTTGAAAAAAATACTAACATACACAAATTAGAAACTACTTTTATTTTATTTACTTTTAATTTTTCATTTTCAATATTATATCCATTTGCATAAACAATATCACCTATTATATACATTGTAATCCTCCTATTCTAATGGCTTTATTTTTTCAAAAGGTATACCTCTAACAGCATTCTGGCATCTACAATTACCTCCAAATGTTTATATTAATAATATACTAAAATTTTACACTAATATGTATTTTTTTTCAACACATATTCTATTATTTTTGTTTTACATCAATTGATGATGGACAAGAGAACCGTCCCCTTGTCCAATTAAGCTCCTCGATTATATCATCTATATTAGTTACTATTTTTGCCCCTTGTTTTATTAATTCATTAGTTCCTTCTGAGTTTTTTGAATTAACATTGCCAGGTAAAGCAAACACTTCTCTGCCTTGTTCTAATGCAATGTCCACTGTAATTAAGCTTCCGCTTCTCTTCTTAGCTTCAATAACCAAAACTCCCTTTGATAGTCCACTAATTATCCTATTTCTTCTTGGAAAATTTTTTGGACTTGGCTTTGTTCCAACTATATATTCACTTATGACAAGCCCACTTTTAGCTATTGCTTCAAAAACGCCCTTATTTTCAGGTGGATAAATTACATCTAATCCAGAGCCAAGAACGGCAATTGTTTTGCCTTTTCCTTTTAAGCAACCTATATGACTCCATGTATCTATTCCTCTTGCTAGGCCACTAACAATTACAAAATTCTTTCTTGACAAATAGTAAGAAAACTTTTGAGCCTGTTCTCTTCCATAACTTGAACAAAGTCTACAGCCAACTATTGCCAAACAATTTTTATTCAATAAAGAAATATCACCCTTTGCAAAAAGTACAAAAGGTGGTTCATATATTTCTTTTAATTTTTTTGGATATTTTTCATCATTTAAAGTTAATATTTTAATATTGTTTTTCTGCATATAGTATATATAATTTTCCATATTCTGCCTATATTCAAATTTTAAAATTTCTTTTATTTCTGTTATATTTACTTTACAATTTAATAGTTCTTTTTTTCCTAATTTCCAAATTCTTTTTGGTGATTTATATTTTTCATATAAATTATGAAGTGTTGAAAGACTTACTTTATCTGAAAGTATAGAAATCCAAATCCAATATTTTATATTTTTTTGCATATTTTCCTTTCAAAAGCCCCCAAATTTTATACAAATTCCTCCCAAACAATATTTGCCAAGTCTATACCCTTATCTGATAAAAATATACTACTTTCATTAGTTTCAATTAGTTCGTATTTTTTTAGTTTTGCTATCTCATTCTTATAAACATCTCTTAAATCAATCCCAAATTTATTTTTAAATTCTTGAAATTCAATTCCTTTAATTTTTCTAAAACCAAGTATCATATATTCTTTCATCTTAGAATCTACATTTTGTTTTTCATGAAAAATAATATTGTCTTCTTGTTTGCTTTTTTTATAGTTTTCAATATATTCTTCAATATTATCAATGTTAGAATATCTTACATTATCTGTATATGAATGTGCTCCGCTTCCAACTCCTATATATTCTTTTTGATTCCAGTAGTCCATATTGTGTCTTGAATAAAAACCTTTTTTTGCAAAATTTGAAATTTCATAATGTTCAAAACCTAGTTCTTCAAGTCCTTTCTTAACTCTCCAATACATTTTTCTTTCTTCATCTTCACTTGGAAGAATTAAACTACCATCATTTATTTGTGTATATAATTTTGTTCCTTTCTCTACAATCAATGAATATACAGACACGTGTTCTGGCTCAATTTTATTAATTAATTCAAGCATTTCATCTATATCTGCTATTGTTTGTTTTGGGAGCCCAATCATAAAATCAACATTAATATTCTTAAATCCAACCTTTCTTGCAAGACTATATGTATTCATAAAATCATCTAAATTATGTATTCTACCAATTAAATTTAATAACTCATTATTTGAAGACTGTAATCCTATGCTACATCTATTAATTCCACAGTTTATATATTCCTTAAGTTTATTCTCATTTACAGTTCCTGGATTAACTTCAATTGTTACTTCAGGCTTATTTAAAATATAATTATCTTTTATGGAATTCATTATATTTAGAATGTATTTACTATCTATATATGAAGGTGTACCTCCTCCAATGTATATTGTGTTAATTATTGCGCCATCATTTAAGCCATTTTCCTTATCTAAAGCTATTCCTTGTCCTACTTCTTCAATTTCTTGTATTAAACATTTCATATAATCTATAATAAGCTCGTTTTTATTAGAAAACGAATAAAAATCACAGTAATTACATTTTCTTTTACAAAAAGGAATATGTACATATAGTCCAATATGTTTAGCCATCTTTTTCAACCTTTCTAAGTTCGTCTGCAAATTCAGATATTCTTTTTAACCTATGATTAACTCCGAGATTTTCCTATAGGTTTTTCAAGTAGTTTGCCCATTTGTTCTAAACTCATATCAGGATTTTCTATGCGAATTTGAGCAATTTCTTTTAAATTTTCAGTCAATTCATCAAATCTGCCTTTAGAAATTATATAATTAATATCTTCAATTTGCTTTACAGCAACATTTACTATTTTAGTTAAATTGGCTGTTTCACAATTAACCAATCTATTTACATTATTTTTCATTTCACGCATTACACGTATCTCTTCAAAATCTAAAACAGATTTATTTGCTCCAATCAATGCAAGCAAATTTGATATTGCTTGTCCTTCTTTCAAATAAACTGAATAGTTTTTTTCTCTTTTCAAAAGTTTAGCATTAATTCCAAACTTTTCAGTAATATATATTAGAAATTTTGCATTTTCTTTGGACTTAACAAAAATTTCTAAATGATATTTTTTTAATGGGTCATTAATTGCGCCAGATGCCATAAATGCACCTCTCAAAACTGCAACTAAAATATTATCATTTTCAATATCTATATCTTCAGAATTATCAATTTTAGAATGCTTAATAATAAACAACTTTCCCTTTTCTTCTTTTGCATATTCAGTATTTAAGTTTTGTAATATTTTAGCATATCTTTTAGCTGTACATTCATTTTCAGTTGTAAATAATATTTCACTTGAGTTGTATGTTACATTAGTAGTCAAAAAATATCCATTTAATTCTGCTTTTAAAACAGCTTTATCTGTCCAGTTATTTAATTTACTTAATTCATCTTTAGTGTTTGATGAAAATGACATAATTAATCACCCATCTTTCTACCGAACAACGACTCTATCATTATTTCCATAATCCTTTAAAGAATATATTTCTACATACCCATTATTTTTTAAAAGTTTAATAACTTCATTTTTTTGGTCAAATCCAATTTCAAGAGCCAAATATCCATTTGGTTTTAAATGCTCTTTTGCCTTTGATATAATTTTTGTATAGAATTTTAGCCCATCTTTACCACCATCTAGTGCAATATATGGCTCATTTCTTACTTCTTTTGGTAAAGTTTCTATTATAGCTGTTTTAATGTATGGCGGATTTGAAACTATTAAATCATATATTTCATCAATGTTTTCAAACAAATCAGATTGAATAAAATTTATATCTACATCATTATTTTTTGCATTGTATTTTGCTACCATTAAAGCATCTTCACTTATGTCAGTTGCATCAATTAAACTATCTTTAATATATTTTTTTATACTAACTGCAATTGCACCACTCCCAGTACAAAGGTCTAAAATACTCGGCTTTTCCATATCTTTTAAAACATGTATTACTTCTTCAACAAGTATTTCTGTATCTGGTTGAGGTATTAAAACATTTTCATCTACATAAAAATTAAGCCCCATGAATCCTTGACTATGAGTTATATATTGTAATGGCCTTCCTTCTATTAGTTCATTTATAGCTATTTTATATTTTTCTACTTTGTCGTTTTGTATATCTTCATCAATATGAATTTTTAAATATGTAGTATCTTTCTCAAGTATAAATGCTAGCAACTGTTTTGACATATTTCTAGCATCAGCATATAAGGAATTTAATTTTTTCGACCCATACTCTAAAACTTCATTTATTTTCATAAAATTCACTCTTTCTTCTTGAAATATTTTAACATTAGTTAAAAGAAAAAGCAAATTAGTTCAAAAATTGGATAATATCACGCATTTTTATTACGAAAGCAACTATGATTTCCTAAATATATTTCTACAATAATCAATATTATAATTGCATAATGATTGCATAAAAATGTCAGAATATAGTTATTTTTGCATTAGTATTGCAAAAACTTGACAAGCGTTAACACATATATTATAATCAAGTTAGGTGATAAATATGATAAATAGAGATAATTATTTGAATAAGTTAATTAGATTTAAAGATAAAGAGCTTATAAAAGTTATAACTGGGATAAGAAGGTGTGGAAAATCTACGCTGTTTGACATTTATATAAATTATTTATTAAAAAATAATATAAAAAAAGAACAAATAATCAGACTTAATTTGGAAGACCCTATTTATTATGAGTTAGATAACTATTTAAAATTATATAATTATATAAAAGAAAGACTAAAACCAAATGAAATGAATTATGTATTTATTGATGAGGTTCAAAATATTCCAAGCTTTCAAAAAGCTATTGATGGATTATATATTCAAAAGAATGTTGATATATATATAACAGGTTCAAACGCATTTCTTTTGTCTGGCGAACTCGCAACACTTCTTTCTGGAAGATATGTAGAGATTAAAATGTTACCATTTTCTTTTAAAGAATTTAAATCAGCTCTTCCAGATGAAACTAACGAATGGCTTTATAAAAAATACATTTCAACAGGTTCATTTCCTTATACTTTAAAATTAGATAGTATCGATGATATAGATATGTATATAAAGGGAATATATGATTCTATAATATTAAAAGATGTTATGGCTAGAAAAAACTTTCCTGATAAATTAATGTTACAGAGTGTTGTTAATTTTATGTTTGATAATATTGGAAATCTTCTTTCAACAAATAAAATTGCAGATACAATGACATCATTTGGCAGAAAAACCAGTGTCCATACAATTGAAAGTTATTTATCAGCTCTTACTGAGTCTTTTATTTTATATAAATCAACAAGATATGATATTAAAGGGAAACAGTATTTAAAAACTGGTGACAAATATTATGTTTCTGATTTAGGATTAAGGTATTTTATATTGGGAAGAAAAACGCAAGATCAAGGTCGTATTTTAGAGAATGTTGTTTATTTGGAATTACTAAGAAGAGGATATGATGTTTATGTTGGAAAATTTGATAATTATGAGGTTGATTTTGTTGCAATAAACAGCAAAGGTATAGAATATTTTCAAATATCAGAAACTGTAAGAGATAAAAAAACTTTAGAAAGAGAATTAAAATCTCTTGATATTATAAATGACCATTATCCAAAATACTTGCTTACAATGGACGTAGAACCAGAAACGTCCTACAATGGAATTAGAAAAATAAATGTATTGGAATGGCTACTAGAAACTTAATTTCTTCATTCTTCTCTGGCCCATTTATATAAAGAAGGCGCACTCTTTTCTAATATTTCTATAAACATATTTATTTCTTCTTCTGTATAGTTGCCTTCCTTATATAATATTTTATAAGTTGGAAGTTCAAATCTTATGTTGTCAAAGCCATCCTCCGTATTTATTATTTTTATGTCTACTACTTTATTATAGACATTACCGATTTTTATATCACACATCCGTTATATTCTAAAAGCAAATTAAAAAAGGCTCTCCTTACAAGAGTGCCTTTCTAATAAACTATATAATTAATCTTTTTTCTCTTTTTTTACAGGTGTTTCTTCTTTTACAACTTCTACAGGTTCTTCTTTAACTGTATCCATTGTTTCAACTACTTCTGTTTTAGGTTCTTCTTTTTTTACTTCAGGAACGTCTTCTTTTATTGTACGTTCTTTAGTTTCAATTCTAGCACCAATAACTTCCTTAGTTTTAGCTGCCTTACCAACTCTATCTCTTAAATAATAAAGTTTAGCTCTTCTAGCTTTACCAATTCTTGTTACTTCTACCTTTTCTACTGATGGAGCATGAATTAAAAATGTTTTTTCAACACCAACACCATAAGAAATTCTTCTTACTGTAAATGTTTCATTTAATCCTCCACCTTGTTTTTTAATTACTGTTCCTTCGAACACTTGAATTCTTTCTCTATTTCCTTCTTTAATACGCACATGAACTCTAACTGTATCTCCAACTTTTAAATAAGGGATCTTATTTTTAAGTTGTTCATGTTCTATAGACTTAATAATGTCCATTAAAAATTCCTCCTTCCAAATGACAAATTTTGTTTCACCTTATTTGCCTTTTAGTTCTTCAATAATTTTCTTATCTTCATCAGATAAATTTATTTTCTTAATTAATTCTGGTCTGTTTTTATATGTAATTCTAATAGAATCCTGCCTTCTCCAGTTTTCAATATTTTTATGATGTCCAGACAATAATACTTCTGGAACACTTCTATTTAGAAATACTTCAGGTCTTGTATATTGCGAATATTCTAGCAGTCCATTTGTGTGTGATTCTTGAACTAATGACTCATTATTCAATACTCCATCCACATAGCGAACTACAGTATCTATTAACACCATTGCAGGAAGTTCCCCTCCTGTTAAAACATAGTCTCCAATAGATATTTCCTCATCAACAATTTCGTCAATTACTCTTTGGTCAATTCCCTCGTAATGTCCGCAAAGAATTGTAAGATTTTCTTCTTTTGAAAGCTCAATAGCTTTTTTTTGAGTTAAAACCTTGCCTCTAGGAGACATATATATTACCCTACCTGGATTTTTAATTGATAGATATGAATCGTAAACAACATCAGGTCTCATTAACATACCACTACCGCCGCCATAAGGAGTATCATCAACTCTTTTATGCTTATCTTTAGAAAAATCTCTAATATTTATAGCATTTAAGCTTATTTGATTATTCTTTATAGCCCTAGAAATAATGCTATAGTTTATAGTATCAAACATTTCAGGAAATAGTGTTAGTATATTAATTTTCACCTTGGCTTACGCCTCCATTTGCATCAACTACAATTTTACCTTTTTCAATGTTTACTTCCTTTATTACTGATAATATCGCAGGTAAAAGCAATTGTTTACCATTTTCTTTTTTTACAACATAAACATCATTGCTTCCTGTTGGAAATATTTCTTCCAATATTCCAATTTTGTTGTTTTCTTCGTCATATACAGAAAGTCCAATCAAATCTGCAATGAAATATGTGTTTTTCTTTAATTTTTTTGCATCTTCACGTTTAATTTTTAAATAGCAATTTTTATATTTTTCTGCATCATTTATATGGTCAATCCCCTTTAATTTAAGAATTACCATACCTTTAAAGTATTTAACATTTTCAATTTCAAATTCTATGTTTTCATTTTTGTATACAACAAATACTCTTTTTAATTCGCTAAATCTTTCAATATTGTCAGTATATGGAACAACCTTAAAAAAACCTTTTAATCCGTGAGTATTTACAATTTGACCTATTTCTAAATAGTCTTGCATATCTAACTTCCTTTTAATCTAAAAATTCTATTGTTACTTTTTTTTGCTCTTTAACAGCGACAGCTTTTAATACAGTCCTAATTGCTTTTGCAATTCTTCCTTGTTTTCCTATAATTTTGCCCATATCGCCCTCAGCAACTTTTACTTCATAAGTAACAGACTTTTCTCCTTGGATTTCATTAATAGAAACTTCATTTGGATTAGAAACTAGGTTTTTAATTATTGTTTCCAAAATTTCTTTCATAGTTTTATTCAACCTTTCTTAAAATCATAGTTTTAATTATTTTGCTTTTTCTATTAATGCCTTAACTGTATCAGTAGGTTTTGCACCATTCTTTATCCATTTTTCAACCTTTTCTTTATCTAATTTAATTTCAGATGGTTCAACCATTGGATTGTATGTTCCCAATTGTTCAATTATTTTTCCATCTCTTGGAGATCTAGAATCAGCTACAACAATGTGATAGAAAGGAGCTTTTTTAGCACCAACTCTTTTAAGTCTAATTTTTACCATAAAATTTCACCTCCCTAAAATAAATTTTATATTAAAAAAATTAATATCTAAAGCTGTCTATTTTTCAAGCATTTTGGGGTCAATTTTTATATCCTTCAAAAGCTTGTTCATAGATTTTTTGTTTTTCATTTTTTTCATTAACTGTTGTGTTTGCTCATAAGAATTCATAAATTTATTAACTTCTTGAACACTAGTGCCACTACCCTTTGCAATTCTTATTCTTCTACTAGCATTTAGAATTTTTGGTTTTCTTCTTTCTTGCTCAGTCATTGAGCAAATTATAGCTTCAATTCTTACAAACTCTTTATCGTCAATTTTTACGTCTTTTAGTTTTTCACCCATTCCAGGTATCATTTTTAAAATAGATGAAAAAGAACCCATCTTTTTGATTTGCCTAAGTTGGGCAAGATAATCATTTAAATCAAAACTTTCTTTTCTCAATTTTTCTTCAAGTTTTAATGCTTCTTCTTCATTAAAATTTTCTTCTGCCCTTTCTATAATTGATAAAACATCGCCCATACCTAAAATTCTAGAAGCCATTCTTTCTGGATGAAATACTTCTATATCACTTAATTTTTCACCTGTTGCAACAAATTTAATTGGTCTGTTTGTAACTTTTTTAACAGATAATGCTGCACCGCCACGTGTATCTCCATCAAGTTTTGTAAGTATTATACCATCTATTCCAAGATTTTCACTAAAACTTGTTGCAACATTTACAGCATCTTGTCCTGTCATTGAATCGACAACAAGTAATATTTCATGAGGCTTGACTCCTTTTTTTACTTGTCTTAATTCTTCCATTAGTTCCTCATCTATATGTAATCTACCAGCTGTATCTAAAATTACAACATCATTTAATTTAGATATTGCTTGATTAATTGATTGTTTTGCAATTGAAACAACATCTTTTGATTCTTCAACACTAAATACAGGAATGTCTAACTGCTTTCCAATTACTTGTAATTGTTTAATGGCTGCTGGTCTGTAAACATCGCAGGCAACCAACAATGGCTTTTTACCTTGCTTTCTTAAAAGATTTGCAAGCTTTCCTGCTGTTGTTGTTTTACCTGAACCTTGAAGTCCAACTAACATTATTATTGTTGGTGGATTTGGAGTAAAATTAATTCTACTTTCTGTTCCTCCAAGTAGTTCTATTAATTCATCTTTTACTATTTTTATAACTTGTTCGCCTGGAGTTAGTGATTTTAATACATCTTGACCAAGCGCTTTTTCTTGTATTACTTGAGTAAATTCTTTTACTATTTTATAGTTTACATCTGCTTCTAATAATGCAAGTTTTACTTCTCTTAAAACTTCTTTAATATCTGTTTCTGTAATTCTTGCTTTTCCTCTAAGTTTTCTTGTTATTCCTTGTAGTCTTTCGGATAAACCTTCAAAAGCCATGTAAACACCTCCATTAAATTAATTTATTCATTTGCTGTATTATGTCTTTAATTATTTTTTTATCATTTTTATTTTCTATGTTATTAGTTAATTCTTCCAACTTTTTTACGATGCAAGCAATTTGTTTTTCTTGTTTTGATTGTTTTTTTAAAGAACCAAGTTTTTCTTCTAATTCGTAAAGTTTATTTTCTCCTTGTTTTATAACATCTCTCACAGCTTGCCTTGTAATATTATTGTTCTCTGCTATTTCTGAAAGAGATAAATCATTATTGTAATAATCATCTAGAAACATATATTGCTTGTCTGTAAGCATATTCTTATATAGCTCACATAAGATACTTATTTCTACATTTTTTTCAATCATATATTTATCCTTTCTGTAATGCAATAATACTTTACACTATTTTTTTTGATTTGTCAAGGTAAAATTAAGAAAAATGTGTAAAATAAAAAAAGTTGTTAATTACAGTTTATATGATTAACAACTTTTATATTATGTAGACAAGAGAACCGTTCCCTTGTCCATTTATTAGCAATTTATCTACTTTATATTTTTATTTTTACTTTTCAAATTACAGTGTTATTGTATAGCAAGCAAAGTAATTTTAGCATATCCATCTCCAGTATTTCCCACTATGGTTGTTCGTCCATCATGTGCGGGCATTGCTTCATTACCAGCAATCGTTATTGAATCAGTTAAATAATATTCATTTCCAACCTTGTATCCGTGTTGGTGCATTTAGTTTGGAAGATTCATTTAAAACATATCCGGATCCGCCTCCAGCTCCTTCCCATCCATTCCCAGATGAATGAAATCCTCCATACCATCCACCTCCAGCTCCTGGTGCACCATATCTAGAATCAACTCCAGCGTCGTCACTTCCCTGTCCCTTTCCCAGTGCAAATCCCGTATTTTGCGTGCCACCATTACCACATTCATCATATTTAGAAGCTATTAAGCCACCTCCATCTCCTCCATGTTCAATTCCACTGTATTCTCTATTTCCATCAGTGCCACCTCCACCACCGTCCACCAGCAACAATAAATCTAGAAAGTAGAGATTCTTCATTATCCCATAATCCATTTACAATTCTAACATCAGTAGCACCTCCTCCTGATGCTGTTGCATCAGATCTTCCTCCATTATATGTTATTCCAGAACCACCACCATTCCATCCACCATTTACAATTTGGTTTGTTGTATTGCCTACACTTCCTTTGCCTCCAACATAAATATACAACACTGTTCCTTCTTTCAGCACCACATTACCTGAAGAATAACCTCCTTTGCCAGAGTCTCCTAATTCACAATTTGGAAGTAATTGGCATCCTCCTCCTTCTGCACCCCAGCATTCAATTTTATATTTTCCTGTAATTGGAACTTTAAATTCTTGAATTTCACCAGTAAAATAAAAATCGCAATGATTCATTTTCTGATTAATCATGTTTTGTATTTTCACATCATTATTTCTAGATCCATCAAAATAATAATTTAAATTTATGCTTTCCTTTAGTTTATTTTCTTCATCTTGTTTTGCAACTTTATATGCATCTGCAGCATGTTTTGCTTTACTCAATATTCCTTCATCACCTAAAATAAGATTTATTATAACTCCTGCTAGAATTAATAAAACAATAAATGTTATCACAAGTGCAACTAATGGCGACATCCGATAAGGACAATTATTGGAATCGCCATTTTACTCTACTTATGAAGCTTTTATAAATACTTTCTGCTTTTTATATTTTTGATATAATTCTTCCATTTCTTCTGGTGTAGTTGGAACACCAACTATTCCAACACCATTATAATAGATATCAATTTTTCGTTCATATTTGCCATCGCCTTTATGAAAATCGTGTATCATTATTTTATCAATAAATTGATTTATAATTTCAGGTGTAAGTTCCTTTATTTCAGTAAATTTATGAATATTATCAATAAACTTTTTAATATCAGTTTTTTTCTGTTGATTATTAGCTAAATATTTTGTAAGTTCTTCAACTTTTGCTTTTAGTTCATTTTCTTCTTTTTCATACTTTTCTGATAGAAATCTAAACTTTTCATCTGATAACTTGCCAATTACATTATCTTCATAAATGTGTATAAATAATAGTTTAAGTTCATCAATTCTTGCATTTGCTTTTCTAATTTCATCTTTCTTGTTTTTTATATCTTGTATATTTTGCTCAGTTTCAAGTTGTTGTTGCTGAAAAACAAATATATCTTCAAATTTTTTTACATAACCTAAAGTCCTTTGTAAGTTTTCTAATACTAATTGTTGTAATAGGTGGTCTCTTATATTATGAGGAGTGCATTTTCCTGAACAATAATGATTTTTATAAGTTGAACATCTGTATACATCACAATTTGTTTTCTTATTTGAAAATGTGCAGAAATACATTTTTGCTTTGCAATCATTACAATAGACCTTGCCTTGAAATATACTTTTTCTGCCTGTTCTAGTAGGTCGTTGTCTATTTTCTCGTATTTGTTGTACTATATTAAAAGTATTTTCATCAATTATATGCTCGTGAGTATTCTCAAATATTTTCCATTGTTCTTTTGGAATATTAACTTTTCTATGGTCTTTAAATGAACGAGTTGTACTTCTAAAATTAACAGTGCAACCAGTATATTCAAGCCTTTCCAATATTGAAGCAACAGTTCTTTCTTTCCAGTCATTTTCAATTTTAGGCTTTTGATGATTACAAGGTTTGCCAGTTGCTATTGCATATTCAGATGGTGTCATTATATGCTGTTCTTTTAGCATTCTTGCAATTTGCATGGTTCCATATCCGTCGATACACCATTTAAATATTTGTTTTACAACTTTTGCAGCAGGTTCATCTACAAGCCATTTGTATTTGTTATCTTTATCTTGAATATAACCATAAGGTGGAATAGTAGTTAGTGGAAGTCCTTGATTACCTTTATTAGTAAAGACAACTTTTATTTTTTCACTAGTATTTTTAGCGTGCATTTCATTAAACCAATCTTGAATAGGGAGAAAGTCGTTTAATCCTTTGCTTGAGTCAATATTATCCATTATTGCAATATACCTAATTTTAAGTCTTACAAAATCTTCTTCAAGAAGTTGTCCAACTACAAGTCTATTTCTTCCAAGTCTTGAGTGATCTTTAACTATAATTGTTCCAATTTTTCCTTGCTCTGCTAAATCCATAAGTTCCATAAATGCTGGTCTTGAAAAACTTGTTCCACTAAATCCATCATCAATGAAAAATCTTGTGTTTCTAAATCCATTACTTTCTGCATATTTACTTAATATTTGTTTTTGATTTGTTATACTATTGCTTTCTCCTGATTGTTCATCATCTCTTGATAAACGGCAGTACAAAGCAGTAATTCTTTCATAATCGTTTATTTGCTGTCCCATAAATTATCTCCTTTCTGATAGACAGCCTAAATACGATATAATTGTAGTACATTTAATATACCATATTTAGACTTTTTTAACAATGGATTAATCTAAATTATTTTGATTTTCCATAATTGAATATATTTGATTTAGAATTGATACATTCGATTCGTTGCTCCAATAGGTATTAACTTTATATACCTTTCCGTTTATCTCTTTTTCAAAGTTCAAATTATTTTCAGGACACATTTCTTTGAAATATGCCAATCTTTCATCTTTTGTCATAGTATCTAGTTTTAGCATAAATTCATCTACTGAATTATTTATTAAACTAATTTCTTTTTCAGTAAGTTCAATTCTTATTTTATCTTGCATTTCTATCAGCCCTCCTTTTATTGTATTCAGGAGAGTTCAATTTTTCTCTATATTTTTGTTCTTTCTGATATTCTCTAATTAGACCTTTTTCAACTCTTTCACGAGTTTCGCCTGTAAAACGATTAAGGTACTTTTTATCGTAGTCAGTAAGATTTTCTAAAATTTTTATTTCAGCTGGAGTATATAATTTTTCAAGCCTTTGTCTTTCAGCAAATTCTATTTGTTTTTGCTTTTCTTGTTCTTCTTCCTTAAATAGAGATTTAAAGAAATCAGCAACTTTAGTTGGAGCATATGCAATTGCACGAATAAAATCTCTAGTTTTTTCTTTTAGCTCGTTAAAATCGTGCTTTAATTTCTTATTTTCTTCTTTTAGTTTTGTAATCTCAACATCTGAGGCAATACCTTTTTTAGCATATTTAACAAGATTTTGATAATCATCTGTATCTAGTTCAACCTTTTTACCAAATAATTTAGATTTACCTACATCAATATTATCAATATCGCCTTTATAGCCTTTGTAATTATCAATATCTTTCTTTATTTCGTTTAATTCTTTCTGTGCTTGGCTTTTTTGTTTTTCAGAATCTTGGGTAGCAGAAATGGTTTCAGCAAATTTTGTTTGTTGCTGTCTTACCTTATCAGTAATTGCTTCTAATTTTTCTCGTTCTTTTTTAGCTTTAAATTCTATATCGGATAAATGTTCAGCAGTTGAGCCTTTTTCACCTCTTATAAAACCTCTATAACCACTATCAGACATATATTGAAAGAATCTATCTTGTAGTAAACTATATGATTTAATTAATATTGCTTTTCCTTTTTCATCATATAATGGATTTCCTTGTAAGTCAGTTGCTTGTTGTGATTTCCATTTTTTACTATGACTTACTTGATTTATTATTTCTTTTGTAGTACCAATTAAACTTTTATCTTTACATCTTTTAGACCATTTAATCTCTTTCTTAACAACTGGTATCGCTATAACATGCAAATGATAATGATATATTGCTTTTTTATATTCTTCTGTTAGAGCAGTATTTAATTCATCTGCATGCATAACAGCAGATATTATATTTTCAGCACCCATTTCTTGTTCAGCAAAGTGAAATGCTTTTTCATAAAATTCTTTTGCAAATTTATAACCACCATTTTGTTCAAAATAATCAGAGTTAATATCAAATATAATCTCATCAAATATTTTTGCATTATCTTTTAATCCACGAAGCGATACATCTCCAGTATCAATCATTTCTTTTAATCTTTCGTTGTATGTGCCATCACATTTCTTGTAATGCACATTATTTTGTGTTTGAGCTAAATCAACATTCATATTAGAGTAAGTTGTATTTTTCCTTTCATTATGTCTTTCTGCCTTTAGAATACTTGCTCTAGTATAAGTTTGTACTCTAGCTACTGAATAATTTGTTTTTTCCATAAGTGCATTCCTTTCCTGCAGGTATGCAAGAGAGGGATATTTTCAAAGCCTTTCCTTTTCAAAGAACTAATTTCTGCCTTGCTATATATCTGCTATGGCAAATCTGCGAAGCAGTTACACAACTTTTTCAAAGTGTGTAACCCACTATGACACTTTCAAACTTCGTTTGCAAAGATGTCAGTGGGCTCCTTAGCGGAGGGCATATCAAATATCAAATTTGCATTTGATATTTGTTTGCAAGAATAATAAATTTTTGTTTATTATTCTTGAGAGATATAACCAATAAATTGTTTATATCTCTTGTGCAGTAAAAATATTTGTGCCTAAATATTTTTACTACATACAAAAAAGGCTTCGCTTTTTTGTATCAAAACGAAACCTTATATATTTATTACCATAAGAAATTTAATAACTAATAAGTTTCGTTTTCTACAAACTGAAAAATTATATAAGCATACCTGCATAATAATTTTTCGTTATCACTTTAATCAATAATTGATTAAAGGTGCTTGATTTACCTATAAACACAAGTATTAAGTGAATTTTTAATATCAAAAGGGTTATTTTTAACATCTTTTAATAAACCTAAAGCATATAGCTTTTGGCAATTTTAATATACCTTAAAACTTATCAGAGTTCATTTTAAGGTTATTCACTTTTAAATGTGTTTTACTGTAAATCAAACATGATATTTTGTAGCACTTATTATTCATTAAATTCATCGCCCTTACAACATACATACAAAACGGGCACTTTTAATTCTAATGGCTCCTCTAAATGAGTAAAGAGGAATATCAATATTCAATTTTTCAGTGTCATATCTAATGACATCTATACTATATCACGAATTGTCCTGAAAATCAAGAAAATATATGAAATTAAATTGTAAAATTTTATATTTTATGATAAAATAGTATCAATAGTAAAAAAGATGGAGGTATTGAGTGGATAAATTTAAAGAAATTAGACCAGTTGTATTAGGAATTGCAATGGATAAAAATAAGATATTAGTTAGTGAAGGATACGATAAAATAAAAAAGCAGACATTCTATAGATGCTTGGGAGGAGGTATAGAGTTCCTAGAAACAAGTCAAGAAGCGTTAAAAAGAGAATATAAAGAAGAACTAGATATTGATATTATTGTTGAAGATTTTCGTGGTATTTCAGAAAACATATTTACATATCAAGGAAAAAAAGCTCATGAGTTAATTTTGTTTTATAATATAAAAATACAAGAAAAAGATATAAAGGAAAAATATCATATAATAGATGATAATTGTGAAATAGATGCTTACTGGGTTGATGTTAATGAATTTAAACATAATAAAAAAATTATATATCCAGAACAAATTTATAAATATATATAATTCTATAATACTCATAAATAACGCAATTTGAATTGACAAAATATGCAAAATGTGATATTATGTAAACGAACTTGAAATAGGAGTATTTATGATAACAACAATTTATTTAATAAGACATGCAGAATGTCAAGGTAATATAGAGAATAAACTTTCAGGTATAACAGATTTCAAAATAACTCAAAAAGGTCGAGAACAGGCAAGGTTATTAGCAAATAAGTTGAAAGATTCTAAAATAACAGAGATATATTCTAGTCCTCTTTCAAGAGCTGTAGATACTGCTAAACCTATTATGAGAGAGTGTCATATTAATTCATTAAATATCGTAAATAATTTACATGAAATTGATTATGGAATATGTGATGGTATGTGTTGGATAGATATTGATCAAAGATATCCAAATATAAAAAAAGAATGGAAAGAAATTCATCATTATCCAATTGGAATGCCAAATCAAGAGAATTTTATTGAATTACAAAAAAGAATAATAGATTCTATTTTAAAAATTACTAATGACAATTTAGGGAAAAAAATTGCTATTATATCCCACGGAATTGCTATTAGTAGTTTTTTATGTTTTGCTAAAAAATTAAATATTGAAGAGTGTAATAAATTAAAACAGCAAGAAAATACAGCATATAGTATTTTGGAATATAAAGATGGAAAATTTAGCTTAATAGAGGAAGCTAAATCAGAACATCTTAAAGGAATGATTTTATGAATATAAAAGAAATTGATAAAGAATATGAAGAATGTATTTATTTTTTAGCTGAAAAACTACATGAAAGTAAAAACGCTACAAATACTTTAATTCATAGCATTAGAGTAGGACTAAATATTCAAAAAGATGGATTTGATACTAATATGGTAAAAGCAGGATTTTTGCATGATATCTTTGAGGATACGAATGTACTAGAAACTGAATTAAAAAACAAATACAATAATAAAATTGTAGGGCTAATATTAAATACTACTGCTGATTATTCAGTTGGAAATGAAGAAGAAGTATTAGTTGATATGTATGCTAGATGCTTAAATTATGGTAATAATGCTTTATTACTAAAATGTTATGATATTGAAGATAAAATGCAATATTATAAATGTTCAATTGACAAAAAAGTTGTTCATATACATAATTTTAAATATAAATTATTTTTAGATATTTCAAAGGATAGGATTTCCAATTATAAAATATGGAAAAAAATGCGAAATGAATATGAAGAATGTAAAAAAACATGGAAATCTAATGGTTTAATATAAGGGGTATATTATGAATTTAAAAAATAAAATTATAGTAGTTACAGGTGCAAGCAATGGAATTGGAAGGGCATGTGTTGAAGGTTTTTTAACAAAAAATGCCAAAGTGTATGGTATTGATATTGATGAAGGTAATGGAAAAAAACTAGAAGAATTTAAAAATTTTACTTATATACAAGGCGACATATCAAATATTGCTGATATATCTAGAGCCAAAAAAATTATTTTAGATAAAGAAGGAAAAGTTGATATTTTAATAAATAATGCAGCTAAACAGACCTCATCACCATTTTTTGAAACAAGTATAGACGACTTTAAAGATGTTATAAATACAAATTTAATAGGAACTTTTATATGCTCAAAGATAATTGGAGAACTAATTGGTAAGAATGGTAAGATTATCAATATGCTGTCTGTGCATAGTGAAATTATTAGAAAAAATAAGTATGCTTATGACGCTTCAAAAGCTGGTATTGAAATGTTAACGAAAGAAATGGCATTAGAGCTTGTTGACTCAGGTATTACTGTATTAGGTATTTCCTATGGAGCATGCAATACGGATATGAACAAAGAATGGATAAATATAAAAGAAAAAAGAAATGAAACACTAGAAAAAATACCAATGAAATGGATTGCAGAGCCAAAAGAAATTTCAAGTTTCGTGATTAGTATTTTGGAGAATTTTAGTGATTATACCACTGGAAATATATTTACTATAGATGGAGGAAGAAGTTTATTGAGATGATAAATAATAACAATATTATTAATATATATAATCAAAACATTAATAAGAATAATATTAATGGCTCATTTTATATAGGAGATTATCCATTTTTCTATAAAATTAATTCATATTATGATTACAAAAAAGAATTAAATGGATATAGAAAAATAAAAAAATATTATAATGTTCCAAGACTTATATATAAAAAAGCTAATGATAATAATGGAATACTTATATATGAATACAATAAAAGCATTTACGACAATCATGGACTATTGGTAGATTATTTTGCTAAAAATAATACAATAACAAATGATTTTATTATAATACTTAATCAATATAAGAATGTATTTGAAAAAACATTGAAATTTAAATATACAAAGAACGTAGACATTTTCTTTAAAGATAGAGTTAATAGTAGATTGGAAAAATATTACAATGAAGATTTCTGTAATTCTTTAGACTCATTAAAACCTATCAAGTTTAAGAATAAAACAATTAACTTACAAAAGGTACAAAATATAATTGAAGATGTAAAAAAATTTTATAGTTTACGAAGGCAGACATATACAGTTATTAGTCAATGTGATCCAAATGATTTGAATATTTGTGAAGACGGAATGATACTTGATTATTTATGTGGTGGAGATACGCCATTAATGGCTGAATTTGCTACTTTTATTTGGTATTATATCGCACAAGGTGAATATTTATCAATAAAATACAATAAAAAAGCATTCAATAGTCATGATGAAATTTACAAAATAAAGAATGATGTATCTTTATCTGATAATTGTTTGAGGTTTAATATAAGACCAATTAGAAAAGATGCCATAAATATGTATATAGATTTAATAATAGAACCTATTATAAAAAAAACAAACTTTGAAAATTGGTATGAAGAATTTAAAAATTATTTATCCATGAAAATTTTAGCAGTATTTAATCTAAATAATATGGAACAGAAAGATAAAATATTATCTCTTGTCTATTTAATTCTATTTTATGAAAAAGATAATATAAAGAATACAGATGATTTAAAAAAATTTTTAAATAGTATTTATTAAAGGAGAAGTAATGAAAACAAATTTAGATTCAAAGAAAACTATTGTGGGGTTTAATGTTGGACATAATGGAAGTTGTACGATTATAAAGGAAAATGATATCATATCAATTCCTGAAGAAAGATTAAACAGAAAAAAGTATTCAGAAGGATATATGTATTCTTTTATATATTGCTTAAAAGAATTAGGAATAGAAGCTAAAGACATTGATTTATTTGTATCGAGTAATTATGGAGAATACTTACCAAATGAATATATGGGAGATTTTGATATATTAGGTCTAGATAGTAAAAAATTTATATCAGTAGATCACCATTTATCTCACGCATATAGTACATATTTCATGTCCCCATTTGAAGAAGCAATGATAATTATTGTTGATGGTCAGGGAAATTTGAATACAACTGAGAGCTATTATATAGCAAGAAACAAAACAATAACAAAGATTGGTGGTAACAATTCAGAGCGTTCAAAATATAAAGGAATTGGAAGAACTTACGAGACATTTACTAATTATTGTGGCTGGAGTGCACAAGAGGCTGGTAAAACAATGGGACTAGCTCCATATGGTAAAGAGAAATATCCTAATATTGAATTATATGAAATAAATGATGAATGTGAAATTAGTAGTAAATGTGAAGGAAAATACTATCATGGTTCTTATAATTTCTGTAAAAAAAATAATATAGATTTTGGTAAAATGGGTTTAGGATTTGATAATAAAGATGCTGCATATTTTGTACAAGATAGAACAGAGAAAATAATTATTGAATTAGTAAAAAGATTATATGATAAATATAAGATAAAAAATTTATGTTTGGCAGGTGGAGTATTTCTAAATGGAGTAATCAATAATAAAATTCTTAATGAAACCGAAATAGAAAATATATTCGTTCCTCCATTCTGTGATGATACAGGTCAATCAATAGGTAATGCTCTTTATGGATATTATCATCATTTTAATTATTCTAACAGATTTCAGCTAAAAAATGCATATTTTGGTAGAGAATATGCAGAGGAGGAAATTCTAGATGTGCTAGAAAAAAAGCAAATTAAATATGTATTACCATATTCAGTTAAAAGTTTTGACTTTAATTATAGAAAAAGTAAAAATATAGAAATGGATACTGCAAAAATCTTATCAGAAGGAAATATTATAGGTTGGTTTCAAGGTGGCTCTGAAATTGGTCCAAGAGCCTTGGGACATAGAAGTATTTTATGTGCTCCATATCCAAATGAAATGAAAGATAAAATAAATTCAAAGATAAAACATAGAGAGATGTTTAGACCTTTTGCTCCAGCAATTTTAGAAGAAAAAGTAAATGAATACTTTGAGCTTAATATTCCTTCTCCTTATATGTTAAATATAGGACAAGCAAAAGAAGAAAATGCAAAAAAAATCCCAGCGACTCTTCATGTCGATAATACAGGTAGAGTTCAAACAGTCAATAAATCAGACAATGATAAATTTTATAATTTATTAGTAGAATTTTATAATATTACAAATGTTCCAGTATTGTTAAACACTTCATTTAATCGTGGTGGGGAGCCAATAGTAGAAACACCAAAAGATGCTCTCGTTATGTTTTGTAATACTCCTATGGATTATTTGATATTAAATGATTATATAGTTTGGAAAGGAGAAAATAATATCTAATGAAAATTGTTATTAGTTTTAATGGTGTTGATGGAAGCGGAAAAACAACACAGTTAGATTTGCTAGCAAAAGATAATCCAGATATTCTTGAAAAGATTGGTGGACTTGATAAATATTATCCTTTTTCAGAATTACCCAAAAACAGTTTTGAATGGTGGTTTTATGAGAGCTCTGCTCAACAATTTGTAGATGTTATCTATGAAAGCTTAAAAAATCGTAATTTGGACATAATGCATTCTAAAAAACCAATAGTTATAGTAGATAAAGGAATAAAAAATTTCGATGCCAGGGTAATTGCTACTCTTATGTATAAAGGAATAAGTAAAGATGAAGCAATAAAAATGATAGAACAAGCAAAATCAAAATTCGGCGTAGATTTTCTTGAAGATAAAGATTTGTTTTTTAATATTGCTAAAAGCATTAAGTTAAGGAAAGAATTAACAAGACAGAGAAAATTTACAGGATTAATTTTAGACAAAGCTCAAACATATAGTGAATATCAGGAATATCAAAATGAAATTATTCAAGAGCAAATTGGAAATGGTGATTATGATGAGTTTGATGCAACTGGTTCAATTGAAGAAGTTTATCAAAAATTAAATAGTATTATTTTGGGTGAATTAAAAAAGATTACTCTTTTTCCAAATGAAGATAAAAAAATTTATGCATTAGGTGGCTTAAGTGAATGTGGAAAAAGTGGAACTGGAAAATATTTGAGTAAAAAGCATGATATATGGAATTTAAAATTTAGATATTTTCTTGAGCAAATGGCTCAGAAATATGATGTAGATGATCCGTTGAAGTTTTATAGAAATAATAGTGATCTAGTATCGCTTTTAGAAATAAATCAAATTGCTATGTTATTTCAAAAGCAATATTATAAAGATGCAATTTCATTAGAAAGTCTTCATGATTTTGAATTATCAAAGGCATTAAAAGCTAGGTTAGGAGAACAATTTTCGATTATATATATAGATACTAGTTTAAAAAACAGAGTTATAAGAAATGCATTAAGTGAAGGAATCGATGTAGAACAATCAATGGAACAAGTACAAGAAAAAGATGTTGAAAAAAGAGCAATGGGGGCAGATAAGATTAAAGAAATTGCAGACTTTATAATTGATAATAATGGTACAAATTATGAACTATATAGTAAGTTAGACACTATTACTTCTGCTAAAACTAAATATACTGGTGAATTGTATGATGAAAATCAAAAAAATATTCCAAATAATTACAGAGAAGCTATAAAAATATTTAGAGAAGAAGTCTTAGCTAAGTTTGGAAATAAAGTAAAATTATTAACTTTAACAGGAAGTTGTGCAAGAGAATGTGTACATGATGGGTATAGTGATATAGATGCAATTATTGTCATAGAACCTTATGATAAAGATACTAGGATAGTTTTAAATGATATTGTAAAACAAATTCCTATAAAAATAGGTACAACAGTATTTAGTGAGAGAGAATTGTATGATGATGAAGTAGATACTAAAACGAAGTATGCAATATATAAAATGGAACAAGGCGATTTCCAACCATTAATATATGACAGTACATTGAATTTGACAAAATATACATTTGATGATATAAAATTAGCATATAGAGAATGCATGCCAAGTGAACTGCATTCCCTAAGAAGAAGTTTATATGACGAAAACGAAAAGAATTACGATGTGATTTTTAAGAATCTTTCACATATTATGAGAAATATTTTAATACAAAATGGAATAGATTGTCTAGATTATTATGATGTATATACAAAATTTGCCTCATTATATAATTTGCCAGAATTTGATACAGAGCAATTTATTAAAGGGGAAAACAAATCACAAATATTTAATTATGCAAATATTGTTGTTGATATGATATCAAATCCAATTAATATAAAGGAGAATAAAAATATGGAAAGTAATAATAAAAGAATAACTTCTAGAGGTTTATTAGTTATACAGGATGAAAGTGGAAAAGAATGTTTAGCTTTAGTCCATAGACTAAAACCAAGTAAAACTAATCCAGAAATAATTGATGATTTTTTTGTAGTTCCAGGTGGTGGTGTAGAAGAAGGAGAAAAGGTTGAAGAAACAGCAGTGCGTGAAATACAAGAAGAGTTAGGAATACAATCAGAAACAATACGATTATTGTATACTCAAGAAAACGAAACAAATGTACATAATTATTTTCTTTGTAAATATGTTGATGGAAAATTCGGAACTGGAACAGGTCCAGAATTTACAGATCCTGAACATATTAAAAAAGGAGGACATTATATTCCAACGCTGATTCCATTAACTGAAATATATAATACAAATTTAGTACCAAGTGAGCTAAAAAATGCTTTGCAAGTTGATTTAGCTTTAACAGGATTTAATATGGAAAATATTAAGTATAGGGATATATCAAAAGTTCAAGAACAGGAAATAGAAAAATAAAATGTAATTAATTTTAGGGTGAGTAAAAAATTTACTCACCTTTTTCTGGCATGATATTCTACAATTATTCGTAAATGACTGTTATATCAATAAAAATTATATTTGATAGAAAATTGTCCTTATTCTACCTCTCCTAATGTGATTCCCTTGTTTAGCACATTTTTTTCTTTTGTTATCATTTCTATTTTTTCCTCCATCTTCCGTATTTTCATTAAACTCACATACCAAAGATATGTTTTTAGTTTAATTTTTTCAAGAATTTATTATTACAACGTTAAATATCTTTTTCTACATTTTAACACAGACATTATTTTTTTGTAAACACGTATTACTCGTATATATATATATATATATACAACCGCAAGGGTTTGAGAACTTTATGTCGTTTTCATTAAGTTTTTATTACAAATGTGTTACATCGATATAAAAATTTATAATGAGTTATAAATAAACAAAACATCTTCTTATTTATTAAAATTATTCTTCAAGTAGCCAATCAATTATGTTTTTGTGTATTATCCCATTTTGAGAAAAATCTGTTTTATCAAGCGATAATACATATTTTTTATAATTATCTCTTATATCATCATACGCACCGAATTCTCTATCAATAACTTTATTATCAGCCAATAAATAAGCAACCTGAATATATATTTTTTCGTCTGTTTTTGTTGCTATAAAATCAATCTCACCATTTTTGGTTTTACCAATATATACTTCATATCCTCTTTCTAACAATTCATTATAAACAACATTTTCTATTGCAAAACTTTTATTTATTTCAAAATTATTATTTTTTATTTGGGCAATACCTAAATCCGTCATATAATATTTATTTAATGTCTTAAGTATTGATTTTCCATGAATATCATATCTATAAATTTTTTTAATTATTAATGCTTTGCATAATGCGTCTAAATATATATATATTGTTTCAGTCGATACAGATCTACCTTCGTTTTTTAAAAATTTAATAACATTTTCTGCTGAAAATTCACGACCTGTTGTATCTACTATATATTGTAATAACAAATCAAATAAAATAGTATCTTTTAACCTTAATCTTTCAATGACATCTCTTAATATAATTGAATCAAAAACACTATGAAGATAATCTTTTATATTTACTTCATCATTAAATTGAGTTCTATTAGGAAGGCCTCCCCATTTTACAAAATTCCAAAAAGTTTTCTCATCCTTTCCGTCTTTTTTAGTCAGTTCAATAAATTCTTTATAACTTAATGGGAATATATTAAATATTACATATCTTCCAGATAAAACTGTTGAAAGTTCATTTGATAATAACTTACTATTTGAGCCTGTAATAAATATACTTATATTGTTTATTGATGCTCTTAATGAATTTACAACATCCTCAAATTTTTCAACTTTTTGGATTTCGTCTAAAAATACATAATATTTCTTTTTATCAGTTATTTTATCTTTTATATATTTATTTAATTTTTTGTAATCTTGTAAGTCTTCAAATTCTATAAATTCGAAATTAACATATATAATATGATTGTCGTCTACTTCTTTTTCTTTTAGTTCATCTATTATCTGATTTAAAATAACAGATTTACCGCATCTCCTTATACCAACTAAAATTTTTACTAAATCACTATCGTAGAATCCTCTTATTCTTGATAAATATAATTCTCTTTTTAACATTTTCATCACCTATTTTTATTATAATTCCATTTATTTATTTTTTCAAGTTATTTCGTAAATGAGAAATAATTTTTAGAATATATAATTTTTTCGTTACAGCTGTATTACATTTTTTCAATATATTGAAAATAGATATGAATTATGTGGACAAGAGAACCGTCCCCTTGTCCATTATGTGGACAAGAGAACCGTCCCCTTGTCCATTATTGAATTTTTCTTCTTTGT
>CAZAZX010000008.1:0-3327 GCA_964489885.1 uncultured Lachnospiraceae bacterium | reverse complement strand
ATTATGTGGACAAGAGAACCGTCCCCTTGTCCATTATTGAATTTTTCTTCTTTGTGCTAAGTAACAAATGCCTGCCATCAGTTGGTCTGGGCAAATTTTAGCAAACAGCCTTGAAATCCATACTCCTACTCCTGGAAAAATAAGTAATCTATTCCAAAACATTTTTCTTACAGCATATTTTGCAACCATCATACTATTTGCCTCTGCTAAATTGAATTTAACCTCTGCTGTTTTATTAAAATTTGTATTAACAGGTCCAGGGCAAATGGCATGAACCTTTACATGAGAATGTTGTCTACCTAGCTCAAAATGCAAACTTTGGGTTAGTTTAACAATATAATTTTTAGTAGAATAATAAGTAGCCATCAATGGTCCTGGCATAAATCCCGCAATTGAACCAACATTTAATATATGCCCCTTATCATTTTTCATCATATCTTTCAAAAATAATTTAGTTAATATGTGAACTGCTGTAACATTTGTATCTATCATTGCAATTTCCTTATTTAAATCAGTTTCAGAAAACATACCACAAAGGCCAAATCCAGCATCATTAACTAAAATATCAATAACTCCAAATTCATTAAAAACATCTTCATGTAATTTAAAAATAGCATCTCTATTTGTTAAATCACAAATTTTAACATATACTTTTCTATCACATTTATTTTCAATTTCATTCTTTAATTCTTCAAGCCTTTCTACATTTCTAGCAACTGCAATAATATCATACCCTTTGCTTGCTAAAACTCTTGCAATATCTCTTCCTATTCCAGAAGACGCTCCTGTAACTAAAGCAATCATTATTAAAACCTCCCTTTAATCTACTTTAAATTCTAATAAAATATATCACAACAGCCATCATTTGATAGCTTCAAATTTTTTCAAATTATATTTATAACACTTTAAAACATTATTTATTAATTCTGCTACAGTCATTGGCCCAACCCCACCTGGCACTGGAGTAATATACTTGTTTTTGTTGGTGTCTTCCCATGCCGTCATAATATTATTAAAATCTACATCACCACATACCTTATTGTTAAGTCTATTAATCCCTGCATCAATTATAACATCTGTTTTATCAGAAATATATGAGCTATCAATAAAATTAGCTTTTCCAATTGCCGTAATTAAAATATCAGCAGTTCTTGTAATTTCTCTTAAATCTTTAGTATAGGAATTACAACTTGTAACAGTTGCATTTTTTCTTAAAAGCATACCTATCAATGGTTTTCCGACAATGTTGCTTCTTCCTATAATAACAATATGCTTTCCAGTGATATCAAAATTAATTCTTTCTATTAAATATATTATTCCTTCACAAGTACATGGCATTAAATCTAATTCTGTATTATTATTAAATAAAGTTTTTCCAAGATTTTGAATGTTAAAGGCATCAATATCTTTCGTAGGTTTAATAAATTCACCTACATCAACTAAATGATTAGGAACTGGTACTTGAATAAAAATACCATCAACATTTTTATCATTATTTAATTTTTCGATTTCTTCTAAAACAACCATTTTGGGAGTATTCTCCTCAAAATTTATATTTTTGAAGTCAATATTACAATACTCACAAGCTTCTTCTTTTTTCTTAACGTAAATTTTAGAAGCTTCATCATAAAAAGATGTAATAAGAACTAATGACGGTTTCCTAAATTTTTTAGCCAAATTATCAATTTCGTTCTTGCAATTTTTTAAGATTTCTTCTGATATTTTCTTACCATCAATCAGATTAACCAAATTATTCACTCCCAATCAAAATATATCTAATTTCACTTTAGTATACCATTTTTTTCAAAAATTTACTACAATTATTGTACTTATTTTTTAATTGTGATATTATTTGTGTGTAAAAATATTTTATACAAAAGAATGGAGTGATATTTTTGAGTAGAATTAATGGTGTTTTACTACAATTTTTCGAATGGTATCTACCTCCAAATGCAAAACACTGGAAAAAAGTAGCTAAATTGGCTAAAGAATTAAATGAAAAGGGATTTACAAGCGTATGGTTGCCACCTGCATATAAATGCTCTGGCGGAATATATGATACTGGCTATGCAGTTTATGATTTATATGATTTAGGTGAATTTAATCAAAAAGGAACTATACCTACTAAATATGGAACAAAGGATGAATATCTAGAGGCAATTCAAGAATTACAAAAAAATAATATATATGTTTTGGCAGATATTGTATTAAACCACCGTATAGGTGCAGATGCAACTGAGAAAGTATTAGCAATTCAAAATAATCCATCTAACCGAAATGAAGAAATTGGAAAAGAAGAGCTAATAACTGCCTGGACAAAATATAATTTTTCAGGTAGAAATAATAAATATTCTTCATTCAAGTGGAATTGGACTCATTTTCATGGGGTTGATTGGGATGAAGAAAACGATAAAAAATCAATTTATAGATTTGTAAAAAAAGAATGGGATAAATCAGTTGATAAAGAAAATGGTAATTTTGACTATCTAATGGGTGCAGATGTAGATGTAAAAAATGAAGAAGTAATTAATGAGCTAAACTCTTGGGGAAGCTGGTATATTAAATTTACAGGCGTTGATGGTTTTAGACTAGATGCCTTAAAGCACATTGATTCATCATTTTTTGAAGGCTGGTTAACTAACCTAAGAAGAAATTCAAATAAAGAACTTTTTGCTGTTGGAGAATATTGGAATACAAATATTGAAGTTTTAAAGGAATATTTAAAAAATGTAAACTATTCAATGTCCTTATTTGATGTTCCTCTTCATTACCACTTTTATGAAGCTGCAACAACTAATGGTTCATACGATATGAGCAAAATTTTTGATAATACTGTAACACAAATATATCCAGATAAATCTGTAACTTTTGTAGATAATCATGATACACAACCAGGTCAAGGAATAGAATCTTGGATACCTGAATGGTTTAGGCCATTAGCATATGCATTAATTTTATTACGTTTTCAAGGATATCCCTGTGTATTTTATGGAGACTATTTTGGAATAAGCCATGACAATATTAACCCTATTAGCACAACTCTTGATATATTTTTATATCTTAGAAAAAATTTATGTTATGGAACACAAAAAGATTACCTTGACAATAATAATATTATTGGTTGGACCTTAAGTGGAGATGATGAACATCCTAATTCTGGCTTTGCTGTTGTTTTATCAAATGGTGAAGGTGGAGCAAAACAAATGAATGTTGGTAAGAATTTAGCAAATTGTGTACTTTATGATATTACAAGGAACTTGAAAGAAACAGTATATGTTGATAATGATGGTAATGGCATTTTCTATACAAAAGGTGGAAGTGTTTCTG
>CAZAZX010000007.1:0-78614 GCA_964489885.1 uncultured Lachnospiraceae bacterium | reverse complement strand
TAAGACTGATCCTAAAGACGCTTTTGTTTTGGCTGATATGGCTCGCTGTGGTCGAATAAACCAACAACCATATAAAGCTTCTCAGCTCTTTGCTCTTCAACGCTTAACTAGACAGCGTTTTCATTTGGTTAAAACTATTACTCGAGAAAAAGCTTATATGATGAGCAATATTTATTTAAAGTTCTCTTCTCTTTATATTGCAAAAAAAGAAGACGAACCTTTTAGCAATTTATTTGGCAATACATCAAAATCCATCATTGCAGACTTTACTCCAGATGATATTGTTAATATGTCTGATGAAGACATGATTACTTTTGTTATGGAAAAAGGTAAATCTCGTTTTTCTAATCCTGAAGAAAACGTTAGACTTCTTAAGAAAATTGCCCGTGATTCATACAGGTTAGACAAGCTCGCATATGACCCTATTAATGTTGCTATCTCTTCATCTTTTAATACTATTAAAGCTTTAGAAGATAATCTTAAAGTTATCGATAAAGCTATTGAGAAGAATATTAAAGGTCTTTGTGATAACGAATTTACTATACTTAAGTCAATTCCTGGTATTGGTGATGTTTATGCTGCTGGCATTATTTCTGAAATTGGCTCTATTGAGTTCTTTAAAGATAACAATGCTCTTGCTAAATATGCTGGTTTGACTTGGCGTAAAACCCAATCTGGTAACTTTGAAGCCGAAACTACTAGAATGACTAAAACTGGAAACAAATATCTTCGTTATTATTTAATTGAAGCTGTTTCTTCCTTAAAAAATCATTCTAAAGATTTTAATGAATTTTATACTCGCAAATACAATGAAGTTAGTAGAGGTGCACATAAGCGTGCCTTAGCACTTTCTGCTAGAAAACTAGTAAGGTTAATTTTTGGTTTGCTACACCATAATCAACTTTACTCTACAATCAAATTAGATAATCGCAATAATTAATTATATATTATGTCTACCAAAATGTGCTATTTTAGCATGTTCTATTAAGTGTGCCAATTTTTCATTATTTTGATAAAAAATAATTGAAAAATTTTTTATTTTTCTATTGACATATTACCTACTGTCTTTTAATATTTATTTGTTTCACAATAATATTAATTTTATTGTGAAACAACAAGGTGGGTCAGATTCTTATACTAGAGCAATAGGCTGACTATGAAACAATAAATATAGAATCCCAACTAAAATAGAAGTTGAAATACCATAAACTAATACTGGCCCTGCAACAGTGAACATTTTACCACCTACACCCATAACATAACCTTCTGATTTATATTCCATAGCAGGTGAAACAATAGAATTTGCAAAACCTGTAATTGGAATTAGGGAACCAGCTCCTGCAAATTTACCTATTTTATTAAAAAGATTAAGTGAAGTTAAAAAAGCACTTACAAAAATTAGAATAATTGATGTTATAGTACTACTAAGTTCTGTGTCTAGTCCTTTGTATTTGCAATATGAAGTTATTATTTGACCAATCATACAAATTAATCCACCTACCCAAAATGCGTTAAAACAATTTTTTAATATTGGAGAATTTGGCGATTTTTTATCAACATATTTTTGATAGTCCTTTTGTGTTTCGATTTTTTCCATAAACTTAATCCTCTCTTTCACGGTCAACAACAAATGAAATATCTAGTGTTGCATAATATTCAACTATTTTTTTTCCATTGACTTTTGCAGTTTGGTCAAGAACTGTAACAGTTGAAATGTAATCTATAGTTTTAGCTGTTTCTGCAATTGTTTGAACTATGGCATCCTTCCATGAAACTGTTGAAGTTCCGGTTACTTTTATATGTTTTTCAGCAATCATTTTATAACCTCCATAAAATAAATTTAATATTATAATTACCATTTAAGATAAAATTATACAAAAAATAGAATGTTACATTAATATTACAAAAATATTACATATACTTTACAGTTAAGCTAAAAGCATTGACTTTTCCGTGATAAATAATAAAATGTAAAGAGACATTGAAAAAAGTTTTATATTAATTTGTAAAAAAATACAATTCATATTAAACAGATAAATGATAAATAATAAACAAAAGGAGAAAAAAATGTCAGATTGCTTGGGCTTATATATTGAAAAGAATTTAATTAAATACGCCAAAGTATCAAAAGAACGTGACAATATAAAAGTTGAAGCATTTGGATTTAAAAATTATGATAAACTTGATGATGCTTTGAAACAAATAATACAAGAAACATATAGTTATAAAACACCAATAAGTATAAATTTGTCAGATGAGTTTTACAATTATTTTGAAGTGTTTTCAATGTTGAACAAAAAAGATATTGAAAGGGCTATAAAAACAGAGTTTGAGTACTTATGTGAAGAAAAAGGATACAATAAAAGCGTTCTAGATACAAGACATTTTTCAGTTGCTGAAATTGATAGTAAGGAAAAAATAAGGGCAATTCACATTGCTGTTAATAAAACTGAAATTGCAAAAAAAACACAACAGCTTGAAGGCTATAAATTAAGAAATATTTCTCCTTTACCAGTTAGTATAACTAATTTGGTTGAATTAAAAAATAATGAAAATATAGCAATAGTAAACTTAGAAGAAAAAACTTCTGTTACTATTATTGTAAATGGACAAATATATAAGATAGACCTTATAGAACATGGAATGAAAGAAATTTTTGACAAAATTAATTCTAGAGAAAATTCTTATGCAAAAGCGTATGAGGTTTGTAAAAATACAACTATTTATACTTCAGAAAGTAGTAATTTACAAATTGAAGAAAATATATATTTAGAAGAAATTATGCCAACTTTATATAGCATTGTTAGAAAGGTAAATGAAATAGTAAGCGATGAAACTCTAACTATTGCAAAGGTATATATTACTGGTTCCGGAGCATTAATAAATAATATTGATTTATATTTTCAAGAAACAATAAGACAAATTAAATGTGAAATATTAAAACCTTATTTTATACAATTAGAAACATTAAGATTAAATATAAAAGATTATATTGAAGTGAATTCTGCAATAGCACTTGCATTACAAGGATTAGGTGAAGGATTAAAAGATATAAACTTTAAGCAACTTAGTTTAACTGACAAAATTGAGTTACCATCAATTTTCCAAAAGAAAGAAGAAGTAAAAGAAAAAGATGATAAAAAAGCTAGTAAATTTGAAGCTTTAAAAACAAATTTTTCTTTTAATCTAAGTGGAGGCTTTGATGTAATTGAGAAATATTTACTTCATTTGGCAGGAGCAATATTAATAGTAATTATTTTGTATTCAATTTTTTCAAATGTAGCACAA
Organism: uncultured Lachnospiraceae bacterium; assembly: GCA_964489885.1. Classification (GTDB taxonomy): domain Bacteria; phylum Bacillota; class Clostridia; order TANB77; family CAG-508; genus CAKOTZ01. The sequence goes on along the minus strand of CAZAZX010000007.1, from coordinate 75,326 downwards.
AATCAAATAGGACAAAAACAAGCAGAAGTTGAACAAACAATATCAAGTATGAATACACAGATAGGCTTAGTTGATAATGATATTAATAAAATTAAATCAAGAACTGCTGAATATAAAACAAGAATAGATAATTTAAATGAGTTGAATAGGAAAACAAGCGAAAAATATGAAATTAAGAATGCTGTGCCAAATTTACTAAATAGATTAATGTCAATAATACCTACAAATGTTCAATTAACTTCTATAGAAACACAGTTAAGACAAGGTTCTTATAATTCATCTAGAAAAACTTATCATGCTATAATTAAGGCACAAGCTAAAAATTATGAACAATTAGGTATACTAAAAGCACAAATCATATTAGATAACGTACTATTAAATGTTAAATCAGATACAAGCACAAAACAAGATGGACTTGTTAAGGTAACAATGGAAGGTGATTTGCCATAAAAAAGATATTAATAATAATAGTAATAGTTGTTTTAGGCATAATTGGATATGCAGCAATATTTAGAGGATACCATTTTTTTAATTTTGAGGTTTTAAGTTTTAGTGATATAAAGGAAATAAATAAACAGCTAGATACAAGTATAGAAAATGCGGAAAAGATAAAAACTCAAGATTATCCAAGTAAAATGAGTGACTTAAATAGAAGTGCTAAAGAACTAATTACAGAAAAAAAGAGTTATGAAGAACTTATAACATATACTAATGAAGAGGATATACAAAAAGCTAATCAAACTCGAAAATATGAGATTGAGCTTTTGTGGACTAAAATTGGATCTTATGCAACAAAAAATGGAATAATTTTAAAATTAAATGTAACTAATAGCAGTAACAATACACCAGACATGAGTGATTTAAATTTTGATGTAACAGGAAGTTATATTTCAATTACTGATTTTATTTCTGATTTGGAAAATGATGCACAACTTAGTTTTTCGGTAGATAATTTTAAACTTGTGCCTGCTGCAACAAATAACACTCAATCAAGTGGTACAAACCTTGAAGCAACATTTGTTGTTAAGGATATTGCATTAAATTTAGAAAATGCAACAATAGGAAGTTCTACAAGTAGTTCTACAAATGATTCTACAAATATTACTACAAGTATGAGTAATGATGAACGAAATGATAATGGAAATGGTAGTAATGATAGCAACAATAAATAAATTTTTAAAAAGGGGATGAGTATAATGAAAGCTTTTATTAAGGAAACTTTTATAATAATACTACTTCTAGTGGTTATTGCTTTAATTCTAGCGGTTATGTTTTATGATTATTTTCCAATGAATAAAGTAGTGCCAGAAGCAATGTCTTATACCATGCCTGAAGAATTATCAGAAGTAAAAAATGAACTGGATACTGTAATGACAGATGATACAACACAAGAGAATATTTCATTAACATTAAGTGTAACAGAGGAAGACTTAGCTGGGTATAAACAAACAAAAACGTATGAAGCCGGAAAGGCAGATCCTTTTGCTGAATATACGGAACCAACTTCAAATGAAGAAAATAATGAAAACAATAATATTGATTCAAACAGTAATCAAGCAAATAATTCAGAAAAAAATTCAGACAACGGAAATAGCGAAATAACAACAAAAAATGACAATTCTGAGTCTACAGGTCGACTTTATGAGAAAGGAAATACAAAATAAATGTAGAATAATAGTAGTGGTTATATTTATTATTAAATATATACAAAAAATTAAAATTTAAGGAGGATTAAAATATGTTAAAGGCAAACAAAGGTATTACATTAGTAGCATTAGTTATTACAATTATTGTATTATTAATACTAGCAGGAGTTTCAATTTCAATGTTATTTGGAAACAATGGACTACTTAACAAATCAAAAGAAGCTGTAAACAAATACAATGAAGCTCAATATAATGAACAACTACAATTAAACGAAGTTGAAAATACAGCAAATTACTACTATAACTTATACAATTAATAGAAATAGAAATTTAGCTACTAAGAACATATTCGTAATTAATGAAACTAGCTAGTTTTAGTGATTAGAATAAGAATTTATTTACAACTAATAGAGCATATACGTTTAATTATGTATATGCTCCATTTAGTATAAAAGGAAATTAAATGGAGGATGTGTATATGCTTAACATTTTTATTGGAATTTTTGCATTTATAATTGGAGCTTTTTTAGGAAGCTTTTGCACTCTTGCAGTTTATCGTATTCCTTTAAAACAAGATATTACTCATGAACGCTCTTATTGTGTTAATTGCAAACATCGCCTTGAATTCTTAGATTTAATACCTATACTTAGCTATATTTTTTTGAGAGGAAAATGTAGGTATTGCGGACAAAAAATTCGACCAAGATATTTATTATTGGAAGTATTTTTTGGGCTAACATATATGATGTTTATTCTTTCACTAAACATTGATGTATTAAATATTTCTATTACAAGTGCGTTTGGAATAGTATTTCCCACTTTGTATTTGGTTAGCTTATTTTTAATAGCTGGAATTGATAAAGAATATAGGAATATTCATCACTCAGTGTTATTATTTGGAATATTAAGTCAAGTAGTGTATATGGTATATCTATATATACTAGATTTTAATGTATATAGATATGTTATATATTTAGTTTTTGCATTCATATTTTTATGCTTATCATATAGGTATTATAAAAAAGAAAAACATAATAATTACATATTACAAATTCTTTCTCTTTTAATGTTTATGTGTTCTTTTACTAATACATATTTGATGATTTTAACAATTATACTTTCTCTAATATATATATTAGGCTTAAAAATTATTCGAAAAGAAAAAGATATAACATCAATTCCTATTGGATTTATACTATGTATTTTTAACATTTTATTACTAATAATAGGCAATTTTATTGGATTAGGGGTAATAATAAAATGAAAAATATTTTAAAAAATGAAAATGGACTTTCAGGAGTAGATATTGTTATTTCAATTGGAATTATCACTTTATTTGCAACCATAATTGCTACAATTTTTTCAAATTTATATGTGTCAAATACTCGGAGCTATAAGGCAACAAGCTGCTACAAATTATGCTATACAAATTCTTGAAAAGGTTGATGAATTATATTATAGTGAAGTAACTGATGAAAATTTTGAAGTTAAAGAAATAGAAAATGGTAAACATCAGGTTGCAGGTATTGAAATTTCAAAAGGATATAATGTAAATATTTCAATAGAAAAATATAATGAAAATTTTGATGTAATAAAAACGGTAAAAGTCAATATCCAATATAAAGTTGGAAAGAAAGATGAAACATTAGAAATGCAGAAAATTAAGAAAAAAGAAATATTAACAATTCCAAACAAACCAGTAGTATTGGATGGACTTACACCAGTAAAATACATTCAAATTGTTAAAAATGTGTACTCAGAGGAGGATAAAACATATAAAAAAGAAGTAGAAAAAAAACTAGTAGAAACAACAGAAAAAGACCAAGACTGGTATGATTATTCTAATAAAAAATGGGCAATGGCGATTAAAGATTCTAATAAATCAGATATTTATGTATGGATTCCAAGATTTGCATATCATTTAACAGATTCAAATAGTGATATTAGATTTATATACTCAAATGGTGAAAGATATGTGGATGAAAATGGCGATTTAAAGTCTTTAAATGAATTAGGTAGTTCGTATAAAATTCCAACTGATGATTTTGATGTATATACAGGATTTTGGGTTAAAATAAGTAAAATTGGAACTACCTATTCTGCAAATATTTTAAATACAAATCATAAGTATGGGCCAATGAGTAATTAATTTATTACAAAAGAAAGGAAAGTTTTTATGGATTCAAGAAACAAAGTACCTATAGGTGTAGAATTGGTTAGAAGAGGTGTCGTAACTGAAGAAGATATAAATAAGGCCATAGACTATCAAAAAACGCACCCTAAGAAAAAAATTGGAGATATTTTAAAGATTCTTAATTTATGTGATCCTTATTTGTTAATAGAACAGATAGGAGATATATTAGGAGAAAAAGCGATATATTTAAGTGTTTCGGATATAAATATTAATTATACGGAGTATATTTCCAGTGATGTTGCAAAACAATGTAAAGCTATACCATTTGATATAGCAAACGGAAAGATAAAAGTATGCTTTGCTGATACTTCAAATAAAAGGGCAATAGATACTGTAAAATTGCTACTTTTAAATAAAGGGCTTGTAATGGAAAAATTCTTAAGTTTTGAAAGTAATATCGATGAAGTATTGCTTTCACTAGAAACAAGAGCAGTAGAAAATATTGAAGAAGTTACAGATATTACAAGTTTAGTTGACAATATTATAAAGAATGCTATAACTAAAAGAGCAAGCGATATTCATATCGAACCACAAGAAAATTCTATTAGGGTTAGATACCGTATAGATGGAGAACTTATAACAATTGCAACACTTGATAAAGATAAACAAACACAAATTATAGGCAGGTTGAAAGCCATATCTAATATGCATCAGGAAAAACAAGAATCACAAGATGGAAGAATATTATTATATCAAGATTATAATATTCGTGTTTCTTCTCAAAAAAATGTAAATGGAGAGAAATTTGTTCTAAGATTATTAAAAAAGAATGCAGATATAATGTCATTAGCTGATTTAGGATTTCCGTATTCAATAGATTCAGCTAAAAAAATGTTCAATAAAAATAATAGTATTACAATTATTGCTGCACCAACTGGAGAAGGAAAAACAACAACATTGTATAGTATTATAGAATTATTAAATAAACCAGAAATAAATATTACAACAATAGAGGATCCAGTAGAAATTAGAATAGAAGGACTAAATCAAATTGAAGTAGATGCTAAATCTAGTTTTTCAGGTTCTTTGAGAACTGTTTTAAGACAGGATCCAGATATAATTTTAGTTGGAGAAATTCGTGATTTTGAAACTGCTGAAATAGCTGTTCAAGCTGGACAAACTGGACACTACGTATTATCAACTATACACACAATTGATAGCATAGAGGTTATTACCAGACTAAGAAAAATAGGAATAGCAAATTATGATATTGCAAGTATTTTATCAACATCTGTTTCTCAACGTTTGATTCGTAGAATTTGTCCAGAGTGTGGGGCAAAAAGAGAATTTAATGAAAATGAAAAAGAAGTAATTGAAAAAATAGCAAAAAAATATGGTATGAATATAGATTTTAAAGACAAATACACATATACTGCAGTTCGGATGTCAACATTGTAATAATACAGGATATTATGGAAGAATTGCTATTTTCGAAGTGCTAGAATTAACAGAACCTATAAAGGATATTATTACTAAAAACGGAACAACAATAGAAATAAGAGAAGTTGCTTTAAAAGAAGGTTATCGACCATTGGTAGTTGATGGAATAGAAAAAGTCATAAATGGAGTGACAACTCTTGATGAATTAAATAAAAAATTAATATTGTTTTAATTTGAATTTGGGAGGATAAAAATGATAGAAATAGAAAAAATTCTTGATACTGCAATTGAAAAAAATGCATCTGATATTCATTTGATTTCTGGTATTAAACCAATGATAAGGGTTTCAAGGGATTTAATTCCTGTTGATGGAATGGATATAATAGCACCTGAAGATATGTTAGATTTATATGATTACTTTGTAAGAGGTAATGTGGACAAGGATGAATTATTTAAAAAGAATAGAAAATTGGACTCATCTTATGAATATGATAAAATTCGTTTAAGAGTAAATATTTCTCTTTCTAATGAAGTTCCTGTAATTACATTGAGAATTATAAAAGATAGTTTACCTAGATTTGAGGATTTAGGTGTGCCAGATATAGTAAGACGTATGACTTACCAGCCACAAGGCTTAATTCTTGTTACTGGAAAAACTAATTCTGGTAAAACAACAACATTAAATGCTTTAATAAATCAAATTAATGAAAAACAAAATAAAAAGATATTAACACTTGAAAATCCAGTAGAATATAAGCACAAATGTAAAAATTCAATAATTGTACAGAAAGAAGTTGGCATTGGTGGAGATACTTTAACATTTAGCGATGGTGTAAAAAACTCTTTAAGAGAGGATTGTGACATTCTTGTAATAGGAGAGATTAGAGATAAGGAAACTATGGAAGCAGGCATAGAAATGGCTGAATCAGGGCACTTAGTAATTGGAACTTTGCATACTAAATCATGTGCTGAAACTATAGATAGAATGATTAACTTTTATGAAATTAGAGATCAAGCTAGTGTTAAATACTTAATTTCATCATTATTAAAATTGGTTGTTTCACAAAGGTTACTTAAGGGAATAGATGGAAATTTAGTGTTGGTTCCAGAAGTAATGGTTGTTGATAATGTTGTTGCAGGTTGTATTAGAAAAGAAAAATTTAGTGTTTCAGAACTAGAAGATGCAATGCAAAGTAGTAGTGACAAGGGAAGTATAAGTTTAATAAATTCTTTATCAAATCTATATGTACAAGGCAGAATAACTCTTGACCAGGCTAAGTCTCAAATAGAAGAAAAGAATATAGAAGTATTAAATAGAACTATAATGCAATTAAAAATGAGACAACAAATGTAAATTAATATAGTGAATAAGTGCGAGAAGGGAAGTGAGAACTTTGCCACTTTACGTATATAGGGCTATGACACCAGATGGACATATAGTTAGAAACCGTGTTGAAGAAACAAATAGACATTACCTTATTAGAAAACTAAAAAGAAATGGATTAATGCCAATTAGTGTTACCGAACTAAGAGGAAGAAATAAAAAAACTAAAAAGAATAAGAGAAATGCCAAGAATATTGATTCAATGATAAAAAATATTAATAGTGGTGATATATTAGCTAGAAGAGAAAAAAGTAAAGCCAGTTTATATCAAAGATTAAACAATTCTTTAACAAGAACTGAAAAAATAACTCCAAGAGATTTAGTTGTTTTTACAGAAGATTTTTATTTGTTGAAAAAAGCAAATTTTAATAATATACACGCATTAACTACTATAATACAAGGAACAGAAAATTTAAGATTTAAAGATATTTTGGAAGATATACTAATAGGTGTTGAAGCTGGAGAAAATATGTATTTGACAATGGAATATTACCCAGACGTATTTCCTTATATATATGTAAATATGATAAAGGTTGGAGAACTTTCAGGATCTCTTACAAATTCACTTGAACAAGCGGTAAAATACTTAGATGATACAACTGAACTTACAAGTAAATTAAAGAAAATATTAGTTCCAAATTTAATACAATTTGTTGGACTTTTAGCATTATTAATAGTTGGAACATTGGTTGCGATACCAATGGTACAAAATGTTTTTGACGAAGTTGGATCAAAAGACCAGTTACCTACTGTAACAATATGGTTTTCAAATTTTCTGAATAAATTGATAGAGTATTGGTATGTGCCGGTAATAATAATTGCTATAATTGCTATATCGCTCTACTCATATATCAGAACTCCAAAAGGAAGATATAATTATCATTATTTTAAATATACAATGCCAGTATTTGGAAAACTAATTTATGCCATAGATTTTCAAAGGTTTGCAAAGGCAGTTTTATTAAATATTCAAAATGGTGTTAGAATTCAAGATGCTTTGGAAGTTAGTAAAAATGTTGTTAATAATTATGTTATGCTATCAATTATAGAAACATCTATTAATAATATATTAATTGGTCAGTCGTGGATTGAGCCATTTGAAAAAGCTGGACTCTCTTCACCTATGATAACTGAAATGCTTAAAATAGGAATGCAGACAGATTTAACAGAAATGATGGAAAAGTTACTTGAATATATGGATACAGACATTAACAATATTATGGAAAAAGTTATGAAAGCACTACCAGAAATCGTATATATGATAGTTGGTGTATTGCTAATATTCTTTGTTGTCGTTGTTATGGTTCCATTATTACAAGTTTATATGGGTACTTTCCTATTCTCTGCCTATGGTGTTTAAAAATATACTTTTGAAGAGGCTTACTTATTATATTTTAGGTATGGCTCTTCAAAAGTATTTTTTTTGCTATTTTTTGTGTTTTGCTGTATAATTATAATTATTTATATTAATTAAAGAGGAGAACTTATGAAGATTGGTATTGATATTGGTGGAAGCCATATTGGTGTTGGACTTTTTGATGACAAAGGTGAAAAATTACTTGTAAAAAAAGAAGTGGATATTTTAAAGGAAGATAAATTAAAAATTGAAGAATTTCTAATAAAAAATATTGTAAAATTAATTAATAAAATTCTGGAAGATAGAAAATTAAATATAAACGATATAGAATTAATAGGAATTGCAGCTCCTGGACTAGTTAAAAAGGGAGTAATAATAAAATCGAAAAACTTAAATTTGAACAAATTTCCTATATGTGTTGAGCTTTCTAAGTATTTTAGGGTACCTATAATCCTTAGAAACGATTGTAAATGTGCTGCTTTAGCGGAAAGAAAGTTTGGAAACTTAAAATCATATTCAAATTGTTTATTTATATCAGTCGGTACAGGTATAGGAGGAGCTGCATTTATAAATGGAAAACTTTTAGAAACTTCACGTACAACTGGCTTTGGTATGGGACATTGTATAATTAAAATAAATGGAAAAGAATGTACTTGTGGAAAAAAAGGATGTTTTGAGGCTTATGCTTCAATTGGTTCATTGAAAAGAGAGGTCCAAAAGGCACTAAAATTAAATGAGAAGCTTACAGGAAAAGTTTTAATTGAACTATTGAAAGACGAAGAATTAAGTCTAATTCTAGATCCAATAAAAAAAGAATATATTTCTAATTTAAGTATTGGAATATCAAATTTAATAAATATATTTGGACCTGAAGCGATTATACTTGGAGGCAGTCTAGTTTTTTATGAAGATATGTTTTTAGAGGAAATAAAAGATGATATTAGAAAAAACGAATATTTGTACAATAATGAATTTTTCCCTAAAATCATGATGGCGAAATTAAAAAACGATGCAGGTATGATTGGGGCAACTATTGAAAAATAATATTATATGTGATATAAATAAATAGTTAAGAAATTGGAGGTCATTTCTTTGAAAAAAAACATAAAAGATTATACTATTGAGGAATTAAAAGATGAATTTGTTTCTATGCGGTGAAAAACCATATAGGGCAAATCAAGTTTATGAATGGATTTACAAAGAAAATGTTATAAGTTTTGATGAAATGACGAATTTGTCTATTGCATTAAGAGAAAAACTTAAAGAAAGTTATAGTTTGAACTGTTTTAATATTTTAAAAAAACAGGTATCAAAAGATGGTACTATTAAATATTTATTTGATGTATTAGATAATAATGCAATAGAGACAGTAAGAATGGAATATAAACATGGAGTTTCACTTTGTGTTTCATCTCAAATCGGATGTAAAATGGGATGCAAGTTTTGTGCTTCAACAGGAATAGACTTTATAAGAAATTTGACTCCAGGTGAAATAGTAGAACAAATCCTAGCAGTGCAGAGAGATACTAATATTAGAGTTTCTAATATTGTTTTTATGGGAATTGGAGAGCCGCTTGATAACTATGACAATGTAATGAAGGCAATTAAAATAATTAATAATCCAAAGGGGCTTGAAATTGGAGCTAGACATATTAGTATATCTACAAGTGGAATAGTTCCTAAAATATATGAATTAGCAGATAAGGATAAGCAATGTACTTTATCTGTATCACTTCATAGCCCATCTAATGATAAAAGAAGTGAAATGATGCCTGTGAATAAAGCTTATCCTATTGAAGAATTGATAAAGGCTTGTAAATATTATATAAAGAAAACAAATAAAAGAATAACTTTTGAATATGCGTTGGCAAAAGACAATAATGATAATTTAGAAGAAGCTGAAAAACTAGCAAAATTATTAAAGGGGATGAATTGTCATGTAAATTTAATTCCAATTAATAAAATTGAAAATGGGGAGTTTGTAAAAAGTACAAATGAAAATATCTTAAAATTTAGAGATTACCTAAATAGCAAGGGTATTGTTGCAACAATTAGAAGAGAATTAGGGTCAGATATTGATGCGGCTTGCGGACAATTAAGAAGAAAAAATTTAAATAATTAGACTAAATATAGAGAGGATGAAATATGAAGGTATTTGCAAAAACAGATGTTGGTAAAGTTAGAGAAATGAATCAAGACTATTATTTTATAACAAGTGAAAATGATGAACCAAAGCTGTTTATATTAGCAGACGGAATGGGTGGATATGCTGGTGGAGAAATTGCAAGTAAGATGTCAGTAGATTGTGTAAAAAATTACATATATGAAAAATGGAATACAATAGAAAAGTCAGAAAGCAATATTTTAAACCTATTAAGAGATGCAACTATATATGCTAATAAACTAATATATGAAAAATCAAAACAAGATGAACAGTTGAGCGAAATGGGAACAACATTAGATATTTGTTTAATATATAATGAAATTATTTATATTAGCCATATAGGGGATAGCAGAGTATATAAAGTCTCTGAAGATTATATTAAACAATTGACAACAGACCATACTTATGTTGAAAGATTATTAAAAGAGGGAAAAATAACGAAAGATGAAGCTGAAGTTCATCCTGATAGACATATGTTACTTAAAGCACTCGGCTGTGATGAGACAATAGAACCTGATATACTTTCTGAAAGATGGAATGAAAAAGAAAGTATACTTCTTTGCTCAGACGGATTAACTAATTTGGTAAAAGATAGTGAAATTCAAAATATAATTTTGAATGATTTAATTTCACCAGAGAAGTCATTGGTGAATATGGCAAATGATATTGGTGGAATAGACAATATTACTGTAATTTTAATAAAGAAGGATAATAACCAGAATTAAGGAGAGGTGCAGGAATAATGAATCTAATAGGTAAAGTTTTGGGAGATAGGTATGAAATTTTAGAAGAGATAGGTGTAGGAGGGATGGCAACAGTCTATAAAGCTAGAAGTAATGTGCTAAATAGAAATGTTGCGGTTAAAGTCTTAAGAGAAGAATTTACAACAGACCAAGAATTTATTAAACGTTTCAATGCTGAGGCACAGGCTGTTGCAAGCTTAACTCATCCAAATATAGTGTCTGTATATGATGCTGGTGATGATGGAGATATTCACTATATTGTAATGGAATTAGTTCAAGGAAAAACTCTAAAAGAAATAATAACAGAAAATGGTGTTTTGCCTTGGAAATGGAGTATAAATATAGCAATTCAAATTGCATCTGCATTGGAGATGGCTCACAGAAATAATATTGTACATAGAGATATAAAACCACATAACATTATAATAAATGAAGACGGAATTGCTAAAGTTACTGATTTTGGAATAGCAAAAGCAGTTTCAAATTCAACAATGACTGCTTTTGGTTCTACAATGGGATCAGTTCATTATTTTTCACCAGAACAAGCTAGAGGAGGATATACAGATGCAAAATCAGATTTATATTCTCTTGGTGTTGTAATGTATGAAATGATGACTGGAAGAGTTCCTTTTGATGCTGATACACCTGTTTCAATAGCATTGAAACATATGCAAGAAGAAGCTGTAGAACCTCAGAAATTGAATTCCACAATTCCGAATAGTGTTAACAAAGTTATTATGAAAGCAATGCAAAAAGATGTAAATTTACGTTATGTTTCTGCAACAGAAATGCTACGTGATTTAAGAGAATGTTTAAAAGATCCTGATGGTGATTTTGTAGATATTAAAAAAATAGATGACAGTTCTTTAACAAAAAAGATTAACTTAGATGAAATTGAAAAGGAAAAAGCGAAAACACAGGGAAAAGAAAAGGGAAAATTTAAAAAATTTTTAGCAAAGCATAAATTTGTAAAAGTATTACTAATTTTATTAATATGCATAGCCGTATTTGCTACTTCAATGGGAATAACAGCTTTTGTTGTAAATAAAAATAGGCCTACACAAGTACAAATACCAAATTTAGTTGGATTAAATATTGATGAAGCTAAAAAACAATTAGAAGAAGCCAAATTAAAATATGAATTAACTGAAGAATTTAATGACCAAAAAGAAGCGGGAACAGTTATTTCACAGGATCCACCTTATCAAGAGAACTATGAAATTAACAATACAGAGATTATAAAATTAACTGTTAGTAAGGGGCAAGAATTGACTACTGTTCCTAAAGTAATAGGAAAAACGCAAAACGAGGCTGCAGAGGCTATTGGAGAGGTAAATTTAAGATATGAGGCTGTAGAAGAAAAAAGTGATAAGGTTGAAGAGGGAATAGTAATTAGACAAGAACCAGATGCTAATTCTGAAGTTTCAGTAGGTAGCACAGTAAAAATATATGTAAGCATAGGAACAGGCATTAAACAGGTAACTGTACCTTATGTGATAGGAAAAACACAAGATGAAGCTGAGAAAGCTATAGAAGATGCTGGCCTTACACTTGGAAATGTTAAAACAGAAACAGATTCTACTCAATCAAATGGAATTGTGTTAAAACAAAGTGTAGATGCAGATAAGACAGTAGACGAAAAAACACCAGTTTCAATTACTGTTAATAAATTACAAGAAATAAAAAAAGGAAAAGTAAATATTAATTTAAAATCTCTTTTGGGATATAAAGAAGAGAAAGATGAAGAAGGAAAGACAATTGAACCAGATAGTGTTGAGGTTGTCGTTAAAGTAACATCTAACGGAACAGAAGATACAGTATATAAAAAGAAGCATTTAGAAAATGCAGAAAACATCACAGTAGATATAGAAGGAGTAGGCACTGTAACTGTAAAAGTATTTATAGATGGAGTAAGAAAAACACAAGAACAGGTTGATTTGAATTCATCAAATCCTATATTAAATGTGGATTAATTAATAAATAAAATGGGCGGTTGATTTCTCTATTCCACAAAAAAGTGGATATAGAAAAAATACCGTCTTAATTTTTAATTTAGATAAATTGGAGATGATTAAAGTGATTGAAATAGCTACATCAATTTTAAATATTAATAATGAAGATTCACTAAAAACTTTTTATAATTTGGAGGCTGCAAAAACAGACTATTTTCATATCGATGTTATGGATGGAATATTTGTAAATGATAATACAACAATGAAAATGTTAGAATATTCTGAAAATTTAAGTAATATAATTAATACCCCCTTAGACATTCATTTAATGGTTAAAGATACAAAAAAATATATTGACGAATACTTATCAGTAAATCCATGCTTTATAACAATTCATTATGAAGCATTTGAAGATGTTAATCATTTGAAAGAAATTTTAAGTTATATTAAAAGTAATGGAATAAAAGTTGGTATAGCAATTAAACCTGAAACAGATATAGAAAAAATATATTCTCTATTAGACTATATACATTTAGTATTAGTTATGACTGTTGAGCCTGGAAAAGGAGGTCAAAGTCTTATACCAGCTACAATAGAAAAAATACATAAATTAAGTAAATATAGAAATGAAAATAATTTGGATTTTTATATAGAAGCAGATGGGGGGATAAAGTTAGATAATATTGGACTATTAAAAAATGCAGGAATTGACATTGCAGTATGTGGAACAGCTATAATAAATTCAGATGATTATAAGCAAATAATTAGCAAATTAAAGGAATAATAAGAAATTGATACAAGCCTACACGACTAAAACCGTTCGTTAGGTTCAAAATATTATTTCATCATAAAAAAATAATTGGTTCAAGATTTATGAACCAATTATTTTTTTATTTTCTTTGTGTTTTTATTCTTTCTTTGCTTCTTTTTTTACTTCTTTTTTTACAGACTTATTAGCTTTATTTAATACAGAAAGTATAAATATTCCAAATCCGTATATAGCTGATAAGCAGAAAATAATCGTAATTAACCAAACAATAATCGTAATAATCCATTGAGCAATATGTGCATAAGGAATAAACCACAAAACAAATAACAATGCCCACAATACAATAGTTACTATTATTATAGCCAACAAATTATTGAATTTAGAAAGTGATTTAACTTTACTAGCAAGAATGTCAGCTAAAACAGTAATTGTTATTACTATAGAAAGTGAAATTGCCAATAAATAAATTAATATTAGTAGATATGATAATACAAATCCAACTCTTGTCAATAGTAATAGAAAAGCTAGTAAAGGAATTAAGATAATTCCTATTAATCCAAATAATAGTGAAGCAAATGGTCTTTGCTTTCCAGCAGTAACAACTTTATTGCTAAATTCTGGAGCAAGTCTAACCATAACTAACCATACAACAAGTACAAATAATAAAGAAATTATCAAAGATAATATTACATCAACTGATTTTGAATAATTAACATCACCTTGAACTAAACCATCTTTAATTTCAATTTCATTGCCAGATGTGTAGTTTAGATTTTTGTAAATAATACAATCATCTTTTAATTCAAATTTTCCACCAACTTTAATGTTTACATTTCCACCAACTACTCCATCTAATGAAGCATTTTTACACATAACATGTAAATCTCTGTAAACTGTTCCATTATATGGTACAGTTAATGTTTCACACGTACCATATAAATCATAAATTAGACCATTGACAGTTATTTCCTTTGCCATAGCAAATACGTTACCATAAATCTGAGCGCCATCTAGGTTAACCTTATTTGCCATAACAAATAAATCACCACCAATTTGACCTGTAACAGTTAAGCTGTCTGCTGTAACAAAAACATTTCCATTGATAGCATCTGATATTGTGATGTCTTTTCCAGATTGATAAATATCGCCATCTTTTGTCTGTGGAGTTGCTGTTGAATCTGCAGTTGTAGCTGTTGATGTTGAGGTATTTTCATCTTCTTGAGCATCTGTAGCTTCATTTGTTCCTTCAGTTGTATCAGTTTCATTTGTTGCAGTATTTTCAGTAGAAGTAGTTGTTGTTTCATCTGCTGAATTATCTGTTGTTTCAACGTTTGTTACTTCAGCATTTGATGTTTCAACATTTGCTTCTGTAGCAAAACACATAGTACTCATTAATGTTAAAACTGTAAAAACTGAAAGAAATACCTTAAATTTTTTGTTTAACATATGTATTCTCCTCCTATATATTTTAATGTATTTAATATATAGCTTTAAGAAGAATTTGTCAATTGATATTACAAAAAATTCATATTTTTTTGGCATAAATCACGAATAGGACATTCTTCACATTTAGGTTTTCTTGCTGTGCAATATTTTCTTCCGTGATATACAAATAGATGATTTATATCTGCCCAATATTTTTTGTCTATAATTTTTAATAAATCTTGTTCAACTTTTAATGGATCAGTTTCGTTACTAAGACCAATTCTGTTTGATATTCTTTTGGCATGTGTGTCAACTGCTATTCCGTACAGGATTATTATAGGCATTAAGCATAATGACATTTGCAGATTTTCTACCAATACCAGGTAATTTTGTTAATGAATCCATATCATTTGGAACTTTAGAATTATATTTTTCTACTAACATTTTCCCACACGCAATTAAATTTTTAGATTTAACTTTATAAAATCCACATGGACGAATCAATTCTTCAAGTTTTTCAATTTTTGCATTTGCAAAATCTTCAGGAGTGCTATATACACTAAAAAGTGAAGGAGTAGTTTTATTAACTCTTTCATCTGTGCATTGCGCAGACAATGCTACAGCAACTAAAAGATGAAAAGCTGTATCAAAATCAAGACTGCATTTTGCATCTGTGTATTCTTTTTTTAGTAATTCAATTAATTCTGGAATATTTTTTTTATTAAATTTCATATTTCTGATTCCTTTCAAATTTGTAACATTTTGTAAAATTTTTAATATTATATTGAAAAGGAGGTAATAAAGTATGTTGTGCTTATTAAAAAAAACTATTGGTGTTTGCTTAATTGGATTTGGAATAGGCATTTTATTAGTATTATTGCTTCCTCTTAAATGGTGGCTATTAATTATTGGTATAGCTGTTTGTATCTTGGGTTTAGCATGGCTTGCAAGTGGCTAATTTAAGAAAGGGATGAAAAGTTAAATGAAAATAGTTGTAAAAAAAGTCCCCAAATTTTTAAGGGGATTTGTAAAATTAATCTTTGGAATTAAAAACTAATACATAGGAAAAAGCAAAGCTTTAAATTAGCTTTGCTTTTAAAACTATACTCTTTCAACTTTTCCTGAACGTAAGCATTTTGTACATACATACATTCTTTTATGTTCTCCATTAACATTAACATTAACTCTTCTTAAATTAGGCTTCCAAGTTCTTTTTGCTCTATTACTAATATGAGAACGAGCAATGCTCAATTTATTACCAAAATTAACGGATTTATCACAGATTTCGCATTTTGCCATTTAAAAGCACCTCCTATAAGTTTATTAATTATGACTATTGATTTTACTTACTCATTGGTGCGGATGAGAGGACTTGAACCCCCACGTCAAAGACACTAGATCCTAAGTCTAGCGCGTCTGCCAGTTTCGCCACATCCGCATTTGACTAACACAAATATAATAACACCTGAATTGACATTTGTCAAGAAAAATTTAACATATTCCAACAGAGTGCATATAATTTTTATAACCATTATCAATACTATCCCAAATTTCAATTTCTGTATCTAGGTTGTTTAGGTCGAGTTTTTCATTTGTTATATTTTCATACGATTTAATTATTTCTTCTTTGTATTCTTTTGGCAATCTACCAATTATTCTAGCAATATCAAAATATTTATTACCATAACCTGCAAAACCGAAGTCAATTATAGCAGAAATATGATTTTTATTATCTAAAATAATGTTCCCTGGATTTAAGTCACCATGCACAAGACATGACGAATCCTTTTTTTTAAATTCATTATATTTCCAAAAAACTTTATCTTTTTGAGATAAGTGCTTTTCAACTAATTCATTTAAAAAATCAACTAAATTTAAACCAATATTATTTACTTTAAATATATCATTTTCATTAAATTTAATATTATGTAATTGAACCATAAAATCAGCAATTTCGTAAGATACACTTTGTATTTCATTAGGTGTTAATTTGTTCATTTTTGTGGTTAAGGCAGTGCCTTCAATTTTTTTATGCACACTAAAAGCTCTATTATTATTTGAAAATTGCTTAAGTAAAACTGTATTATATGAAGTTTTTCTATAGATATAATTTGAAAATTCGCAAT
Organism: uncultured Lachnospiraceae bacterium; assembly: GCA_964489885.1. GTDB lineage: Bacteria > Bacillota > Clostridia > TANB77 > CAG-508 > CAKOTZ01. The sequence continues at coordinate 58,186 of CAZAZX010000007.1, read as the reverse complement.
CTTTAACAATTGTTCTAATCCAAAAATCATCTCTTGGAAATCTAAAAAAATAACTTCCATCATTTGTTTCAACTTCAAAAACGATATTTGTCCATCCTGTTGTTACTGGTTTTATTAATTTTATTTGCTTATTTTTAAGTGTATTTTTTATTATATCATCGAAATTTTCATTTAAAGAAAAGTATTTTTGCATTATTAGTTCATTCCTTTCTGGAACTTTAATATTATAGATTTTCTTTTACTAAATTAACTACCTTTTCTTCTGATTCTTTATCATAATTATTATATAAAACATAGTCAAACATACGAATTAGATCTTTATCTTTTTTTATTCTATTATAATGTTCATCTATTTCAAGCAGTCTTGCTTTTTCAGTTTCTGCATTTAGCCTTCTTTCAATTAATTTTTGTTTTGCTTTATTTAGATCAGTTGGCAATAGATATATGCTAAATAAATTTGGACAAATTTTTTTAAAATCGTATATTGTATTATAATGCATTTCAAAAACAGTATTTTTACTTGAAAATAAATCAACTTTTTTATAAGCATATTTTACACCAAGTAATTCAAATTGATACGCAATTTTGTTTTCTTTTGTCATTTTATCTAGTTGTTCTTCGGTTACAAATATTTTATCTTTATTATTTAATTCTCCAATTCTAGGAGCACGTGTTGTAACTATTTTTATTTTTGAAAAATTTAATTTTTCGCAAACTTTATCTTTGTAATAAGATTTGCCAATTCCAGTTATACCTGCAAATGCTAATAAAATATTAATCACCTCATTTATGTAAAATAGTAGTATAAAGTATTATTGCATATTTTTTAAATTAGGTCAAGTTTTAAAAATTTAACAAAAATTGTTAGTTTAATTTTTTTTATTTCGAGCAACATATATATTGAAAAAACATATTTTAGTTTTTTCGATATATAAAATATAAAAGTTATAAAATTTTCGGAGGTGAATTTTAAAATGGCAAACAAAAATTCAAACAAAAAATTAGTTCCAGAAGCTATGGATTCTTTAGACAGATTCAAATACGAAGTAGCTAGTGAAGTTGGAGTTAGCTTAAAAGATGGATACAATGGAGATATTTCAGCAAAAGATGCAGGTAAAATAGGTGGAACAATGGTTAAGAAAATGATTCAACAGGCTGAAAACCAAATGATTGGTAGATAAGTAATAATGGACAAGGGGACGGTTCTCTTGTCCACTTTTTTATTCATAATTAAATGTGCAAAAAAGCTATGTTTCTTTCTGTAATATTTGTGGACAAGAGAACCGTCCCCTTGTCCATATTGAAAAATTATTTTTGCTTGATTTTTAAAACTTATTTTGTTAAGATATTTAATGTAAAAATGATAGTAAAAGCATCAGCTAAAAATATGTTAAAACACGCAGAAGAAATAAAAGCAAAAGGAGCAAAATATTGCGATTGTCCTGCTTGCTCAAGAGCAGAAAATATATTAAAAGAAGAAGAAAATTAAATTTATTTTCTATTTTGATTGACAAGAACCCGACCCACCAACACAGCTAAAGCTGTGGGTGGGTACCCCAGAACCTTGTTGCTTTCGCAATAAAATATATTAACGGTATGTAGTGAGGAGGAAATGGAATATGGAATTTAAAGAAAAGATAGGAATCATAGATGTAGGAGGAGGTCTAAGAGGGATTTATCCTGCAGGAATTTTTGATTATTTATTGGACAATGATATACATATTCCATATTGCTTAGGAATTTCTGCTGGAAGTGCAAATGTGGCATCATACATATCAAGACAAAAAGGGAGAAATAAGGTTTTTTTCCAAGAGTATAGTTCTGATAGAAAATATATGAGTATATTGAACTTAATAACAAAAGGTTCATTTGTGGATTTGGATTATATATATGGTACACTTTCAAATGAAGGTGGAAAAAATCCATGGGATTTTGATAAAGCCATTAAGTCTGAACAAGAAATGGTAGTACAAATGGGCAATGCCAAAACTGGTAAAGCAGATTATATTTATAAAAAAGATTTTAAGAAAAATAATTATGGCTTTTTATGTGCATCTTCTTGTATACCAATTGTTTGTAAGCCTTATACATTTAATGGAGTTGAATACTATGATGGTGGTGTTGTTGATCCTATACCATATAAAAAGGCATTTGGTGATGGTTGTACTAGGGTTATTGTCGTATTGACAAGACCAAGAGATTTTAGAAGAACTCTAGGAAGAGATTCAAAAAGTTATAAAAAATTACAGAACAAATATCCTGAATTTGTTAAAGCTTTATATAATAGACCAACATTATATAATAGTGAATTAGAAGAAATAATAAATGACTTAGAACCACAAGGGAAGGTATTGCTTATTGCACCTGATGATATATGTGGAATGGGAACACTTACTAAAGATAAAGCAAAGCTACAGAAACTATATGAAAAAGGATACAAGGATGGAGAAAAAATAAAAGAATGGCTAGAAAATATTTGACAAAATCAATAAAAATAAAATCTGCATATAGATATTGACTATCTGCATATAAAATAGTAAAATATATGCAGATAAAATGAAAATATATGCATATAAGAATATGCAGAAAGAGAAATCTAAAATGAAAAAATTTGATTATTCTTTTTTAGATAATGGATTATTACCTGCTAATTTAATAAACATAACAGGAACAATCTATTCATTAAAAACGGGAGCAAAAATTAGAAAAGATGGATATGAGAGGATATTTACAGAATTAGAAAGAATAGCTATAGTACAATCTGTTAAAAGTTCAAATGCTATAGAGGGAATTGTGACTAGCGATGAGCGTATAGAAGAAATAGTGAATCAAAAAGCACAACCATTAAATCATAATGAAAATGAAATTGCAGGGTACAGAGATGCTTTAAATGAAATACATTTGCATTATGAGGATATAGAATTTAATGAAAACACAATATTAAGATTACATGAAATAATGATGTCATATACGGGAACACCAGATGCAGGTCAATATAAAACTAATAATAATTATATAATAGAAGAAGATAAACAAGGAAATAGAAAAGTTAGATTTAAACCATTAGCTGCAAAAGAAACACCAAATGCAATGGAACAACTTGTACTTGCATATAATGATGCATATAATAATGCAAATATTAATCAACTATTATTAATACCTTGTGTTATTCTTGATTTTCTTTGTATACATCCTTTCAGGGACGGAAATGGAAGAATGTCGAGATTATTAACGTTATTACTATTATATAAAAACGGGTTTGATGTTGGTAAATATATTTCTTTTGAAGAACAAATAAACAACAGCAAAGGTAATTATTATGAGGCATTAAGACTATCATCTATTGGTTGGACAGAAGATAAACAAACTTATATTCCTTTTATAGAAAACTTTTTATCAACACTATATATGTGTTATAAAGAGTTAGATAAAAGATTTAGTGTTGTTAATAGTAACAAAATTACTAAAAAAGCAAGAATCGAAGCAATTGTATTAAATAATTTAACTCCTATTTCAAAAGCAGAAATATGCAAGATTTTACCTGACGTAAGTGCAACAACAGTAGAAGCTGTTTTAGGAAATATGGTCAAAAATGGATCAATAAAGATAATTGGAAGCGGAAGATATACAAAATATATGAAAAAGTGATTAAAAGTGGACAAGGGGACGGTTCTCTTGTCCACTTTTTTATTCATAATTAAATGTGCAAAAAAGCTATGCTTCTTTCTGTAATATTTGTGGACAAGAGAACCGTCCCCTTGTCCACTTTTCACTCATAAACTTAATAGCAAGAGCATATATATAATAATATATAGTTTTATACATATGAAAGGATAGAAAATGCAATTATTTAATATTTTTAAATATTTTTCAGATTCAATATTAAATGTTTTAGAAGAATATTTTAGAAAAGAAGCAAATCCAACACAATATATCAGTTTAGAGGAAATAAGATTAAGAAATGCAGAACCTGTTATATTAAAATTCAATTCTTCTGAAGTAGTATTAAATTACATTGTTTCATCAAATGATATTTTACAAACTTTACAAAAAATTTGTGAAAATTCTATTTATTCATATCAAAATCAAATTTGTAATGGATTTATTACCATAAAAGGTGGACATAGAGTTGGAATTGTAGGTAATGTTGTTATGCAAAATGGAAAAATTACAAATATAAACTACATATCAAGTTTAAATTTCAGAATAGCAAGACAAATAAAAGGAGCTAGCACAAAAATTTTAAGATATGTTTTAAATATTGAAAATAATAGTATATACAATACTTTAATAGTTTCAATACCTGGAGCTGGAAAAACCACGATTTTAAGGGATTTAGTAAGAAAAATTAGCAATGGAGTTGAAGAAATTAATTTTAAGGGAATAACTGTTGGTGTTGTTGATGAGAGGGGAGAAATTGCAGCAATGTATAAGGGAATGGCACAAAACGAAGTTGGAATTAGAACAGATGTTATGTGCAATGTTCCTAAGTCAATAGGGATAAAAATGCTCATTAGATCAATGGCTCCAAATGTAATTGTAGCTGATGAAATTGGATCGAAAGAAGATACGGAAGCAATTTTTGAAGCTTCTTGTTCTGGGGTAAAAGGAATCTTTACAGCTCATGGAGGAAATTTAGGGGATATATTGTCAAACAAAAGTCTAAATGATTTGTTAAAATTTCATATTATTGAAAGGATTATTATTTTGAGTTCAGATATGCAAAAAAGAAATATTGAAAAAGTTTATGGATTAAATAAAATGAATTCCGAATATATTATATTTTAGTTAAATATAATATATTCGGAATTTGTGCTTTAAATAAATGTTGCTAGATAAATTAAAAACAAATGTGCTGGATAGAATATATAGAGCAATTTTTTTGTTTTGTATCCAAGTTTTCCATTATATAAAATTATTGGAATAATTGCTAAAAAAGCTCCGATAAACAAATATAAATATAATTGATTAAAGTTACTTATACATAATTGATAACCATATTTTATTAAACACATTGTGAAATAAGCAAGTACTGTTAGTGGAATATTATTTTTAAAAAAGTAGAAGATAAAAATAAGCAAAATTCCCCAGTAGCCATAATCAACTTTAATAAAATTTCCCAATAGGCATATAAGAGCAACAGCAAGTAATCCAAGCACTTTTGATTTTTCTTTTATTTTGTCATATAAAAAAATACTAAATAGCCCTAAAAATAAAGTGAAAAATATATTTAATTCAAATCTATCAATATTTGCTAAATATTCGCTTATAGGGAGCTGATAAACAACACCATAAAGAAATAGAGTAAATGGAATTTGCGATATTAATGCAAAGATAAAAAGCCTTGAAAAATATTTTTTTAAATTGTGTGTATGAATATAACCTTCTGATATTTGAAATGCAAAAATTGGAAATGCAAATCTTCCTAGATAATTAAAAAAAGAAACGTGTCCTTTATATATAAAATAGCCAATATGATCAAGAAACATAGATATTATGGCTATCATTTTTAATGCAAATGCTGTCATATATAATCCCCCATTCAATATATATAATATAGACTAAAAAATGAAAAAAGTAAAGTGATAAATGACTTTATAATGATTTGCCCCACAAGCACATCAAAAGAAACATTGTTGCTTTTACACTTATGTTAATGTAAAGGTTAAATATATTAATTAATATTTAAAGTTTATTTTACTTTTACATTTGACTATGAAACAATAATGTAAAAAAATGAAAAAAGTGCTTGACAGATTAATTAAAATATATTATACTAGTCACTGTTGAAGGAAATGGGCGTTTAGCTCAGCTGGGAGAGCATCTGCCTTACAAGCAGGAGGTCATAGGTTCGAGCCCTATAACGCCCACCATTTTTTTAACTTATTTGGCCTGGTAGTTCAGTTGGTTAGAACGCTAGCCTGTCACGCTAGAGGTCGACGGTTCGAGCCCGTTCCAGGTCGCCATTTTTTTATTTAGAAAAGAATTTTTAATTTAATATTTATGGCTCGATAGCTCAGTTGGTAGAGCAGGGGACTGAAAATCCCCGTGTCAGTGGTTCGATTCCACTTGGAGCCACCAATCAATGAAAAGTAATAGTATCAAGAGTTACAATAAATACCTTGATACTATTTTTTTATATTTAACACTATTTTAACACATTATGGACAAGAGAACCGTCCCCTTGTCCACCCTTGTCCACAAATTTTTATAAAAGGAGCCATAAATATGTCAGAAAAAATAAAAGAAACTCAAGAAAAATTAAAAAAACTAGGTTATTTTGTTTCAAAAGATTTAGCAAAAATTGTTTTACTGTTTGAAACGGCAGGCAAGAGAAATAGAAGAAGTATTCCTACTTTGTTATTACAGGGAAAATCTGGAGCAGGAAAAACTTTTTTAGCTGAAACTTTTTCTAAAATGATTGATGCTGATGAAAAATTTGTCCAATGTTTTCCAAGAATGGGAACAGAAAATTTCCAATATGATGTAAATATTGAAGGAGTTATGAAACAAGATGCAGATAATTCAATAAAAGAAGGAATATTATTACAAACATTACAGCAATCAAAAAAAGGTCCTGTAGTTCTTGTAATAGATGAATTAGATAAGGCAAGACCAGAAGTAGACTCTTTTTTATTGGATTTTTTAGAAAATGGAAGATTAACAACAGGAACAGATACATATGAAAAAGGGGAATATCCTATATATACATTTATTACTTCAAATGATAAAAGAGAAATAGATGATGCCTTAATTAACAGAAGTAAAAAAGTGGAAGTCCCTAGACCTGATAAAGAGTTATTTTTGGAAATATTAGGATTACCAGAAAACCATTATATTGGATATATATATGATAAATGCCCAGATTTTTCTATTAGACAAGCTAAGCAATACATTGAAGATTTAGAAGTTTTAGGAGAAGAAATAGATGAAGATGCTTTATCTCAATATATTAATTTAGACGAACTAGATGTAATGTCTTTGGCAGATTTACAACGTATATCCGAAATGGAAAATGGAAATTTAGAATTTGAATTACCTGATTTAGAAAAATGTTCTATTAAAATAAACGAAAATAATCTAATAGAGTGGACGAACTTTTTTAAAAAAATAATTGAAAGTGGAGATACAAAAAAACTTAAATTGCATACTGATGATAATAAACCAGGTTGTTATTATTTAGATATAAATACAGTAGAACAATTACAATTTATTAATAAATATATAAATTTTAAAAATTATAGTAATAGTTATAGAGGATGGTTTGAATATTCTATGCCAGTTGAGGAAACACAAAGTGATAACATTTTGTGGGCAGAAAATAAAAGCCAAAGAGATGGAACAAGGTTTGGCATAAAAGTAAATGAAGATAAAATGTTTAAAATTGCAATGAATAGGGGAAATACTTTTGTTTATTTGGATTCTGGTACTGAACTCCATAATACATTAGAAGAATTTTTAGGTAAAGATGATATAAGAAACGAACGTGATTATGAAACAGATTCAGAATATGATAATGATTATTAATATTAGGAGGAGTGTTTAATGGCTTTTCAGTATGATATAAATAAAATATTTGCTGAATTAGAACAACAAGCTAGAAAGAAAAAAAATGAAGAAGTTGATGAATCCAAAGAAAACAATCCTATTGAATCCCCAGAAGATGTTCCAGAAACACAAGAAGTTGCTCCTGCCACTTCAAAAACAACAGAAGATACTCATGGAGGAGATGAAGCAACTAAAGAAATTGAAGATTCACCAAACTCAGTAAATGATGGACAAAATTCTGACAAAGAAAATAAAAGTGACAAAACAGATGGAACTGGTGAACAAGAAAAGGATGAGAAAAAAGACGAAGAAAAAGATGAAGATGGAAATGGAGGAGAAGGTGGAGACGGAAGCGGAAAAGGAGATTTAAAAAAAAATATTGAAAGAATATTTGAAGAAAAAAAGAAAAAAATAGAGGATTTTAAGACACAGAATAGACGAGAGTATTTAAAAAAATACATATTGGAAATTATAAAAAAAATTGCAATGGAACATGCTGGTATTGATAAACAAGATGGTTCAGAAACTTATGATAAAAAACAAATGTTACAACATATATTAAAATATCAAAATTATAGACTATTAAGTGATAAATATGATTTAAAAGATGCAAGATATGTGCAATTTTTTATTGATACATCTGGAGTTTATGGTTGTGGTTCTAATAAAATAATGCATGAACTTATGCCAGAAGTTATTAGTTTATTAGAAAAACAAGGTTATGAATGTTATATTGCAGCTTGTGGAAATGGATTTTATAGCAGAGATATGGTTGAAGATAACCAGTATGGAACAAGAAAAACCTTAGAAGGGTATAAAGCAGGTAAGGTAAGTAAAATTGCATGTCCTACTCCAAAAACAGCAGCCCAAATGGCAAATGAAGCGGAATTTTCTATAATACTTGCTGATTTTGATGGTTTATCTTCCATTTGCAAAATGGCTGATTTATGTCAAAAAGATAAGGTACCATATTTTCTATCTACTGAAGATAGGTACCCATGGGAAAATCCAACTTTGCATGATTGGGTTTCACCAGATTTATATGATTATAACCCTGAACTTATATATGATGTATCAATGGACGGAAATCCTACTCTAGAAGAATATGAAAATAAACTTTATGATGATTATGAAGAAGATTATGACGAGGATAATAATTATGAACAAGATGATTATTATAATGATGATGATAATCATGAGTACGATGATTAACAGGAGTTAAAATTATGATAGATAAATTTTTAATAACAAAAAAGTTAGAATTTTTTTTTAGAAGAACTAACCCAGAAAGTTTTTTGAAAGTTTTTATTATAAGCTTTTTATTTGAAAAAGTAAACTATATTGAAAAAAATGTAGGATATGAAAATAGTCTAAATATGTTAGATAAATATATATATAATTTATGTCAAAATATAAAAACATTTAAAAGATTGGATAAGTATCATTCTATTTATGTAAAATATGATTATGAATCTAAGTGTTTAATTTATTATATGACTAATGACTATAACAAGCTAAGAAATATAACATTGTCACCTGACCAAAAAAAAGCAATTATAATTAAAGAGTTTAAGATTATGATGTATAAAGAATTTGAAATGGTAATAAATATATATTCGCTAAATGATAAGATTGTTTCTAATGGATTTTATATAGAAGATAGAAATGGTAGATATCCTGATTATTATGGGGATTTTTCTAATATAGTTGATATTTTTTCTGAAGCAGAAGTATGTAATATGATTGGAATTAATGACAGAATTAAAGTATATATTTATGGGACAAAAGACTATTTTGTATGTTCAAAACATATTAGCCGAATAAATTCAGAAGTAATAAACTATGTTGATTTATGGAGAAAGTTTATGGATAATAGCCTATATTACTTTGCAGTTAATAACCCTAAGAAATACTCGGAAAAAATGATAATTGATTTTAATATAGAATATGAATATGTTTTGTCAAATGGAAAATATAAATTCCTATTAAAAAATAAAGATATTTTTTCACTTATTGAAAATTATTTACTTCATATCAGAAATAGAATAGACATAGAGAACAACATACAGTATCATCAAGATTTGAGTGTTATATTTAAAATGATGAATTACACTAAAAGAATTAATGATTTTTCAAAATATGTATTACATAGTACAAATTCTGAAAATAAATTAATTTTCAATGAAATCTAGGAGGATTAATATGGATGAGAAATTCTTAAAGGATTTAGAAAACTTTAATGATAGCAACGATAAATTAAATAAGGTAAATCAAATTAAATATACAAATGATAGTGTAGTGGACGACTTTTTAAATAAAAATATTTCTTTAGAATCATTAATTGAAAATGAAATTTATAATAAAAAGCAATGATTTTAATAAACCTATAATGTTGTAAAAACAGAGGTGAAAAAATGCAGGAATTAAAAAAAGATGTTCAGTATATAAAAGGTGTAGGACCGAACAGAGCAAAACTATTACATAAATTGAACATATATAATTTGGAAGACTTAATAAATTATTACCCAAGGACGTATGAAGACAGAAGTAAACCTAGAGTTATAGAAGATATTCAAGATGGGGAAGAAGCTTTAATTGAGGCAACTGTAGTTTCAAATGTTATTGAAAGAAGAATTAGAAAAAACCTTATAATTTATAGAGTTATGGTTGAAGATGAAACTAGAAACTGTGAAATTGTTTGGTATAATCAATTTTATTTAAAGTCAAAAATTCATAAAGGTAATAAATACAAGTTTTTTGGGAAAATTTCTAAGCAAAACGGAAAAGCTCAAATGACTTCTCCAATAATAGAAGAAGAAAATAAGACCAAAAATACAGGAAAAATCATACCACTTTATCCATTAACTTTTCAATTATCACAAAATGTGCTAAGAGGTATAATTGAAAATGCTATAAAGGAAGCAGGACACTTAGATGAAACAATTCCAGATTATTTAATAAAAGAATATAATTTGTTTGATTACAACAAAGCAATTTCAAAAATTCATTTTCCTGAAAATATGGAAGAAGCCAAAAATGCAAGAAAAAGATTAGCTTTTGATGAATTATTATCAATGCAACTTTCATTGCTTTATTTAAAAAATAAATATGACACAGAAGAAAAAGGTATAAAATTTTCAAAATATGTAAAGATGTCAGATGTGATAAATTCATTATCTTTTTCGTTGACAAAGGCACAATTAAGGGTGTTAGAAGAAATTGACAGTGATATGGAAGGCGAAAAAGCAATGAATAGACTTTTACAAGGAGATGTCGGCTCTGGAAAAACAGTAGTATCTATTATTGCTACATATAAAGCTGTAAAATGCGGATATCAGGTTGCAATTATGGCTCCAACTGCGATACTTGCATCACAACATTTAGAAAGCTTTACACAAATTTTAAATAAATTTGATATAAAATGTGAATTATTAATTAGTAATATAACAAAAAAGAAAAAAGAAGAGATTTTAGAAAAACTAAAAAATGGTGAAATAGATGTATTAATTGGAACACATGCTATATTAGAAGAAAATGTTATTTTCAAAAATTTAGGACTTGTTGTGACAGATGAACAGCATAGATTTGGCGTAAAACAAAGAGCAACAATTGTTGGAAAAGGAAATAATCCAGATACTCTTGTTATGACGGCAACTCCAATTCCAAGAACATTGGCTTTAATATTATATGCGGACTTAGATATATCAATTATAGATGAATTACCACCAAACAGAAAGAAAATTGATACTTTTGCTGTTACAAAAGGTTTAGAACAAAGGGTAAACAATTTTATAAAAAAGCAAATAGATGAAGGAAGACAAGCATACATTGTATGTCCACTTGTGGAAGAAAATGAGGAAATAAATGCAAAATCTGTTATGGAACTGGCTGAAAATTATAAGAAAAATATTTTTAAAGATTATAGAGTTGAATATTTATATGGAAAAATGAAACCAAAAGAAAAAGATGCAATTATGGAAGAATTTAAAAATGGAAAAATTGATATACTAATTTCAACAACAGTAATAGAAGTCGGAGTTAATGTTCCAAATGCTAGTATAATGGTAGTTGAAAATGCTGAAAGATTTGGATTAGCGCAATTACATCAATTGCGTGGAAGAGTAGGAAGAGGAGAATATAAATCATATTGCATATTAAAATATCAAGGAAATTCTGATGTGGTTTTAGAACGAATGAAGGTAATGCAACAAACAAATGATGGATTTGTCATTTCAGAAAAAGATTTGGAACTTAGAGGCTCAGGAGAATTTTTTGGAACTAAGCAACATGGTCTTCCAGAATTTAAGGTAGCTAATATTTATGAAGATATGCAACTCTTAAAAGTAGTACAGGTTATAGCTATTCAAATCTTGAAAGAAGATTCAGAATTGATGCTAGAAAAAAATAAATTGCTGAAAAATATGGTAGATAAAAAGTTAAATGGCAGACTGGAAATATAGAAACCTGACCCACCAGAACCTTGTTGCTATCAAATAGGGACGGAGGATTTTTGCTAATTTCAATAAGCAAAAATCCTCCGTCCCTATTTGACTATTTGATAGCAACACGAATTATACATAAGAAAAGAGCCGTGTCCATTTCTGCACAAAAAATATTGTTATAAGTAAGTCAATGTGTTATAATGAAAATAGATATTTAATTGAGAGGTGAATGTAATGAGTGCATTGGCTATGAGAAAAGAGTTAATAGAAAAGATACAAACAATTCCAGACGAGGTGTTAGGAGAATTGCTTAGTTATGCAGATTACCTAGAGGAAAAAAGCTTTCAAAAAAAATTTGAAAAAAATATACCAAAAAGGTTAGTTGCAAAAGATAACAACGATTTAGTAAATAAGCTAGAACAAGGTGTTGAAGATATAAGAAACAAAGAAGAATATACTTTTGAAGAGGCTTTTGAAATTATAGATAAAATCTAGGAGTTGAAGATGGATAAAATATATAAAATAAAACTATCTAAAAATGCAACTTATGATATACGAGAATTGGTAGATTATATTAAAAACAAGTTGAAAGAACCTAACATTGCTGAACAACACAGAGAGATAATAAAAGAAAAAATACTAAGTTTGAAACAATATCCAAGTATTTATAATGTAATGGACAAAGAACAAGTAGGAATCGAAAATTTAAGAAAAATTAATGTAAAAAATTTTATGATTTTTTATCAAGTATTTGAAAATGATGGTATAGTCAGAATTATTAGAGTAATATATGGAAAAAGCAATTGGAAAAAAGAATTAAATGAAACTAATGAACAATAAGATTTTAACAATATATGGACAAGAGAACCGTCCCATTGTCCATATTTGGAGACTATTTTCTTAATTCAACAACAGTAACACCAGTTTCTCCTTCACCAAAAGTTCCTAACCTAAATGATTCAACATACTTATTAGTTTTTAAATATCTATGAATTGAACTCCTTAATATACCAGTTCCTTTTCCGTGAATTATTCTAACTGTTGGAATTTTACGCAATTTGGCATCATCTAAATATTTATCAATTAGAAATAGAGCTTCATCGACATTTAAGCCAATTAGATTGATTTCACTTGAAACATTTTTATTTTCAATTTTTGAACTTGTATGAATTGTAGAGTTTGCCTTTTTAACATTAACGTTAGTAGATGGTGCTAGATTTTCAATAGAAACATTCATTTTCATACTTCCAATTTGAACACTAACCATATTTGAATTATTAGGTTTGCTTAACACAATACCTTCCTGATTTAAGGTTGTTACAAAAACTGGCATATTTTCAACAATACTGTTTTTATCAAGTTTATTATAATTGCTATTTTTATTTTCTGGTTTAATTTCCTTTATTTTTTTGTTTAATTTATCTCTTAATTTAGATGCTTCAGAATTGTTAGCAGAATTTAATTGCTTGATAATATCATCGCTTTCTTCTTTTGCTTCAAGTAAAATATTTCTTGCTTTAATTTTTGCATCAGAAATTATAGAAGTTTCTTTTGCTTCTAATTCATTTTTTCTTTGATCTAATTCAATTTTTATGTTTTCAATTAATTTTGAATAATTTTCAATTTTTTCTTTTTCATTTTGAATTTTCATTTGATTATCATAAATATTTTTTAGGATTTCTTCAATATGAACGGTTTCATTGTTAATTCTGGATTGAGCATTTTCTAAAATATTTTTGTCTAGTCCAAGTTTTTTACTAATTTCAAATGCCATACTTCTACCTGGAACACCAATCAAAATATGATAAGTAGGAGAAAGTGTTTCTAAGTCAAATTCTGAACTAGCATTTTCAAATTTTGGATTTGTTAAAGCATAATTTTTTACTTCTGGATAATGTGTAGTTGCAATTGTTATAATATTTTTTTGAGACAGATTTTCCAAAATGCTTACAGCAAGACTAGAGCCTTCAACAGGGTCTGTTCCTGAACCTAATTCATCAAGTAATATTAGACTTTCAGAAGTAGAATTATTTATTATTTCAACTATGTTGGTAATATGAGATGAAAATGTACTCAAAGATTCAGTAATACTTTGATCATCTCCAATATCAGCAAATATATTGTCAAACACATAGATGCTACTTTTTTCTTGGGCTGGGATATATAGACCAGACATTGCCATTGATGTAAGAAGTCCTATTGTTTTTAGAGTTACAGTTTTTCCACCAGTATTTGGTCCTGTAACAACAAGTGTAGTATAAGTACTACCAATTTCTATATTTATAGGAACAACTTTATTTTTATCTATAAGAGGGTGTCTTGCTTTTTTTAGGTCAATAATTTTTTTATCATTAATAATTGGCTCTGTTGCATTTATACTTTTAGCATACTTTGCTTTTGCAAAAGCAAAGTCAATTTTACCAATTTCAATGATATTTGATTCTAATTCATCTGTAATGTTAAAAAATAGACTAGATAAATTAGAAAGAATAATTTCAATTTCCGTATTTTCTTCTGATTTTAAGTTGTTTAATTTATTATTTAATTCAAAAACAGACATAGGTTCTATAAAAAGGGTAGAACCACTACTAGAAGTATCATGCAATAAACCATTTACATTTGATTTATATTCTTGCTTTACTGGAATAACAAAACGATTATTTCGGATTGTTATTATTGGTTCTTGTATATATTTTGTATTTAAGTATGAATTCAATTTAGCACGGATTTCGCTTTCTGTTTTCCTTTCATTCTGTCTAATTTTATATAAATTAGCAGAAGCTCTATCATCAATAGTGTTTTCGTCTAATATGGATGAAAATATGGTGTTTTCTATATTTAAATTTGAATATAAGCGATTAAAATATTCCACAACTATTGTAGAAAATGTAATATCTATTTCTCCATTGTTAATATATTGTTTTAATTCTCTAGAAATTTTTAGAACTGTTGCTAAATCTAACAAGGCTTTTGTTGTTAAAGTTCCATTGCCTTTTAATATTTTTAAATAGGCACTAATATTTTCTAAGGGAGCAATAGGAGGTTCACTTTTTCTAAGAAGCAATATATTTGCTTCAGTAGTTTCTTGTAACAAGGTTTTGACACTTTCACTTGAAGTTAATGGTGTTAGTGATAAACACATTTTCTTTCCTAAATCAGTAATTGCAAAAGTAGATAATATATTCACAATCTTGGTAAATTCTAATTTGTTTAAATATTTGCTTTTCATAAAATAAATCATTCCTTTTGCCTAATTATATAGTCAATTTGCTAAAATTGCAATTACTGAAAACAAAAGAATATTGCAACAAGTAAGAATTACAGGGTTAGAGCCCGTATTTTCTTGCATTTGACTTAGCCTTATGGTAAAATATCTACAATAAAAATAAGATGGAGGCAAATTTTGGATAAACAAAAATTTATTAGAAATTTTAGTATTATAGCACATATTGATCACGGAAAATCAACACTTGCAGATAGATTAATTGAAATGACAGGAGTTCTTTCTAAAAGAGAAATGGAAACACAGGTATTAGACAATATGGAAATTGAAAGAGAAAGAGGAATAACAATTAAAGCACAGGCTGTGCGTATGTTATATAAGGCTAAAGATGGAAATGAATATATCTTAAATTTAATAGATACACCTGGACATGTTGATTTTAACTATGAAGTTTCAAGAAGCCTAGCTGCTTGTGAGGGTGCCATTCTTGTTGTAGATAGTAGCCAAGGAATTGAAGCTCAAACTTTAGCAAATGTTTATTTAGCAATTGATAACAATTTAGAAATAATGCCAGTATTAAATAAGATTGATTTGCCAAATGCAAGACCTAATGATGTAAAAAAAGAAATAGAAGATGTAATAGGAATACCAGCAATGGATGCTCCTTGCATTTCTGCAAAGTCAGGTCTGAATGTCGAAGAGGTTCTAGAAAGAATTGTAACAGACTTTCCAGCCCCAAAAGGCGATATAGATGCACCGCTTCAATGCCTGATTTTTGATTCTTTTTATGATAACTATAAGGGTGCTGTTAGCCATGTTAGGGTAAAAAACGGAAAAGTTAAGACAGGCGATGAAATTGAATTTATGTCTAATAACAAAAAATTTGTTGTTGCAGAAGTCGGATATTTTGGGGCTGGACAATATATTTCATCAAAAGAACTTACAGTTGGAGAGGTTGGATATATTGCAGCAAGCGTAAAAAGTGTAACAGATGTTAGAGTAGGGGATACGATTACAAAAACTGAAAATAGAGCAAAAGAAGCATTGCCAGGTTATAAGAAAGTTCATCCAATGGTATATTGCGGTGTTTATCCTTTAGATGGAAGTCAGTACGAAGAATTAAAGTTATCTTTAGAAAAATTGAAATTAAATGATGCAGCATTAGAATTTGAGCCTGAAACTTCAATTGCATTGGGATTTGGATTCCGTTGTGGTTTTTTAGGGCTTCTTCATTTAGAAGTTATTCAAGAAAGACTAGATAAGGAGTTTGATTTAGGCTTAATTACTACAGCACCTTCTGTTATTTACAAGGTTCATAAAACTAATGGCGAAGTAATTGAATTGTATAATCCAACAGATTTACCTCCACTAGCAGAAGTAAGTTTTATAGAAGAGCCAATTGTGAATGCTGAAATTATGTTGCCAAAAGAATTTGTGGGAAATGTAATGGAGGTATGCCAGAACAGAAGAGGAAATTATATTGATATGAAGTACCTTGATGAATCAAGAGTTATATTACAATACGATTTGCCGTTAAATGAAATTATATATGACTTTTTTGATACTCTAAAATCAAAAACAAGGGGTTATGCATCTTTTGATTATTCGTTTAAAGAATATCGAAAATCAAATTTAGTAAAACTTGATATTCATATTAATGGCGAACCTGTGGATGCTTTATCTTTTATTGTGCATAAAGATATGGCATATACTAGAGGGAAAAAGATGATTGAAAAATTAAAAACCGTTATTCCTAGACAACTATTTGAAATACCGTTACAAGCAGTAATTGGAGGAAAAATAATTGCAAGGGAAACAATTTCTGCTATGCGTAAGGATGTTCTTGCAAAATGCTATGGAGGAGACATTACAAGGAAAAAGAAGCTTCTCGAAAAGCAGAAAAAAGGAAAGAAGAGAATGAGGCAGATTGGAAGTGTAGAAATTCCTCAAGATGCATTTTTAAGTGTACTTAAGTTAGATGAAGAAAATAAATAAAGAAGGGTGAAATATGGAAGATCAAGTTGAAGGAAGAAATGCTGTTTTAGAATTGCTTAATTCTGATAGGGATATTAACAAATTATTTGTTCAAAAGGGAGAAAAGCATGGTTCAATTAATAAAATAATTTCGGTTGCAAAAGGAAAAAAAATAGTAATTGTTGAAACAGAAAAAAATAAATTAGATTTAATGTCTCAAACCAAAAATCATCAAGGAGTAATTGCATTAGTTCCACCTTTTGAATATTGCGATGTTGATGATATTTTGAAATGTGCAAAAGAAAGAGGCGAAGATCCATTCATTATTATTTTGGATGGAATAGAAGATGTTCATAATCTTGGTTCAATTATTAGAACGGCAGAAACTGCTGGAGCTCATGGCGTTATTATTCCAAAAAGAAGAGCTGCAAGTGTTAATGCAACTGTTGAAAAAACATCAGCTGGTGCTATTGAATATATGAATGTAGCAAGGGTGAATAATTTAACTGAAACTATAAAATATTTGAAAGATAAAGGATTATGGGTTATAGGAACTGACATTAATACAAAGACATTGTATTATGAACAGGATTTAGAAGGCCCAATTGCTTTAGTAATTGGTAATGAGGGAGCTGGAATTAGTAGACTTGTCAAAGAATCTTGTGATATTTTAATTAAAATTCCTATGTATGGAAAAATAAGCTCTTTAAATGCTTCTGTATCTGCTGGGATTATTATTTACGAAGCGGTAAAACAAAGAATGATATAGAAAATTAATTGATATAAATATTTATAGTAAAGCCATAAAAGCCATAAAATAAAGCTATCTTGTCCTAGATAGCTTTATTTTTGTTTCAACACAAAAAGGTTTTTATAGATTAATACTTAAATTATCAATATTATTTGATTTATTTAGTTTTTTAGATATATCTTTAAATTCATCTTTATTCATATATCTATCTAAATTACTCAACTTAATTCCTGTATTAAATGAAATTTCTTCTAAAGAATATGATTGATCATTTAACTCAAAAAATTTTTTTAATTTTGTTATTTCATATTCATCTTTGGTTGAGCAACTATAACATACATCGTTATTGCTTAAGAAAAAGTTACCACAACGTTTACATTTTTTAAATTCCATAGTGATTCCTCCAATAATTCTAGAATGCTATTTAGCAAGCGGACAGTTTGCTAAATAAGCTATAATTGCTAAAATTTGAGATTTTTCTGTCTATTAGTCGAAAATCCAAATTCAGCATAAATAATTTTTTCTTATTGTATCATATTAGGTCGAAAAATAAAATAAAAATTCAAAAAAATATTTTAAAAATTTGTAAAAAACTTATTGACAGAATTTGATAAATATAGTATATTAAAAAAAGCGTTAAGCAAAAGCTCCCTTAGCTCAGTTGGTCAGAGCAACCGGCTCATAACCGGTGGGTCCAAGGTTCAAATCCTTGAGGGAGCACCATGGGTAGGTGGTCGAGTGGTTAAAGGCACCAGACTGTAAATCTGGCCACGCAAGTGTACGATGGTTCGAATCCATCCCTGCCCACCAAAGTAGTAGCTGAAATATAGATTTTCAGCTATTTTTTTTGACTAATTTGATATTGTAATGTTAAAAAATGTGATAAAAATTTTATAGCGAAAAATAAAACCATACTTTAAATGTTTACATTAAATTTAAACAATGATAAAATATTTTTAATATACAGGTCTTAATGTTTCTGTAGTAAATAACACAATAGAAGGGTGAATTTAATGGCAAAAGCAAAAACAATTTTTGTATGTAATAGTTGCGGGTATGAGTCTGCAAAATGGCTAGGAAAATGTCCAGGGTGTAATTCCTGGAATTCATTTTTTGAAGAGAAAATAACAACCGCAACAAGTGGAAAGAATAAAGAGAAAAAAAGTGTTTCTCCGATAAAATTAAAAGATGTTGAAAATAAAAAAACAGCAAGAACTTCAACTGGAATAGGAGAATTAGATAGAGTTTTAGGTGGGGGACTTGTAGACGGATCATTAGTTTTACTTGGTGGAGAACCAGGAATTGGAAAATCAACTTTAATACTACAAATTTGCAATAATATAAAAACTGATGGAAAAATATTATATGTATCAGGGGAAGAATCTGCAGAACAGATAAAAATAAGAGCTGATAGACTAAATGTAAATAATGAAAATTTAATGTTCCTTGCACAGACTGATATAGATTTAATCCAAGAAGCTATTGATAGCTTAAATCCAAGTCTAGTTATTATAGACTCTGTCCAAACGATATATTCAGATGATATAACATCTGCACCTGGTAGTATAAGTCAAGTTAGAGAAATAACAGCAAGAATCATGAAGATGTGCAAGGAAAACTCAATAACAACTATAATAATTGGACACGTAACTAAAGATGGAAATATCGCAGGGCCAAGGGTTTTAGAACATATGGTAGACACAGTTTTGTATTTAGAAGGAGAAAGGTATTTTTCATATAGAATGCTTAGAGGTGTAAAAAATAGATTTGGCTCAACAAATGAAATTGGAATGTTTGAAATGCAAAATGAAGGGATGGTAGAAATAAAAAATCCTTCGTCAATTTTATTATCAGAAAGAGATGGAAACCCAGCAGGTTCAATTGTTGTATCTAGTATTGAAGGAACAAGAGCATTAATGATTGAATTACAAGCTTTAGTAACTCAAAGTGTTTTTGGATTACCAAGAAGAACTGCAAATGGAATTGATTATAATAGATTAACTTTGTTGATTGCTGTCTTAGAGAAAAAAGCAGGATTTCCATTGGGCAATCAAGATGTGTATTTAAATGTCGTCGGTGGAATAAAAATAAATGAGCCAGCAATAGATTTGGGAATAATTTTAGCTGCAGCATCTAGTTTTAAAAATGTTAGTATACCAAAAGATGTTGTTGCTATCGGAGAAGTTGGACTTACAGGAGAAGTAAGAACTGTTAATTTAATAGAAAAAAGAATAAAAGAGGCAGAAAAGTTAGGATTTAAAAAATGTATTATTTCAGAAAATAATAAAAAACTATTGAAAGAGAAATTTAATTTAGATATAATAGGTGTGAAAAATATTGTTGAAGCAATGAAACAGCTAGGCTTAAAGTAAGGAAGTGAATAATTTTTGGATGAAACATTAAAAAAAGAAGACTATACAACAGAAATATTAAAGTTAATAGCACCAGGAACTAGCTTGAGAGAAGGATTAGAAAACATTTTGAAAGCAAAAACAGGTGCATTAATAATAATAGGAGATTCCAAAGAAATTTTGGACATTGTAGATGGTGGATTCAATATAAATGAAGAATATACATCCTCTCGTCTATATGAATTAGCAAAAATGGATGGAGCGATAGTACTTAGTGAAGACTTGAAACGTATACTAATAGCTAATGCACAGATTATACCATCATCAGATATTCCAACAATGGAAACAGGTACTCGCCATAGAACAGCTGAACGTACTGCAAAACAAACAGGAAAACTTGTAATAAGTATTTCTCAGAGAAGAAATATAATTACAGTTTTTAAAGGCAATTTCAGATATACAATTGAAGATACATCAAAAATTATTTCTAAAGCTAATCAAGCAATACAAATTTTAGAAAAGTATAAAAAAGTATTTGATAGTAAACTAAGTTTACTAAGTGAATATGAGTTTAATGATATAGTAACTTTAGACAATGTAATTAATTGTATTCAAAGAGCTGAAATGGTTAACAAGGTAGTTGAAGAAGTAAAAAGAAGAATATACGAATTAGGCGAAGATGGAAGACTTGTAAAAATGCAAATGGAAGAATTGATAGGTGGACTTGAAAATGAAGAACTGCTAATCATAAAAGACTATATGGCTAAGAATAATAAGAAAACTGCTGAGGAAGTACTAGGGGCTATTCAAGAAAAAAATAATGGTGGATTAATTGATAGTGTAATTATTGCAAGAAATTTAGGATTCGAAAATTTTGACAATTTTGAAGAAGTGGCAGTTTATCCTAAAGGCTACCGTATATTAAATAAAGTGCCCAAAGTACCATCTAATATAGTTGAAAATTTAGTTAGATATTTCAAATCTTTTCAACACATTCTCCTTGCTGAAATAGATGAATTAGATAAAGTTGAAGGAATTGGTTCTGTAAGGGCAAAAACTATTAAACAATCTTTAAAAAGAATGCAAGAACAATTTGCTTTTGATAATGTTATGTTATAATTTTTGAAAGGAGATTTGTTTGATGCATAAAAATAGTGGAATAACATTAATGACTTTAGTAATTGCCATTATAATAATATCAATGATTTCCGTAATAATAATAGTTATAAGCCTTTCGGCTTATGACACAGCAAGAGTTTCAAATTTTGTTGCAAGAATGAATATAATTCAAGAAAGAGTAAATGTTGAATACATAAAAATTAAAAATGGAGATAAAAATATCGAAAGCTATGGTGAAAACATACCAGATTCAGAAAAAGAGAGGGCAAAAATTGCACTAAATAGCGACGATTTTTCTGATTTTAGATATTTTAATAAAAATACATTAAAAAAGGATTTAAGTGTAGACAACATTGACGAAACAGTAATTATAAATTTTGAAACTAGAGAAATTTATAGTCTTGAAGGAATTGAATATAAAAATAAAATGTATTATTCCCAATATGACTTACCAGGTGGACAAAAGAACATAAATTACAATGAAAATATTGATACATCACAAAAACAAGACTTTGAAATAGAAAAATTAAACTATGGTTTATACTCAACGATAAATATTAAGGAAAGTGAAAATACAAAAATAGAAAATGTCTTTTATGGAAAGGTTACATCAAAAGAAAATGAAACTATTAGTGTTGACTATTGGAAAAAAGTAGCTAACAATTCGATTGATATAAAACAGACAGGAAAATATGCAATTAAAATAGTGGACATACAAGGAAAAGAAAATATAAAAGAAGTAAGCATAGTTTTAACAAATGAGCCATTGCTTTCTGAAGGTATGGTACCAATAGTTTATGACGAGAATGAAAAAAAATGGAAAAAAGTTGCAACAACTGACGGAGTATGGTATGATTATTCAGAAAAAAAATGGGCTAATGTAACTTTAAAAGATGAACTTGTTTTAGATGATAATAATTATGTAACAAAAATGGGAAGTATGTTTGTTTGGATACCTAGATATGCATATAGAATTACAAGCAATTATCATAAAAAAGACACAGGAAACATCGAAATAAAGTTTTTATCAGGGACAACAATTCTATCAACAGATGATGAAGTAAGTGCTATTAATAATAAGGCAGGAGAAAATAATTGGAATATTCCAGAAGCATTTGTTGATGATAGCGAAAATGATTTTTCAAATGGTGGCTGGAATAAAGAATTAACTGGAATGTGGGTTGCAAAGTTTGAAGCAAGTAGTTCTGAACCAGGAGATGCAGAAGATGCAACAATAACTAATGGTGGGGGAGATAATACATCATTGCATTTAAAAATTCTTCCAAATGTAAAAAGTTGGAGAGAAATTTCAGAAGAAAATATGTTTCAAAAGTGCTTGAATATGAATGCAAATGGAAATATATATGGTTTGCCATCATATGCAATATCACACCAAATGAAAAATTCTGAGTGGGGAGCCATTGCATATCTTACACAAAGTGAATATGGAAATAATTCAGAAATATATATAAATAATAGCACAAGGTTTATTACAGGAAATGCGGGAGATAGTACTGATGCAACAGGCGTAAACGGGACTGTTAATAGTTATTCTGAGATAAATGGACAAAAAGCTAGCTCTACAGGAAACATCTATGGAATATATGATTTATCAGGAGGCGGAATTGAAAGGCTTGCATCATTTGTCGGGACAAGCACAAATATTTCTGAAAATGCTAAAAGTATAGCAGAATTAGATAGTATAAATAAATATTTAGTAGATATTTATCCTGAAAAATATTTAGACAATGAAAGTAGATATGGAGATGCAATATATGAAACATCATCGAATAGTATTGAATCAAATTCATGGAATAATGATGGATCAATATATTTAACACTGGAAAAACCATTTATGACAAGAGGTGGATTTAGTGGAAATGGCTCAAATGCTGGTGTATTTGCCTACTATAATAATAATGGGTCTGCCGATATTAATATAGGTTTTAGACCTGTTATAATAATTTAAAATTTAGAAGGGAAGATTTTAGAAAATGAAAAATTGGAAAAGTATTGTTTTGGTTATAGTATTAATACTAATTATTGCTTTAATAGGAGTTGTTGTATATGGATTTGTTAAAAAATCTACATTAACTAGACAAAATCCAATTGTTACAATGGATATTAAAGACTATGGAACTGTAAAGATAGAATTATATCCAGATATGGCACCAAATACAGTTGCAAACTTTATTAAACTAATTCAAAATGGATATTATGATGGATTAACATTCCATAGAGTTGTTCCTGGATTTATGATTCAAGGTGGGGACTCAAAAGGTGATGGAACTGGAAAAGTTATGTTAAAGGACTTATACCCAGATACAAGTGATGCTGATGACAAAGAATACACAATACGTGGAGAATTCTTAGCAAACAATTTTAGTAAAAATACTTTAAGATTTGAAAGAGGAGTCATAGGAATGGGAAGAGCTGATTTTTCACAATTAAGTAGCTCTTTAAAAGATGAAGGATATAATTCAGCAGGTGCACAATTCTTTATTATGGTTGACAAAAATTCAAGCTTAGATGGAACTTATGCTGGTTTTGGCTGTGTTACTGAAGGTATGGATATTGTAGATAAAATTGTTGCATTAGAAACGACAACAGAAACTGATGATGAAGGAAAAGAAACTTCAACAGAGAAACCAGTAAATCCACCAGTAATAGAAAAAATGACTGTAGATACATTTGGCGTTGATTATGGATATCCTGAAACTATGGATGCTTTTGATTATACTTCTTGGTTAATGCAAAATTATGGAAACGGTTTAAATGCTCAATAATTAAATAAAATATGAAAAATCAGTTTGAATTAACAGTAAGTAATAGTAGTTCGCAATTGATGTATCTAGTGATATGATACATAATATTAAAGTTGTGAAGTGATAAATGAAATTTCAAACTGATTTTTAATTAGAAAGGATTGATTTTTATGGATTGTATATTTTGTAAAATTATTAATAGGGAGATACCTTCAGAAATTGTTTATGAAGATGAAGACGTTTTAGCATTTAAGGATATTTCACCTGCAGCACCAGTACATATTCTTGTAATACCAAAAAAACATATTAGTGCTCTTACAGAATTGACTGAAAGTGATGAAGCATTAATAGGAAAAATTTATACTGTAATAAACAAAGTTGCTAAAGAGCAGGGAATATTTAATAGCGGATATAGAGTTATAGTAAATTGTGGCAAAGATGGATGTCAGGAAGTAAAACATATTCATTTTCATTTATTAGGTGGCAAAAATTTAGGTGAGAAAATCGTAGACTAGCTATATTATGTCAAATATGTTATAATTAATATTGAATAATTTGTTAGAATGGTGGTAGATTCATGAGGCAAAATAGGAAATTTAAAATGTTTCTAAATATTATATTGATTATAGCAACCTTGATTGCATTAATATTCTGCGGAATTTGGGCTTACGAATCGTACGAAAAATATAAACTTGAAAAAGATTCAAATGACATAATAGAGGACTTTGATGCGCAATTTGATGATATAACTGTTGATTTAGATCAAAACATTGAACAAACAAATGAAACAGGAGATAACAAAGAACAACAGGAAGAAGGAGGAACACAAAGTAGCGTAAAAAAAACTAATTCAAAGTCAAGAAAAAATACAAGAACATCTTCTAATTCACCAACAAGAAAATCAGGTAAAAAAATTTATAAGGGATATGTAATGGATGGATACATACAAATACCAAGAACAAAAGTAAAATTACCAATCTTAGAAGCTGTTTCTGCTAAAGCTTTGAATTATGGAATAGGAATATTATTAACTCCAGGTTTAAATCAACCAGGGAATACTGTGCTATTAGGCCACAATTATAGAAATGGCACGTTATTTTCAAGAAACTCAAAAATTCAATTAGGTGATGCAATATATATTACAGATGAATATGGAAATAAAGTAGAATATATTGTATATAACACTTATGTAACATCTCCAGATGATGGAGAATATATGACAAGAGACACGGCTGGAGGAACGGAAATTTCACTTTCTACATGTACTGATGATGGTTCACAAAGACTTATTATTTGGGCAAAAGTAGAATAATTCACATAAAACTATGGTAAATTGTTGAAATATATGTTATAATAAAGTTAGATATTTATGTTTATTTATAGGAGAGTGATACTTATGAGAAGTAGATTTAATATGGATGATAGTAAGTATAGCAAAGTATTAACAATAGTATTAGTTGTAATTATTATAGCAATTTTACTTGTCTTAGGTTTTTGGGGATATAGTGTATTTAAAAAATATAATGATAAAACAGAACAAAAAGAAGTTGCAAATAACTTTACAACAAATGTTACAAAGGGAAACAAAATTGAAAATACAGCCGATTATAGCAATGCTGTAAACCCTTATGATAGTATTCAAACAGTAGCACCAGCTGGAACAAATTCAACGCAAACTTATAAAGGTTTTATTATGGTTGGACGTATTGAGATTCCAAAAACAAAGGTTGATTTACCAGTTTTAGCAGAAGTTACAAAAAAATCAATTGAAACATCTGTAGCTGTACTTTATGGACCTGGACTAAATAAAGTTGGTAATACAGTAATTGTTGGTCACAACTACAGAAATGGAACATTTTTCTCAGATAATGCAAAAATAACTAATGGAGACAAAATTTATATTACTGATACAGATGGAAATAGAGTAACATATATTGTATATAATACATATACAACAACCCCTGAAGATGCTGATTATTATACAAGAGATACACATGGCGCAATGGAAATTTCATTATCAACTTGTACAGATGATAGCCAAGGAAGAATAATTATTTGGGCAAGAGCAGAATAATTACAAAAAAAAGGTTGACAAAAATTAATAAAATGGTTAAAATATATACTAGGTTGTTTCAATACTAGTATATATTTTTTTGGTGGATGTAGCTCAGCTGGTTAGAGCGCTAGTTTGTGGCACTAGAGGCCGTGGGTTCGAATCCCATCCTCCACCCCATAAATAAGCCAATAATAATACTAGTGTAGAAATAAATTTATATTGGGGTGTAGCCAAGTGGTAAGGCACCAGACTTTGACTCTGGCATTTCGGCGGTTCGAGTCCTCCCACCCCAGCCAAAAGACATAAACTCGCAAACCGTTGAAAGACAGTAATGCGAGTTTATTTTTGCTAGAGTATAGAATTATTAATATAATAAAAGCACTATACTTGGAAATTTTTATTGCGAAAGCAACAAAGTTCTTATTGATATAAGTATATATAAAGGAGCTGAGTTTTATGGTTAATAAATTTAAAGTTATTGAAGTTATGAATAATGCAATGATAGAATTGTTGAAAGAAAAAAATAAAAATTACGATATAAACCTTGAAATACAACAAAATTTAAAAGACGAGGGATATTTTTTTAAAATTGAAAAAGCTAGAGCTTTTGAAGTCTTAAAAAATGTTGGTGTTAAAGAGGAAAAGTTGAATAATGTTTATAAGGAATTAACAGATTCAGATGTTTACTACGATTTAGTTAGAAGAGGAAAAATAAATTCAGATGATGATAGTTTAGTTGTTAAATATAAAAAATATATCCCCGGCGAACTATTTAAAAAATAAGAATAGGAGTAAAAAATGAAAGATGAATATTTAAAAAATTTTTATAAGGAAATCAAACAAAATTTTGAGTCAGAATATAGACTAATCATAGAGCCAGGTAGAGATTTGGTTGAAGATTGGATTGAATATGATTCTGTAAAATGGGAGATTGAAGAACCTGTAAAAAAATTGGTAGATAAATTAAAATTAGATAGTACACTAAACTTTGAACAGAAATTATTAGAAGTTTATAAGTATATTTGCTTAAATTATGTTTATGATGACAACGTACTATTTTTCTTTAGAAAAGATTTAAGTGATCCAGAAAATCCTATATATATTGCGTGTGATTGGTATGGAAGAATTATAGATGACAAATGGGTAGAAAAAAGAAAAAAACATAACAGAAGAATTTGCTATGAATTCTCTAGATGTTTTGCAAAAGCAATAAATGAATTGATAGAAAATGATAACGAACTTGAAGCTTGTGTTTTGGGGTTAATGGATAATACACATTATGTTGTTGGGTTAACTGGTAAAGAATATAGTGCAGTTTTAGATTTGGATGATTTTAACAAAGTAAAAGACTTAACTAGATTAAAATTAGGTTTATCTTTAGATGGAATAAATATTTTAAGAGATGAAAATGGAAAATTAAAAAAAGTTGTTGATGATTATAATAAAAATAAATTAAAAGAATTGCCAGAAATAACAGAGGCTAAGCAAAAACTTAAAAATAATGATATAAAAAAATATATAGAAAAGACTGTCGAAATTTTTAAGTCACATCATTTGGATGAACAAGGATTCATGGAATGTATGAAAAAGATTGTTGAAGATGAGGAAATAGATCCAGATAAAATATGGAAAGAAGTAAAATCCACTGGTGAGAAAAGATATGTAAGATGTTTAATAATTGATTTAGATAATAAAAAATACTTAATTGACAGTGTAGACCAAACATTTAGTCAAATTGATTTGGATAAATTAGATAAAAATATATTTGTTTTAAAACCAGAAGAACATGAATATCCATATTTTGGAGGATAGAGAAAGGGAAATAAGAGATGAATACAGATATTACAAAATTAATTAAACTAAATAATTTAGTTGCTTTGAAGAATAAAAGTAAAAGCACTATAATATTAGATCCAGCTGGAAAAAAGTTTGGTACAAATTTAAGTGGAGATATAGAATATGACAAAAGCGAGTGGAAGATACCAGATGATTTAAAAGAGTATGTGGATGATTTAGCTGAAGAAAGAGATTTAACAACTGAGGACAAAATATTAAAAATATATGAAAATATATGTACAAATTATGTTTATGATGATAATTTAATATCTTATATAAAAAAACTAGATGAAGATAGTTTTTATATTCCAGATTGGTATGGAAGAGATGTTGATGATGAATGGGAAAAAAATAGGGAACTACATAATAGGAGAATATGCTTTGAATTATCAAGATACCTTGCAAAATCATTAACTGAATTATTGAAAGACAAGGAAGGGTACAATGTCTGTATTCACTGGAATAAAGAATTAACACATTATTTTGTTGGATTGGTATCTGATGAATATAGTTTAACCCTTGATGTAGATGATTTTTATAATATAAAAGATTTAACAAGAATAAAAGCTAATTTAACTGCAGAGGGTATAAAAATATTAGAAGACAAAAATGGTAAATTCAATAAGGCACTTTCTAAATTTAATGAAAGTAGGGAAAAATATTCACTTACAAAAATTGAAAAAGAGTCTGAAAAAATTGATGATAAAGATATAAAGCAAATATCATTTGAACCAAATGATAATGTTATGTTTTTACAGAAAGCATTAAAAGTTTTATCTGAAGATGAGAACTTAGATTCTCAAGGAATTTTTGAATATATGAAAGAAATTGTTGATATAGGGCTAGGACAAGCAAGTAGAACTAAGGTATGGAAGGAGATACCAGGAAAATCAAAGGAAGATACTAGACATATAAGGTGTTTACTTGTAAAAATAGGAGAACAACAATATTTAATAGATGGTGATTCAAAAATTATGAGAGCATTTGATGAAAGAGAATTTAAAGTTAAAAGACCTGAATATATACAATATGACCAAGTCCATAAAGATGATAATGATTATTATAATGGTAAATAAAAAAGTAATAATAACCCAACATACATTGTTGATTTTGCAATAAAAGACCCCATGCAATTATATATTGCATGGGGTTTTGCAAGAAGGAATGTTTTTATTCGTCGTCCTCGTTTCCATAGATTGCTTTTCCCAATAGACCTATAGTGATAAACATGGTGGCCAAATAATAGACCGTGAAATCATCACAAATAAATGAGAAAATAAGCATCCAAAAACTCAAGGAAAAAGCAATAAACAGCAGTAATGCTAAGTTATACCGCCATTTTTTATGGAATACATAAGTTATAACTATAATAATATTAATAATTTTAGCACGGAGTAACAGTAAGCTATATAACAGGAAAGAACGGAATGATAGAAAAAGCAAATATATCAATTAATAAGTATAACAAAGAGCAATTAAGAGAAGAGCTAGAAATCGAACTTGCAAATTTATATGCAGATGCAATAAAAAATGGAGAAGAAATAAGTTCAAAGCTATGTTTAAAACTTGCAGAAAAAGAAGGATTAACAAAAATAGAAATAGAAGGAAAAGAAATAGGTTCAACAGAGATAATAGGAGCAGATGTCACAGAGCCAGTTTGTGCAATAGTAACATTTAAAGGTTTTGAATTTACGATAGATAATGACTTACATATAACAGATGTAATAATGGCTGGAGAGATACGAAAATTTAGAGTTACAATAAATAAGGGAGAACATGTAGAATCATTTACAGTGTCAATAAATGGAGAAGAAACAAAAGAATATACAGAAAATTATAGTCAAAAGATTGCAAAAGGAGCAGAAGTAACAATAACAGCAAAGCCAGAAAATGGTTATTCAGTAATAGAAGGAAGCGGAAGCTTTAATGTAAATGATAATACAATAAGAGAAATAAAAACGGGAACAGTAGAAGTGTATAATTTTGATTATACTGGAGCGGTACAAGAATGGACAGTACCAGCAACAGGAACATATAAAATAGAATGTTGGGGAGCACAACGGAAACAATCCAAATAGAAATCGAAGTGCGGGAGGAAAAGGAGCATATACATCTGGCATAATTAAACTTGATAAAGAAACTAAGTTATATATATATGTTGGAGAAAATAGAAAAGATAGGAATGTATCTTATAATTGTGGAAGTACAGGAGGTAATGGAAATGACACTACCAATAATGGTTCTATAAATGGATATGGAGGAGGTGGAGCTACTGATATTAGACTAGTTAGCGGAATTTGGAATGATTTTGCTTCAATTAAATCACGTATTATGGTTGCAGCAGGTGGAGGCGGAGCTACTGACTATGCATATCCAGCTGATGGAGGCTATGCTGGAGAGATAATTGGTGGCAAAGGCAATAATGGACATTTTGCTAACATTTCACTTGTACCACCTTCTGGTGGAACTCAAACAACAGGAGGTGAAGTTCGGTGGAGGTGATTATAAAGGGAATTTAGGAGTATTTGGTATTGGTGGAAATGGAAATACATCTTGGGGTAGCCGGAGGACGGCGGAGGATATTTTGGTGGTGCTGGCGGAGGTTATAGTAATTATACAGTTAATTCAGGTGCCGGAGGATCTTCTTTCATTTCAGGATACGATGGCTGCGATGCAATAGCTGAAAATTCAACAGAAAGTAATATAATTCATACAGGACAAAGCGTACATTATTCAAGAATGAAATTTGAATCACCAGAAATGAAAGCAGGAAATGAAGTAATGCCAACACATGATGGAACATCAACAATGACAGGAAATGCGGGAAATGGTTTTGCAAAAATAACACTAATTTCAGTTGAATAGATCTTTTATATTTTTATTGAAAAACAATATTACTATATACAAAGTAAAAATAACGAAATTGTCAAGATAAGTGTTTTTTCAAGTTAGCTGTCGAATGACAAATTAATTATACAAATCAAGGAATAGAATATGAACTGAGACCAAAAAGCTCAACTTTTGGATTCAGTTCATATTTTTTATTCTATTATAACTATAATTTCATTTCAAAGTCTGAAATAGAATATCCAAGTTCATTTAATTTTTGGTATAATTTTCCTAAAGGCAAACCTAGGATATTATAATAGCTACCTATAATTTTATCAACAAAAATTGAAACATTGTTGCCATACCCAGCTCTATTTAATATTAATTTTTCATTATTAACATACCAATTAATATCTGAATCTTTAATATTTCTAAAATGAACCTCTGTAGAGTCTGAAAAAGTTAATTCATTTTCTTTATATAAATCTTTAATTGTAACTCCAGTTATGGCATAATTAACTTTGCCACTCATACTTTTTATATTGTTGAAGGCTTCTTCTTTGCTTTTAGGCTTTTCAAATATTTTATTATTCATATAAATTACTGTATCTGCAGCAATTATTAATGCCTTATTGTTAATTTGATATGCAACTGAATTAGCCTTTGCTTTTGATAAATCCATAACATATTCTCTAGGATTTGTAGCAGAACTATTTTCTTCAACTTTACTTGTTATAATATCAAATTTAAGCCCAAGCATATCTAGAATTTCTTTTCTGGTTTGAGAGCCGGAGGCTAAAATTAATCTCATAAATATTGCCTTCTTTCATTTTAGATTGACTATATTTTAACATTATTATTTATATAGTCAAGAAAATAATAGATTTATACTTAATTAAAAACAATATATTTATTATTCTAATATTGAAATACATATTATTTTATGATAAATTACATATTATAAATAAACAGAAAAGAAAGAGGTAATATAATTGATAAAATTAGTATTAGTTAGGCATGGCCAAAGCCAATGGAATTTAGAAAATAAATTTACTGGATGGACAGATGTGGAGCTTTCTGAACAGGGAATAGAAGAAGCTAAAGAAGCAGGAATTGCTTTAAGAGAAAAGGGTTTTAAATTTGATTTAGCTTATTCTTCAGTATTAAAAAGAGCGGAAGATACTCTTGATTTAATATTAAAAGAAATGGGAGAAGAGAACATTGAAATTAGAAGAAGTTGGAGACTAAATGAAAGACATTATGGAGCTTTACAAGGCTTAAATAAAGATGAAACAAAGAAAAAGTATGGTGATGAACAAGTATTACTTTGGAGAAGAAGCACAGATGTTAGACCGCCTGAATTAGAAGTTGAAGATCCAAGATATCCAGGAAATGATCCTAAATATAAGGACTTAACACCAGATGAATTACCAAAGACTGAAAATTTAATAGATACAATAAAAAGAGTTATGGTATATTGGGATAATGAAATAAAAAAAGAGTTGGAAAACGGCAGAAACATAATTATTGTAGCACATGGAAATAGCTTAAGAGGATTAATGAAATATTTAGACAATATAAGTGATAAAGATATTATTAATCTTGAATTAAAAACCGGAAATCCAATTTGCTATGAATTAGATGACAATTTAAAACCAATAAGACATTATTACGTAAAAGAAAATTAGAAAATGTTATATTTATAATACTTGCTATTAAAGTAAATGTATGAAGTCATACTCTAGGGAAAGTAAATATGCGTTAAATTTGCCAAATTAATGTAAATATGTTATACTTAATATGTAGTAATTGATATACAAAAGAGGTGATTTATTTGCTATTCGCTGTAGTATATGTATTAGTTTTTATTATATTTGCATTAATTGCTTTTGCTGTAATGCAATTAAAACTTGCAGGTTTAAATGTTAAAGATTTTTTAGGATTTATTAAAGCAAATGAGTTGTTAGATAGATTATATGAATTTACTAAAATTTATGAGAGACTTTCTCCAATTGAACAATTAATGTACTTAGAAGAGGCTGAAAAAGTTTTTTCTGCGTTTGATAAAGTACCTGATATTTTATGGGAAGATGAATATCAAAAATATATGGATGTGTTAAATACCTATAAAGATATAAAAATGATAAGATGGCAATCTTAGTTAAAAAGCTTAGAATATGAGAAGTATTCTAAGCTTTTTTTGATTGATTTTAATGTTGAAAATCTTATTGTATATTGATATAATATGTAAAAAGTTTAAGGAGAATGTGCAAAAATGAATGAAGACGAAAATATAGTTATTCCTAGTTTAATTGATGAGGAAGAAAAAGCAGTAGAAACTTCTTTACGACCAAGAACACTTGATGAGTACATCGGACAAAATAAAGTAAAAGAAGGAATGAAAATATATATTGAAGCTGCCAAAAAAAGAGGCGAAGCTCTTGACCATGTTTTATTATATGGCCCACCAGGTTTAGGTAAAACAACACTTTCAAATATAATTGCAAATGAAATGAATTCAAATATACGAATTACTTCAGGTCCTGCAATTGAAAAACCAGGAGATTTAGCAGCTTTATTAACAAATCTTTCAGAAAATGACGTATTATTTATAGATGAAATACACCGTATTAATAAAAGCATTGAAGAAGTGTTATATCCTGCTTTAGAGGATTATAGCCTAGATATAATAATAGGGAAAGGACCTAGTGCAAGATCAATAAGGCTAGATTTACCAAAATTTACATTGATTGGTGCAACAACAAGAGCAGGTTCCTTATCTACTCCATTAAGAGACCGTTTTGGTATTGTTTTTCGTTTGGAATTGTATAATACTGAAGAGCTTACAACAATTGTAAAACGATCAGCAAAAATTATGGAAGTTAAAATTTCTGATGATGCTGCAAGAGAACTTGCAATGAGATCTAGAGGAACACCTAGAATTGCCAATCGTTTATTAAAAAGAGTAAGAGATTATGCCTTAGTTATGGGAGATGGAAATATAAATATTGAAATCGCAAAAACCGCACTTGAAAAACTAGAGATTGACGAGCTTGGCTTAGATAATTTGGACAGAAAAATTCTAGAAACAATAATTGTTAAATATGGTGGAAGACCAGTAGGAATAGAAAGTTTATCTGCAACAATTGGAGAAGAGGTAGAAACAATAGAAGATGTTTATGAGCCATATCTTATGCAATTAGGTTTTTTAGCAAGAACTCCTAGAGGAAGAATTGCAACACCACTTGCATATAAACATATAGGAATAGAATATAAGGAAAATTAAACGAGGATTCTAATGGAAAAAAATAGTGTTTTAAATAAAGTTTCAGTAATTGTGTTTGCATTTGTTTTTCTTGTAATAAATATTGTACTTCAAGTGACTAGACCAATTTCTAACTTAGATGAAATTTGGAATTATAATTTAGCAAACCAAATGTTAAATGGATTAATTCCATATAAAGATATAAGTATGATAATAACACCAGCATCGTCATTTTTTATGGCAATAGGATTAAAGTTAGTAGCTAACAGTCTGCTTGTATATAGAGTTATAGCAGGCTTTTTTATAACTGCATTGCTTATTATTAGTTATAAAATTTTAGAAAAGTTAACAAAAAATAAATTATTTAGCTTATTTGCTGTTTTTATTATAGAGCTAATATTTTACGATTTTTTTACCTACGATTATAATTTCTTAATTCCTTTTTTGGGGGAAATAATTTTATATCTTGAGATAAAAAAATATTTTAATAATAAAGATGTTAAATTGGATTTTATAATTGGTCTAATTGCTGGAATTTCAATTTGTACAAAGCATACAGTTGGAGCTTTTATAGCTTTGGCAGTTGTAGTATTAGTACTTTTTTATAAAAAGAGTAATAAAAATGAAAAGATAAAAGCTATAATTACTAGAATAATAGGTATTTCAATTCCTGCTTTGATTATGTTTATTTATTTGTTAATAAATGGTGCTTTTGGAGATTTTATAAATTATGCTATTTTAGGTGTAAGTGAATTTTCAAATTCAATAAGTTATGGTGAATTATTTAGCAATGAAAAAACAATAATTAAAATACTAGCAGTTATAATGCCAATTTTTTTGCTACTTTGCGCTATTTTCTTACTTTCTATAAAAAAGCAAAATACAGAAACTGATATATTAGAAATTTTAATTATATATTCGTTACCACTATTGATAATGATTTATCCTATTTCAGATGATATGCATTTTTTGGTTGGTACATATATTTTATTACTTACATTATTTTATGTAATTTATAGGATGATGGAATCAATAAAGATTAATGAAAAAATAAAAAAATATTTATATAATGTTATAATTATAATTTCAATTATAATAGTTTTTATAATTTTAGCTAATAAGACTACTGAAGGAATAAAAACATATATGCATAGTGAAAAGATTAATATTAATCATTATGAAAGTTTGATTATTCCTAAAAATCTTGAAAAAAGAATTATAAATGTAAATAACAAAATTAACAAATTAGGAAATGATAGGGTATATATTATTGATACAGAAGCGGCTGTATACAATATTGCTTTAGATAGATATTATAAAGATTATGATATGCTAAATAAGGGCAATTTTGGGAAAAATGGAGAAGATAGATTAATAAATCAAATTAAAGAAAGTAAAAATTCATATTTCTTAATTAGAAAAGAGGGCATTCAACATAATTGGCAATTACCAGTAGATGTAGTAAATTACATAAGAGCTAATTTTGAAAAGATAGGCGAAGTTGAAATTTTTGATATATATTATAATAATTCTGAAAAGTGAGAAGATGAAAATGAAATTATTGTTACATAGTTGTTGTGCACCTTGTAGTGTATATTGCATAGATAGTTTAAGAAAAGAAAACATAGAACCAACTATTTTTTGGTATAATCCAAATATTCACCCATTTGAGGAATACAAACAAAGAAGAGATTGCTTGAAAGAATATACTAGTTCTATTGGAGTAGAAGCAATTTTCTTTGATGAATATGGACTGGACGAATTTTATAAAAATACAATAAACAACTTAAATAATAGATGCACTAATTATTGTTATCCATTAAGACTTAGAAAAACATTTGAATATGCTAAAGAAAATGGATATGATGCAGTTTCTACAACTTTATTATATTCAATTTATCAAAAGCATAATTTTATAAAAGCATATATGGAAAAATTAAGCAAGGAATTTGAAATTGAATTTTTATATAGAGATTTTAGAATTGGCTTTTGGGAAGGTCATCAAAAAGCTTATGATTTAGGTTTATATATGCAAAAATATTGTGGATGTATATTTTCAGAAGAAGAGAGTGCATATTATAACCGCAATTCTTCAAAGCCACAATTACCAGAGGGCTTTAAGTTTATTAAAAGAACTCCATTAGAAGTTAAAAGGATTATTGATACAAAAATTATTGATGAATTTCTAAAAGAAAAAGATAATGGAAAACTAATTGAAATAAAGAATTTGCAAGATTTTGATATATTTGGATTAAAAAGAAAAGATGAGATTTTATCTTTAATAATAATTTCTCACATTTCTAAAACTGAAGTTGAAATAAAAGAACTAATTACAAAAAAAGAGTATAGGAATCAAGGCTTTGGAACAAAACTCTTAAAATCAATGTTTGGAAATTATAAACAAAAGTA
This sequence comes from uncultured Lachnospiraceae bacterium, assembly GCA_964489885.1. Classification (GTDB taxonomy): domain Bacteria; phylum Bacillota; class Clostridia; order TANB77; family CAG-508; genus CAKOTZ01. The sequence continues at coordinate 21,618 of CAZAZX010000007.1, read as the reverse complement.
CAAAAATATGATTATTAGTACAACAGGAGAATATGTTCCATATTTTGTAGAACAGGGCTTTAAGAAATTTATAAAACAAGATAATAATATTTTGTATTATAAAAAAGAATTGAAAACAGAAAAATGAATTAATATAACAAAAATATATATAATGTAATTATAGGAGGATATATAATGGCTCAAATAATATTGCTAATTGTACTTATACTAATAAATGCGTTTTTTGCATCTGCTGAAATAGCATTTATTTCTTTAAATGATGCAAAAATAGAAAAACAAGCAAAAGAGGGAAATAAAAAAGCGCAACAAATTAAGAAAATGTTAATTGAGCCAAGTAAGTTTTTAGCAACAATACAAATAGGAATCACACTTGCTGGCTTTTTATCAAGTGCATTTGCAGCAGATGCTTTTGCAGATGATTTAGCACCAAAATTACAAGAGTTAATTCCGTTGGGCATAAACACATGGATGAATATTTCTATAGTTCTAATAACTATAATTCTTTCATATTTTTCTCTTGTTTTTGGAGAGCTTGTTCCAAAAAGGTTGGCAATGCAAAAAAGTGAAAAAATAGCATTTAAAACAATTGGAATAATTCAAGTAATTTCAGTTATAACAGCACCATTTATAAAATTGCTCACAATATCAACAAATGGAGTTGCAAAGGTTTTAGGAATAAAAGAAATAGATGAAGAAAATGTAACAGAAGAAGAAATCTTAATGATGGTTGACTTAGGAGAAGAAAAAGGTTCAATTGAAGAAGAAGAAAAAGAAATGATTAACAATGTGTTTGAATTTAACGATAAAATTGCATCTGAAATAATGACACATAGAAAAGACATTTATGCAATAGAGATTAACTCTAACTTAGAAGCCATATTAAATAAAATAAACGAATATAAATATAGTAGAGTACCTGTTTATGAAGAAAACATAGACAATATTGTTGGAATTCTGTTTGTTAAAGACTTACTTGGAGTTATAAATAAGGAAGAAAAAGTTAAATTATCAAAAATTATTAGAGAAGCATATTTTGTCTCAGAGAGTAAACATATAAATGAAATATTTAAAGATTTGCAAAAAAACAAACAGCAATTAGCTGTTGTATTGGACGAATATGGTGGAACAGCAGGAATTATAACAATGGAAGATATATTGGAAGAATTAGTTGGAGATATATTTGACGAATATGATGAAGCGGAAAAAGAATATGAAAAAATAGATAATAATACTTATTTAATTAATGGAAATGTCAGCATATATGATTTAAGAAAAATATTAGATGTAGAAATACCTGAGGGAGAATATGATACCTTGTCAGGTTATTTAATTGAACTATTAGGAAGAATACCTCTAGATAAGGAAAAGCCAATTATTGAAACTGATAAAATAACTTATAAAATTGAAGAGTATGAAGATAAAAGAATAATAAAAGTTAAGGCATGTAAAAACAATAATGACAATAAGAACCTTGCCAACCATTATGGCTAAAGACGTGGGTAAGGTCTAAAAAAGCCTTGATGTTTCAAAATAAATAAGAAACCCGGGAGTATAATACTTCCGGGTTTTGTTTCACATTTTTAAGAGTTCCGTTGCTTTTTGTTCAATTCTTTCTCACGATACATATTTTTGTCTGCTTCCTCCTTAACTGCTTCAATTGAGCTAGAGCGAGTATAGAAGGCTGCACCATGGGAAACATATGGGAGCTCTGGAAAAGAAACTCTCGTTTCCTCGAGTAGTTGAGTAAAGTCACTATTCAACTTCTTGAGTTCATCATGACTTAATTCTCTTTTGATAATAACGGCAAATTCGTCGCCACCAACGCGATAAACTTTACCGTAGGGGCTGTAGCATTTTTTTAAAGTTTTACCAATTTTACGCAAAACCTTATCGCCTAAGCCATGACCATACGTATCATTTACTGTTTTGAAATCATCAACATCAAACGTTATTATAAATAATTCGTCTGAGTCAATTTTCTCAAGAGTATTTTGATATGCTGGTTGATTTAAAAGAGTGGTCAGCTTATCAACGTACATTGTTGTGGCATTATAAAAAATGTACAACAGTAACAAAGATATGCTCTGCACCAGCCATGAAACTAGAATGTCCGGATGAATTAGCTGTATGCTTGTACCAGCGACCAAAAAAACTGCTATAGAAAGCAGCAAAATATTACTTTCGGTCTGGTACAAGTGGCTGAATTTATACGCCTTAACAAAGAAAAATGTCGTAGACAGTATGTTCACGGCTAAGTAGAAGAAATAGAAACTTCCAGCTGAAAAATTGTTGCGTTCATCAATGCAGAAAATTAAATTGTTTGTTGAACATGATATAATTTCTGCAAAGACATTAATAGCAATAAAGAAGAAAACTATATTCTTGAACTTTTTGTCATCATTCCACTTGTAAAACATACAGCTTGCAATCATTGGAATAATCGGAGTCAATGACAATTCAATCGCTTTTACGACTTTGTGTAGCAAAATGCTTGACTCATTGCCGTTGATTCCAAATGAAACTAATTCGGCAAAGCTTGCAATAAGCATGAATATGCATGCTTTTATTCCTGCGTTCCTAACCCGAGAGTTAAGCCCAACATTAGTGGTTAATACCACAATGAAAACAAGCATAATCATCCACGAAATTAATAGGCTAAAGATGTGATTCATTAAACTTCCTCCTTTTGAACCAGTCAAAAGCCACAAAACTTCATATCAATGTGAAACAGTAATAAAATTTTTACTGGTAATATTATATTACACAATTTACATAAAATCAACCATAACTTTATTATTGCCATAATAATTTAAGCGACAAAATAATATATAAATTTATAAATTATAACAAATAAATATTGAAAAATAGGTAAAAAATCATATATTACCACTTGAAATTATAAAAAAAGTTTGCTATACTATAATAGCTAAAAAGCACATATATCTAGTTTAGGTTTGTGCATGAAAATGTGTATCTAAATGTTTGACGGTATATGGAAGAAAAACAAAGAGGAGGAATTTTAAATGGCAGTAGTAGCTATGAAACAATTACTAGAAGCAGGTGTTCACTTTGGACATCAAACAAGAAGATGGGATCCTAAAATGGCAGAATACATTTTTCAAGCTAGAAATGGAATCCATATTATTGATTTACAAAAGACTTCAAAAAAATTAGACGAAGCTTATGAATTCGTAAAAGAACAAGCTGAGGAAGGAAAGGATATTCTTTTTGTAGGTACAAAAAAGCAAGCTCAAGAATGTATTAAAGATGCAGCTATTAGATGTAATATGTACTATGTTGACCAAAGATGGTTAGGTGGTATGCTTACAAACTTTGATACAATTCAAAAAAGAGTTGAAAGACTAAAAAAACTAGAAGAAATGGAAGCTGATGGAACATTCGATTTACTACCTAAAAAAGAGGTTATCAACTTAAAAAAGGAAATGGAAAAACTTGAAAGAAATCTTGGCGGAATAAAAGAAATGAAACATTTGCCAGGTGCAATGTTTATTGTTGATCCTAAAAAAGAAAGAATTGCTATATTAGAAGCACATAAATTAGGTATACCAGTTGTAGGATTAATTGATACAAATTGTAATCCAGAAGATGTTGACTTCCCTATACCAGGAAATGATGATGCAATTAGAGCTGTAAAATTAATTGCAGATGTTATGGCAAATGCTGTAATAGAAGGTAGACAAGGTGAATCAATGGATGAAAACGCAATGGCAGAAGGACAAACTGTTGCTGAAGAAGCTACAGATATAGAGCAAGTTGTTGCAGAAGAAAAATAGAATTTAAAAGGAGGCTATATATATAATGATAACAGCAGAGCAAGTTAGATTATTGAGAGAAAAAACAGGTGCAGGAATGATGGACTGCAAGAAGGTTTTAACAGAAACAGATGGAGATATGGACAAAGCAATAGAATTATTAAGAGAAAGAGGAATTGCAAAGGCAGCTAAAAAATCAAGCAGAATTGCTTCAGAAGGTTTAGTATATGCTTATGTATCTGATGATAAAAAAATTGGTGCTTTAGTAGAAGTAAATGCTGAAACAGATTTTGTAGCTAAGAATGAGGAATTTAGAACTTTTGTTGCAGATGTTGCAAAACAAATTGCTGAAAAAAATCCAGAAAATGTTGAAGCTTTGTTAGCTCAAGAATCTATAACTGAAACAGGAAAAACAGTTAATGAAGTTTTAACAGGAAAAATTGCTACAATTGGTGAAAATATGTCAATTAGAAGATTTGTTCGTTTTAAATCAAACGGATTAGTTGGAAGCTATATTCATGGGGATGGAAAAATTGGCGTTTTAGTTGACTTAGCAAAAGGCGAAGAAGAATTAGCTAAAGATTTATGTTTACAAATTGCTGCAGCAAAACCAGAATATTTAAGTAGAAAAGATGTCCCAGCAGACGTTTTAAATAAAGAAATGGAAGTTCTAAAAGCTCAAGCAATCAATGAAGGTAAAAAACCTGAAATCGCTGAAAAAGTAGTTCAAGGAAGAATTGGTAAATTCTATTCAGAAGTTTGCTTATTAGATCAAGAATTTGTTAAAGACCCTGATATGAAAATTTCAAAATTAGTTGAATCAAAAAATGCAGAAGTAACGAGATTTGCAAGATTTGAAAGAGGAGAAGGAATAGAAAAGAAAGAAGAAAATTTTGCAGAAGAAGTTATGAAACAAATAAAATAATTATTAAAAATAACCTGCCTTATGACTTTAGTCATAGGGCAGGTTATTTTTTTAATTTATATCTTTAATTTTACTTTACATAATCAAGCTAAAAACTTGAAAAAATGTCATTTTATGGTATAATAAATATGGGTGTATTGCCTAATTTTAAAGGAAAAGGAAATATTTATATGAAGAGATATGTTAAAGTATTATTAGTAATATTTATAATTTTACTGTTTTATGCCAATTATTCGGTATTTGCAGATAATGAAACCATTGATAGAACTAAAGAATTATATACTTTACCTAGTGTAGATAATATGGCTATGGTTGGAACAAATAGGGGAAACCAACAAGATAGACAGAATTTAGAAATTTATATGAAGGAAAATTCAAGTTTTGAAATTAGAATTAAAAATTATGAGGAATACAAAAATTCTTTAACTTTAAATATTTTTAATAATGATAGAAATACAGAGCAAGCACTTACAATACCTAAAGATGGTACATGGCTAAGTGTTAGCACAGATGTTGCAAGTGTTCCTTTTATAAAAACACCATACAAGACTGATGTTAAACCTATCATAGAAATTAGAAATAGTGTAAATATAGAAGATTTAACATATTATTATTACAAAGACGATGAAAATGCATTTTTTACGAAATGGGATTCCAATCAACATAGTTTTGCTGTAATTGAAGGCAAAAGTGTAACAATGTTAGTACCATTTAAAGATAGGGATACTATTGTGAAAGAAGGAGCTGACAATTTCTCATCTATAGATAAATTATTAGAATATTATGATTCAATGACTGAGCAATATGATAGATTTTTAGGACTTAAATACAATTCAGAAGATGCTTTAGACAATAATGTTAAAACTAAATATTTTCTTAAGGCTGATATTCATGGAGTTGGAATGGCATATTATTGGAGCCCACATTATTCAGCACAGACAGCAGATACAATTAGTGGATATTTATCAAGAGGTTGGATGAACTTGCATGAAGTAGGTCATGGATATCAAGGGGATATTGCAAATAAAGAAATAGGTTTAGGAGAGGTTTCAAATAACATTTTTGCACATTATTATCAACTAACTTATATTTCTGATGCGAATAAAGGATGGTTAGGTGATAGAACAGCAATAGAAAACAGGGTAAAAAATAATTTGGAATCAATTACAAGTTATGATGAATTGGGAGTTAAAGAAAAACTTTATGTTTTAGTAAATGTACTAGATAAAATTGGACCTGAAGAATCTATGGCAAATTTGAATTCAACATATAGACATTTAGTTAGCAAAAAAAATAATAAGGAAAAATTAACAGGGGCAGAAACAGAAGCTGTAACAAGAACTAGTGATTTATTTGCAAAAACATTTAGCACAAAATATAATATAATTCCTTATTTGGAATCAAATAAGATGGCTATTTCAGAAAATGTAAAAACAGAAACTTATGAAAATAATTATCCAATTCTTTATTATATGAGAGATTTAGTTGCAACAGATGAGCAGGCTGAAATCATAAAAAATGATTTAAACTTAACAGGAAATTATAACCTTGTCTCTTCAGAGGATGTAAAAAAATATAACTTGGTCGGCAATCTAAATCTAACAATAAAAATTGATGATTACGAACAAGTATCAAATAGGTTAATTAGGATTAAAGATGGCGAAGAAATTATTAAAGAAATAAGAATTCCTGAAACTTATACCGATGGAGGAATATTAATTGAAGGTTTACCTATTGGAATTTATAATATAGATTTGCCGACAACAAAAAGTGATAGCTATACACATAACTATGAAAATGCTGTAATCAAAGAAAATGAAACAACTGAAAAGGAAATTACATATACAAAAATAACAGAAAATCCACTGATAACAGATACGAAAATTACTTTTATGGGACTAGCTAATTGGGTATTTGCAACAATGGAATTTACAGATGGAATGAAAAATGCAAAAATAGTTAATTATGCAATAGAACCACATCAATATTTTAATGATAGCGAATATGCAAGTATTCATATATATGATAACGATAGAAATTTAATATATGAAAAAAGTTATATAGGAAATGTTAAAAACGTATCTGAAAATGAAACTTTAAATATTCCAATAAATGAAGGATATATTATTTCACTAAAGCATAAGGAAGCATCAACTAGGTTACAATTTATGAGCAAGATGTTATATGAAAATGAAGAATTCAAGAATGATGGCGAAACAGGGGAATATTTGGTAACAAAGTATGGATTAATGCCAACTAAATACGATACAGAAGATATACAATATGCTTACTATAAAAATAAAGTTGAAAAGCTTTTAAATAAAAAGAACAATGAATTAACTGAAAGTCAAAAATTAAATAAAAATTCATATTCTAAAGTAAAAAATCAAACCTTAAATTTAACTAAATTATTAAAAGATGAGGACAAGGAAGTTATTTTAAAAGAGAAAATTCTAGTTGGTTCTGCACCAGTCATTAAAGTGATTGAAAAGTCTGATATAAAAACAGAAAATGTAAAGTTTGAAAATGGAAAAATAATAGCTACAATTAACGAGGGGGAAAACTTTGAAATACCAACAGAATATTTTAGTGTTACAGATTTAGAAGATGGAGAAATAAAATTAACAAATACAAATGCAAAAATTATACTAAATTCAGAAAATTTAGAAGATGGTAAAATTAAGAAAACTGGAACATATAATTATATATTAACAGTGAAAGATTTAGATGGAAATGAAGCATCAAAACCATTTGAAGTTTTAGTTAATATAAATGAACCAGAGCCAACGCCAGAGCCAACGCCAGAACCAACACCAGAGCCAACACCAGAACCAACGCCGGAACCAACGCCGGAACCAACACCAGAGCCAACGCCGGAACCAACACCAGAGCCAACACCGGAACCAACGCCAGAGCCAACACCGGAACCAACACCAGAACCAACGCCAGAACCAACACCAGAGCCAACACCAGAACCAACACCAGAACCAACGCCGGAACCAACGCCGGAACCAACACCAGAGCCAACGCCGGAGCCAACGCCAGAACCAGAATCAAAACCTGAACCTAAGCAAGGCCCAGAACAGACTGTAATAGATAACAGAAATGAAGAGAGTAATGTTATAAAACAATTAGAAGACGAGTTAAACAAAAGTAATAAAGTAATCGAAGAAAGCAAAAAAATGAGTTCTACAGAATTACCATATGCTGGTAAAAATAATATAATGATTATTATATCAATTTTGACATTAGGATTAGGAATTCTGTATTTAAAGTATAGGAAGGACATAAAATAAAACTTACGGAAATAAGCAAAAGCTGTGTTTACAATGCAAATATGGCTTTTGCTATTATTTTATGAAAAAATGTTAAAAAAACCTTGACTATTGTAATATGTTTGTAATACAATTGTTACAAATATGTTATAAAAAAATTGTCAAATCCTATTGTAGTTTTTGCTAAAAAAATGTATAATAATCGTAGCGGAAACAATACCTTACAGAGGATAAAGGAGGGAAGGTTTACATGTCATTATTTACTAAGTCAGGCATAGTAAACGTGAAAATGGTAATCACTGAAGAGAAGATTTTATCAAACATTGACAAGGTGCAAAAAATTATTAATCCTAATAGTAAAAAGCAAATTGTTCAATTGGAAGAAGATACATATTTTAAAGATTTGATTGAATCAATAAAAATGTATTTAGTAGAGTATCCAAAAAAGAAAAACTTCCCTAAAAGTGTTTATAAGGCTGCTTATGGTTTGGTTGAATATGCAACAGATCAATTTGAAGCAAATACAAAACAGATAGAAGAATTAATCAGACAAAGAGAAGCAAATATTGCTCTTGCAGCTCAATTAAGAGACGTTTTACAAGTCGTAGAAAGAAAAGATAAAGATTGGAAAGAAAGAATTAAGGATATTTGTGACGATTATCCAGAAGATATAATTGATACACTATCTTTAATTGGAAGATGTAGAACAAAGAATTCTGAAAATTACAAGAACGCAGTTAAAGTAATAGAAGCTAGAATCTCTAACTTGGAATCTAATCTTCATATAGAAATAGATATGGAAAGAATAGAAGACAGATCTAAAGCATTAAGCTATATTGGAATTGAAGTAGCAGAGGCGTTAAAAGCAATTCCTGAACCAACAGATGTTATGGATGAAGAAAGTTCAACTGTTGAAATAGATACAGACGATAATTATCTACAAGAAACAAGAATTGATGTTAAGCCAAAATCTGGATTCTGGGAGAAAATTAAACAATCTAAATTAGTAAAGACATTTTCTTATTTATTTAAAATTAGAATTAAGTTAGACTTGCCAAACGCATTACCAGAAGGACGTGGAGAACACAATAACTAATGTTTATTGAAATGAATATATAATTAAAAAACTTCAGCTTTTTTAGCTGGAGTTTTTTAAATTAATAAACACAAAGACCATTAAGTTAAAATCCTTATTTCCGTAGATAATTTTATAAAAATGATTGAAACAAGTCCATTATTGTGATATATTATTGTATATTGTAATTTAAGGGGTTTGTACGATGAAAAGAGGAAAAAGAATGAATGAACAAAAGGTGTCTAAACTTAAATTTGTAAGAAATATTTTGATTACTTTAATCGCACTAGGATTAGTTGCAACAATTTTTGCTGTTGCACCAGATTATATCTTGCCGAATAAAAATGTAGGTGAAACATTAATAATTAATAACAAAGATGTTACAACAAGTCAAAGATTAAAAAATGAAGTTATAGTTGAAAACAATATAATCTATCTTTCAGAAAGTGATATATCTAATTTTTTTGATAAATATTTATATTATGATAGTAAGTATGACCAATATATTACTACATCTCAAAATAAAGAAGCAACGATTAAAGTTGGAGAAAATAAAATTACTATAAATGGAATAAGTTCAGATATTAAGGGAAAAATTATGCAAAGAGATGATGACGTTTATTTTCCAATTTCTGATATGAAAGATGTATATAATATAGATATCCAAAATAAACAGGATACCAATATTATATTAATAGATTCTTTAGATAGAGAACAAATTCAAGCAGAAACAACTAAAAAAACATCTGTTAAAATAAAGGCAAAAAAATTATCAAGAACAATTGAAAAAGTAAGTCCTGGAGATAAATTTGTGCTAATCTCAACTAATGATGGTTGGGCAAAAATTAGAACAAATAGTGGAAGAATCGGATATATAAAGGAAAAATATATAACAAATAAAAGCTATGTAAGAGAAGGAGAGAAAGTAAATAATAATAAGGAAAAAGTAAGCTTGGTATGGGATTACTATTCAGAATATGCAACTGTTCCACAAAGACAGGGTACAACGATACCAGGAATTAATGTTATTTCACCATCATTTTTTGTACTTAAAAAATTAGGAAAGGGAGAAATCATTGATAAAGCAGATGGTGGAGTTGGAAAAGAATATGTAAATTGGGCAAAACAAAATAATTATAAAGTTTGGCCAATGGTTGCAAATGACTCAATGATAGAAACAACAAGTGAAATATTAAATGATTATAACTTAAGACAGGAAGTTATAGAAAGTATTTTAAATTATGTAGATGCTTATGATTTAGATGGAATTAATATTGATTTTGAAAATATGTATAAAAATGACAAAGATATGTTTTCAAGATTTATTATTGAATTATACCCGAGATTAAAGAGTGTAAATGCAACTTTGTCTGTAGATGTTACAGCACCTGATGGTGGCGAAACTTGGTCACAATGTTTTGACAGAAATGTAATTACAGACAATTCTGATTATTTAGTTTTTATGGCTTATGACCAAACTCCTGCAAGTAGTACAAAAGCTGGTACAACTGCTGGATACAATTGGGTAAAAACTAATTTAGATAAATTTTTAGGACAAGAGGGAGTAGCTAAAGAAAAATTGATATTAGGAATTCCTTTCTATACAAGATTATGGACAGAAGATGCAAGTGGAAAGGTAAAAACAGAAACTGTAAATATGAAAGATGTAGATACAACAATTCCGGTAGATATTCAAAAAACATGGCTATCAGATGTAAGACAAAACTATGTTGAATATACTCAAGATGGAAATACAAAAAAAATGTGGATAGAAGATTTAAAATCAATTGGCGAAAAGTTGAATTTGGCAAAAGATTATAGTGTAGCAGGTGTGGCCTTTTGGGAATTAGATAGACAAGATGATAATGTTTGGAATGAAGTAAATAAAATTATATTTAATAAGTAGACGAAAGGGGAATTTAGTTATGAACGAATATAGAGATCATAATTGCTCAGAAATCAGAGAAAAAAATGTTGGAGAAAAAATTAGACTTGCAGGTTGGGTGCAAGTTGTAAGGGATTTAGGAGGAGTAGTTTTTATAGATTTGCGTGACCAATATGGAATAACTCAAGTTGTTTTTTCAGGAAACAATGAATTAGTAGATAAAGCATCAAAAATTCCTAATGAGTCTACTATTTCAGTTTTAGGCACTGTTAGAAAAAGAGATGAAGAAACAGTAAACTTAAATATAGAAACAGGAACTGTAGAATTATTTGCAGAAGATGTAAAAATTCTCGGAAAAAGAACAAAGAATTTGCCTTTTGAAATTAATGCTGGAAAAGATGTAAGAGAAGATTTAAGACTTCAGTATAGATTCCTTGATTTAAGAAATGATAATGTAAGAAAGAATATAGAATTTAGAGCAAAAGTAATACAATATATTAGAAATCAAATGATTGAAAGAGGATTTTTGGAGGTACAGACACCAATACTTACAAGTTCTTCACCAGAAGGAGCAAGAGATTATTTGATACCAAGCAGAGTTCATCCAGGAAAATTTTATGCATTGCCACAGGCACCACAACAATTTAAGCAATTGCTAATGGTATCTGGAATTGACAAGTATTTTCAAATTGCACCTTGTTTCAGAGATGAGGATGCTAGAGCAGACAGGGCACCAGGAGAGTTTTATCAATTGGATATGGAAATGTCTTTTGCTACACAAGAAGATGTTTTTTCTGTAATGGAAGAAGTAATGTATAATGTTTTTAGCGAATTTTCAGATACTAAAGTTGCACAATATCCTTTCCCTAGAATAGCATATACAGAAGCAATGGAAAAATATGGATCAGATAAACCAGATTTAAGAAATCCATTAATAATACAAGATGTAACAAATATTTTTGAGAACCTAGACTTTAAGGCTTTTAAGAACAAAACTGTTAAGATTATAAATGTGCCAAATGGTGCAGAAAATTCAAGAACGTTTTTTGAACAAATGACTGAATTTGCAATTCAAGAATGTAAGGCAAAGGGATTGGCATGGCTTAAAGTTAATGATGATAGAACATTGCAAGGACCAATTGCTAAATTTATAGACCCAGAATCAACAGAAAAAATGTTACAACAAATTGGCGCAAATGCTGGAGATGCTTTGTTCTTCATTGCTGAAACAAAGGTAATTGCTCAAAAGTTAGCAGGTCAAATTAGGCTAGAGTTAGGAAAAAGATTAAAATTAATAGATGAAAATATATATAAATTTTGTTGGATAGTTGATTTTCCAATGTATGAATTAAATGATGAAGGTAAGCTTGATTTTTGCCATAATCCATTTTCAATGCCACAAGGAGGCATTGATGCATTAAATAATAAAGAACCATTAGATATATTGGCTTATCAATATGATATAGTATGTAATGGTATTGAGTTGTCTTCAGGAGCTGTAAGAAATCATGACCCAGAAATTATGATTAAAGCTTTTGAAATTGCTGGTTATACAAAAGAAGTAATAGAAGAAAAATTCCCTGCATTATTTAATGCATTCCATTATGGAGCGCCACCTCATGCTGGTATAGCACCTGGAATTGATAGAATCATAATGATGTTAAAGAAAGCAGATAATATAAGAGATGTTATCGCATTTCCAATGAACAGTAAAGCACAGGATTTATTAATGGGTGCACCTGGAAGAGTAACAAAACAGCAACTTCAAGACGTTCATATAAAAATTGATATTAAAGAAGAGAAAAAGTAATATAAATTTTAAATGTCATAAAAATGAATATGAATATTTCATTTGCTTAAGCAATATAATATAGTGAAATTATTTTGCAAGCAGGTGATAATATTCATATTTGTTATTTACAACAGTTAGACAAATGGAAATATAATTTTTTTCAAAAATTTTACAGGAATTTATTTGGAATTACCACTTTAACTAAATTTCAAGATGACTATATTTTAATTTTACCAAGATATAGAACTTATCTATATAATAGAATTTTATATAAAAGAATTATTAATATTTTGTATGATTTAAGTGTTAATTATGTAGTTATTTCAAAAAGCCTAAAAAATGACGAAAAATTAATAAATGTTTTAAATTCGGAAAACTTAAATATAATTAACGGAAAATACTTATTTGAAATTATGTTTCTGGATGCTATAAAGTATATAGCAGATAAACAAAAAAGAAATTTAAATGACATAAAATTGACAATACTTATAAATGATTTTAATAAAAATTTTCAAGATAATATAATGATATTGGCAGATAAAGTTAAGGAAATTGTTATTGTTACAAATAATATTAATAAATTTAAGAAACTTGAAAATAAAGTTAGAGAAAAGTTTGGTATTATCATAAGAATATCAAATAATAAAAGAAAAATATTACAGGATGCAGATATCATTTACAATATTGACTTCCCAGAAGAACTAATAAATAAATATAAAATTAATAATAATGCAACAATAATTAATATTAATAAAAATGCAAAAATATATTCAAAAAATTTTTCTGGGTTTAATTATAATAATTATGAAATCCTAACAAATTATGATTCAAAATTAGATTTTAATGAAATTATGTTTAACAATGAATTTTCATTAAAAGAGATATATGAGGCCAAAATACTAAAAGAAAAAAATTTGCATAATGCAAGAAAAGCATTAAAATATGAAAAAATAAAAATTAAATTAATAAACAATAAATATATTTAAAGTCAAAGTCAGGTACATATAATATTTTGCGTATTAATATTGACAAAATCTAAAAATTGCCTTAATATTATATGGCAATTAAAATTAACTATAAAGAGAGGTAATTGATTATGGAAGAGAAAGAAGTATTATTAACTCAAGAAGGATATGATAATCTAGAAAAGGAATTAGAATATTTAAAAACTGAAAAAAGAGCTGAAATTTCCGAAAGAATAAGAGTTGCTCTTGGGTTTGGAGATTTATCTGAAAATTCAGAATATGATGAAGCAAAAAATGCTCAAGCAGCAAATGAAATAAAAATTGCCGAATTAGAAAACAAAGTCAGATTTGCTAAAATTGTAGATGAGTCAGCAATTGATACAAATACAGTTCAAGTTGGCAATAAGGTTAAAATTTTAGATATGGAATATAATGATGAATTAGAATATACTATAGTTGGATCAACTGAAGTTGACTTAACTCAAAATAAAATATCAAATGAATCTCCAATTGGAATGGCTTTAATTGGAGCAAAAAAGAATCAAATAGTTGAAGTTAATGCACCTGCAGGAGTAATCAAATATAAGGTCTTAAAAATATCTAAATAGACATAATTTTACATAATTGTATTTATTTTTCATCCAAAATATGTTATAATATTAATGTTAGAAGAAAAAGAAAAGAGATGATGTTATGGATAATTTAAATAAGACATTTGTATTTGGACATAAAAACCCTGATACAGATTCAATTTGTTCATCAGTTGTAATGGCAAACTTGAGAAAACAATTAGGAGAAAATGTTGAAGCTGTTAGACTTGGAGAATTAAATAAAGAAACAGCCTATGCTTTTAAGCATTTTAATATTGAGCCTCCACGTATGGTTGATAAAATACAACCAGGAAGCGATATTATTATGGTTGACCATAATGAGTTTGGACAAAGTGCTGATGGAATAGAAGATGCACATATTAAAATGGTTGTTGACCATCACCGTATTTCTAATTTCCAAACAGATGAACCTGTTAATTATTTTGCAGAACCAGTTGGAGCAACTGGTACATTAATGTATAAATTGTACAATATGAATAATGTTAAAATTGATAAAGAAACAGCAAGTTTAATGTTAAGTTCAATTGCTTCAGATACATTATTATTTAAATCACCAACATGTACTGAAGAAGACAAAAAAGTTGCTAAAGAACTTGAAAAAATTGCTGGTGTTGACATTCAAGAATACGGATTAGAAATGCTAAAAGCAGGAACTGATTTATCTGATTTATCAGAAGAAAAATTAATTAGCTTAGATGCTAAAGATTTTGATGTTGATGGAGTTAAATTTACAATTGCACAAGTTAATACAGTAAGTATTCCTGATGTTTTATCAAGAGAAGATAAGATTCAAGCTGCAATTAATAATACAATCAAAGATAAAAACTTAGATTTATTTGTATTTGCTATTACAGATATTTTAAATGGTGATTCTGAATTATTAGTATTAGGAGACAGAAAAGATATTGTAGAAAAACAATATGAATTAAAAGACAACAAAGTATTTGCAAAAGGTGTTGTTTCAAGAAAGAAACAAATTTTACCAATGGTAACAGATAATATTTAATTAAAAAATGTGGACATAGGAGAAGGCTTTATCTCTTATGTCCACTTTTTTTAATTTATTTAATTCTTTTTCCGTTTATTTTTAAATTACCTTGAGGTGTTTTTGCAGTTAACTCTAAATTATCATTAAAAACAGTGCAGGTTGCATCATAGTTAAATTTTCCTAGAGGTGTGTCTAAGTTTCCATTAAATTCACACTTATCATTTGCAATTTTAACACCATAAAATTTACTTTTCATTCCCATTATTTCAATTATTCCTTGAACATTGTTTCCATTTGCATTTAAAGAAATAGTTCCATCAATAGGACCAATTGGAGTATTTAAATTAACATTGTATTTACCATCTAACATAAATAAAATCACCTCGTAAAATTATATGTAAAAATAAAAGTTTCTTGATAATATTTTTTAGTAAATGAAATATTTATTGTGAATTAAATTATTCTAAAATTTTATCTGCTTCATCCTGATTTATTTTATTATATTTGACCATTGCATTTAAAACTAATTTTTGTCGTTGTGTAGCTAAGTCTTTATTTTTTTCTGATGAATATATACTTGGTGCATTTGTAATTCCAGCAAGCAAAGTTGCTTCATATTTATCAAGTTCAGATGGTTGTTTATGAAAATAGCCTTCTGTAGCTTGTTTAATTCCATAATATCCATTTCCGAAGTACATTGTGTTAATATAAAGTTCCAATATTTCATCTTTTGAGTAATTTTTTTCTAGGTCATAAGTGACAAAAAGTTCTGCAAATTTTCTTTCTATCCTTTTAGATTGGGAGAAATACAGATTTTTGCTTAGTTGCTGTGTTATTGTACTTCCACCTTGCTCAAATTCTTTATCTTGAATATTTATAAATATTGCTCTAGCAATAGAAATTAAATCAATACCATGATGTTCATAAAAACGATGGTCTTCTATAGAAATTAGAGCATCTTTGTATGTAGTTGAAATATCAGATAGCTTAGTATAGTTTTCATTTGATTTAATTTCTAAAACTTTATCATTTAAACTAATTTTTGAAATAGCTTCTTTGTACATTTTATATCCTGAATATCCATAATATGCAATTATTAATAATATTGTAATCATTATAATGTTTATCAATTTTTTTATAAATGAGAACATCAGCATAACCTCTCTTTATGCTAATTATACAATAAACTCGAATATTGTCAACTAATTATTGGACAAGGGGACGGTTCTCTTGTCCATAGTTTTATTCAAAATAAAATGTGCAAAGAGCCTAGTTTCTTTCTGTAACAGTCGTGGACAAGAGAACCGTCCCCTTGTCCACAGAATAAGTTTTAAAAGTGTATAAAAAAATTAAAATTTATGCTATACTATAAATAGTACAGAAAAGAGAGGTGTATTGATATGATACAAGTAACAAATATACAAGATTTGAAAACAGCAGTTAACCAAAATGGAGAAATGGTTGTTACTATGAATAACAATGACATTGTAATTATGAAAATGGAAGAATATAGAGAAAAATTATTAAAAACAGATATAGAAAAACATCTATTAAAGGCGGAAGATGATATAAAAAATGGTAGAGTAAGGGATGCAAGAGAAGTTTTTAAAGAATGGAAAGAAAAGTATGGAATATAGTGTAAAATTGGCAAATGAATTTTTAGATGAGTTTGAAGGAATATGCGACTATATTTCTAATAAATTAAAAAATATAGATGCCTCAAATAGATTAAGAGAAAAAGTAATGTATAATGTCCTTTTATTAGAAAAATCTCAGCGAATGTGTATTGAGATAGAAAAAACAGATAGAGCAGAACGACAATATAGAAAAATGGTTGTAAAAAACTATGTTATTCTATATACCATAGATGAACCAGAAAAAATAGTTTATGTCGCACATATATATTATGCTGGCAGAAATTACATAGACGGAGGTTTATTATTCTAATTGAATTTATAAATAAGTTAAAAATAACTTTTGATACAATATATAATATCATTAAAAGTGCATATAAGTGAGAAAGTTCCACGTATGCACTTAATTTTTTGCCTATTATTTATACTAAAATTCTATACATAATTAGATTTGCTAGTGCAAAATTATTGATTTCGTGATAATTTGACATTGAAAAATCTTTGATTTCGTGATAGCATATAAATAGTATTAAGTAATTTGTTAAACAATATAAAATGAAAATATTTTTATATGGAGGATAACTGATGAAAAGAAAAGTGTATGATGAATTAGTTAAATGGAAAAAAAACAGTAATGGTAAAACAGCTATTTTAATTGATGGTGCAAGACGCGTTGGTAAAAGTTACATTGCAGAAATGTTTGCAAAAAATAATTACAAAACATATATTTTAATTGATTTTTCAAAAGTTTCACAATCTGTAAAAGATTTATTTGATAATTATTTAGATAATTTAGATTATCTTTTTACTTATTTATCAGAATATTTTGGAACAAAATTGTACAAAAGAGATACATTATTTATATTTGATGAAGTACAATTTTGTCCAAGAGCGAGATCAGCTATAAAGCATTTGGTAGCTGATGGAAGGTATGATTATATTGAAACAGGTTCTTTAATATCAATAAAGAAAAATGTAAAAGATATATTAATTCCGTCTGAAGAACATACTATAAAAATGTATCCAATGGATTTTGAAGAATTTATGTGGGCAATGGGAAATGATACACTTATGGATTTTATAAGACAGTGTTATAAAGACAAAAAGCCTTTAGGTCAATTATTACACAGAAAAGCTATGGATTATTTTAAGGAATATTTAATTGTTGGTGGATTACCACAAGCAGTAAAAGAATATTCTGAATCAAGGGACTTTGAAAAAGTTGATATGATAAAAAGAGATATTTTACAATTATATAGAGAAGATATTAGAAAATTTGCAGACGAAGTAAGTTTAAAAGTTGGACAAATATTTGATGAAATCCCATCACAATTGCAAAAACATGAAAAAAAATTTAACTTATCTAAAATAGATGTAAATGCAAGATATAGAGAATACTATGGTGCGTTTTATTGGCTTGAGGATGCTGGAATAGTTAATATGGCATATAATACAACAGCCCCAAATATAGGTTTAAAACTTAATATGGATTCAAGCCTATTCAAATGTTACTTATTTGATGCTGGGCTACTATTGTCTATGGCATTTGATGAAAGGGGATTAGTTGATGAAGAAATATATAAGAAAATATTATTTGATAAATTAAGCTTTAATGAAGGAATGATTATTGAAAATGTTGTTTCTCAAATGCTAGCAACTAATGGAAAAAAATTATACTTTTTTTCAAACAATAATAGAAATGACTCATCAGAAACTATGGAAATTGACTTTTTAATTGCAAAGGCAAATACAACGTCAAGGCACAATATTATACCTATTGAAGTAAAATCTGGAAAGAATTACACATATTCTTCATTAGAAAAATTTAGAAAAAAATATAGAGATTATTTAGGTCAATCAATAATAATTCATCCATCAGATTTAAAAGAAGAAAATAATATTTTGTATTTACCAATTTATATGACATCATTGTTATGATTAATTAAAAAAATGTATTTATTAAAATACAAATGTAAAACAATTGTAACAAAAACTTAACAAAACCCTCAAACCCTTGTGGATGTATATATATATATATATATATATAGATACTTTACATTGGCAAAAAAAAAATATATTTGGTAAAATATAAAAAAGTGTAAAGTTAAAAATGATATGCAGAGAATACATACTAAGCACTGGTAAAGGTAAAGATAGGGGTAATAGAATGAAAGGAAAAACAAAGAGAGGTATCACATTAGTTGCACTAGTTATCACAATAATAATCTTAATTATTTTAGCAGGAGTTACAATAATAGAATTAAAAAATAATGGATTATTAAAAAACTTAAAACTAGCCCAAAAAATATATACAAATTCAGAAGATAAAGAAAATATTTTACTTAATTCATATTCAGATTCTATAGAAGATTTTTCAGGTGAATCTCCAAAATTGGAGATTCAATTTGAAAAATCAATTTGTCCATTTGCTGTAAAAATAAAAATTAAAATAGATGATAAAGATAAATCGAGAATTGATTTCAATAAATGTAAGTATACATATACAAATAGTAATAAGCCAATAGGAAATAATATTGAAAAATATAAAAATAACATAACGAAAACATTGACTGAAAGTGAAGAAACAGCACCTTCAGGAGATCTTTATTTACATGTTCTTATAACAAATAAAAATGGAGATCCAACAGAATATATATCCCAAAATTCTTTAACAAATGAAAAGGATATATCTTTTGATTATACAGGAAAAGAAGAAAAAATAAGTTTATTACCAGGCAAATATAGATTAGAAGTTTGGGGTGCACAAGGAGGAAATGCATATTCATATAATAGAGATACATGTTATTTAGGTGGTTATGGAGGATATTCAGATGGAACCATTGAATTATCAGAGCCAAAAGACTTTTATATAAATGTTGGACAGCAAGGAAGTACAACAGAAGGAGGATATTCTACTTCAACTATGGCATATAATGGAGGAGGGATTGCAAGAGGATCTGATGGAGAAGCAGATATTGCAGAATCCTATGGAGCAGGTGGCGGAGCAACAGACATTTCACTTGTGTCAGGATTGTTGAAACAATTAACGGATTTAAACAATATTTTAATTGTTGCAGGAGCAGGCCGGAGGAGCAACATATTATAATCATGCAAATAACTGGCTTAATATAGGAAGAGGCGGAAATGGAGGAGGCTATATTGGAGCTGATTCTACAGAAGTATATAGAGCTGGTGGAGGAAGTGCATATCATAGTAATGGTGGTGCACAAAGTGGAGATGCATCATTATTTGGAAATGGTGAAGGCAATACTTTAGATGAGGCAGGACGGAGGCAGTGGATTTTATGGTGGCAAAGCAGGAGAATATGGAGCAGGCGGAGGTTCTGGTTATATTGGAAATTCAATATTAAAAAATAAACATATGGCTGGATATAATGTTAGTACATCAACAGAAGAAGGAACCAAAACCATTTCAGTTACAAATTCATCAAATAGCCCAATATCTGATTATGCAAAAGAAGGAAATGGATATGCAAAAATCACATTAATTGATTAAATTTAATAGGTGAATTATAAAAGTAAAATAAAAAATGTAAAACTAAAATAAATTGTAAGATTAAAGTTTAAAAATAAGCATTTTTTATACTAAAAGTAGTGTCAATAACTTTTAATAATGTCATAAAAAATTATTGAAATTATTTTTTAATTATGTCATAGTGAGCCACTTGAATGTGGCTCATCTTTATGTTAAGATGTAACTAGCAAAGGTTCTTTTTCTTTTGCGTTGTAAACTAATAAAGATAATGCAAAAGACTGAACTTCTTGAAAATGTTCTTGAAAAAATTTATCAGCAGTTTTGTTTTTGTAAACATTTGGTAAATTATCAGAACATACAACTTTATATTTGGTATTATTGTATTCGGCAATAATACCGATTTTTTGACTCATATAGACATTTACTTTTGCTTTTGGCATAATTTTATTATCTAATATTTGAAACTTCTTATTTTTGATTGTGAAGCTTCCAGAAGCATCAATACACCTTGTTAATTTAATTGATAATTTACAATTTGGGACGGAGGATTTTTGATAATTGAAAGATGAAATAAATTGTGAAATAATATAGACTTTTAGGAAAATTTAGCTTAAAATAGTTGAAGTAGAGATTAAGTTAAGTAGATGTGTTAGTTACCCTTTCGACCTTGATTGCTAATCAAGAGTTAGGGGGTGAGGCTATGTTAGAGATATTTATACTTCTGGTAATAGGTTTAATGATTTCAATAACAATTAATTTAGCCTTGCTATGTATTATATACATACAATGGGTTAAAAGTCATATAAAATAAAAAACTACACATTTGCTTTCACGTAGCGATGTGTAGTTATCTAAACATTTTTTGGTAACCACATATCTGCGGTTACTTATTCTCTACTTTTATTATATTCTAATTTACGAAAAAAAGTCAATACATTATGAAAAATTTAATAAAAAAATTGCTTTTAGAACATTTTTACAATTTACAGCCATAAAAAAATAATTTTTTCTTAGTTTAAAGCTTGATATTTTAACCATATTATTGTATGATATATGGTATAAATGAAAAAAGGAGATAAAGTTTGAGGTTAATAAAAGGAGGACAGGTAATGAAAAAGCTAATTGCTAGTATGGTCCTTATTTTTACGGGTTTTAAACACTTTCAAATAATAAAAAATCATGTAAGCATTAAAAATGCTT
>CAZAZX010000006.1:0-85068 GCA_964489885.1 uncultured Lachnospiraceae bacterium | reverse complement strand
GTTTATAAAATTTATATTAAATAAACCTTATAAACATATTATACGAGGAGTATTGTTTGTATGAGAATTTTAATGTTAACATGGGAATATCCACCAAGAATAGTAGGTGGAATTGCTAGAGTAGTGCATGATTTATCACATAGACTAATAAAGGATGGACATGATGTTACTGTTGTAACATATAAAGATGGAAATTTGCCAGATTTTGAAGATGATAAGGGTGTAAAAGTTTATAGAGTCGGAAATTATATGATTAACCCTAATAATTTTATTGATTGGATAATGCAATTGAATTTTAATCTAATTGCAAAATCAAATGAAGTTATGGCAAAAGATGGTGCATTTGACGTTATTCATGCTCACGATTGGCTTGTGGCTTATGCTGCAAAAACATTAAAAAATTCATACAATATTCCTATTGTAGCTACAATACATGCTACAGAAGCTGGAAGAAATTCTGGAATACATGATGAAGTTCAACGTTATATAAACGATACAGAATGGTTATTAACTTATGAAGCTTCAGAAGTGTTGGTAAATAGCAATTATATGAAAAATGAGTTGCAAAGATTATTTGGATTACCTTTTGAAAAAATAAACGTAGTTCCAAATGGAATAAATTTAACAAATTTTAACGGTGTTGAAAGAGACTATGATTTCAGAAGACAATATGCAATGGACAATGAAAAAATAATATTATTTATGGGCAGACTTGTGTACGAAAAAGGTGTTCAAAATTTGATTTCTGCTATGCCAAAAATACTTGCAAATTATCATGATGCAAAATTAATTATTGCAGGTAAGGGCGGAATGATGGATGAACTAAAAGCACAAGTTGAACATATGGGAATAAGCAATAAAGTTTATTTTACGGGCTACTTAAATTCAAAACAAGTATGCAAAATGTATAAAGCAGCTGATATATCTGTATTTCCAAGTACTTATGAACCATTTGGAATTGTTGCATTAGAAGCAATGTTAGCTGGTGTTCCAACAGTTGTTTCAGATGTTGGAGGTTTAAATGAAATAATTGAACATGGTGTAAATGGAATGAAAAGTTATGCTGGAAACCCAAATTCATTAGCTGATTCTATTTTGACATTGTTATTTGATCCTCAGCTTTGTAGTAAAGTTACAAAAAATGCAAAAATAAAAGTTAAGAATGAATATAATTGGACAAAAATTGCACAAGATACATATTTTGCTTATCAAAAGGCTATTTGTGAGACAATGGCAGAAAGACAAGCAAAACAAATACAACAAGAAAAAGCAAAAAAGACTAGAAAAGCTAAAAACAATGAGGCTGAAATTACAAGTCTATTAGGATTTAAGAAACGTCAAGCATATGCTTAAAGTGAAAGGATGGATACATTATTATGACAGTTTATGATACAGCAAATGATTTAGCTAGACAATTAAAGGAAAGCAGAGAATATAAAGAATACAAAGAAATGAAGGATATTGTATATGCAAATCCTGATTTAAAAGACAAAGTAGAGGAATTTGAAAAGATTAGATATGAAACTCAATTGCTAGAAATACAGGGAGAAAAGCAAGATGAAGAGAAAATGAAAAAACTACATGAATTATATAACATTTTATTAGATAATAAAGAAATAAAAAAATATTTTGACACAGAAGTAAGATTCAATGTTTTATTAGCTGATGTTAACAAAATCATTGGTGATGCTGTAAAAGATGTATTAAGATAAAAAAAGCCTGTTTTATAAATGTTGTTATAGATTATTATTTCTATGGGAACATTTTTAAAACAGGCTTTTTTAAAAAAAAACAATGTTATGATTTCTTGACATAATTTACATAAAATGATATAATTTCTGCATGATTATTTAGATTTGGATTTTGCTCTTAAAATCGAGGAGGGATTTGCTATGAGCATTATAAGCCGGTCGTTGAAGGTCTTTTTTGCGTTCATTATGGTTGTTTGCCTTTTTTCGCTGATTCTTATTAGCATTGGGGTCGGCAACTTTAGTGGAAACTCAAAAAACGAGGCAATGTCGAAACAAGAACAAGCACAGGTCGTGGAGCAGGTGATTAAATGGGAAAAAGATATGTGCGAGCAGGTGGCAGATGAACAAGAATATCTGATTAAAACCGGCAGACACGATTTGGCAGATATTGCAATTGATGCCAAACAGATAGTTGATGCAACAGGATACACAAAAGACGGTGTATCACCAGAGCTGTTGCAGAAGTTTGTGAGGGCAGAAACGTACAACTGGCAAATAGTTTTACAAGATGAAGAGTCGCTCAAAAGTCCAAAATGGGGCGAATTGAAGCAAAAACATGATGAGATGATGGACAAAGCAAATAACCTAATTAACAGATTAAAGTAAAACTCGGGGGGCTTGCAAATGCAAGCCCCCTTAACACAACCTAAATAAAAGATTTTTGACTTTTCGTATTTATTCAATAAAAAATTTAAATAAATGTTTAAAAATATATAAAAATGTTGTAGAATATACCTAAAGTGAAAAAAGGAGAATTTAATGAATAAAAAATGGGAGTATTATAAGCAAGATAATGATAAAGTCAAATATTTAAAAAATAAATTTAATATATCTGAATTAGTTGCAAAGGTATTAGTTAATAGAAATATCATTGATGATGAACAAGTCAAAGTTTTTTTAAATCCAACTAGAAACGATTTTTATAATCCATTCCTTTTAAAAGATATGGATATTGCAACAGAAAGAATTGTAGAAGCTATAAATAAAAAAGAAAAAGTTGTCATTTATGGAGATTATGATGTAGATGGAATAACAAGCATTAGTGTTTTAAAAAAGTTCCTAAATGAAAGAGGATTAGATGTTGGATATTATATTCCAAATAGGTTGGAAGAAGGATATGGGCTAAACGAAAATGCCCTAGATAAAATATCAAGTGAAAAATATACTTTAATGATTACAGTAGATTGTGGTATTTCAGGAAATGACGAGATTGAATATGCGAATAAACTAGGTATAGAAACTATTATAACTGACCATCATGAACCATCTAATAAAATACCAAATGCATTTGCAGTTGTAAACCCAAAACGCCATGATAGCGGTTATCCATTTAGAGGTTTAGCAGGAGTAGGGGTTGTATTTAAGCTGATACAGGCTCTGTCAATAAAAATGAAATTAGAAGAAAAGGAATTTTTAAAGTATCTAGATTTAGTATGTATAGGTACTATTTCTGATATAGTTCCATTAGTAGATGAAAATAGAGTTATTGCAAGCTTAGGATTAAGGCTTGTAGAAGTAACTAAAAATATAGGACTAAAAGAACTATTAAAATCATCAAAATATAAAAAAATAGATTCAAATGCTATTTCTTTTGGCATAGCACCAAGAATTAATGCGTGCGGAAGAATGGGACACGCAGAGCAAGCACTTCAATTGTTTTTAACAAATAACATAGTAGAAGCAACTCAAATAACAAAGAGCTTAAATGATTATAATATTGAAAGACAAAATACTGAAAAAAGAATTTTAAATGAAGCATTAAACCAATTAAGTAAAGAAAACGTAAATGAAAAAAGTGCAATTGTATTGGGTGGAGAAAACTGGCATCATGGTGTAATTGGAATTGTAGCATCAAAAATTACGGAGATGTTTTATAAGCCAACTATTTTAATTGGGTTTGAAGATGGAATTGGAAATGGTTCTGGAAGAAGTATCTTAGGATTGGACTTACATGAAGCTCTTGGAAAAACAAGCCAGTACTTAGAAAAATATGGTGGACATGAAATGGCAGTTGGCTTAAGCTTATTGCAAAGCGAATTTGATAATTTTAAAAAGGCTTTTGAAGAGGTAGTAAAAGAAAGTCATCTAGATGATATAAAACCAGTTATTAATATTGATGCACAAATAAATATTTCAAATTTAAATATAGAAACAATTAACCAGTTAAGCATATTAGAACCGTTTGGTGAAGCGAATAAAATGCCAATTTTTGAATATAAAGGATTAAAAATAGATTCAATCCGTTCATTATCAGATGGAAAACATTTAAAAGTGACTCTAAAAGATGGAAATATGTGGATTGATGGCATTGGATTCGATATGGGAAGTCTAGTAGAAGATTACCGAATGGGCGATAAAGTTGACGTGGCTTGTGTCATGGAAATAAATTCATTTAATAATAAAGAAAATATTCAATTAAACATAAAGGATATACGAAAATCAATATAAGGGGGAATGTATATGTCAAAAACAAAAAATTATACGATTGAAGATGTAATTCAAAAAGTTTTAGAAAAAAATAAAAACGCAAATGTTGATGTTATAAAAAAGGCATATAATTTAGCAAATAGAGAGCATGGAGATCAACTAAGAAAATCTGGTGAGCCATATATTATACATCCTCTACAAGTTGCCTATATATTAGCTGATTTAGGAATGGATGAAGAAACGATTTGTGCAGCTCTTTTACACGATGTTGTTGAAGATACCCCAGTAACAATTGAAGATATTGAAAAACAATTTGGCTCTTCTGTAGCTGACATGGTTTCAGGTGTGACAAAACTTAATAAATTACAATATACAACAGCACAAGAACAACAGGTAGAAGATTATCGTAAAATGTTTTTGGCAATGGGCAAAGATATACGTGTTATATTAATAAAGTTAGCTGATAGACTTCATAATATGAGAACATTAAAGTATTTGTCAAGTGAAAGACAAATTGCTAATGCAAAAGAAACAATGGACTTATATGCACCACTTGCAAACCGTCTTGGTATTTATTCTTTAAAATGGGAACTTGAAGACTTATCATTTAGATATTTATATCCTGATGAGTATTTCGAAATTGTTCAAGGCCTAGATAAAAAAAGAGAACAAAGATTAAAATTTTTAGATCAAATAACAAAACAAGTTGAAAGCGAACTAAAACGTGCAGGTATCGATTATGAAATACAAGGAAGAGCAAAGCATTTATATAGTATATATAGAAAAATGAAGAGAGATAATAAAACACTTGACGAAATCTATGATTTATTTGCTATTAGAATTGTTGTAAATTCTATAAAAGATTGTTATGCAGCATTAGGAATTGTTCACGAATTATATACTCCTATGCCGGGACGTTTTAAGGATTATATAGCAGTTCCAAAGGCAAATATGTATCAATCAATTCACACTACTTTGATTGGCCCTAATGGAACACCTTTTGAAGTCCAAATACGTACATGGGATATGCATCGTATAGCTGAATTTGGTATTGCTGCTCACTGGGCATACAAAGAAGCAAATTATAAAGGACAAAAATCAAATGTAACTGTAAAAGATGATAAATTAGCATGGCTTAGAGAAACACTTGAATGGCAAAAAGATACTTTAGATCCAGATGAATTTATGAATACCTTGAAAACAGAATTATTTGAAGACGAGGTATATGTGTTTACACCTAAGGGAGATATAAAAGTCTTACCTAAAGGAAGTAATCCTATAGATTTTGCATATAATATTCATGAAGAAGTTGGACATAGAATGGTTGGTGCAAAAATAAATAGCAAAATGATGCCTATTTTAACACCATTGCGTAATGGCGATATTGTTGAAGTTATAACATCAGATAAATCTAAGGGACCAAGTAGAGATTGGTTAAAGTTTGTAAAAAGCTCTCAAGCAAAGAGTAAAATTCAACAATGGTTTAAAAAGAATTTAAGAGAAGAAAATATTTCAAAAGGTAAAGAAGCAATAGACCGCGAAATAAAGAGAATAGGTATGACACACACAGAATTATTTAAGCCTGAATTTGTGCAGGTTGCACTAGATAGATACAAATATAATTCATTAGATGATATGTATGCAAGTGTTGGATTTGGAGCAATTTCTGCTGGAAAAATTATTTCAAGAATATTAGAAGAATATAGAAAAGAACATAAAGAAGAAGATATAGAAGAAAAAATTGAAGAACTTTCTCAGAAAAAACCTAATAAGGGACGTTCTAAAACAGGCATTGTAGTAAAGGGAATTGATAATTGTCTTATTAAATTGTCAAAATGCTGCAATCCATTGCCAGGTGATGAAATAGTTGGATACATTACAAGAGGAAGAGGTGTGTCAATTCACCGTGCAGATTGTGTTAATATAAAAGACCTTATATCTGATGAAAATAGAATGATAGATGTATATTGGCAAGATGAAGTAAAATCAAAATATAATGTTGATTTAGATATTTTTGCAAATGATAGAAATGGCTTATTGGCTGACATAATAAGAAAAACCGAAGATTCAAAAATTACATTGGTAGCTGTAAAGTCAAAGGCAAATAAAGAAAGAATTGCACTTACCGAATTAACAGTAGAAATTTCAAATTTGGAAGAGTTAAATAAATTAATGAAAGCTTTAAGAACTGTTGACAGTGTATACGAGGTTAAAAGAAAAAATAATAAGATATAAGTTTTGAAAGGTAGTAGTTTAATATGATACTAAAGAGATTGAGGTTATATGTTGAACCATCACATATAACTAATTGCTATATTGTTGCAGATGAAGAAACAAAAGAAGCAATGGTAGTAGACCCAGGTGGTGAAGCAGAAAAAGTAATTGAAATGTTAAAAATATTAGATGTTAATCTAAAATATATTGTTTTAACACATTGCCATGCAGATCACACAGGGGGAGTTGTTGAGGTGAAAAATGCAATGGGAGGAAAAATACTAGCACATAGAGATGAAAAAGAAAGTATTTTAAATCCTGAAATCAGCTTAACAGATATGGTTGGAGAACATAAAAAAGTATTGGAAATAGATGCTAGGCTTGATGATGGTGATATTATTCATATTGGAAATATAGAATTTCTCATTATTCATACACCAGGGCACACAAAGGGAGGAATTTGTTTATATTGTGAGGAAGAAAAATTACTTTTTTCTGGAGACACTTTATTTAGAGGAACTTGGGGAAGGACAGATTTACCAACAGGAGATATTAAAGAAATAATGCATTCAATAACAAATAAATTATTAATATTACCAGAGGAAACTATTATTTATCCAGGACATGGAAAGTCATCAATGATTAAGGATGAAGAACCAATTTATTTTAATTTACAACCAAGAAAAATTTAATGGAGTGATATATGAAATGATACAAAAACCAAAAGGAACAAGGGACTTATTGCCACAAGAAAGTTATATATGGCAAAATTTTGAGAAAACAATTGAAAATATAGTTAATAGTTATGGATTTAAAGAAGTACGCTTGCCAGTTTTTGAATATACTGAATTATTTTTAAGAGGAGTTGGAGATACAACAGACGTTGTTCAAAAGGAAATGTATACATTTAATGATAAAGGTGGAAGAAGTTTAACTTTGCGACCTGAAGGAACAGCAGGAATTGTTAGAGCATATATAGAAAATGGAATGGCATCAATGCCTTCTCCAATTAAAATGTGGTATAATATGTCAATGTATAGATATGAAAATGTACAAAAAGGAAGATTAAGGGAATTTCATCAAATAGGTGCAGAGATTTTTGGAACAGAATCATATTTAGCTGATATAGAAATAATAACTATGGCAAATGAAATCATAAAAGAAATAGGTTTGCCTGATATAGTATTAAAAATAAACAGTATTGGATGTAAAGAATGCAGAAAAGAATATTATAAAGTTTTAAAAGAATATTTAAGTGATAAAATACAAAATTATTGTGAAACTTGTCAATCAAGATATGAAAAAAATCCTATGAGAATTTTAGATTGTAAAGAAGAAAAATGCAAGGAATATAACAAAAATGCACCTTTAATTATAGATTACTTATGTGATGAATGTAGAGAACATTTTGAACAAATAAAAAAAGGTTTAAACAATTTAAATATTAAATATGAAATTGATGCTACAATTGTAAGAGGTTTAGACTATTATACAAAAACTGTTTTTGAATTTGTATCTAAAAAAGAAGGATATACTGTTTTAGGTGGAGGCAGGTATGATGATTTAGTTCAAGAACTTGGAGGACAACAAACTCCTGCTATTGGGTTTGCACTTGGAGTTGAAAGAATGATTGAACTTTATAAAAAATATAATGCTAAATTAGAACCTAAAAATCCAAAACTATATCTTGTTTCAATTGGAGAAAGAGCAACAGAATTTATTAACAAATTAGCTATTGAATTAAGAAGAGCAAACATTTATGTAGAAAAAGATATTTCTCAAAGAAGCATTAAAGCAATATTTAAACACGCTGATAAATTAAACACTGAATATGTACTTACAATTGGCGAAGATGAATTAGAAAAAAATTCAGCAAATTTAAAAGAAATGAAAACAGGAAATATTGAAGAAATTTCATTAAATATAGATGAATTGATTAAAAGATTAAAATAAATTTATTGAATAAACATACTCTTGTTTAAAATTTTTTATTGATAATATCATAAAATCCCTTTAAAAGAATATATATATTTTAAAGGAATTCTATAATTTATGATTAATATTGCTATATTTAATTTAAAGGATTTATTTAAATATTTTTTGAAATTGCTTGTAATAGTAATGCTAATATATTGCATATCAAAAAGTTATAAATTTATAGGTCAAACATCTTCAACTAAATATTTAAATAGAACCATACCTGCAATTTCTTATTTAAATACAGATAGTGAAATTGCAGGTGAATTTTCTATTGAAAAAGTTAGTAAAATTTCATTTGTTGAACATATTTTAAATAGTCAATTAAAAATGAAAAATAATATTTTACCTAAAAAAGATGAGAATACAAATGAACAAAAAAAAGAAGAAGCAATTGTTGAAAATAAAAATACTGCAGAAAATTTTAATACAACAATAAAAACAGGAGTAGGAACTGAAGTTGTTAGAGAAAACAACTTAGCTGAAACATATACAAACCAATATAATTCTGTTGAAATTAAAAATTCTTCTAAATATGCGTTAACAGAGGAAATATTAACACCAAATATTAATTTACAAAATAAAAATGATATAATTATTTTTCATACACATACTACTGAAAGCTATACTCCATCAGATACATTTAATTATACAATGACAGGTTTATATAGGTCTACAGATTTGAATTATTCTGTTGCAAGAGTTGGTGATGAGCTAGAGAGTCAATTAAAAAATTATGGCTTCAATGTATTTCACGATAAAACAGTAAATGATTATCCCGCATATACAGGTTCATATAATCGTTCTTTAGAAGCTGTCACAAAAGATTTGGAATCTATGAAAAATACAGAAATTGTTTTTGATTTACATAGAGATGCTATTGGAAGTGAAAACACCTATGCTCCAACCGTTAAAATTGGAGATGAATATGCTGCTCAGATTATGTTTGTCATAGGAACTGATGGAGGAGGATTGTTTCATCCAAATTGGCAACAAAATTTAAAATTTGCTGTAAAAGTTCAAGAAAAAGCTAATGAATTATATCCAGGATTATTTAAACCAATTGTGTTAAGAAATTCAAGATATAATCAACATTTAGCAAATTATGCAACATTAATTGAAGTTGGAGCAACTGGAAATACTTTAGAACAGTGCTTAGTTAGTGCTAAATATTTAGCATATATTTTAAATGAAACAATAAAGGGAGAAGAATAATGGAAAAATATTTAACAGTACCAAATATAATATTATATTTAATAACAATTAATATAATAGGTTTTTTATCAATGTATATAGATAAGCAAAAAGCAAAAAAAGGACAATGGAGAACTCCTGAAAAAACACTTCTTTTAATTGCAGTGATGGGAGGAAGTATAGGAAGCCTTATTGGAATGTATACCTTTAGACATAAAACACAAAAAGCAAGGTTTTCAGTAGGAATTCCGATGATATTGATTATACAAATAACATTAATTATATATTTTATCGTAAAATCATAGAAAAGGGTACAAAAAAATACACTAAATAAATTTGATAAATAATATTGTTATACATAATTATTGTAAATAAATGTAAAAAGGTTACCATAATATAATAACAATGATTAAAATGTGAATTTATTGTGAATAAAATATGCCTAAATGAATGTTATTCACATAGTTTTCCACTTTATCCACAGAAATTATTTTTTAAAGAAGTGGAAAACTATAATTAACATAAAATGTATTTGCTTAAATTTGAAGTTTATTAAAATATGTGGTATAATATTAATACTTTAATGTGTTTAAAGCTGGGCTGTGCTTATTATCTCCGGAGGATAAATCAATGACAAAAGTATTGAATAAAATTAAGTCTCTTTTGGGGCTTAAATCAAAGTCGTCGTCTGATTTTAAGTTTAAAGGTAAAGGATGGGCAGTAGGAGTCAACAGCGGAGAAATCATCAACCTCAATGGATATGGGTTGGAGTACATTTTCCGCAAACAGGCTAACGACAGCTTGCTCGATGTTTTTATTGGCAACAGAAGAGATTTTTTAAAGTTCGTTAACCAATTCAACATGATAAAATTCAAGTATGGGTTTTACAATGTTGAGCTGATTTTGGATGATTTGAAAAAATCTCCAATTGGAAGTGGTACGCAATATGATGCCGTGATGAAAGTTATGGAATTTTTTACGGATGAAGAGTTCGAATTCTGTCAAATTCAAATCAAAAAATAATAAGACACAGCCAAAAGCAAGAGCCCGCATTCATAGTGAATGAGGGCTCTTCTATATAAATATATTAGAATTTTGAAAGAAGGTAAATAAATAATGTTTAAAATTCATTCTGAATATAAACCTACTGGAGATCAACCTAAGGCAATAGAAGAATTATCTAAAGGAATAAAAAATGGAAAAAGATTTCAAACTTTACTAGGTGTAACAGGTTCTGGAAAAACATTCACTATAGCAAATGTAATTGAAAAAGTACAAAAACCAACACTTGTTCTAGCTCACAATAAAACATTAGCAGGACAATTATATTCAGAATTTAAAGAATTCTTCCCGGAAAATTCTGTTGAATATTTTGTTAGCTATTATGATTATTATCAGCCAGAAGCCTATATAGCATCATCAGATACATATATTGAGAAAGATTCAGCAATAAATGATGAGATAGATAAGTTAAGACACTCTGCAACAGCAGCATTATTTGAATCTAAAGATGTAATTATTGTTTCATCAGTTTCTTGTATATATGGATTAGGTGATCCAATAGACTATGAAAATATGGTTGTATCATTAAGACCAGGAATGAAAAAAGAAAGAAATGAAGTATTAAAAAAGCTAATAACAATGCAATACACAAGAAATGAGATGGATTTTAAAAGAGGAACTTTTCGTGCTAAGGGAGATATTGTAGAAGTATATCCATCAAATAATGACGAAAGTGCTTTACGTATAGAGTTTTGGGGAGATGAAGTAGAAAAAATATCTGAAATTAATCCACTAACAGGAAAGCCAATTGGTACAAGAATGCACGTTACAATTTTCCCAAATTCTCATTATGTTACAACTGACGAAAAAAGGGATGCTGCAATTGTAACAATTGAACAGGAGTTAGAGGAAAGAATAAAATATTTTAAAGAAAATAACAAATTAATTGAAGCACAAAGAATAGAAGAAAGAACTAATTTTGATATGGAGATGTTAAGAGAAACTGGTTTTTGTCAAGGCATTGAAAATTATTCAAGACATATTAGCGGTAGAAAACCAGGAAGCCCACCATTTACACTTATTGACTATTTTCCAGATGATTTTTTACTAGTTATAGATGAATCACACGTTACAATTCCTCAAGTTAGGGCAATGCAACATGGTGATGCTGCTAGAAAAAAATCTTTAATAGATTATGGGTTTCGTTTGCCATCTGCGTATGATAACAGACCACTGAAATTTTCCGAATTTGAAAAGAAAATTAATCAATGTATTTTTGTTAGTGCTACTCCTGCAGATTATGAAAAAGAAAAATCTGGAGATGCAATTATAGAGCAAATTATTAGACCTACTGGACTTTTAGATCCAAAAATTGAAGTAAGACCTGTAGAAAATCAAGTTGATGATTTAATTGAGCAAATAAGACAACGAGCAGAAAAAAATGAAAGAGTTCTTGTTACAACTCTAACAAAGAAAATGGCAGAAGATCTTACAAGTTATTTAAAGGGATTGGATATTAGAGTAAGATATATGCATTCAGAAACTAAGGCTTTGGAGAGAATGGAAATTATAAGAGATTTGCGAATTGGAGAATTTGATGTATTAGTTGGAATTAATCTTTTAAGAGAAGGATTGGATATACCTGAAGTTTCACTTGTTGCAATATTGGATGCAGATAAAGAGGGATTTTTACGTTCAGAAAGATCTTTAATACAAACAATTGGACGTGCCGCAAGAAATACAGATGGAAAAGTAATAATGTATGCAGATGAATTAACTGAGTCTATGGAAAAGGCAATAACCGAAACAAACAGAAGAAGAAAAATACAACAAGAATATAATGAAGAACACGGAATTACACCGAAAACAATTAAAAAATCTATAAGAGATACAATAAAGGCAACTGTTGTGGAAGATATACAAAGTGAATATGATATTAATAAAAATGAATCTGTAGATGAAATTATAAATAAATTAACAGATGAAATGTTGAAACACGCTGCAAATATGGAATTTGAAGAAGCGGCTAAATTAAGAGATAAAATAAAGGAACTAGAAAAATTTTCTGAAAAAGGATAAAGTATGAAAATAGGCAGTATAGCAATGTTGTTTTTCTAGTATTTACAAATTTACATAAAAATGGTATAATAATAACAGTTGTCGTTTTATGATGTTAGTTTAAGGAGGTAGTGTTATTATGACAACTACGACAAAACGGAAAGACTGGGTTCAGTTGTTTTTCGCCATTGCTTTTGCAATTGCATTTCTTCTTGCAATGAATGTGGCGAAAGCATCGGCAGAAGCGGCAGAGGCAGAAATTCCGGCAATCTATATTGAAACTGCTGGAAACCTTGCCGAGTACTCGATCCTAGAGTACAAGGCGAAGGCCGTTTCACCAGAGTTCTACCAGGTTCATGAGTCTCTGTTGAAAAATAGGCAACTTTTGTCTTCTAAAACAATAGTCCAGGCAACTGACGGCGAGTATATTTTCTCGCACAGGTTGCTTTACTGGACAAACAAGACGGCGGCCAAAGTTCCTAGTGAACGTATTGTCTATGTCACAGAATCAAGTGACGACCTAGAAAGGTATGGATATAATGTTCATGCTGAACTGGGGTATGACAAGGTGAGGACATTCGACTTTGTTGCAAGCAATGGTCGGGAGCTGCACATCGGTATTTTCAAGAAGAAGTGATAATAACACAGACCTAAAATAGGAGGTAGCAATAATTGCTACCTCCTATTCATTTAAAATTTTTTATTTGAGTGTAAAAATGCAAAATTTTATGTTATAATGAGTTGGAAAAAGTTATAAGTTAGGAGTCTTTAGTATATGAGTGAAGATAATAATGAAAAATTAAAAAGCACAATTGATTTTTTAAAAGAAAAAAATGTAGAAAAATTTAATTATGAAGAAGAAGATAATTCAAAAAATAAAAAAATTCAAAAATTAGAAAATGTAATTTTAGAGCAAAGAAATAAAAGAGCTTCTAATAATGCTATTGAGTATCCAAAACAACTTGCAGATACTACAATTGAAACAAGATATATCGGATTATTATTAAATGAAATAAAAGCAATTTCTGTTTATTATTTTTTATTTGATGATTGCTATTTTGCAAGTGAGTTACTATTAAATATATACAAGAAAATAATTTTTACAGATGGAGAAAAATTTGCACCAAATGTCGCAAGAGAGAAGTTTAATTTTCCTAGAGAGACCCCAGAATTATATGAAGAAAAGGTAAAAATTCAAAAGGAATTTAAAAATTCAATATATAAGCTAGACAAAACATATATGGAATTAAAAAAGATATTTATTCTAAGAAAAAATTATATGGGGATTCCTGTAAGAGATATACAAATAAAAATTGCAGAAATTATGAATTATGAACTTTATGATAAAATGACACCACAGGATGTCGAGGATGCAATAAATGAAATTACTGTTACTCAAAAATTCAAAAGATCTGTTTTAAACGATAATTTAACAAGATTTCTTGTTAAAGGAAATAATTCTTTAACAAATGGTTTAGCCTTACCATTTCCAATTTTGACAAAAACATTTAAAGGAATAAGACAAGGCGAAACATCAGCATTTGCAATGCCTTCAAACTATGGCAAAAGTAGGTTTACAATAAATCTTGTTGCATATATTGCTTTAGTACATAAACAAAAGGTACTAGTAATATCAAATGAAATGTCAGAAGAAAAAATGAAATTGTGTTTAATAACTACAATATTAAACAATCCTGAAATACAAAAATTGCACGGAAAAAAATTACACGTATCAGAAAATCAATTATTAGATTTTAAATATAGACCAGATAATCCTGAAGAAGTAGAAACAGATGAAGATGGATTTATCCAAAAAAAGAAAAATGAAAGCCATACAGCTTTTGTAAAAAGATTAAAAAAATATTCAACTGAATTTAATGATGTAGTAGAAGTAACAGACTGGTTTGCAGGAGATGTAATTAATTCAATATATTTTATTGATATAACAGACCACACAAATGACGAATTGAAAAAGGTAATAATGAATTACTATTATAAAGAAAAAGTCCAATATGTTTTCTATGATACTTTAAAAACAGATATAGATAATATAGGAAACGGTGAAGAATTAAAGAAAACTGCTACTATATTATCAAATTTAGCACAAAATTTTAAAATGTATATAGGTTCATCTGTTCAATTATCATCTACTGATACAGACCCAATAAATATTAGTGTTAATGATATGGCTGTTAGTAAAACGGTTAAGGAAGTTTTAGATACACTTTGTTTATTCAAGCAAATATACAATGAAGATTTAGATAGATATGAATATGCTTTGGAAGATACCTTTGAAAAAACTTATGATATAAAAAGATTTAAAGATCCAAATGTTAGATATTATACTTGTGTTGTAGATAAAAATAGAGCTGGCCCTAAACCAAAATTATTAATAAGACTAAATTTAGCATACAATTCTTGGGAAGAATTAGGTTATTTAAGACTAAAATCAGTTAAATAAGTATAGACTTTTTGATAAAAATATCATAAAATAGTAAATAATCAATTTTAGAGGGGAAAAATATGGTAGCAGAAAGAATATTTTTTAATATTTTAGCATTCTTATTTTTTATAATTATGTTTTATAGAATGGTAAAGAAAAATGATACAAATTATATAGCCATATTGGTAATTCAAGCTACAGGTATTGCATTTAGTTTTTTTGAAATACTTATGGGAAAATTAGAATGGACATTTTTAAAACTTGTTTCTTATATAATGTCAATAGCATTACCTATTATTGTTATTTACTATGAAAATAGAAATGTAAATATAATTGCAAAAACTCAATTACTATTGGTTAAAATTAATTTGCTAAAAAATAATAAAACGCAAGCAAAAAAACGTTTAGAAAATCTAATAAGCAAATACCCCAATAACTATTTTGCACATAAGGCATTAGCAGAGATATATGAAACAGAAGGGGGAATGAGAAAGGCTATAGACGAATATGTTAAGGCAATTGATTTACAAAAAGATGATTATGAATCATATTATAAAATAGCTGATTTACTAAATAGTTTAACTAAAAAAGACGAAGCTGTTTCTATGCTACAAAATTTATTAAAAATTAAACCAAATTATACAAACGCATCTGAATTGCTTGGACAAATATTAATTGAAAATAAAAGATATAAGGAAGCTGCAAATGTTTATTTAGATGCAATAAAATATCAACCAGAAAATTATGATTTATACTACAATTTAGGAATAGCATATATTCAATTAAATGATTTTAATAGAGCAAAGTATGTTTATGAAAGAGCAGCACAAATAAATCATTTAAAATATAGAGCATCATTTAATTTAGGAAAAATAGCTATAATTTATAATGATTTAGATACTGCACAAAAATACTTTGAACAAGCCAAATCTGGAGAAGAAGTAGAAGCTATGTCAAACTACGAATTGGCAAAAATTCAAATGTATAAAAAAGATAGGGAAAAGGCTATTGAATACTTAAATAAAGCAATACAATTAGATGAAAACTATGTAAAAAAAGTTGATGATGAAATGATATTTGTTCCAATCAGAGCATATATTAATACAAAACCTGTAAAAAATAATGTTAATCGAAAAAAATTAAATAATTATGAACTTAGTGCAAAAGAGCATTTAGATAAAACAGTAAATGTAGTTGAAAAAATAAATGATATGGACAAAAAAGAAATAAAAATAGATTTTGATAAAGAATTTAAGGGTTATGAACACGAAGACAGGTAGTGAAAGGATTGTGATTTTTTTGGAAAAAAGTTTAGTACTTATTGGAGGAGATTTAAGAAATGTTAAACTAGCCGAAATGCTTGCTGAAGATGAATATACAATACATACCTTTGGTTTAGAAAATGCAGATTCATTAAGAGATAAAAAAAATATAAAACATTATAATACATTACACGAGGCAATTGAAAAATCTAATATAATAGTAGGACCTACACCACTTTCAACTAATAACAGAGAAATTAATATGCTTTTTAGTAGTGAAAAAATTTTTTTAGATGAATTCTTAAAAGAAATAAATACGGGAAAAACACTTATTGCTGGAAATATTAAAGATGCATATTTAGAACAAATTAATAATAATGGCGGAAAATCAATAGATTTATTCAAAAGACAAGAACTTTCTGTACTTAATGCAATTTCAACTGCAGAAGGTGCAATAAGCATAGCGATAAATGAAACTACAAGAACAGTGCATGGAAGTAATGTTTTAATAATGGGATTCGGAAGAGTAGGAAAAGTTTTAGCAAAAATGCTAGATGGTATGGGAGCAAATGTATATTGTGAAGCAAGGAAAAATGTTGATTTAGCTTGGGCAAAGGCTTATGGATACAATCCTATTCATCTAAATAATTTAGATGCAAATTTAGATAAGTTTGATATAATTATAAATACAATCCCATTTATGATTTTAAATGCTGATAGATTAGATAAAGTTAAAAAGGGTTGTTTTATTATAGATTTGGCTTCGAACCCAGGTGGATTAGATAGAAAAGCAGCAAAACAAAAAGGAATTAAATTTGATTGGGCACTTTCTTTACCAGGAAGAATAGCTCCAGTAACTTCGGCAGAATTTATAAAAGAAACATTATATAATATATTAATTGAAATACAATAATAATTTTAGAATAATTAAAGGAGCAAATAAATGACTATTTTACAAGCATTAATTTTAGGTGTTGTTCAGGGATTAACCGAATTTTTACCAGTTTCAAGTTCAGCACACTTAAATATATTTCCATGGTTATTTAACTGGCAAACAATGCCTGATTCATTTGACGTTGCTTTACATTTAGGAACGTTATTAGCATTGATAATATATTTTGCAAAAGATTGGATAAATCTAATTTCTGGAGGAATAAAATATGTCACAAAAAAAGAGCACACAGTACAAGGAAAGCTATTTTGGTATATAGTTGTTGCCACAATTCCAGCAGGAATATTAAGTCTAATACTTGACAAAATAAGTGGAAAAATTATTGGAGACAATTTAACAACAGAAATGTTATGGATTGCTGTTGCCTTAATAGTAATGGGAATTGTATTATATGTAGTTGATAAAAATGCTAAATCTATGGTAAAATATGAGAAAATTAATTTGAAACAAGCAGTTTTAATTGGAATATCCCAAGCACTGGCTGCTGCATTTCCAGGAGTTTCACGTTCTGGAATTACAATGACAACAGCGAGATTATTAAAAGTAGATAGGCAGGGAGCAGCAAAATTTTCATTTTTATTGGCAACACCAATAACTTTAGCTGCAGTTTTATTCAAATTTAGTGATTTTTCATTAGACTTGAGTTTTATAATTGGAGTATTGTCTAGTTTTATAGTTGGAATGATTGTTATAAAATATTTATTAAAATATTTGAAAAATGGCAGTTTCAAAGCATTTGCAATTTATAGATTTATTCTAGGTATAATTATTATATTCCTAATAATTTCTGGAATACGTTAATTATTTAAAAGAATTGACTAAACTTTAAATTTATGTTTTATATAAAACATAAATTTAATTACATATTTAGGACAAGCTCTTTTAAAAATTATATATATTAAAATACTAATTAAAGGAGGATGTATGGAAATGGAAAGAACATACATAATGTTAAAACCAGATGCGGTTAAGAGAGGATTAATGGGAGAAATTATTGCAAGAATTGAAAAAAAAGCATTTAAAATTACTAATATGAAAATGATGACTTTAAATGAAGAAATAATTAAAGAACACTATGCTCATTTAGCAGACAAGCCATTCTTCCCAGAAATAGTTGAATATATGACTTCTGGACCAGTTTTAGCAATGGTTGTTGAAGGTGATGATGTTGTTCAAGGTATGAGAAATATCATAGGTGCAACAAAATGGCTAGAAGCTACAGCTGGAACAATTAGAGGAGATTATGCAAATAGTACAACTGAAAACTTAATACATGGTTCTGATTCACCAGAAAATGCTGAAATTGAAATTAAAAGATTTTTTAAATAAAGTATAAGAACATTGTTGTTTTACAGTAAAATAAAAATGGTTTCACTTCAAAAATAAAGTGAAACCATTTTTTTACAAAAATTGATATTTTTAAATATGTTATAAATTAAATATATAAATTTGGGGGCTTTGATTGGAGGATTATGCTAAATTTACTTTTTCCTACAGTTTGTGGCATTTGTGGCAAAATTTACAAAAACGATATTTGCCCAAAATGCAATAAGAAATTACAAGAACTAAATGAAACCAAGATTGAAGTTGTTGACACTAAAAATTTTAATGAATTGGCTTATTTTTGCAAATATAAAGGGATTGTTAGAAAAAGGTTAATTGAATATAAATTCTATGAAGCAGGCTATTTATATAGAGCTTTTGCAGAACTTTTGATAAAAAATAAAAAAATTTATAATTTTATAGAAAGTTATGATATAATAATACCCGTACCTATACATAGAAAAAGAAAAAATAAAAGAGGATATAACCAAACTGAGCTAATTGCTAGTGTTTTGTCCGAAAAAATAGAAAAAGAACTTGTATTAGATGTACTTGAAAAAAACAAAAATACTAGACCACAAAGTACTTTAAATGGAAAGCAAAGAGAAGAAAATTCCAAAAATGTGTATATATTAAAAAACAAAGAAAAAATACAAAATAAAAAGATAATTTTATTAGATGATATATATACAACTGGAAATACAGTAAATGAATGTTGTAAAATTTTGAAAAATGCACAACCTAAAAAAATTGGAGTACTTTGTATTGCAAAAGATTGAGCAAAAAATAATGAAAAATTGCGAAGGAGGACCAAAGTGGAAGATTTGGTTGAAAGTGTTTTAGACTATGTTCGCTCTGATTATACTGATTATGCCATAATGATAAATGGAGAATGGGGTAGTGGAAAAACATATCTATGGAACAATAAAATACGTAGAAAAATTGAAAGTATGGAGCTAAATGGAAAACGATATACAACCATTTATATGTCACTTTATGGTATTTCAAACTTAGAAGAAATAAGTAAAAAATTGTTTATTGAAACAACACAACTAATGGACAAAAATTTAAAACGTTATATGAATTCACATGGACAAACTACAATACCAGAATATGCAAAAACAGGCTTAGATATGGCAAACTTCTTTGGAGTTACCCAAAATGGAGATAGAGTAGATTACAAAAAGTTCTTTTCTACAGATGATAAAGTACTATGTTTTGACGACTTAGAAAGAGCAAATGTAGATGTTATAGACATTTTGGGATATATTAATAATTTTGTTGAACATGACCATATAAAAACAATTATTATATGTAATGAAAAAGAGCTTTCTACAAAATTAAAAAGTTCAAACTTAGAAATGAAAACTTTTATAGCAACATATATGCTAGACAAAGAAGGAAAATTAGTTACAACAGATAAGCCTATGGTTGAAAAAATTAGGGATACAATTGAAGATGTTTTTGATAAGGCAAATGATTATGAAAGAATTAAAGAAAAGTTAATAGGCGAAACATTTGAGTATGTTCCAGAATTTACATATATAATAAATGGACTGCTAATGAGGTTTGAAAATAATACTGAGTTGATACATTTCCTAAGAGAAAACACACAACTCATAATTAGTACTTTTAATAAGAGTGGAACAAGGAATCTTAGAATTTTAAAACACGCTTTAAATGACTTTAAA
Source organism: uncultured Lachnospiraceae bacterium (assembly GCA_964489885.1). Lineage (GTDB taxonomy): Bacteria > Bacillota > Clostridia > TANB77 > CAG-508 > CAKOTZ01. The sequence goes on along the minus strand of CAZAZX010000006.1, from coordinate 64,774 downwards.
AAGGTCTTTGAAATGGTAAATAAAAACTATCCAAATACTAATGCAAAAGTATTGCAAACAATGCTAATATTCACAATAGCAGTATCTTTTGAAATCAAAGCAGGAAAAATAACAAAAAACAAATTTGTAAACATTGAAAGTAACGAAGAATATAAGGCAATATTGGTATCATCAAGAGTTTTAATGGACAATAGGCAATTCTATATAAAAGAATTTGATAATAACTATTACTATAATTTTAAAGCAGAATATCGTTTCTTTAAATTTATAGAAATATATGTACGCACTAGAATATTTGATTTCAAAGTGTTTACAAGAGATATGGAAGTTATTATAAACACTGTAGATACGAATAAACTACCTGGATATAAAAGACTGCTAACAGAGGAATATTGGAAAATATCAGATGATGAATTTAATGAAATAATTAAACAAGTTATAGAAAACGTAAAAAAAGGAAAAATAGAACTTGTTAACATAGTTAAGCTTTTTGTATATTTTACATATTTTATTAAAAGAGGGCTAATACCTTACGAAATTAAAGAAATAGAAGAAATATTTATAAATGGAATGGATGTATCTGCAAAACATTCAAAATATTGTAGCAATTTTGAAGAAGAGTTAGACCAAATTGGAATAGAAAAATCGTCTGAAGAAATAAATGAAGTTTTACAACATTTTTATAAGATAAACGAAAAATTGAAAGATGATATGTACGAAAAATTAGCAAAAGATGTTTTCAAATGTATACCAATGCAAATGGAAAATTTCTTTGCAAAATTTGAAAGAACTTGTATGAACGTTCCAGTTTTCAAATACTATAATCCAAATGATTTCTTCCAAAGAATTTCATGTGCATCAAATGAAGATATAGTTACAATACGTGAAATGCTAGCACAAAGAGCAAATAAAAATATGGAATTAATAAAAGAAGAAAGAGAAAATTTAAACAAATTAGTACAAATAATAGAAGAATATGTTGAAGGAAAACCAATTGGAATTAAAGTTGTAATGCTAAAGGAATTTGCAATGGATTTAAGAGAAATTGTAAGAAAGTCAGCATTAAATGTATAAAGTAATTACAACATTTTTCAATACAAATTGTATATATAATGTAAAATATAAATTTAAAGGAGTGGTTAAAAAATGAAAAAGAAAATTTTGTTAGCATTTATTTTATGTATAATTTTAAGCCTTGTATACTGTGTTTCTTCAAATGCTATGACAATTGTTTTAGATCCAGGACATGGTGGAGTTAAACCTGAAAATACAGAGGCAATAGGCTGTGAAAATGGAAATTTAAAAGAAAGAGAACTTACATTAAAAATAGGAATGTATTTAAGAGATTATCTAAATCAATATGAAAATGTAAATATTATAATGACAAGAACTGATGACAGTGCACTTACAGTATATAGAAGAGCTATTATTGCTCGTGAAAATAAAGCCGATTTACTTGTAAGTTTACATATAAATGATGCATCCGATACTTCAACCAATGGAGTAGAAGTTTTTGTAACAGGAGAAGATTGCCTAGATATGTACAATAAAAATATGACTGAGTTAGGAAACAGAATAGTTAATAATATTACTTCATTAGGAATTGGAAATAGAGGAGTAAAAACAAGGTTACGTAGTGACCCAATGGAAGTTTATTCAACAGGCCATAAAGCAGATTATTATGGAATTATTTGTTATGCTATGAGAGGTACAAAGATTGATAAGCTAGATGCAAATGGAAATGTAGACAATGCAAATGGTACTTATCAAACATATATAGTAGATGAAAATGGAAATAATGTTATAGTTGACCCATCATATTCTGCAAAAGTAGAAAATGGAGAAGGAATACCAACTGTTTTGGTTGAACACGCATTTATAAGAGCAGATAGTATATACTTAGATTCTGATGAAGATTTAAAGAAATTAGCAGAAGCTGACGGAAAGGCAATTGTTGACCAATACAATTTAAAACTAAAAGGAACACCAACACCTACACCTACTCCAACACCAACGCCAGCTCCAACAGAAGATATTACAACACCAATTGTAAATAAAGATGAAACAATATATGTTGAAGATAATGTTCAAGCTTTGGCATTTGCATTACAAAGTTCAAAAGATAGAGTAACAGAAAATGATATAAAACAAGTATACAAAAACTACAATGCACAAACAGAAGATTTATCAAAAGTATTTGTTAATGGAGATAAAATAAAAATTGATGAAAAAGAATATGCCATAATTATATATGGGGATACAACTTGCGATGGAAAGTTAAGCATATCAGATGCAACAAAAATTATAGGACATATTGTAGATGAAACAGGTAGCCCATTAACAAATGAACAATTTATTGCATCAGACTTAGATAAAAATGGGAAAATAAGCATATCAGATGCAACAAAGCTAATTGGAATTTTAACAGAACAAACTAAATATAGTGAAATAGTATAAGAGCTATGTTGTTTTACAATAAAAATGATAAATATACTTTACATAAAATAGGAAATAAAAATAAAAAAAATTTTAAAAAATCCTATATAATAAACTAAATACGGTTAGTATATGCTTTGTAAAAAATTGTAAAAAAGTTTACATATAATTGGTACTAGCTAAAAGCCGTATTTCCGTAGAAAAAAATTAGAAAAAAATAGTTGATTTTTTAAAATCGTAGTAGTATAATGGGGGCATAAAATGATAAAAGAAGGCAGAAAAGGTAATTTTTAATAATATATTGAAAATTTACCAATTACATATAACTTATAAAATAATATAAAAAATATTTAAAAATCGTTTGACAAATGTAATATTTTATTATATTAATATATGTATGCTATAATTTTATACATTTTTTTACAATTTTGATAAAACATATCTGTTTTTCTCTTGGGAAAAATAAGGTGTTTTATATAAACAGGTAATATAAACTTCTTAATACCCGAAGAAGAATTTTGGAGGAGGTGAATGAAGTAAATTTAAGTGAATAGAATATCTATCAGCAATGGGAAACGCGCAAAAAAAAACAATAAAGTAAAGACAGGAAGAATAATATTCACCTTAGTGATTATTATTATAACAGTGCTTATTATCTTGAAATTTAATTCAAGTAAACAAGATAATAATTTTACAGACGGTAACACAACTGAACAAGTAAATCAAATCATTTCTAATGATATTGCAGTAGAACCATCAAGTGAAAAAAAAGATGAAATAGTTTCTGTTGAGGATATGCCAAAATCTATGAGCGCTAAGACCGGTGCTAAATATACTGTTGTTGGAAAAATTGTAATAGAAAAGATAAATGTTGAAAAATACATTTTAGATAGAACAACAGATAATTCATTAGATTTAGCAGTAACAAAGTTTCCAGATTCGGAAACTGGTCCGAAAATAAATGAAGTTGGCAATTATGCAATAACAGGGCACAACTACAAAGGGATATTTAAGAGATTAAAAGAACTTGTAGTTGGAGATGAATTTTATCTTGTAGGGAGTGATGGCAGAAAAGTTACATATAAAATATATGATAAATACGTAATTAATCCCGAAAACGAAGATTGTTTAGACCAAAATACCAATGGAAAGAGAGAGGTTACACTAATCACTTGTGAACCAGGAGCTGTAAACAGGCTAATTTTAAAAGCAGAGGAAAAAATTTAGGAGGAATTTAAAATGAAAAAAACATTAACAGGAATTTTATTAGCAGCAACAGCTGCAGTTATGACATTATCTACAGCAGTTTTCGCTGCAGATACAGTAAAAGTTACACCAAGTGCTTCAGAAGTTAAAGTAGGAGATACAGTTACAGTTACTGTAACACATATCCCAGAAGGAGTTACAGGATATGAATATACTGTAAAATATGATCCAACTGTATTAAGCACAGATGCTGATTCTGATCATGATGGTTCATTCAAACAAGTTAAAGCTGACTTAGAAGGAAAAACACTTCCAACAAACACATTAACATTTAAAGCACTTAAAGAAGGAACATCAGATGTTACTTTATCTGATATTGATTTAGGTGGAAAGAATGGAACATTAGTAAATTCTGGAGATGCTACAACAGCTTCAACAAATGTTAAAGTAGTTACAGAAACAACACCTACACCAACTCCAACACCTTCAACTGATGCAAAAACAAATACAGACACAACAAAGAAAGATGCTGACACAACAAAAGCAGAAACAAAAGCAGATGCTGACAAAACAAAAACATCTTTAAAATCTGCAAAAACAGGTTTTGATGCAATGTACTTAGTATATCTTGCAGCAGCAGTTTTAGTAGCTGGTGGAGTAGTTGCAGTAGCTAAAAGAAAATAATAAAAATAATTAATTAAGTTTAATGGTAGTGGGAAATTTTAATTTCCCCTACTGATATAAATTAACAAAGGGAGGAAATTATTTTGGATAAGAAAAAAATAATATCATCATTAACAGTAGCTGGAATGGTAGCAACAACTGCAGCAGGAGCTGGAGTATTCGCTGCTGACACAGATGCTACTACTGAATTTAGAGGAGAAAATACAACAGCTATATCTGGAAAAACATTATCTACATTTAGATTACAATCATCTACAGATAGAGTTACAGGAAAGGACTTAAAAGTAGCATATCCAGGAAAGACAGTATCTGCTGCAGATACAGATACTTTTAAAACTGGAGATGTCGTAAAAATAGATGGAAACTATAGAACAATTGTAATATATGGAGATGCAACAACAGATGGAAAAGTAACAATTTCTGATGCTACAAGAGTTATTGGAGCAATTCAAGACCCAACAAACAATGGATTAACTGACATCCAAAAAGTTGCAGCTGATTTAAACGGAGATGGAAAAATTAAAATATCTGATGTTACACCAGTTATAGCTGCAATTTCTAACGAAACATATTCAGAAATGTTAGCACCATCAAACACAGCTAAACCAGAACCAGTTGCTGAAGTATCAAATATTGAAATAGCTGCTGATGGAGGAACAATAACAGTAAAATATGATAATGATGCAAGTACAAACGAATACACATTAATGGATAATAAAGCAAAGAAAAAAGTTAAAGTTACATCTTCATTTAATACAGCAACAAATAAAGCAACATTAAAAGTTGGAGAAGAACTTAAAGAAAATACTAATGGAGATCAAACATATACATTAACAGTAAAAAATAATGGAAAAACAATTTCTGAAAAAACATTTAGTCTTACAAAATTAAATGCAATTTCAACTGTTGCTGTTGATGGAACAAAAATGCCTGTAACAAATAAAACAGTTACAGCTATTAATTCAGAAAATGTTGGAAATTTAGCATTAAAAGTTACAACAGCAGCTGCAAATGATGAAGATGCAACTGTAGTTGTAACATTAAAAGACAGTGCTGAAAGAGAAACAACAGGTTCTGCAAAACTTGCAAAAGATACTACACAAGTTGTTGTAAATAACTTTGCTTCATCAGAAGTAAAAGAATTAAAGGACGGACCAGTTACAGTTACAGCTTATGTTATTGATGCAGATGGAAATAAAGCAGGTGAAAATAAAGATAAAACTAAAGATTATACTTCTACAATAACTAAAGATACTAAGGAATTTAAAATAGCAAGTGTTACTGCAACACGTGCAGGAGAAAAACTTACTGCAATAGAGCCTACTTATGTTAATGGTGCTGAAGATAAAAAAGATAATGATGATAGAGCAGTTTACTTTAAAGTTGTTGAAACAGGAACTTCTGCACCAACTGCAGATACAATTCTTTCAGAAGTTGATGCAAATAAAAAATATAATGAAAGATTAAGTGATGTAAAATTAGATACAGGAAAAACATATACTGTTTATGTTGTTTCTGTAAATGCTAATGGAAATGTTTCAAATGTATCAAGTTATGATATACCAAACATTGATGCAGAAGCATTGGAAAAAGTGGCAACACCTACAGCTACAGAAGGTGTAAATGGCGAATATACATGGAAAGATGATAAAAATGATGAAAAAGATGTAAAAGCTTATAGAGTTACATTAAAAAATGGCGATGGTAAAGTTATTTCTACTAAAGAAGTAACTGAAAAGAAAGTTAATGTATTAGCTGATTTAAAAGCATACGTTGAAGATGATGACAATACACTTACTACACCAACAATAGAGGTTGTTGCTTTACCTGCAAATGCAGATTATACAGATTCTACAGCTGTTTCTGCAAATGTTGATTTAACAGATTTAAGATTAAATATAAGCACAGCTGGTTTAACATTAGGTTTTGATGATGAAACAAATCATCAAATATTAACATGGAAAGATGTTGCAAATGCTGATAGCTATGTATTAAATGTTTATAAATATGTAAAGGACTCTAAAGGTGATAAAGATGTTGTAGCTCAAGATGCTATCTACACAAGTTCTCCAATTTCAAAGAATGCAGATAAAAGATATGATTTAACAAATGCATTATCTAAATTAGGTGTTGGAAAATACGCAGTTACAATTAAAGCATTAGCTGATTCTGATTCTAAATATGTTGATTCTGTAGAAAGTGCTAAACCTACTGCTCAAACTCCAGGAATTGCTACATATTATTTAAAAGCTCCAACAGACTTAAAAGCTACAGTTAAAAGTGATTTAAAAGCTGAAGTAACTTTATCTAAGGTAGATGGATTAATCGGAGATGATACTGTTACATATACATTAGTATATAAACAAAAAACAGGAACAACATACGGTGATAAAAAAACAAAGGCAAATTTAGCTACTGATTCTCAAGATTCTGATAAAATTAAGGATACTACTACAACTGGTTTAGAGGCTGACACAACATATAAAATGTATGTAAAAGTTATGAGCGATGTTAATAATGAACTTGCTAGAACAAATGAAATTGAGGTTAAGGTTACAAAACAACCAATGGCAGTTGGTAAAAAATACACACTAGTTGATTTATCAAAACAAGCAAATAATTACTTAACAAAGAGTCAAATTGCTGTTTCTGGCGATACATTATTAGTTGGTAAAGAAGGTGCAGAAGCAAAAGATGCCCCAATTGAAGTTAAATCAAATGATGACTATTCAAGATATCAAGAAGTAATTGAAGTTGCAAAAGCATTAAAGGCTGATGATACTTTAACATTAACTGATGATTCTATGAATGTAACTTCAAATGCAAAAAATGCTGACTATAAACAAGCATTAAAGAATGTAGATTTAACAATTGCAAAAGATAATGCTGTAATTGCTGGAACATTTAATTCTGTAATGTTAGATACTAGTGATACAGGTGTTAAAACTTCTGTAAACTTAGAAGGTGCTAATATTGCTGAAGAAGTTACTGTTGATAAAGCTATTAAAGTTTATATAGCAAGTGGAACTACAGTTAAAACAACTGTTGCAAACGTTGTTGTAAATGATGTTACAGTTGGAACTAAAACAAAAGTTACAGGTACAGATAACGGATTAGATATTGAAGGTATTACTGATGAACAAACATTAACATATACAGGTGATGTAAATGTTAATATTACAAAAACACAAGTAGGTCAATTAACAATTACATCTGCAAATGATGATGATAAATTAACATTAACATCTGCTAATGCTTTAACATTAAATGTAACAGGTGGAAAAGTTGATGTTTCTGCATTAAAAGGATCAACAATTACAGTTTCAGAAAAAGGTACATTAGTAATTAAGGGAACAAATGACAACAAGGTAATGGCTGGTAAAACTGAAACAACTATAGTTGCAAACTCAGGTGAAGTTAAGGTAACAGTTGGAAAAGATACTAATTCAATTTCTGTTGAAGGTAATGCTAAAATAACATCTGAAGATGTAGCAGGAGCTAAAAAGACAGAAACAGCTACAGGTGACATTAATGTTGAACAAGACGCAGAAAATGCAACAAAAATAGGAGATGGATTATTAGTTAAGAATGAAAATGGCTCAACAAAATATACAGTTGAAAAAGATAATGGAGATGTAACAATTACATCTACAGGAACAACTGTAATAACAGGAAAAGCAACTGTATAATTATTTCTTAACATATTATAATTTAAAAAAGATATTTACTTAAATTACTTCAAAAAAGAAGTTTAATCTATAAGACTTAGAGCAAAGCTCTAAGTCTTTTTTTACTGATGCACCAGCACGGTTAAAGCTGTGGGTGATTTCACCATAGCCTTGTTGTTTCACAAAAAAAATTTACAAAACTTTTGTTTTGTAAATTTTTTTAAAACGATTGATTTTTATAAAAGAATATTGTAGAATATCGTTTGTAGAGAGTGAGAGAGCATAAGTGTGTGTTAGCCACCATTTTTATAGTTTTTAACTATAGAAGGGAGGTGGTGTTTATGATAGAAAATGTTTTATTTAATATAATAGAACTAATATTATACGGATTAATTTTCGTAACGTTCATAAACATTATTCTTCTTATAGTAATAGTAATTCTAGTACATAAGGCAGAATAATAAAAACACCACATTATGCTTCACAACAGCTATGTGGTGTTAATCAAAATTTTTTTGGCTAACACATCATTAAGTGTTAACTCACTTTCTGCATTTATTATATAACAAAATTTTATATTAGTCAAATATATAAAAGTGGAGGCTGAGAGCAAATGATGAAAAATAAAAAAGCATTAATAATAATATGTATAATTGTTGTAATATTACTTGTTTTTACAGGATTTTTAATTTATAGAAATACAACTCCTATTGGTCAATTTAATAAAAAAATATCTATGCTCGAAAAAATGTATGAGAAAAATACAGAAAATGAGAAAAGCATAAGTGATAGGACAGTAATAATTTCAATAAGTAATGGTAAAGACAAAGCCATTGTAAAAAATTCTACAGATAAAACTTTAAAGACCGCATTTAATAAGGCAAAAGAGCAAATTAATGATATTATAAAAGAAAACAATTATAAGACAAAATGGGTTAAATTAGATGTTATAGATTCAAGAGATGATATGTCTAAAAGAGATTTTAGAATGGATTTAATGGGATATGAAAAGGATTATACATATAGAAAGGGTCTAATTTTAAATTATGATAATAGAAATATTGTTTTAACAGAGGCTGAACTTAATGCAAATAATATAATTAGCTATGATGATGTTGACTTGAGCCTAGAAGATTTAAATAAATATCTTGATGATAATGAACAAGATGAAGTAGATGATTTACCTGAAAAAGTAACAGTATTTACAACAAAGGGCTTTTTCTGTGACGAGAATAATAAATGTTATGAATTATGTAATGAAGGAACAGATACAGGAAGAAGAAAAATAGATCCTATAAATAAAGAAGATATACAAAAAATAATTGACAATTCTAAAAATTATCTATCAAATATGGTTCAAGGAAACGGAAAATTTGTTTATGGATATTATCCATTAACTGATAAAAAAATTGATAATTACAATATATTAAGGCACGCAGGTGCAACTTGGGTCCTAATAAAATGCTATAATACTAATGAAAAAGATGCTAATGAGAAACTAAAAAATATTGATTTGGCAATGAATTATCTTATTGAAAATATTAAACAAAAAGATGAAAACACTTCTTACATAACAGAAGAAAAAAATGGAGAATTAAAATTAGGTGCAAATGCTTTAACTATTATTGCTATGTCTGAGTATACAAAAACTTTTAACAATACCAAATATGTAGATACAATGAAAAAATTGGGTAATGGAATTTTAGATATGCAAGAAGATGATGGAAGTTTTGTTCACGTTCTAAGCCAAGAAGATTACTCTTTAAAAGATGAAAATAGAACTGTATATTATGATGGAGAAGCTATGCTCGGACTTTGCAGATTGTATGATATAACAAAAGATGAAAAATATCTAGATTCTGCAAAAAAGGCTATGCAATATTTTATGGATAACAATTATATTCAATATTGTGATCATTGGATTTCATATTCAATTAATGAGCTTATAAAATATGATGATAATAAAGATTATTATGAGTTTGGCTTAAAAAACGTTGCTGAAAATATGGCTTATATTAAAAGCAAAAATTATACATCACACACAGTATTTGAAATGCTTATGCAATGTTTTGAATTATATAACAATATAAAGGAAAACAATATTGATATACCATATATGAGCGAATTTCCAGAAGAAGAATTTTTAAATTTACTAAAAGAGAAACTTGATTTGCAGATAAATTCATATATGTTTCCAGAAATTGCAATGTATGTTGAAAATCCAGATAAATATGTTGATACAATTTTTATACGTCAGTCAAATTATCAAATTAGAATAGATGATATACAACATACAATTTTAGGTTTTAATGAATTCGTAAAGAATTATGAAAAAATAATGTAGAATGGGAAAATTGGTATTATCGACAAACTTTAAAAGTGGTCAATAATACCAATTTTTTATTGTAGTGTTTATTACATTTATATTATGCTATTTTAATTCCTGTATTTTTTACTTCTACAACGAAAGGTGTTTCATTATTTTCATAATCAGCTAAACTAATAATATGTGGTTCTATTCTTGAATCTATTTTTCTTCTTAATAAAGTTAGTTTTACTTCTTCATCAAATTTATCTGTTTTTATATCATCTGTAACAATTGCTATATCTATATCACTATCTTTATTTTCTGTTCCTTTGACATAAGAACCAAACAATATTATCGCTACTACATTATAATTTTTTTTTACAATGGCAATGTACTTATTTACTATATCAGCAATTTCTTTGTTTACTTCTGTTCCAATATTTTTTTTATCCACAATCTTACCTCCTCAATCTTCTTGATTTGTTCTTCTGTAAATTCACTAGTACATTTATTATAAAACTCTCTTTTATAGTCATCATATCTTGTACTTAAATTAAACTTTGTTATTTCAACTAAATCACGTGCTTGTTTTTCATTTATTGGCAAATTCATTTTTTCTGCTAAAAATAATAAATCATGTGTTTTGGGAGCATAAGGTGTGTTTTTATTAATTTTTGCATATAATGCTTTTAATAGTTTTTCTATAACCATTTGTCCAAAGAATAAACAATAGTTGTTTTTCTTATTATTATGCAAAATATTCATTACATTATAATCTTCCTCTGAACTTTCAATCCAATAATTCATTAAATCTATATTATTCATAGCTTTTTTCTCCTTCAATACATTATTATTATACCATTTATATTCCTGTTTAACAATCATTATTTTCTTTAATTTTTGCATTTCAAATGATATTTAAAATGTTATTTCTTATATATATTCTATTGGTATAATGTTATTTTTTTCATCAATTGGCATTAACTTTTCAGCCATACAGATAATTCCACCTTCACCAATTTCGTAACCTGTGGTTTTTAAAATATCAAAATTCTTAATTGCATCTTTATCAGGGGTAGAGCTCTTTTTTATTTCTATTGGATGTATGGTTTTGTTTTCTTCAATAAGTAAATCAATTTCTTTTTTATCTTTATCCCTATAATAATATAAATATTTTGAAGGTTCTAATCCTTGATTTGTAAAAGACTTAACAATTTCATTAATGACATAAGTTTCAAAAATTGCTCCATTGTACATACTTCTTTCTAGTACAGTTGCATCCATATATCCTGTTAAATAGCAAGCAAGCCCTGTGTCTGTCATATATAACTTTGATGATTTTATTATTCTTGATAAATTATTATTATAATATGGTTGTAATAATATTATTAAACCTGTATTAACTAAAATAGAAAACCATTCATTTCCAGTATTATTTGAAATACCTACATCGCTTGAAATATCATCAATGTTTGTAACTTGACCAGTTCTTGCAGCTACGCTTTGAATAAATCTAATGAATTTAAGTTCATCTTTTAGATTTATTAATTGTCTTATATCTCTTTCAATATATGTTTTTATATATTCATTAAAAAAATCGTTTCTATTTAATTTTGGGTTTCTCCATAGCTCAGGATATCCACCTTTTAAGATTCTATCGAATAATTTTATTGTTTGATATTTTTTAGTAGTTTTTTTATTTTTTAGTTCTTCTAATTTTGGTGAGAATTTATTTTCGTAAACTTTTTCAATTTCTCTTTCAGATAAATTATATAAATTTAAAATACCAACTCTTCCAGCCAAGCTTTCTCCAACTTGTTCCATTGTTTGGAATATTTGAGAACCAGTTAGGTAGTATTGCCCATTAGGATTAGTATTATTTTTTAAACTTTGGTATCTCATTTTGTCTATTTTAATTTTAATGTATGGGAGTAACTGTGGTGCATATTGAAATTCATCAATTACAACAGGTGGCTCATAAGTCCTTAAAAATAATTCTGGGTTTTCCTGTGCTAATGCTCTATCTTTTAAATTATCTAGTGTTACTAGTGATATTTTGCCATTGTTACTATCAATAAAGTCATTTAACAGTGTAGTTTTTCCAACTTGACGAGGTCCTGTTACAAGAACAACTGGAAAATTAGTTGACAATTCGTTTAACTTATTTGTAATAGTTCTTTCAAAAAATTTATTCATATTTAATCAATTCCTCCTAGAAACTATATTGTAACTATAACATATTTTATTTATAATTTCAATAAAAGATTTCGACTTTTTTGCAGTACAACTATAAAAAAGTCGAAAAAAATTCGTTTCACATAATTGACAGTTATAAATTATAATAAATATGCAGTAAAATTAGTATTTGACATCTACTAAAAATAATGCTATACTTGTATTAGCTTTAAAATGATGTAAAACTTGTCAAAAGCTATGTACAAGTATGTAGGGGTAACGAACTATATACTCTTTTTTTATGCAAAAAATAAAGGCGGGTTATGTAACGATTTTCCCCGCCATGATAAAGATTATTCTTTTGCAAATACGACTTTTTTCCATTGACATCAGAATAAATTATATATATAATTCAAAGTGAATGGAGGAGTTTACAAATGAAAAATTCATTAACAAATAAAATAATTATAATAATTACTATTTTAACAGTAATATTTTTAATGCAAATTCAGTCATTTGCTGTTTCAACATCAGAGTTTTTTAATGATAATTACTGGGAATGGCACGTAAGAACAACGACTGATGATATAGCATATAATGGAAAACATATAAAAATAGGGGATAACAAAATAGACTTCTATGGATATGGAGTTGTTTCATATAAAGATTATTTATTTAAAGACTATAATTTTGCTGGAGAAAAAATATTTAAGTTTCAATTAGATGAAACAAAGGGCAATTACCATACCTTAGATGGGGCAGGATTTATTTTTAATGCAAAAGAAAGTAATGGAAAAATTTCAGGAGATGTTTTATTAATAAATGAAAGAAATATTATGATTTATAGACTAGAAAATGTTGATATTAATACATTTGAAACTTCACCAAGTAGTAGTGTTCAAAATTATGCAAAAGAGCAATTAGCTTCTGTTGCTAAACCCAATACTTTAATACATAATTTAGTTATTACAACATCTCCAACAAAGGTAACTGTTCTAGATAATGGAGTTCAAGTGCTAAGTCAAAATTTGAATTATGCAAACCATGCAGGCGAAGGATTTGGACTGCTTGTTTCTTATTTACAACATAGCTGTAGCACTTTAACACAGATTGAATTTAAAGATTTTTCTTTGGAAATAAAGGACTATGAGATTCCTGTTTATGATAATGATAAAAAAGATAGTTCAGCTCTTCAAGGAGGTAGTTTTGAAATAAAAAATTCAAATGGAGAGGTTGTAAGAACTGGAACAACGGATGTTAGTGGAAAGTATATAATTAAAGGGCTAACTGAGGGAACATACACTATTAAACAAACAAAACAGCCAGAAGGTTACAGAATTGATTCAAATGAATATCAATTTTATGTATCAAGTGAAGGTAAAGTTTTCACTGCAGATAAACAAAAGGAAACTATACTAAAAATATTTAATGAAAAAATTGTAGCAAAAGATGCGACAATTACAAATCTTGTAGATAAAACAACAAATGAAATACAAAAAACGTCAATTGCTTTACTTGATGAAAATAATAAACCTATAAAAGATGCTTTAGGAAACGATGTAGTTCTTACAACTGATGAAAATGGAAAAGTAAATTTTGCAAATGCAGTTGATTTAGTTCCAGGAACATATCATTATACAGAACAATCTGTTTCTGATAAAATGGAAATAACCAGTACAAGTTTGTACTGGTTATTTTTGAATACAAGAAAATATATGAATTCGCCCAATATTATTGTTTCACAATAAAAATATGCCTTACTGAAAATTTACTGGAAAAGGACAGTAAATTTTCAGTAAAATGTTGAAAAATTACATCAAATGCTATAAAATAAACTTATAAATAATAAAAATAATCACTATAATAAATAATAATAAGGTATAAAACTATTAAGATTGGGGTGTTAGTATGGAAATTAAAAGAGATTTTTATTTGAATCAGCTTATAGAAGCTAAAGAAGATCATTTAATAAAAATAATTACAGGAATTAGAAGATGTGGGAAATCATATTTATTAAATACAATTTTTTATAATTATTTAATTAATAGTGGTGTATTTAAAAATCACATTATTCAAATATCACTAGATGACACAAAAAGTATTGAATTATTGGATGGAATCAAATTAGAAGAAGAAATATTAAAAAGAGTTGTAGATGATGGATTATATTATGTTTTATTAGATGAAATTCAGTTGGTAGATAAATTTGAATTTGTGTTAAATGGTTTATTAAGGCATCAAAATTTAGATATATATGTAACAGGTAGTAACTCTAAATTTTTATCATCAAATATAATTACAGAGTTTAGAGGTCGTGGAGAAGAAATTAGAGTATATCCATTAAATTTCTCTGAATTTATGTCTGTGTATAAAGAAAATGAATTAAAAGGCTGGAGTGAATATATAACTTATGGTGGCTTACCATTAGTTGCTTTAATGAATACAGATGATAGAAAAATTAAATATCTTGAAGAGCAAAAAAATAATGTATATATAAATGATGTAATTGAAAGAAACCATTTAAGAAGTGACAATGAATTAGATACATTAGTTAAAATTATTTCATCTGGAATAGGCTCATTAACAAATCCTAAAAAATTGTCAGATACGTTCAAAAGTGAAGAAAAAATTGATGTTTCACAAAATACTATTGCATTATATCTAAAATATTTGGAGGAGGCATTCATAATAGAAAAGGCAAATAGATATGATGTAAAAGGCAGAAAATATATTAATACTCCTTTAAAATATTATTTTAGTGATATTGGAATAAGAAATTCATTTATTAATTTCAGACAGGATGAAGAAACTCATATTATGGAAAATGTAATTTATAATGAGTTGAGAAAAAGAGGATATAATGTTGATATTGGAGTAGTTGAACATAGAAATAATCAAAATGATAAAAAATCATATAAGCAACTAGAAATCGATTTTGTTGCAAATAAAGGAAATAATAGAATATACATTCAGTCAGCATTTTCAATGCCAACAAGAGAAAAAAGAGAACAAGAAGAAAATTCATTATTAAATGTAAATGATTCATTTAAAAAAATGATAATAGTAAAAGATTATGTCAAAGCAGGTAGAAACGAGAATGGAATTATAACAATGAATATATTTGATTTCTTGCTAGATGAAAATAGCCTAAGCTATTAATTTGATTACGAAAAAGTGTGGCTTTCAACACTTTTTCGTAATGAAGGCATTATCCACAAAAGGATTATAATGAAAAATTATAATCCTTTTTTTACGCAAAATTGTACTAAAAAATGTTGAAATATTTTATTTGTTGCTATAGAATATCATTGAAAAAGAAAATAGGAGTTGAAGTCTATGTCAAATATTAAAATTGATCTTGAAAATAGCACAGTATCATCAAAAGAAATGCTTTTATATAAAGATAAAGTTGAAAAAATTCATAATGAATTAAACAAAAAAGCAGATAAAGAAGGAGAATTTTTAGGCTGGCTAAATTTACCAACTAATTATAACAAAGAAGAAGTAGAAAGAATAATTAATGCATCTGAAAAAATAAAGAAAAATTCAGAAATATTGATTGTTATAGGCATAGGAGGTTCATACTTAGGGGCAAGAGCTGTAATAGAAAGCCTTTCACATACTTTTTCAAATATGTTGCCTGATGAAAAAAGAAGAAATCCTATAGTTTTATTTGCAGGGAATAATTTAAGCTCAAACTACTTAACTGATTTAATTGATTTAATAGGAGATAGAGATTTATCAATTAATGTAATTTCCAAATCTGGAACGACTACAGAACCTGCAATTGCATTTAGAGTATTTAGAGAATTCCTAGAAAACAAATATGGAATAAAGGGTGCAAGAGAAAGAATTTATGTTACAACTGATAAAGAAAAGGGAGCTTTAAGAAAACTTGCAAAAGAAGAAGGATATGAAAGTTTTATTATTCCAGATAATGTTGGAGGAAGATATTCTGTATTAACACCAGTAGGCTTACTACCAATTGCTTGTGCAGGTATAGATATAGAAAAATTACTTAATGGTGCAAAGATGGCACAGGAAAAATATAATGAACCAAATCTAAAATATAATGATTGCTATAAATATGCTGTAGCAAGAAATATTTTATACAATTATCATAAATCTACAGAAATATTAGTTAATTATGAACCCAAAATGCACTATTTTACAGAATGGTGGAAACAGCTATTTGGCGAAAGTGAAGGAAAAGACAATAAAGGCTTATTTCCTTCAGGAGTTGACTTTACAACAGATTTACATTCAATGGGTCAATATATTCAACAAGGAGAAAGAATTATATTTGAAACAGTATTAAATATTGAAGAATGCAATTCTAATTTAATTATTAAACCAGATGAAGATAACCTAGATGGATTAAATTATTTAGCTGGAAAAAGTTTAGATTATATAAATAAAAGAGCAATGCTTGGAACTATAGAGGCACACGTATTTGGACGTTGTCCTAATATAAGAATTGATATGGAAAAATTAAATGAAGAAAGTATTGGACACTTAATTTATTTCTTTGAAAAAGCATGTGCAATGTCTGGATTAATTTTAGGTGTAAACCCTTTTGACCAACCTGGAGTTGAAGCATATAAAACAAATATGTTTAGATTACTTGAAAAACCTGGTTATACAGAATAAAAGAGGAGAAACATTGAACGCAAAATTAACTAGAATTAATCAAGTGTGAGTTAATTTTTTATAAACAAATCGTAATGTATAGTTAAATATGCTAATGAATATGTATGAGGAGCTTATTGACTATTTAAAACAATAATAATATAATAAAACAAATATTAAATTGAAAAATTTAAAATGAAAAGAAAGGATGATTTTAATGGAAGAAAACATTCAACTAACTGTTGCACCTCAAGAAGTTAATACTAAAGAAATTGAAAATGATTTGCTAAAAGAAAAGAAAATATCTGAAGAAAAAGTTGAAAAATCTTTAAATTATGATGCTTTATCTGAACCTGAAAAAAAGGCAATTGATGATTTTATTACAAAAATAGACGTAAAAAATACTAATCAATTATTGCAATATGGTTCTTCTGCACAAAATAAAATTGCAAAATTTTCTGACGGAGTTTTAGATAATGTTAAAACAAAAAGTACTGGAGAAGTCGGAGATCTTTTAACAGATTTAGTTGTTGAAATTAAAGATTTTGATTCTGATGTACCTGCAATAGGAGAAGAAAAAAAAGGAGTACTTGGTATTTTTAATTCAGCCAAAAAACAACTTGAAAAATTAATTGCAAAATATAGTAAAGTTGAAAGTAATGTTGATGCAATTGAAAAGCAATTAGAACAACATAAAATTCAAATGTTAAAAGACATTTCAATATTTGATGCAATGTATGAAAAAAATCTTGAATACTTTAAAGAATTATCTTTATATATAATTGCTGGTGAAAAGAAATTAGAAGAATTAAAAAATGTGGACTTACCAGAATTACGTAAAAAGGCTGAGGAATCAGGAGAACAAGTTGATATACAAGCAGTTAATGATATGGTAAATGCAATTAATCGTTTCGAGAAAAAATTGTATGATTTAAAAACAACAAGAATTATTTCAATACAAATGGCACCACAAATTCGTTTAATACAAAATAATGATACAGAATTAGTTGAAAAAATTCAAAGTTCTTTAATAAATACTATTCCTTTATGGAAAAATCAAATGGTTATTGCACTTGGATTAACAAATGCAAAAAATGCATTAGGTGCACAAAAAGCTGTAACAGAAATGACAAATGATATGCTTAAAAAGAATAGTGAAATGTTAAAACAAGGTACTATAGAAATTGCTAAAGAATCTGAAAAAGCAATTGTTGATATTGAAACTTTACAAAAAACAAATCAAGATATTATAGATACTTTGGATAATATTGTTCAAATACATAAGGAAGGAGCAGAAAAGAGAGCACAAGCTGAAATCGAATTAAACAAAATAGAAGAAGAACTTAAAACAAAACTTTTGGAAATGAAAGAATAAAATCGAGTTAAAAATAAAATAATAATTATATCCTCAGTCGGTTGAAAGCAGTGTTTACTTTATCTTAAATTAGCAAATTTAAAAATGACGAGGAGTTTTATGGAGGATAGTTAGATGGTAAAAAAAGTAGCAATTTTAGCTAACGGCGGAGATGTTTCAGGATTTAATGCGGTAATAAGGGCAATAGTGCTTACTGCAAAAAATGCTGGAGTTGAATGTTATGGTTTTATAGATGGATATCGCGGGCTACTTAGAAATGAATATGTAGATTTAATTGGAACGCATTTAGCTTCTGGAATTTTACACAAGGGTGGTTCAATTATAGGTTCTTCAACTAATGCTAATATATTTAATTATAAAGTTGAAGAAAATGGACAAGTTGTATATAAAGATTTATCTGATAAATGTATACAAAATTTAAAAAATGATGAAATTGATTGTTTATTTACTTTAGGAGGAGACGGAACTTTAAAGTCAGCAAGGGATTTTTCAACTAAGGGAATAAATGTTATTGGAGTTCCTAAAACTATTGACAATGATGTTGCTTGTACTGAAATTACTTTTGGATATAATACTGCAGTATCTGTTGCAATGGAAGCACTTGATAGACTTCACACAACAGGAGAAACTCATCATAGAATTATGGTACTAGAAACAATGGGCAGATATGCGGGTTGGATTGCATTAGAAGCTGCTGTTGCAGGTGGTGCAGATGTAGCACTTATACCTGAAATTCCTTATGACTTGAATAAAGTAGTTGAAAAAATTAATCAAAGAAAAAATGAAGGGAAAAATTTCAGCCTTGTAGTTGTGTCTGAAGGAGCAATTCCTAAAGGTGGAACTATAACAGTTCAAAATGTAAGAAATAATGGAGAAGGCGTTGATAATAATAAACTTGGTGGAATTGGAAATATAGTTGCACAACAATTACAAGAATTAACAGGACTCGAAGCAAGAAACACAACTTTAGGTTATGTTCAAAGAGGTGGAACACCTACAGCTTTTGACAGAACACTTTCAACGAAATATGGAGCAAAAGCAATGAGATTAGCTTTGGAAGGAAAGTTTGGTACATTGGTTGTTATAAAAAATGGAAGATTAGATTATGTAAGCTTAGAAGATGTTGTAGGTAATAACAAGCAAATCGGAGCTGTTTCAGGAAATACAAAGGAGAGTAATATAAGAAAAGTACCAATGGATTGTGATTTAATGAACACAGCAAGAGACATAGGGATTTGTTTAGGAGATTAACAAGAAAAGGAGTAATTTTAATTGAAACTAGGAATTGTTGGGTTACCAAATGTTGGTAAAAGTACGATGTTTAATGCTATAACAAATGCGGGTGCTGAATGTGCAAATTATCCATTTTGCACAATAGAACCCAATGTGGGAGTTGTACCTGTACCAGATGAAAGATTAGATGAATTAGCAAAAATGTATAATCCAGAGAAAGTAACACATGCTGTTATTGAATTTGTTGATATAGCTGGATTAGTAAAGGGTGCTAGTAAAGGTGAAGGACTTGGAAATAAATTTTTATCACATATACGTGAAGTTGATAGCATTGTTGAGGTAGTTCGTTGTTTTGAAGATTCAAATATAGTTCATGTTGACGGAAGCATTAATCCAATAAGAGATATAGAAACTATTAATTTAGAATTAATTTTTGCAGATATAGAAACAGTAGACAAAAGACTTGATAAGGCAAAAAAAATGCTTAAAGCAGATAAAAAATATCAAATAGAAATTGAACTATTAGAAAGGATTAAGCAAAATTTAGAAGATGGAAAACCTGCAAGAAGTATGGATTTTTCAGATGAAGATAAAGAAATTATTAAAGAATTATTACTTTTAACAGCAAAGCCAATTCTTTATATTGCAAACATTTCTGAAGATGATATTGGAAAAGAAGATAACGAAAATGTAAAATTAGTTAGAGAATATGCGAAAAACGAAAATGCTCAAGTTATTCCTCTTTGTGTAAAAATTGAAGAAGAACTAACAATCTTGGATAAAGATGATAAAAAAGAAATGCTTGAGGAATTAGGACTTAAAGAATCTGGATTAGACAAAGTAATCAAAGCAAGTTATGATTTATTAGGATTAATGTCATTCTTAACAGCAGGGGAACCTGAAGTCAGAGCATGGACAATAAAAAAAGGAACAAAGGCACCAGAAGCTGCAGGCAAAATTCACACAGATATTCAAAAAGGATTCATAAGAGCTGAAGTTGTGTCTTATGATGATTTAGTGAAAAGTGGAAGTATGCAGGTTGCAAGAGAAAAAGGATTAATCCGTTCAGAAGGAAAGGAATACATAATGCAAGATGGAGACATTGTTTTATTTAGATTTAATGTATAAAATGGAATTAATTTCAAAAATATACAAAACATTTTTATAAAATTATGAAAAAAGTATTGCATTCTGTTACTTTTTGTAGTATAAATAATAGTAGATTATTTATACTAAATGTATGAGAAAATTTTAAAAAGGAGCAAAAGATATGTTGAAAATGAAAAATGTAAAAATTTTATTAGTTATGATAGTTATGTTAGCTGTATTGCAAATGGGAACAGCGGTATTTGCTACAAGTGTTCCAACAGTGCCTTCAGCAGCTACAACAACTACTCCAGGAACAACAGGTACTAGTGGCACAACAGGAACAACTGGAATTACTGGTACAGGTACCACTGGAATTACGGGTACAGGTACTACTGGAATTACGGGTACTGGTACTACTGGAACTACGGGAACACCTTCTACACCTCAAATTAGTGCACCAAGTACAAATAATAAAAATATTTCTACATCTACAATGAGTGGTAGTACAGGAAATACTAGCAAAACAAACAATACATCTACTTATGGAAATAGCTCACTACCTAAAACAGGTATTGACTATTCAATAGTATTTATTATGTTAGCATGTGTTGCTGGAGCAATTTTTGCTTATAAAAAGATTAGAGAATATAATAGTATTCAGTATTAATTATATTTTTGGAGATAGCTAAAAAGGCTATCTTCTTTTTTTTATGCATATAACTAAATATTTTGCTAAAAATAAGTTTATGAATCAAATATTAGTAACAAATTTAAACAATAAAAAAACAATTAAAAGAAAATATAAGAACCTGACCCACCACAAAAAGAAAAAAGAGAATAAGCATATATGGGCATATTTTAGTTTTTTAGTAATTTGTGTTATGGGTATAACATTGTCTTTTTCTATTTATATTAATGAATATAGAAATAGAGTTATGAATGAAAAAATATCTCAAAGTTTATCAGAAACATATAATATTTCTACTTTGTATTCAAAAAATAATTCATATTCTGTTTCAAATGTAAATAACGATTCCCAAAGCTTAGTAACAGGAATAATAAAAATAGATAGAATAAAAATAAGTTATCCAATTCTATCAGTTATTAATGATGAATATTTAAAAATATCTCCATGTAGGTTTTATGGACCATATCCTAATGAAGTTGGAAATTTATGTATTGCTGCACATAATTACGATGATAATAGATTTTTTAGCAAAATAGAAAAATTGAAAACTGGGGATGTAATAACTATTTATGATAATAGGGGAAGTTACAAGTATTATAAGATTTATAAGGTTTTTGAAACAAATATTGATGACATATCATGTACAAATCAAGATACAAATGGAAAAAGAGAAGTAACCTTAGTAACGTGTAATAATATCAATGGAAACAGAATTATAGTTAAGGCAAGAGAAATGGAGTAGATAAATAAACATCTACTCCATTCTGCTTTCGTATTGTTATTTTGTTACTATATACATTGTAGCTAAAAAACACGGCACGATGAAACTGATGAAAATCAAATCACCGTTCATTTCGATAATGCCTGTAATCGTAAGCCATGCGTAAATCGCACAACCAACAATCAAGGCAATTTTTGGTAGCCATTTGGAGATGTCCACACGTTTCCCAATGTAAACTACCAGTTTCCAGACCAAAAAAAGGGCGAAAATCTTAAGGAGAAAAACGATGATAAACATCGGAAATCCCATTTCCGAACCAAGCATAAAAATCACCTCTTTTTGCACCAAACATAATAATACGAAAGCATGACAAAACTATGTATACCATATATATATATTATAGCATAAAGCGCTAAATAATCAATTGGGGACGGAGGATTTTTAATCAATTGGGGACGGAGGATTTTTGCTTATTGGAAATAAGCAAAAATCCTCCGTCCCCAATTGATTAAAAATCCTCCGTCCCCAATTGATTAAAATCCTCCGTCCCCAATTGATTAAAATCCTCCGTCCCCAATTGCTCACATTTGACCTCTTCTTTATAAATAATAATTTTTTTCTAAAAAACTTGCTAAATGGCTGAAAATAGGGTATAATAGAAAAGCAATATATAACGAAACATAAGAGCAGGCAAAAAGCCTGCTCTTAAAAGGTATAAAGGAGGGTTATTTTGACTGGTTTAGAAAAAAAGGTTGCTAAGCTTATAGAAAAAAGTATATCGGAATTAGGTTATGAGCTATATGATGTAATATATGCAAAAGAAGGACAATATTATTATTTAAGAGTTTTTTTGGATAGCCCAAAGGGAATAAGCCTAGATGATTGTGAAAAAGTTTCAAATATTGTATCCGAGATTTTAGATAAAGACGATTTTATAAAAGAACAATATTTTTTAGAGGTGTCTTCTACAGGTATTGAGAAAGTTTTAAGAGAAGATAAACATTTAGAAGCAAATTTAGATAAAGAAGTTGAAATAAAACTATTTAAACCTATTAACAAAAACAAAATAATTGATGGAATACTAAAAAAATTTAGTGATGACGAAATACAATTAGAAACAGATGATGAAACCATAAATATTGATAGAAATAATATAGCATTAATTAAGACTGTATATAAATGGTAAAGTAAAAGGAGGAAATAAAATGAAATTATCAGAAAGTAAAGAATTACTTTTAGCAATGGAGGAATTAGAAAAAGAAAAAGGGATAAAAAAAGACTATCTTATTGAATCACTAGAAACATCTCTTGTTACTGCATATAAGAAAAATTATGATTCTGCAGATAATGTTAAAGTTGTAATAGATGCGGAAGAAGGACAAATCTATGTTTATTCATTAAAAGAAGTAACAGATAAAGTTGAAAATCCTAATTTACAAATTTCTCTGGAAGATGCAAAAAAAATAAGTAAAAAGTATAAAATAGGAGATACAGCAGAAGTAGAAATAATCCCAAAGAAGTTTGGAAGAATTGCTGCTCAAACAGCAAAACAAGTTGTTATTCAAAAAATAAGAGAAGCAGAAAGAGAATATATATTTTCTGAATACACAGATAGAAAAGGAGAAATTCTTACAGGAATTATTCAAAAAGTAGATAAAAATGTTATATTTTTAGACTTAGGAAGAATTGAAGGTGTTATGCCTTTAAAGGAGCAAGTTTCTACAGAACAATATCATGTAAATGATAAAATAAGAGTATACGTAGTAGATGTAACAAAGGGAGCAAAGGGAAATCCTCAAATAGTTGTTTCAAGAAGTCATCCTGACTTTGTACGAAAACTTTTTGAATTTGAAATACCTGAAATATATGAAGGCGTTATAGAAATAAAAAGTGTATCAAGAGATGCTGGAAACAGGAGTAAAGTAGCTGTATATTCTGAAAATCCTAATATTGATCCAGTTGGCTCATGTGTAGGACAAAAGGGAATAAGAATCCAAAATATTATTACAGAGTTAAATGGAGAAAAAATTGATGTTATAGAATGGAATGAAGATCCAGCAATATTTATTTCTTCAGCATTGTTACCTGCAAAAGTTTTAGCAGTTGATATAAAAGAAGAAAGAACAGCACAGGTAATTGTTCCAGATGATCAACTTTCACTTGCAATTGGAAAATCTGGACAAAATGCAAGACTAGCTGCAAGGCTTACAAATTGGAAAATTGATATAAAAAGTGAAACACAATTTAGAGAATTATTAGAAAAAATGGATGAAGATGAAGAAATTGTAGAAGATGTAGAGGAAAAACAAGAAACTACAGAAAGTATTGAGGAATGATAAAAACCTAAACTTTAAAAAGAGGTGAATACTTTGAAAAAACAACCACAAAGAACGTGTGTAGGGTGTAATACAAAAAAAGATAAGAGAGAGTTAGTTAGAATTGTTAGGACAACCGATGGAACAATAAAGCTTGACAGAACAGGAAAACTAAATGGAAGAGGAGCTTATATTTGTGATAACATAGATTGTTTAAATAAAGCAAAAAAAACAAAAAAATTAGAACGTGCATTTGAAATTAATATTAGTGATGAAATATATGATGAACTAAGAGGTGTAATTATTGATAAATCTGAATAAAGTTTATGGTCTGCTAGGATTAGCAGCCAGAAGCGGAAAAGTCGTATGTGGAATGGATGCAGTTTTAGATAGTATAAAATTCAAAAAAGTAAAATTAGTAATTGTTGCAGAAGATGCATCAGAAAAAACTAAAAAAAATGTAAAATTTATATGTGATAAGAACAATTTGAAATATTTATCTATTGGATTAAAAGATGATTTAAGCCATGCAATTGGTAAAGAAAATAAAGTAGTATTTGCAATAAAAGATAAAAATTTTATTAATGGTATTGAAAAAATAATTTATGGGGGTGACGCTATTGGGTAATATTAAAATTCATGAAATTGCAAAAAAGCTCAACTTAAATAGTAAAGAAGTTTTAGCTAGAGCTAATTCACTTGGATTTAATGTAAAAAGCCATTTAAGTGGAGTTACAGAAGAAATAGCTAAAAAAATAGAAGATAGCTTCAAAAATAAAGAAATGAAAAAAACGGAAAATAAAAAGACAGAAAACAAAAAAGATGCAAGTAAAAAAGAAAGCACTACTCGGGAATGTTATTATTAGAAGAGAAGTAATTATAGCGGATGAAGAACCTAAAGATGAAAAGAAAGAAAAAACTAGAAAAAAAGAAAATTACTTAGAACAAACTAGAAAAAAAGATTACAATATAGTTTATAGAAATAAGCCGACAAGGCCACTTACAGCAAGTGAACTATTTGGAATAAAGACGAAAAAGAATGTAGCAGAAAGTAACAATAACAAAGTAGAAGAGGTAAATGAAAATAAGAAAATGAGCCAGCCAAAAATTGAAAACGAAGTAAAGCAAGAAAAGAAAACAGAAAATATTAAACTAGAAAATAGCCGTAATAACCAAAGTAATGGAAATGAAAGAAATAGGAATTTCAATAATAATCGCAACAATCAAAATAGTGTTTATAATAGAAATAACAGAAGTTTCCATGGCGAAGGTAGAGAAACTTTTAATCGTTCAAGCAATAATCAATTTAAAAATAGAAATCAAGGCGGAGTATATAGTAGAAATAACCAAAACAATGGGTATTATAGAAACGGTAATGGCTTTAATAAGAATAATAACAATCAAAATGGTGGATATAATAAAAACAATGGATATAACAATAAAAACAGAGTCTTAGATGAAAAAGGTATTGAAAAAAATATTAAAAATATTATGGCATCAGATATTGTAGAAAAAGAAACTGTAATTGAGTACGCAAATAAAGCGATTGATAAGCAAAAAAACAATAGAAATGACGAAAAAAATAGAAGACCTCAAAGAAACAAAAAAGGAAATAATTATGATATTAGCAATAATAAGTTAAATAGCTTAAAGCAAGAACGTCAACTTTCTAATATGTTCAATGAAGGTTCAATGTACGATTATTATGATCTTTCAAGCAGTAAAACTAGAAAAAATAAAAAGAAAAATCAAAAAAATAAAGAGGAACCACGTAATAAGCAAAAAATATTCAAATTAACTGATATTACTATTCCAGAAACAATTACTGTAAAAGATTTAGCTATGGAATTGAAGAAAACAAGTAGTGAAGTTATAAAAAAATTAATGAACTACGGAATATTAGCTACCATTAATAAGGAACTAGATTTTGATACAGCATTTTTAGTTGCAAGTGAATTTGGTGTAACTGCAACTAAAAAGGAAGTAGTAAAAGAAGAAGATATATTATTTGATGATAGTGAAGATAAAGAAGATGAACTAATTTCTAGACCTCCAGTTGTTGTTGTTATGGGACACGTTGATCATGGTAAAACATCTTTGTTAGATGCAATTCGTTCAACAAATGTAATAAGTGGTGAAGCTGGCGGAATTACACAACATATTGGTGCTTATAAAGTTGATATAAATGGAAGATCAATTACATTTTTAGACACACCGGGACATGAAGCATTTACAAGTATGCGTGCTAGAGGTGCTCAAATTACAGATATTGCAATTTTGGTTGTCGCAGCAAATGATGGAGTTATGCCTCAAACTGTTGAAGCTATAGACCATGCAAAAGCTGCAGGAATTCCAATTATAGTTGCTGTAAATAAAATAGATCTTGAAGGTGCAAATGTTGAAAAAGTAAAACAGGAATTAACAAAATATGATTTGATTCCAGAAGAATGGGGAGGAGATACAATATTTGTACCAATTTCAGCCAAGAAACATCAAAATATAGATACATTACTTGAAATGGTACTATTACAAGCAGATATGTTAGATTTAAAAGTAAATCCTCATAAACAGGCAAAGGGAACTGTTATTGAAGCTAAGTTGGATAGCCATAAAGGTGTTGTTACTACTTTATTAGTACAAAGAGGTAAATTAGATGTTGGAGATACAATTGTTGTTGGTTCTGTAATTGGTAGAATAAGAGCAATGAAAAATGATAAGGGAGTTAAAGTTAGAACCGCTGGACCTTCAACACCAGTAGAGTTAACAGGTTTGGCTGAAGTTCCATCAGTTGGCGAAACTTTTTATGAAGTTAAGGACGAAAAAATGGCAAAACACTTAATTGAAAGAAGAAAACGCCAACAAAGAGAAAAAGAATTAAATCAAAATGCAAAAATTACTTTGGACAATTTATTTAGTCAAATGGAAAAGGGCAATTTAAAACAATTAAACTTAATTGTTAAAGCAGATGTTCAAGGTAGTGTTGAAGCTGTAAAGGATTCATTAGAAAAGTTATCTAATGACGAAGTTAAAGTTAAAGTTATCCACGCAAGTGTAGGTGGAGTTAATGAATCAGATGTTACATTGGCTAAAGTGTCAAATGCAATTATTATAGCATTTAATGTACGTCCAAATGCAATAGCAAAAGATTTAGCAGAAAAAGAAGAAGTAGAATTAAAGATGTATTCTGTAATTTACAATGCTATTGAAGATGTAGAACAAGCTATGAAAGGATTAAGGGATCCAGAATACAAAGAAGTTATTATTGGCAATGCAGAAGTAAGACAAACATTTAAGGTTTCAAATGTAGGAACAATTGCTGGATGCTATGTAACAGATGGTAAAATTGCAAGAAATTCTATAGTACGTGTAATACGTGATAATGTTGTTATACATGAAGGAAAACTTGTTTCACTAAAGAGATTTAAAGATGATGCAAAAGAAGTTGCAGCTGGTTATGAATGTGGAATGCAAATTGAAGATGTGAACGACATTAAAGAAGGAGACATTATTGAAGCACATATTATGGAAGAAATAAAATAGGTTTTGGGGTGCGTAAAAAATGCCAAGAAATTCAAATAGAATGGATAAAATTGAAGAAGAGCTTAAAAGAGAAATCAGTAATATAATAAACTATGAGTTAAATAACTCAAATATTACTGGAATGATAAGTGTAACAAAGGTTAAGGTAACACCTGATCTTCGCTATGCTAGAATTTATGTAAGTATGATTAATTCTAATAAGAAAAAGACATTAGAAGCACTAAAAAAGTCTTCTGGATATATTAGAACACAAATTGCCCATAAAGTTAATTTACGTGTAACACCTGAATTGGTATTTGAACTTGATGATTCAATGGAATATGGTGCAAAGATTGATTCTATATTAAAAGATTTAGCAAAAGAAGTAAAAACTAGGAAGGAAGAATGATATGATATTAGATGAAATGATAAAAAAAATACAAGAATCTAAGAGAATTGTAGTTTTTGCACATGTAAATCCAGATGGTGATGCAATGGGTTCAAGTCTTGGAATGTATTTAGCTTTAAAGGGATTAAATAAAGATGTTGATTTGGTTATACCAGAATATGCAAAATGCTTTGAATTTTTGCCAGGAATTGACGAAATAAAAAAAGAAGGAACAGGAAAATATGATTTAGCTATTGCGTTAGATTGTGCATCACAACAGAGGCTTGCAGATCCTACGAGTGCATTTCCTAATTCCGATGCAAATATGCAAATAGATCATCATGTTTCAAATTCAATGTATGCGGATTTTAACTATGTAGATCCTGTATCACCTGCGTGTGCTCAAATTTTAATTAAAGTTTTGAATTACTGGAATATTGAAGTAACTAAAGATATTGGCAAATGTTTATTAACAGGAATAATTACAGACACTGGAGGATTTGCTTACGAAGGTGTAAGTGCTGAAACTTTTGAAATCGTAGCAGGTTTATTGAATAAGGGAATAAATATATCAAACATATATAAGAAGGTTTTACAGACTAGAACAAAGGAAAAATTTGAATTAATTAAGCTTGCAACAAATAGATTAGAATTTTATCAAAACGATAAGGTTGCTTTTACATATATAACATTAGATGACGAAAAAAGGTTAAATACTGGATTTGGAGACTATGAAGGTTGTGTTGAAATAGGAAGAGATATTGAGGGCGTTGAAGTATCAGTTTTTATGCGTGAAGTAGCAACAGGCGGATTTAAAGTTTCAATGAGATCAAATGAATATGTAAACGTATCTGATATATGCTTGATGTTTGGTGGCGGTGGTCACGTAAAAGCAGCAGGTTGTACTATAACAACTGGAACCTTAGAGCAAATTAGAGATAAAATAATTAATCAAATAAAATTATATTTAAAATAAGGATTTTTGTATAATGGATGGAATATTTATTATAAATAAAGAAAAAGGCCATTCGTCACATGATGTTGTAATGAAAATGCGTAAAATATTACATACTAAAAAAGTTGGACATTGTGGAACTTTAGATCCATTGGCAACAGGTGTACTTCCAATTTTAGTTGGTAAAGCTACCAAAATTGAAAAATATTTAGTTGAACATAAAAAAAAATATATAGCAGTAATTCAACTTGGAGAAAAAAAATCAACAGGTGATTTAGAAGGAAAAAGTATAGAAAAAATGGCAGTTGATTTAGATAAATTAACTGAACAAAACATAAAAAATATATTCCAAAAAATGATAGGTAAAAGTGAACAAATTCCCCCTATGTATTCTGCTATTAAAATAAATGGAAAAAAACTATATGAATATGCAAGAGAGGGAACTAAAATAGAGATACCACCAAGAAAAATTGAAATATATGATTTAAAATTATTAAATATTGATAAAAAGAATAAAACTATAGAATTTGAAGTATACTGTTCAAAGGGAACATATATTAGAGTACTATGTGAAAACATAGCAGAAAAATTAGGCACTGTTGGATACATGAAGGAACTTACTAGAACTCTAGTAGGAAATTTTAATATAGAAGATTCTATAAAAATTAATGAAATTGAACAATTAAATGAAAACGAACTAGAATCAAAAATTATAAATATAGAAAAAATTTTTGAAAACAAAGGAAAAATAGTATTAAATAACTATAAATTAAAACATTTTTTAAATGGAGTAAAATTAACACAAAAAATGAAAGATGGAATAGTTTGTATATATAATGAAAATAAAGAATTTATAGGAATTGGGATTATAAAAGATGAATTATTAAAGCGAGATGTTATAATTTGATTATGATTCTAAAACAGTTATATTTTCTCATTTTTTTCCATTAATAATATTGTGATTTTTAAGCATAATAAATTTAACCAATATTGAAAGGAATGAATTTATTATGAAAAAAAGAGCAATATTATTTTTTTGTCTAATTGCATTTTTATTTAGTTTAACAGGAATTAATACCTATGCTGCAAGTTTAACTAATTTTGATGTAAGTACTAATAAAACTACTATAAAACCAGGAGACGAAGTTACAGTTAAAGTTAATTTTGGTACTAAACTTGGTTCATATACTTTAGATTTTGCTTATGATAATTCTATATTTGACTATGTTAGTACAACAGGAGGAGAAGCAAATGATACAAAATCAAAAGTTAGAGTAGCTTATTATGACTCAACAGGTGGGTCTAATCCAAAAGAAAGTATGTCAATTACATTTAAGGCAAAATCAACAATAGATACAACTAAAACTGCAAAAATATCTATAACTGCTGAAGGATTGGCAAATTCAGATGCTTCAGAACAGTATGATGATATTACACAGGCAATAGAAAAAACAATTACAATAGAGCCAGAAAAAACAGAACCTAAAACAGAAGAACAAACAAAAACTAATGAAAACAAGACGACAGAAACTGATAAAATCGCAAAAACAGATGAAACCAAAAAGCCAAGTGTATTACCTAAAACGGGAGCCAATATGTATCTTATAGCAGGAATTGTGATAATTATATTGACTGGGAGTTTGGTACTTCTATCAAAAAAGGAAAAATAGTTAAGACTTGGGACAAGGGGATAAGAGAAAAGTCCCTTTGTCTCATTTTTTAGGTGATTAAATTGAAAAAAATCTTAGTTGTATTAATAATATTTTCAATAATTTATTTAATTTTTATAACAACAGAAAATTGGATAACTGAAAATAAGATAGGACAAGATGAAGTTTATCCATCTATTGAAACAGTAAGCAAAGAGCAAAAAGAACCTATTCAAAATACAATATCTGACTGTTGGTATGAGGAAGAAAATGGAATTAAAGTTATTGCAAAACTTGAAATACCAAAAATTAATTTAAAAACAAATATTTTAGAAAATTGTGATAATAATAACTTATATGTTAGTGTTTGCAAATTTTGGGGTGTAAATCCAAATGAAATAGGAAATTTTTGTGTTGCTGGACATAATTACTTTAAGAGAAAAAATATGTTTTACAATTTAAAAAAACTAAAAGTTGGAGACAAGATATATATAGAAGATACTAGCAGACAAAAAATTGAATATGAGGTTTATAAGATTATAAAGGTAAACCCAAAAGATACAAAATGTTTAGAACCAGAAACAAATGAAAAAAGAGAAATAACTTTAATTACTTGTACACAAGATTCGAAAAATAGAATAATTGTAAAGGCAAGGGAGAAATAAATATGCATAAAATTAAAAACGTAATTTTAATAATGATTTTTTTATTATTTGCTTTTAACAATAAGTCATTTGCAAAAGAAGTAAAAAGAGGTATTGAAAACTTTCCAGTAAGCTACCAAGGCTATTTATATGAATTAAAACAGAATCACCCTAACTGGAATTTTAATGCTTTATATACAGGGTTAAATTGGAATGATGCAATATCTAATGAAAATGTTTTTACAAAAAATTTAGTTCCAATTTCATATTCTGATAATTGGAAAAATACGAATCCTGCATATTATAATGTTCAGGTTGATTCAAATTGGGTAGATGCATCAAGGCAAGCAATATTATATACAATGGATCCAAGAAATTTTTTAAATAATGTTAGAATATTTCAATTTGAGGATAATTCCTATAATGAAGCAATCAATAGGAAAGATTTAATAGAAAAAATACTTTATGGTACAGAATTTTACAATAAACAGGTGGATTTTTTAGATTCATTAGGAAATAGAATTTATACAGACAGTACTTATTCAGATTTAATTGCTAATGCATCAAAACTAAGTAATGTTAGTTCATTTAATTTAGCTTCCAGAATAAAGCAAGAAGTAGGACCATTCTTATCACATAAATCTATCAGTGGAGATGTAGAAGGGTATGAAGGTTTATATAATTTTTATAATATAGGAGCAACAAGTTCACAAAATGCAATGGAAACAATAAAAAGAGGCCTACAGTATGCAAGAGATGGAAAGGGAGCAAGCGAAAATATAAAGACTCTTTATTTAATACCATGGAATACAAAAGAAAAGGCGATAAGTGGTGGAGCAATTTTTTTAGGTAGAACTTATATAAATGCAGGACAAAATAGTATTTATTTACAAAAATTTAATGTGGCTGACGATAATGTTAATAAGCTCTATTTCCATCAGTATATGACAAATGTTTTAGCACCATATTCTGAATCTTTATCTATATATAAAGGGTATTCAAATACTAATTTATTGGAATCAAATTTAAGTTTTATTATTCCTGTATTTGATAATATGCCAGAAATAAATACAGAAAGCCCAAATATAAATACACAAGATTATATTCAAGATAATTCAAACGTAATAGCAAAGGTAACTACGACTTTAAATATAAGAAGTGGACCTAGTACAAATTATGAATCTTTAACAAAGGTAAATAGTAGTTCGAAAATTACAAGAATATCAAAATGTATAGGCTCAGGTGAACTTTGGGATAGAGTTATTTTAGATAATGGAATTGTTGGATATGCATTTCAAAATTATTTAGAAGAGGTTCCACAAAATGAACTAAATGAAAATGAGCTAAAGTTTGATACAAGCCTAAGAGTTTCAAATTTTGAAATTAGTAATCTACCAAGTATAAATACAGTTAGTAAAATAAAGGAAAAAGTAAATACAACACATAAAATTGAATTTCAAGATCAAAATGGAAATATACTTGGAGAAAATGATTTAGTTGGAACAGGTTCAAGGTTGAAAATATTAGATGATAATGTAACAACTTTAACGACATATAAATTTATATTATATGGCGATGTAAATGGAGATGGAAAAATAAGTAGCGTAGACTTATTAGTATTACAAAGACATATTTTAGAAATAAAGTTACTTCAAGATGTTTATTATAAAGCTGGAAATATTAATAAGAACGGGAAAAAGCCATCTTCTTATGATTCATTATTAATTCAAAGGCATATTTTAGGATATAAGGCAATAGAACAATAATAGTTACATTTTGTCTTTTTAAAAGGAGTTTTTGTGTATATGAAAAAAATTTTAATTCAAATTATAACTATATTTTCATTTTTTATTATGATTTCTACAATATCGTATGCTGAAAATAGTAATGAAAATAATGCATATTTAAAGACTATGAGATTAGATATAGAAGGGGTAGAACCATACTTTAATAAAGATATAAACGAATATTATATAACTGTTGGGAAAGAAATTAATTCAATAGAAGTTAATGCAGAAGCGGAAGACAATGGAGATATAGAAATTAGTGGAAATGAAAATATTATTGACGGATTAAATACAATAAAAATACAGGTGTCAAAGGAAAATATGCAAAACACATACTATATTTATGTAACAAAGACAGATAAAATTGAAACTGCGAATGCAAAATTAGAAAATTTAGCTTTAGAAGGAATATTTTTAACTCCAGAATTTAGCAACAATTACAGTTATTTTATATGTAATATTCCCAATAGTATAGAAAGCATTAAAGTATTGGCTATTCCTCAAAATATTAAGGCAAAAGTTGAAATAAGTGGTAACGAAAATTTGTTAATAGGAAATAATCAAATAACAATAAAAGTAACAGCAGAAAATGGAAAATCATTTAGGAGATATTATATTAACGCATATAGGAGAAACAAAACAGAAGAAACAGATTATGAGGAACAACAAAATTTTCAAGCTGTAAGATTAAGTGCATTGTTAAATGATGATATTAAAACAAACTTGTCTGATAATATAAAGGAAAATAACAAAAGCAAAAGTGATGTTTTTTATGCAGTGATTCTTATATTTAGTATAGTAACAGCTGGAATTGTTATTTATATCGCAATAAAAATAAAAAGAAGCGGAAAGTGATAACTTTAAAAATTCTTCTTCAAATATATTTGACAAAACTAAAGAAAACTGCTAAAATATTACTATAATATGAACAAAAAGGCAAAATAATCATAAACTAGTAATAAAGAAGGTGAATAAAATGAATTGCTACAATATAGTATTGGAATATATAAGTAATTGCGAAAAGGGAATACCAATTTTTATTGAAGAAGTTAAAGAATACGTTATTAAATTTTATGATGAAAAAGATAAAGAAAAAGTATTTAATAATGTTAAAGCAATTTTAAATAGAATGAATAAAGAAAATATAATAGAAACTGCCTATAAGGGAATTTATTATATTCCAAATGAAAATATATTTGGTAAGATGTTATTAGGAAACAGGACGATTATTCAATATAAATATATAATGGATAAAGATGGAAACATAAAAGGATATATTACAGGAGCGAAGCTTTTTAATGAAGCTCATTTAACAACACAAGTTCCGAATATTATAGATATTGCAACAAATGAATGTAAAAATTTTAATAAATATGAAAATAAAAACTTAAAGGTTATAATAAGAAAACCAAAAATCAAGGTAAATAATCAAAATTATAAATATTTGCAATTATTCGATTTAATAGAAAATAAGGACAATATAGGAATTGAAGTAGATAACCCAGATGAAGTAATTTATAATTTCATTGAAGAAAACGATTTAAATTTTGAAAAAATAATTAAATATGCTATGGATACTAAGAGCAGAAGTGTTATAAACAAAATACTTGTCCTAGCAAGATAGGAAATAAAAATGAAGTTACATTTAAATAAAGAATTATTTAGAGAATTTATTGATAATTTAAATGCGAAAACTGGAATAGACTCAGATATCATTGAAAAAGATTATTATGTGTGTGCAATTTTAAAAGAATTATCAAAAAATCAAGATGAATTACAGTCATATTTTAAAGGTGGAACAGCAGTATATAAAATATTAGATACAATGAATAGATTTTCAGAAGATATAGATTTAACAGTAAAAGTTCTTAATGAACAATCAAATACTAAAAATAAAAATAGGCTAAAACAATCGGCTCTAGGCTATAAAATTGAAGGGCTAGAATTATCAAAAGATGAATGTATTGATAATAGAGGAAGCGTGACAGGAATATACAGATACAATTCTATTTATGATATTAATAAAGACCCATTACATAGAGCAGGGATAATACAGGTAGAAGCAACATCTTTTACAGTTAGTGAACCACACAAAAAATATAGCATTGAACCACTTATTTATAAATTGGCAAATAAAGATGAAAGAAAAATATTAAAGGAACAATTTTATATTACAAATTTTGATATAAATATTATAAAGCTGGAAAGAATCTTTATAGATAAGGTTTTTGCAGTAGAATTTTATTATGTTAGAAATATGTATAAGGATACTTCAAAACATTTATATGATATTACAATTTTAGCACAAACAAAGGAAATTAAAGCATTATTACAAGATAAAAAAGAATTAGAAAAGTTAATTTCATATAAAAGGCAAGAAGAAAATATTAGAAAAGGTGGAATTGCTTCAAATATAAAAATAAAAGATTTTACCTATTTTAAGCAAAATTTTAATAATGATTTATTAAAAGAATTTGAGAATATGCAAAACAAATATGTATTAAATGATAAGTATAAAATAACTATCAATAAAGTAAAAAATACTTTAGATGAAATTATAAACAATAAAAATGTCATGTAAATGAGGTAAAACATCTATAAAAGTTGCAATTGAAAATTTTAATAAATAATGCTATTATTAATATGTTAAAATTTGGGGAAAAAAGCAGAAGGGAGAAATAACATAAAATGAAAATAAATGTTGTTATGGTAGAACCAGAAATACCACAAAATACAGGAAATATAGCAAGGACTTGTGCAGCAATTGGAGCAAAATTGCATTTAGTTTATCCTTTGGGATTCTCATTATCAGACAAATATTTAAAAAGAGCAGGCCTAGACTATTGGGATAAACTAGATATTGAAGAACACGAATCACTTGAAAAATTTTTGGAAAAATATAAGCCAGAAGATAATAATATGTTTTTTGCATCTACAAAATCAAAACAATGTTACTCTGATGTAGACTATAGTAAAATGGATGAGGTATTTATTTTATTTGGCAAAGAAACTAAGGGGTTGCCAGAAGACCTACTTCAAAAATATATGAAAAATTGTATTAGAATACCAATGAGAGAATCATTAAGATCCTTGAATTTATCCAATTCAGTAGCAATAATTGTTTATGAAGTTTTAAGACAAAATAATTTTGATGATCTTCAAGAGATAAGTCAATATTTTGGATAAAAAATGCAAGAGATTTTATACTCTTGCATTTTTGGTATTATTGTGAAACAACAAGACCCTGGGGCACCCGCAAATAGCTTTAGCTGTGAAAGGTTGTTCAGGTTCTTACTCTTCAGTTTTTTCTTCTTCAACAATAATATTATCTTTAATGTATGAAGCATTGTCAAATCCTAAAATTGGAAAGAAAACTACTGGTAATAATGTTAAACCAATTCCAAAACCTGTTCCTTTGCCGAAAGACTTTGCAAGCTTGATATTTAGCCAGAAGTCAATAACAATCATACCAATAGTATAAATTATTGTTCCAATAATTGGTATAATATTTATTAAAGCACCAAATATTACTGCTAAAGTCCAAGCTGGATTTATTCCAGCAATTTGAAATTTCACAAATAAATTGTGAAATGGAATTAAAGTTTCCCAACCATTTCTTTCAGCTTTATCAAATACGTACCATTCTCCAATTAATTGAAGTATCCCTAACACTATAATAAAAAACCATATAAAAAATCCAAGTCCAGCTAAAAAGCCTAAAATCCCATAATCAAAAGCTGAATATATATCTGGGTTATAAACGGTATGCATAAATATTCCCCCCTTTCAATTTATAATATTAATATAAAACAAATATAGAAAATAATCAATATTTGTCGAAACAAAAAATTTGGTGGTGGACAAGAGAACCGTCACATTGTCCACCAAAATCCCAGTGCCCTAATTTTTTTTATTCTAAGCTTGAATATTTATTTTTATAGTAGTATGATTAATATGAAAAATTATTACTGCGAAAGGAGATTATTTTGGAAAATATTATTAATGAAATTATAGATATTGATAATCAGGCAAAAAAAATAATTTCTGAAGTTGAATATAAACAACAAAATATAGAAACATATATAGAAAAAGAAATAGAAGCAAAAAAAGAAAAAGTAAAAACTGAAGTTGAAAAAGTTTTAAACGAAAAAAGAAAAGAATACGAATATGAATTAAAAAAGGAAAGCCAAAAAATTAATTCTAGAATGTCAGTAGCTATAGATGTTTTAGAAGAAAACTATATAAGAGAAAAAGATTTAATATTACAAGCTTCTTTTTACAAGATAATTGAAGTTTAAAGGAAGGTGAAACATTGCTGAATAATTTTAAATTTGCAAATATAAATGCAAAGGTAAAAGGTATGTATTCAAACTTTCTAAACAAGAATGACTATGAAGAGTTAGAAAAGCAGGAAACTATAAAAGAGGCATTAATTATACTAAAGTCAAAGCTAAATAATATTGATAATATAGATGATAATTCAACAAGAGAAGAAATAGAAAGACAATTATATCTTATACTTGTTCTTGATATACAAAAAATATATCCATTGCTTAACAAAAAAGGCAAAGAAATGTTAGATATTTATATAGATAAATTTAGATTAAAGTATACAAATGGAAGCTTAATAAAATTGGAATATACAAATGAACAAAATGAGTTTTATAGGCAGTATTTTTCAAAATTATATAAAAAAGCAGAAAAATATAAAGACAAGGCTTTAATAGATATAATTGGAAAACAAATAGATTTATATAATATATTATGGACTTTCCGTGCAAAGAAATATTATAAATTTGAAGATAAACAAGAACAAAACATACCAATTCCTATTCATTATAAACTTTCGAGTGAAATTTTGGACAAGCTTAACAATAGTCAGCTTCCACCAGAAGATATTATTTCTAAAACTATATATCAAGAATTTACACTCGAAGAAGAAAAAATGGAAACAGAAATACAAAACTACTTATATAGACTATATATAAATTATTTTAAGACAAAATCATTTAGCCTAACGATGATAATTTCATATATAGAACTTAGACAAATACAAATAAAGAATATAATCACAATAATAGAGGGCATAAGATATAAAGTAGATACAAATACAATACAAAAGAAATTAATTGGAGAATAAAAGAGGAGGAAAAAATATAAATGGCAATAGAGAAAATGAGATTGCTAAGTGTTGTTGGAAAAGAGGAAAACATCAACTCCTTTATTTTACAATACTTGCTTGAAAGCGGATTGCAACCAGAGAACGCCATTAAAGTATTTGAAAAAGGATGGAGGTTGTCATATTTTAATTATGACAATACACCAAGAGAGATACAAAAGGATTGTCAAGAGATAGAAAAGCAACTTGGCATTAAATGTGAAAGAAATTCTGAGGATAATTTACTGGATACACTAGACGATATAAAAAATAAAATTGATGTTATAAAAACAAATATAAATTCAATCAAGCAATTGATTGATGAAGATGAAAAAAGAAAAACTGAACTAGAAAATCAAATTAAAATGGTAACATATTTAAAGGATTTAAATATAAATTTAGAAGACTTGTATAGCTTGAAATATATGCGTTTTAGATATGGAAGAATTTTAAAAGATAACTATGAAAAAATAAAGTCTGAAATAGACGATATAGATGCTATAGTATTTGAGTTTGGTGAGGATGAAGACTATCTTTGGATTCTATACTTAACAACAGAAAATTTAAGTAAACAGGTAGATAGCTTTTTCAATATAGCAAAATTTGAGCGAAATTGGATTCCATCAGAAATTGTAGGAAAACCGCTGGATGCTATAGAAAGATTAAAAAATGAAAAAAAAGAATTAGAATGTAAAATAAATGAGAACAAACTAAAACTTGAAGATTTAATAAAAGAGATTGTAATTGAGCTACCTACTATTAAGAAAGAATTGGAATTATATTCAAAAATAAATACAGTTAAACGTTATATGGCACATGATGCAAAAGGATATTTTTATATAGTAGGTTGGCTACCACTTGAAAATCTAGAAAAAATGATACCAGAACTTGAAAAAGATGATACTTTAGAATATGTTGTAAAACTAAATGATGAAGTTGCAAGTGTGGCACCAACACATTTGAAAAATAATAGAATATTTAAACCATTTGAATATTTAGTAGAAATGTATGGACTTCCAAATTATACAGAGCTAGACCCTACAGTTTTTGTAGCAATAACAGCATTTTTAATGTTTGGATTCATGTTTGGAGATGTTGGACATGGTTTTATATTTTTACTTTTGGGCTTAGTTTTATCAAAGAAAAAAAGTAAATTAGGACCAATATTAAGTGCTGGTGGAATTTCTTCTATGATATTTGGAGTCTTGTATGGTAGCGTATTTGGAAGTGAAAATATAATACCACAACTTTTAATAAGACCAATGGATAATATACAAACAATGTTAATAGCTGGAATTTCTTTTGGTGCAATATTAATTTTAATTGCAATGGTTTTAAATATTATTAATCAAATACGAAATAAAAATATATCGAAAATATTCTTTGATTCAAATGGAATTGCTGGAATTATATTTTATTTAGCAGTATTAATTACACTTGGAATATTTATGTTAAAAGGAAAATGGATATTGACAGGTGGAATTGCCTTTATAGTAATTGTAATTCCTTTAATATTAATTTTCTTTGAAGAAAGAATATCAAACTGGATTAACAAAAAGAAAAAGGTCGAAAATGTTTCTTTTGTTGAGAAATTTTTTGAAATGTTTGAAATGATATTGTCATTTATAAGCAATACTATTTCATTCGTACGTTTGGCTGCATTTGCAATAAACCACGTGGGGCTTAGTATGGCAGTTTATATTTTAGCTGATATGGTTAGTGCAAGTGGAAGCTTAGCAGTTTTAATTATTGGTAATGCAATAATTATTGCATTAGAAGGATTAATAGTTTCAATTCAAGTGTTAAGGCTTGAATATTATGAATTATTCAGTCGTTTCTATTCAGGGGACGGTAAAGAATATGAACCAATCGAAATAAAATAATTTCAAAAGAGAAAGGAAAACGAAATGAAAAAAAATATTTTTAAATTTTTATTAATTATCACTTTAATAATAGGGGCAAGTGCATCAGCAGTTTTTGCTTCAAATACTACAACAAAGGGTAACAAAATAGCAAATAATACAACTAATACCGAAAATGTTGCTTCAAATGTTGTTGAAAATGAAAATGTAAGTGAAAGTTCAAGTGTAGCACAGCAAGCTACAGTACCTCAAACTACAAATACAACAAATGAAGGGGAAAATAAATCAAATGGTTTAGGGCTAATAGCAGTAGCCTTAGCAACAGGATTAGCTTGTATTGGTGCAGGTATAGCTGTTGCAACTGTTGGTGCTAGTGCAGTTGGCGCAATTAGTGAGAATCCAAAATTGCTTGGTAAAACAATTATTTTTGCTGGACTTGCAGAAGGTATTGCAATTTATGGTTTGATTATTTCTATTATGATATTAAATAAAATTTAAAAGGGATTTGATTTAATGAAAATGTATTGTATTAGTGATAGTGTCGATACAGCAGTTCGGCTTAAGAACTGCTGGAATTGAATATTCAATTATTACAGAAAAAGAAGAAATTTTAGACAAAATTAATGAAATACTTGAAGATAAATCAATTGGTATTTTAGGCATTACAGAAACAATATATAAAATGATTGAACAAGAAATTCTAAAAATACAGGAAAAGAACAATCTACCTTTGATTATTAAAATACCTAATTCATAGAAAGGGATAATTATTAAATGAGTTCAGTAAATGAAAAATTAGCTAAATTTAAATATGATTGCATAAATCAAGCCAAAAAAGATGCTGAAGACTTACAATTAAAAATAAAAGAACAAATAGATTCTCAAGTTTCAGAAGAATTAAAAGAATATTATGAAAAACAAGAAATTAAATTTAATAGGAGCCTTAAAAATCTCGAAAAAGAATTTCATGCAAATTGCTATTTGTTAGAAACAGAAGCAAAACAAAAAGTTATCCAAAGACAAGAAGAAATAAAAAAAGATTTTAAATTAAGTCTTAAAAAAAAGGTTGAAGATTTTGCAAATGGTTCAGAATATGAAAAATATTTATTTAAAAATATTGATTCAACAATGAAAAAGATAAATGCTGATAAAACAAATTTGAATAATATAACCTTATATTTAACAGATAGAGACAAAAATAAATTTCAAGATAGATTATCTAAAATATATCAAGGAATTATTATAGAAATAATTGATGATGAAAATATTGGCGGATGCAGATGTTTTAATAGGGAGGCAAATATATTTATAGATAATACTTTAAAACTTGGAATTGAAGAACAAGTAAATAGATAGTTAATTGTAAGGAAGTGAAAAAATGCAATATAAATATATTTCAAAAGTAAATGGTCCAGTTGTGGTTGCAAAAGGCAAGGCTGATTTTGGAATGCACGAAGTTGTTTTTGTTGGAGAAGTTAATTTGATGGGAGAAGTAATTGAATTAAATGGAGATTCTGCAACAATACAGGTTTACGAGGAAACGACTGGTCTTAAAATAGGAGAAAAAGTAGAAGGTACTGGTGCACCATTATGTTTAACATTAGGTCCTGGAATTATTGGGAATGTTTATGATGGAATACAAAGACCCTTATATGACTTAGAAAAAAAAGAAGGAAATTTTATAAAAAAAGGAAGTCAAATTTCTGCACTAAATCAATCAAAAAAATGGACATTTAATCCAAGTGTTAAGGTTGGACAAAAAGTACAAAAAAGTTCAATTTTAGGAGAAATACAAGAGACAAGCTCTATTGTTCACAAAGTAATGTATCAAGGAATTAATGAAGCTGAAATTGTGCAAATAATGCCTAAGGGGGAATATACAGTAAATCAAGTTATTGCGGTTGTGAAAAATGAAGAGGGAGAAGAAGAAAAAGTAACAATGGAACATAAATGGCCTGTTAGAAAAATGAGAGATTATAAGGCAAGACTTGTTTCAAAAGAACCATTGTTGACTGGACAAAGAATAGTAGATTCAATATTTCCAATAGCAAAAGGTGGAACTGCCGCTTTACCTGGTGGCTTTGGTACTGGTAAAACTATGCTACAACACCAACTTGCAAAGTGGTCAGATGCGGATATTATAGTTTATATAGGTTGTGGTGAAAGAGGAAATGAAATGACAGAAGTTTTAGAAGATTTTCCAAAACTTATAGACCCTAGAACAGGAAAGCCGTTGATGGAAAGAACTATATTAATTGCAAATACATCAAATATGCCAGTTGCGGCAAGGGAAATGTCAATATATACAGGAATAACTATAGCAGAATATTATAGAGAAATGGGATATCATGTTGCAATAATGGCAGATTCAACTTCACGTTGGGCGGAGGCACTACGTGAGATTTCTGGAAGACTAGAAGAAATGCCAGCAGAAGAAGGATTTCCATCATATTTGCCATCAAGACTTTCTGAATTTTATGGAAGAGCAGGGCTTGTTGAAAATTATAATGGGACAAAAGGTTCTGTAACAATAATAGGTGCAGTATCGCCACAGGGTTCAGATTTTTCAGAACCAGTAACACAAAATACTAGAAGATTTGTGCATACTTTTTGGGGACTTGATAGAAATTTAGCATATTCAAGACATTACCCAGCAGTAAATTGGAATTTAAGTTATAGTGAATATGCTCAAAGGCTTGAAGATTGGTATACCTTACACGTTAATACTAATTTTTTTGAAACAAGAAAGAAAATCATAAAAATGCTTGAAGAAGAAAACAGCCTATTAGAAATTTCAAAAGTTGTTGGAAAAGATGTATTACAGGATAGTAAAAAGTTGTTATTAGAAGCATGCCAGGGAATTCGTTTTGGCTTTTTACAACAAAGTGCAATAAATGATGTTGACACATCTGTTCCAATTCGGAAAACAGTATGAATTAATGAATACTTTAGTTTTACTATATGAAAGATCTTTGAAGCTTGTAAATAAGGGAATTCCATTTTCAAGAATAAAAGAACTTGGTTATTTCGATGAATATAAAAAACTAAAATACAATATAAAAAATGATGACATAGGTAAATTTAATGAGTTAAATAAAAAGTATAAAGATGGGTTAAAAAAATTAGAACGAGAATACGAACAACATATTTAAACTTTTAAGAGGAGGTATAAACTTGAGAACAGAATATATAGGACTTGAACAAATTAATGGACCTTTAGTATTTTTAAAAACCCCTAAAGAATTAGGATTTAATGAGCAAGTTGAAATTTTTTTAGATAATGGAGAAAAAAGAATAGGAAATGTAATTGTTCTTGATGATAAAGTAACTGCTATTCAAGTATATGAAGGTAGTAATGAAATTAAATTGCAAGCAACAAAAACTGTTTTAAGAGGTAAACCATTAACACTTAAATTATCTGAGAAAATGTTAGGAAGAGTATTTGATGGAACAGGAAAACCAATAGATGGTTTAGGTGAATTAAATACTAATATAGAAAGAGATATAAATGGAAGTCCTATGAATCCAGTTTCAAGAAAGTATCCAAGAAATTATATTGAAACAGGTATATCAACAATAGATGTACTAACAACCTTAATTAGAGGACAAAAGTTACCAATATTTTCAGGAAGTGGATTATCACATAATGAATTAACTGAAAAGATAATAAGAGAATCAACAATATCTGGTTCAGAAAAGTTTGCTGTTGTGTTTGGTATGATGGGTGTTGAATATGAAACAGCCGAATTTTTTAAAAATAGTTTTAAGGAAAATGGCGTTTTATCAAAAGTTACAATTTTCCAGAATTTATCAAATGACCCAGCAATTGAGA
This sequence comes from uncultured Lachnospiraceae bacterium, assembly GCA_964489885.1. Classification (GTDB taxonomy): domain Bacteria; phylum Bacillota; class Clostridia; order TANB77; family CAG-508; genus CAKOTZ01. The sequence continues at coordinate 20,453 of CAZAZX010000006.1, read as the reverse complement.
GAATACTAACACCAAAGGTTGCACTAACTTGTGCTGAATATTTAGCATTTGATTTAGGTTATCAAGTCCTTGTTGTATTATCAGATATGACATCGTATGCAGAAGCATTAAGAGAGGTTTCAGCATTAAAGGGTGAAATCCCAAGTAGAAAGGGATATCCAGGTTACCTTTATAGTGATTTTGCATCAATATATGAAAGAGCTGGTATGCTAAAAGATAGACAAGGATCAATTACACAAATACCAATTCTAACAATGCCAAATGATGACATTTCGCATCCAATACCTGATTTGACAGGATATATTACAGAAGGACAAATTGTATTATCAAGAGAATTATTTCAAAAAGGTGTAGAACCACCAATAGATATATTAAATTCACTTTCAAGGTTGATGAAAGATGGTATAGGAGAAAAATATACAAGGGCAGAACATGGTCAAATAGCAGATCAATTATTTTCATCTTATTCTAAAGTTCAAGAAGTACGTGCACTAGAAAAAGTTTTAGGAGAAAATGATTTAACTGAATTAGATAGAACATATTTGAAATTTGGAAAAGAATTTGAGGAAAAATTCATAAATCAATCAACACATGAAAGAAGAACAATGAATGAAAGTTTAGATTTAGCTTTAGAAATATTAAAAATACTTCCAAGAGAAGAATGGGATAAAATTAAATAGGAGGAGTCACTCAAAAATTGAATGAATATTTACCAACAAAAACAAATTTAATGAATCTTCAATCAAGTATTAAGCTTTCAAAACAAGGTCAAAGTTTGCTAGAACATAAAAAGCTGATTTTAATGAATCAAAAACAAGAATATGAAGAAAAGGCAAAAAAAATAAGAGAACAAATTAATAATTTTTTTAAAGAAGCCTATATGCAATTAAGAGAAGCAAGTATGGATATGGGAATAGATAATATAAGAAAAGTTGTAGACTTTTTCCCAATAGAAGATGATATTGATATAAAATATAAAACTATAATGGGAGTAGAAATTCCTTCAATAGTTTGGAATCAGAAAGTAGATAATAAAAATATAAATTATAATTTTTATTCAACTACTATTTCATTAGACAAAACTGTTATGAAGTTTAATGAGTTAAAAGAATATCTATTTAATTTAGCCGAATTAGAAAATACTTTGAGACGATTAGAAATTGCAATTAGAAAAGTACAAACGAGATCTAATGCATTACAGAATATAATAATACCGGAACAAGAAAAAATTGCAAAAACAATACAAAATGCTTTAGAAGAAAAGGAAAGAGAGGATTTTTCAAGATTAAAAGTAATAAAGAAAAATAAATAGTTTTTTCACAATAAGCAATAAACTGAGTAGCTTTAAAAAAACTACTCAGTTTATTGCTTTTGTACGCCGTTTTTAAGACGTTTCATATTAAATGATTCGTTTTAATGCATACTTGGGGCCAAAAATGCATGGATTTTTGCAACTCCATCCTGGAAAAGTGCAACGGGCTCCGTGCGAATAAGGAAGCATACGATTATAGATGTTTGGATTGCTTTGCTTTACTGAATTCATATACTTTTTCAGAGTTTTTTGAGTTTGACTTGCAATCTCAAGCTGAGTTTCACCACAAAGACGTTCAGTACACTTCAAGATAAAATCTTCACACGTACCACGCTCGTTGACATATACGAGCATCCCTTGTGGATAGTTTTCCTTGAGGGATTCCATATCATGAATCCATTCCGCTTTAAACTCTGAATCCTTGATAATTGGAGGAACGTGGTACCTTTTGAATTTGCTTTTCTCTATGATACTAAATTCATACTTCAAGGTACGGTGCCGTTGAGCTTGAGCCAATTCTGCAAAACTTGCAACATAGTTAGTGCAATAGTTTTCGCCGAATTCTTCTTTACGATAGCCGTTCTTGGCAATCAAAGAAAAAGAACGATTTTTCCAGCCGTCGTTGAGGTCATTGATTGCAAAATCCTTGACCTGCATTGAAGTTCCGCTAACAGGAGTACACAAGAAATCTTCGAAAATGGACTTAACCTTTTCAGAAAATGCATCATTGATTTCATTTTTGATGTATTTATGCATCCAGTAAAGGATGAGGTTAAGTTGACGCAATGTGACAGAGTATAACATACTTGTCGCCGGCGTAAAAACACTGATAAGGTAACGAGCATTTTCCATTGCCAGTTTTTTGCGTTTCTTTTCGCCGATGTTAGGATATGCTTTTGCAATCTCCATATCAAAAATCGAAATCCATTTTTGATATAGTTTCACCTCAGCAGGTGATGCCTTCATAGTAGTGTAACGAGCCGATTTTTCAGATGTGTTGTACATCTTTTCATTGTTAAGAAACATGGCAAGCATTTTAGGAATGTCTTCCAATGCCAGATTCAAAACAACATGGTCGCAAACACTGTGATGGCCAGATTTTATGCAAGCATTAATCCGTTTCATCGTTTTTTCAGCTGGTTCATTGAAAAGTGCATCAAGTGTATCTGGCATATAGCAAATACCTGCTGCGACTCCAGAAAAATGAAGAGCTTCTTCCAATGAAATTTTGTAACCTGGATGTGTGGATGCTGCAATTCCAACTTTCATACTGTTTTCCCCCTTTGGTGTGATAAATAATTATTTATACTACTTTACATAAATCTAAAGCAAAATTATTATACCATATTTATGTAAAATGTCAAACCTTGCTAAATGAATCATTTCAATATTGTTGACAAAATTGGGTTGATTTTTTATAATACTAAGTATTAATGGAGATGAAGAATAGTATGAAAATAAATGTCAAAGAAGTACAATATTTAAAAAAGATTTCTAATTCATTTTATGATGATATAAAAATAGAATTTTTATATCATTCAAATAAACTTGAAGGAAGCACATTTAGTGAGGAAAATCTTGTAGACTTGTTAAAACAAAAGCAAGTTGTTGGAGAACATTTTATTGATGATGTGGTGGAAACTAAAAATTCGATAAAGTTGTTTGACGAAGTTATTGATACATTAGGTAATCCAATAGACAAATTTTTACTATGGAATTGGCATAGAATGTTAAAAAGTGGAAGTGTTGACGATGAAATTGGAAATATTGGAAAATGGAAGCTATATCCAAATAAATTACTAAATACTGATTTAAAACTTGTCGAGCCAAATGAAGTTGATAGCTATATTTTTAATCTCTTAGAAGATTGGAAGGAGAGTAAAAAAGATATAAATGCAATAGCAAACTTTCATCAAAGATTTGAACACATACATCCATTCCAAGATGGCAATGGAAGAATTGGAAGATTCATTATTTTAAAGCAATGTATAGAAAACAATATTGACCTTATTGCAATTGATAATGAATATAATAAAGAATATAAAAATGCACTATACGAGGCACAAAAAAATGATAATGAACAACCTTTAATTGATATATTTGAAAAATGCCAAAAAAGGTTAGATAACAAGCTATCATCACTAAACGATTATATGACAAAAATAGATGAAAATATCGAAAAAATCAATAAAAAAAATGATGATTAAGTAAAGAGGAATAAAAAGTAAGGTTATAATATGACCTTACTTTTTGTTTTAAAAAAAATTGCAAATTCAACCAATATTTGCATTTGACAGAATTCTTTGCAATATGTATAATATAAAACTATGGAGGAACTTTAATGGACTTAGATACAATGACAAATGTTATATTGAATAATCAATATAATTTAAATGAAGAGCAAAATAATAATGAACAAAAAAATCCTAAAAAGAAGAAAAAGAAAACTTTTAAACAAAAAATAATAAAATTAATAAAAATACTTATAATATTGATAATATTAGGTGTTGTTTTCTTATTTTTATTTTTTAAGACAAGTCTATTTCAAAAATATAAGGAATTATGGGTACAAACAGCTATGAATACGATGAACCATCAATATTTAGCAACTTGGTTTTTATCAGATGAAGAAATAGAAGAAATAATGCAAAAGTTAGCTGTACATAATGATGAAGATTCTGATCCATCTAAAATTAAAATAAAGGATAAAGAAAACAAGGTAACAGTAGAAAAAATAACTGGAAAAGGTTATGTAGGATATGTTATGATTGTTGGAAATCCAACTAGAGTTAAACTAATTGATACAAGAAAACAATCAACAGGAACAAAGCTAAGTGATATTATAAAGGAAAATGGAGCTGTTGCAGGAACTAATGCTGGTGGGTTTAAAGACGTAGAGGGACATGGTAAGGGAAACCAATTGGTTACAGCAGCCATTATGAACGGAAAACTAGTAAATGGAGAAAAGGGTGTACCATATAGCTTTATAGGATTAACAAAAGAAGGAAAATTAATGCTTGGAAATTATACCTATGAACAGGCAATAAAGAAAGGATATACTTCAGCTGTTGAATTTGGACCATTTTTAATTGTAAATGGTAAAAATCAAATTACAAATTCAAATTCAGGAGGAATACAACCAAGAATGGCTATTGGACAAAAACAGGATGGAACACTTATTTTTGTAGCAATAGATGGTAGACAGCCAGGATATAGCATAGGAACAACACTTCTTGAATTACAAAATATATTCAATAAATATGGAGCATACAACGCAGCAAACCTAGATGGTGGATCATCTGCAACAATGTACAATGACGGAAAAGTGGTAAATAAACCATCAACACCAATGGGAGAAAGATATTTACCAAATGCATTTGTAATAAAATAATCAATTTTGGGGCAAAAGAATATTTCTTTTGTCCCAAAATGATTTACTGTACTTCAATTGTTGGTTTATATTTGTCAAGCCACATATTCAATTGAAGAAGATAGGCTATTAATTGAGGTCCTGTCATTAACTGACCAAACCATGGTCGTGTAAAAGCTCTTCCATCTGTTTTTATTATTTCTTCAATATAATTTTTATCTAGTAAGTCAAAAATAGGTGCATTTGGATTCTCCAAAACCTTTGTTTGAAACATATTTTTTAACTTAGCAAGATATGTTGGATTATGAGTTTTAGGATAAGGGCTTTTTTTACGATAAACTATTTCATCAGGCAAGTAATCTTTCATAATATATCTAAGTAAGCCTTTTTCTCTACCATTTAATGCTTTCATTTCCCAAGGAATATTCCATACATATTGAACAAGACGATAATCACAAAAAGGAACACGTATTTCTAAACCATTGAACATTCCCATTTTGTCTGAACGATCTAAAAGTGTTTGCATAAACCAGTTTAAATTCAAATAAAATATCTTTCTTTTTTCAGCAGTCTGTGCACTATCAGAATCTAATATCTTAACTTCACTTAAGCTTTCATTATATTTAAAGTCTATATATTCTTTTAAATTAATTTTTTTTGAAATTTCAGGATTTAAAAGATTCTGTCTTTCCGAAATAGCAATAGACCAAGGAAAAGTATTGCTTTTTAGGGCATCTTCTCTAAAAAACCATGGATATCCACCGAAAATTTCATCAGAACACTCTCCAGAAATTGCAACTTTAGCATCTTTTTTTATGTGTTTACAAAATAGAAGAAAGGAAGAATCTACATCTGCCATACCGAGGAAAATCTCTTGCAATCATTGCATCTTCTAATTCATCAGCAAGTTCTGGGGTATCTATAACAATATTATGATGGTTTGTATCACACTCTTTTATCATTATATCAATATAGTGTTTATCAGAATTAGGCTGAAAATCACTTTTTACGAAATTTTTATCATTATCTACATAATCGACAGAATACGTATTTAACTGCATATTGTGCTTTTTATAATAATCACTTGCAAATTTTGTTATGATACTTGAATCAAGGCCACCTGAAAGCATAGTACATAGTGGAACATCGGAAACTAATTGACGATGTATAGAATCTTCAAGCAAATACTTAATATGTTCGCAAGTTTTTGAAAAACCGTCCAAATGAACTTTGCTTTCAAGCTCCCAATATTTATTTATATGCAGACCTGATGAATTGAAAAAAGCAAAATGAGCAGGTTTTAACTCATAAATGTTTTTAAATACAGTATTTCCAGGAGAGTGGGCAGGGCCAAGACCAAATAGTTCACACAATCCGTTATTGTCAATTTTGGCTTCAACTAATGGATGCTTTAATATAGATTTTACTTCAGATGAAAAAATAAGAGTATTATCTACAATACTGTAATAAAGTGGTTTTATACCGAAATGGTCTCTTGCCAAAAATAATTCTTGCTTATTTGTATCCCAAATTGCAAAAGCAAATATACCATTTACTTTAGAAAGTACTGATGAACCATAGTGAATATAGGCTTTTAATAATACTTCAGTATCACAATGACCATCAAAACTAAAACCAGCAGATAATAAGTCTTTTCTAATCTCATTAGCATTATATATTTGACCATTGTAAACTATAGTGTAAGTATTTTCATTGTGTATAGCTTGCATTGGCTGTTTACCATTTTCTAAATCAATAACAACAAGTCTTCTGTGACCTAAAGCAACGTGTTTTTCTAAGTATATTCCTGTTTCATCAGGACCTCTTTTAATAATTTCATCAGTCATATTATTTAGTACATTTTTATATGACGAAATATCTTTTGTATGGTTAACAAATCCAGTAATACCGCACATAATAAACCTCCTAAAAATATATTATTCAATAAAATAAAAAGTATGAAAAAACTTTGGCAAAATGCAAAATATCTATTAAAAATCCTTGAAATTTTATACAAAAGTGGTATAATAAAATTACAAAAAGTTTATTTATTTTTTAATTTATAGCTTAGTTAATACATTTTCTATTAACTATAAAAGCTATAAAATTCCACCTTAAATGGTGTTAACATATATGTTGTCTTTCAATTTTAAAGGGGGAATTTGATGTTAGTGGTGGGTAACAGTAATGCGACCAAAGTAGCCGAACTAACGATTCTTGAGCTCCTTACAGCTCGCTCAGCGACAATCATCTCTACGTTGTTTGTATTTACGTTTGCAATTTCTTTCTTTGCAGAAAGTGTTGTCTTAGAACGTGATGCTCGTATTCAGGCTGAAGCACAAGCTTTGGCGGCGGAAGCAAAATGGCAAGAGGATTGGGATGCCCATATCGTTCTGCAAGAACAAATGGACTCCAAAGTATCTGAAGCCATTGTTAGGGAAAGAGAAGCTGAGGCTGCAGCTGCTGCGGAAGCTGCAAGACAAGCGGAAACGACCGCAAACATCAGTGGAAACACTGTTGTTCCGATTTCGGCGCAGGAAATTGATGAGTTTGTCTCATTGATTTATTGCGAGGCTGGCGGTCAACCATTCCACGATCAGCTTGGCGTGGCTGAAACAGTGGTACAACGTGCCTTGGATGATTACTATGGTGGTTCTATCCACCATGTAATCTTTGCTCCAGGTCAATTTGATCCGGTAAAGGCCGATGGCACAATCAGGAATGGTGAGAACAAAATCATCCATTCTGAGGATGTGCCAGAGTCATGCAAAGAGGCAGCAAAGCAGGCACTTGCAGGTTCGAAACAAGTAGTTGGTTCTGAACTTCAGTTCAGAGGCTCCAATGGTCAAATGGTATTCTTCTGAGAGGAGTGAATGCCTGCAACATCAAAAAAAGGCTCCAACAATTGTTGGGGCCTTTCTAATGCTTAATTATTTTCTATTTACCATATCATACATACAAGGGACAACGAGTAATGTTAAAAGCGTTGCATAGGTTAAACCACCAATTGTAACTATTCCAAGAGGTTGCAGCATTTCAGCTCCTGAACCTATGCCTAATGCTAAAGTAAATAAACCTAATATTGTTGTTAATGCTGTCATTAATATAGGGCGAAGTCTTGTTTTTCCAGCTTCTATAATAGCTTCATTTTTTGACATTCCCTTATCACGCAGTTGATTTATATAATCTATTAATACAATTCCATTGTTTACAACAATTCCAGATAAAACTAAAAATCCAAGCATTGCTATAATGCTGATTGGAGTTCCTGTGATTCCAAGAGCGAGCAATCCACCTGTAAAAGCAAGGGGTATTGTAAACATTATAATAAATGGTGAAAGAAGTGATTGGAACTGTGCAACCATAATTAAATAGATAAATAATACAGCAAGTAAAATCATTTTTACTAAATCTTTTAATGTATTATTTATAGTTTCAGTTTCGCCTTCAATTTCAGCTGTAAATCCAGCAGGAAGATTATAATTATCTAATTTCTTTTGAAATTCTTGACTAACCAAGCCGATATTATGTGATGAATCAACATTAGCACTTACTGTAATATATCTTTGATTATTTTGATGAGAGATAGAAGAAAGTGTATCTGTTTTATCAATAGTTGCAATATCAGATAATTTAACCTTTATATCAGTATTATTTTCTTTTCCATCTAATTCAATATTATTAATAGTATCTTCTGTAATAGTATTTTTAATGGATTTAACTACAACTACAGGATAATCTTTAGAATCTAATGAAAGTTCAGTAGCTGTTTTTTCATTAGTAATTTCTTCTGCAACTTTTTGATAAATGCTTGCAACAGTTAGGCTATATTTCATTGCTTTATTTTTATCTACTATAATTTTTAATTCTTTATCCGTATCAGCAATTCCATTATCAATTTCAGTTAAACCTTCGGTTTCTTTCATTAAATCAGCAATTTCATTTGCTGTAGATTGAAGTTTGGAAAGATCATTTCCTTTTATTGTAACTTGCAATCCAGAACCTGCTATAGAAGATATATTCATATTAGATGTTGTAACATCAATTTCGCAATCTAAATCCTTTGTTAGTTCTACTATTTTATCTTTAATTTCTATATTAGTTAATTTCTTATTTTCTTTTAAAATCAAATACATATTTGTTGATGTTTTACCAGTTGCGGACATTGACATTATACTTGCAGAAGAACTTTCTATTGCACCAATTGTTTCAATATCATCAATAGTTAACAATCTATTTATAACTTCATTTGAATTATTTTTTAAATCATCGAAAGTAGAATCTTTAGGGTTAGTAAGGGTTAAAGACATTTGTGTACTTTCTGCTTCAGGTATAAATTCAGTTCCTAATCTTGTTGCCCATACACCACTTAGTACTAAGATAACAATTGATAAAATTAAAACTATAGGTTTGAATTTTAAGGCTATTCTCAAAATTTTTTCATATAGATTTGAAAAAGCATTAAAAAATTTATGTTCTTTCTCAGTAGTATTTTTGAACACTGTTGATGCCATAGCAGGAACTAATGTTAAAGCAACAAATAGACTTGCTAACAGTGAATAAGCAATTGTAAGTCCCATATCTTGGAATAGCTGTTTTGTAAGACCTTGAGTAAATACTATTGGCAAAAATACAGAAATAGTAGTTAGGGTAGAGGCAAAAATAGCTCCAGATACCGATTTTGCACCTTCAATAGAAGCATCTTTTACTGAAATGCCATTGCTTCGCAAACGATATATGTTTTCAATAACAACAATAGAATTATCAACTAGCATTCCAACTCCAAGAGCTAAACCAGAAAGAGAAATAATATTTATTGAAACACCAGTAAAGTACATTAAAGCAATTGCAAAAGTTAAACTTATAGGTATAGAAAGTGCAATAATAATTGTAGGCTTTATATCTCTTAAAAATATAAGTAAAATTAGAACTGCTAAAGTACCGCCATATAATAAGTTTTCTAAAACAGAGCCAATAACAATATCAATATAAACACCTTGATCCATTAGTGTTGTAAAATGAACATTTGGATTTTCTTTTTCTATTTCTTCAAAAGTTTCTTTTATATTTTTAGAAACGTCAGTTGTGGATGCTGTACTTTGCTTTTGAAAAGATAAAAGAATTGCATTATTTCCATTAACTTTGGCATATATATCATCTGAATTATCACTAAAAGTGATATCAGCTAATTGATCTAAGGTAACATTTTCAAGTCCGTCAATATTAAATGAAAATAAAGTTAGATTTTTAATATCATCAATGCTTGAAAATTTTTCTCCAACTTTAACACTGATTTTATCATTACCAGTTGATAAAGTTCCAGCAGGCATTTCAAAATTGTTTGCTTTTAAAATATTAGAAATCATACTTTGGGTTATAATCCCCTCAATAGATGCATTTTTGTATGCTTCATCACGAGCACTTTCAAATTCTTTTTGCCCCTTTTCAAGTTCAGCTTGGCTTGAATTTAAATTTGTAGAAGCAGTGCTCAATTGCGTAGAAAGAGTTATTTTTGCAATTTCTATCTGCTTTTTTTGACTTTCAAGTTCAACTTTTTTTGAATTTAGTTGTTTTTTGCTAGTTGAAAGTTGCTCTAGACCAGAGTTTATCTCATTAAGTCTTTTATTTGCAGTACTTTTTGCTGTTTGTAACCCTTCTAATGCTGAATTTGATTGAGAAATAAGAGCTTTTTCTATATCGGTTACATTTTCCTTATTTGAAAGTTCTTTCATTCTATTTTTAAGATTGGTTTCCTGCTCATTAATTTTTGAAATTGATTCATCTAAAAGTTTTTTGGCTGTTGTTAATTGTTCTTCTTTAGATTCAAGTTCAGATTGTGCTTTTTCAAGCTGTTTTAGACCATCTTCAATTGCTGTTTCACCATCGACTATTTTTTTAGTTTGATCTTTAGATTGCTTTTCAAATTCAGTTTTTCCTTTTTCAAGCTGTTCTTGAGCATTTTTTAAATCTTGTTGAGTCTTAGAAAGATTAGCATCAACATTTTCTAAAACTTTATTATTAATACTATCAATTTTGTTTTGGTTTAATGCTATTTTTACGTTTTCTTCAACAATACCACTTGATGAAACAGATGCAACCCCATTTATTTTTTCAAGTTTTGGTAAAATCTCATCTGACACCGTAGTACTTACATCTTTAGTAGATGTATTATTAATATCAATTGCAGAAACAAAAACAGGAATCATATTAGGATTAAGTTTTAAAATTGTAGGAGCAGATGCTTCTTCAGGTAGAGAGCTTTTAATTAAATCTAATCTACTATTCAATTCGATTAATGCAGAATCCATATTAACATCTTGAGAAAATTCAATTATTACCATTGAAGAGTTTTCAGAAGATGTAGAACTAACGTTTTTTACATTACTAACTGTTGAAACAGCTTGTTCAATAGGTTTTGTAACATTCATCTCAATTTTTTCTGGACTTGCACCAACATCAGTTGTCATAATTACTGCATAAGGTAAATCCATTTTTGGGAAAAGGTCAGTAGACATAGACATAAAAGAGATAATTCCTAAAACAATAATTATAATAACTCCAACCATTACGGTATATGGTTTATTAACACTAAACTTTGATAACATATATTATATATCCTTCCCTTTGCATAAAAATTTTATTGCATAATCAATAAAATTTTACACTAAAATGGCAAAATAGTCAACATAAAATCGACGAAATAGCATTCTAAAAAGCGAATAAATTTATTAAAACAATACATAATAAAATTGATTACTATTCAGATTTTTTAGTAATATTATTCGGGTAAGAAGTTTATATGATCTGAATAGTAATGCTATTTTTGAAAGGAATGATTGTAAAATGGAATCTAAACAAAAAATTAATTGTAATGTAAAAAGCTGTATTTATAACACAAAGGAAAAATGTGCACTTGAGGAGATAACTGTTGAACCTTGTCCAAATTGTTCATCTGCAAAAGAAGATGAATCTATGTGTGGCAGCTACGAAGCAAATACTGAGGACGAGGAATAAGGACCTGACCTACCAGCACAGCTAAAGCTGTGAGTGGGTATTCCAGAACCTTGTTGCTTTCGCAATAAAAGAATAAGCTCCAAAAGTATATGCTCTTTTGGGGCTTGTTTTTACTAATCTTTTATGATAGTATTGATAAAAAAATAAAGCGAAGGCAGGCTAAAATATGACGATTAAGGGTCAGGTTAATGAATTTATATACCAAAATGAAATTAATGGTTATACAATCTGTACATTTATAACTGATGAAGAAGAAATAACTGCAGTTGGATATCTTCCTTTTATTAATCCTGGAGATACTTTAAAACTTATTGGAAATTATGTTGTACATCAGGAATATGGCAGACAATTTAAAATAGAAACTTTTGAAAAATGTATGCCTGAAACATTAGACGGACTTGAAAAATATTTGTCAGGTGGCGTGGTAAAAGGTGTTGGACCTGCAATTGCTAAAAGAATTGTGAATGCTTTTGGTGAAGAAACTTTGCACGTGCTAAAATATGAACCTCATAGATTAGCAGGACTCAAAGGAATATCAGAACAAAAAGCAATAGACATTTGTCAAGAATTTAATGAAAAATGGGAACTTTGGCAAATAGTTGGTTTTTTAGAAAAGTTTGGAATAAGTAACTCAAATTGTAAAAAAGTATATGATGCATTGGGAGAAAATGCTATTTCTAAAATTGAAAATGACCCATACATATTAATTGATATTACTTATGGAGTTGATTTTAAAAAAATAGATAAAATGGCTATGGAACTTGGAGTTAATGCAAATAGCGACAAGAGGATTGAAAGTGCTATTAAGTATTCTATAAATCTTGCTTCATATAATGGTCATACCTGTGTCTTAAAACAAAATCTAATGAATTTTATACAGAGCTTAATTCATGTTGAGGAAGATGACATCGAAAGATGTATTATTAACTTGAATGTAAAAAAACAAATTGTACTTGAAACTAGGGAAGATGAAATGCAATGGGTATATTTATATCCTACATTTAAAGCCGAAGAAAATGTGGCAGATCACTTGTTAGAACTATTAAAATCAAAAAATGCGAAATATATAAAAAATATAGATAAAGAATTGAAATTGCAAGAAAGATTTTCTCATATTAAATTTTCTGAAAAACAAAAAGAAGCAATTAAAATTGTAAACGATAATAATGTTTCTATTATTACTGGCGGACCAGGTACTGGTAAAACAACAATTATTAAAAACATTATAAATATATATAAGTCACACGGATATAAAGTTGTACTTGGTGCACCAACTGGTAGAGCTGCAAAAAGAATGCAGGAAACAACAGGAGAAGAGGCAAAAACTATACATAGATTACTTGAAATTGGAAAAATTGAGGAAGATAGGAATGCTGTTGAATATGAAGTTTCACCAATAGATGCGGATGTAATTATAATTGATGAGATGTCTATGGTAGATATATATATTATGAATTATCTTATTAAAGCAATTTATCTTGGAACAAAACTTGTTATGGTAGGAGACGAGAATCAATTACCATCAGTTGGACCAGGGAAAGTCTTAAAGGATCTTATTGCCTCTGAAAAAATTCCGACAATAACTCTTGATAAAATTTTTAGACAGGCTGCAAAAAGTCAAATTATTGTCAATTCCCATAGAGTTAATAATGGAGAGCCATTTTTACCTGCAAAAGATAAAACAGATGATGTTATGGATGATTTTTTCTATATTATGGAAAACAGTCAAGAAAAAATAATGCAACAAGTTTTATCTCTTTCAAGTGGAAGATTAAAAAAATATGGGAATTATGATTTCTTTTCTAATATTCAGGTGCTTACACCAACTAAAAAGGGTTTACTTGGAACAAAGGAGCTTAATAAAAATTTACAAAATCAATTGAATCCTTCTTCAAAAGATAAAAAAGAAAAACATTATGGAGAAATAATTTTTCGTGAAGGCGACAGAATTATGCAAATAAAAAATAATTATGATATTTATTGGGAAAAGCTAGGAGATAAATATGAAAGTGGTGTTGGAGTATTTAATGGGGAAATTGGAACTATAAAGAAAATTGATGAAGAGAGCAAACAGATGAAAATTTTGTTTGATGATGAAAAATCAGTATGGTATGGTTTTAATGAACTTGAACAAATTGAACATGCGTATGCGATTACTATTCATAAATCACAGGGAAGTGAGTTTGATGTAGTAATCATTGCTGTCCCAAAAGCTTATCAATTATTGCTTACAAGAAATTTACTTTATACTGGTTTGACTCGTGCAAAAAAACTCCTTATTTTAATTGGTGGAAGTGATACAATTAGTTATATGATTCAAAATGCGGATATAAGGCAAAGAAATACAGGCTTGGAATTTAAACTGAAGAATAGTTTATTAAACGAATTTTAGAAAATAATACAACACATAATTTTATGCGTTACTGTTCACAAAATTTATGAAAAAATGTACTAAATTAATTGACAAATTACAAAAAAACTTGTATAATCGTACAAGTATGAAGTGTGTAAATAATGTGTTTGATAAATAAATGCATACGCGAGGAGGGAATTGAAATGGCACAACCAAAAAGAAGATGGTCAAAAGCAAGAACAGGAGCAAAAAGATCTACATGGAAATTAGAAAATCAAAATTTAGCAACTTGTAATTATTGTCACGAACCAGTACAACAACATAGAGTTTGTTCAAACTGTGGACACTATAATGGAAAAGAAGTTGTAGCTCAAAAAGCTGAATAAAAGTTAAACGGTATGGCAAAAGCTATATCGTTTTTTTCTACAATTTATATAATAATTATTTAATTCGGAGGATAAAAATATGAATCTAGCAAATAAATTAACAGTATTTAGAATTTTACTTGTACCAATAATGGTCATAATACCATTTTTTAATATTCAAGGAGCATGGTTAGGTGTTCCAAAGGAATATTGCCTAATATTATTAATATTCATAATTGCATCTATTACAGATAAATTAGATGGATATATCGCAAGATCAAGAAATCAAATAACAACATTTGGAAAATTCTTAGATCCATTAGCAGATAAAATTTTAGTTATTTCTGCATTAGTAATGCTTGTTGAATTTGGTAAAATACCAGCATGGATTCCAATTATTGTACTTGCTAGAGAATTTATAGTTTCAGGATATAGAATGCTAGCTGTTGAAAAAAATGGAGAAGTTATTGCTGCAAATATGTGGGGAAAAGTAAAAACTGCAACTCAAATGGTTGCTATTCCTCTTACTTTTATTGATAGTTTTACATTTGGTGCATTTTTGCAAGACCATTTAATAGGGGTTTATCTAGTTTTAAATATTGCATCTACATTATTTATGTTAGTTTCTGTTATTGCAACTGTATTCTCAGGCTGGACTTATATAAAAAACGGAAAAGAACTATTAAATGATAAATAAATGGAAGGGTTATACTTATGAAAATAGATGAAGCTAAAAAGAAAATTACAACTTTAAGAGAAAAATTAGAATATTATGCTAAAAAATATTATGATGATGATAAGCCAGAAATATCTGATTATGAATATGATATGATGATGAACGAATTAAAGGCTTTAGAAAAAGAATTTCCAGAATTAATAACTAAAGATTCATTAACTCAAAAAGTTGGCGGAACTGTAAAAGAAGGTTTTGAGAAAGTCACACACGAAGTTCCTCTACAAAGTTTACAAGATATATTTAGCTTTGATGAGCTTAAAGCTTTTGATGTTAGAATGAAAAAAGAAGCAGAAAATTATAATTTACCATTAGCTTATGTTGTTGAAACGAAAATTGACGGCCTTTCAGTAAGCTTAGAATATAGGAATGGCAAGTTTTATAGAGGAGCAACAAGAGGAAATGGCTTAATCGGTGAAGATGTAACCGACAATTTAAAAACAGTTAAAAATATTCCTAAAACTTTAAAAGAACCAATTAATATAACTGTTAGAGGAGAAGTATTTATTGGAAAAGCTGAATTTGAGCATCTAAATGAAGAACAGGAAATTTTGGATAAACCTCTTTTTGCAAATGCTAGGAATGCAGCAGCTGGTTCACTTCGCCAATTAGATAGCAGAATTTCAAAACAACGTCCACTAGATATTTTTTGCTTTAATGTTCAAAAATCTGACCATATATTTATAAATCATTCAGAATCATTAGATTATTTACAAAAAATTGGATTTAATGTAAACCCTGTAAGAATAAAATGTAATAATATAGATGATGCAATTAAGGCTATTGAACAAATAGGAGAAAATAGAGAAAAATTAACATTTGGAATAGATGGAGCAGTTATAAAAGTTGATAATTTGGAGTTAAGAGAAAAAATAGGAACAAATTTTAAGGCTCCAAAGTGGGCAATTGCATATAAATATCCACCAGAAAAAAAGGAAACAATTTTAAAAGATATTATTTGTCAAGTTGGTAGAACAGGTGCAATAACACCAATGGCAATATTAGAGCCAATAAAGGTGGCTGGTTCTACAATCTCAAAGACCACTTTACATAATGAAGATTTTATTAAGGAAAAAGATTTAAAAATAGGTGACACAGTTGTAATTCAAAAGGCTGGAGACGTTATACCAGAGGTAGTTGAAGTTGTAAAGTCAAAAAGAACAGGAAATGAAAGAGAGTTTTCAATGCCAACAGTTTGTCCTGTTTGTGGTGCAAAAGCAATAAGAGAAGAAGGGGAAGCTGTTTTACGTTGTATAGGAATTGAATGCCCTGCAAAATTGTTACGTAATCTAGTTCATTTTGCTTCAAAAGAAGGTATGAATATAAAAGGACTAGGCTATGCTATAATTGAAGAATTAGTAAATAGAAATTATTTATCTTCAATTTCAGATATATATTATCTTACATTTGAGCAGGTTTCATCTCTAAAAAAGAATGGTACTAAATTTGCACAAAATATAATAGATGCAATTGAAAAAAGCAAAAATAGTGATTTAGATAAAGTTATAAATGCTCTTGGCATTAGGAATGTTGGAAGTAAATCAGCAAAGATTTTAGCAAAAACTTTTGGGTCTATGGATAATCTTATGCAAGCTACTAAAGAAGATTTAGTTTCTATACCAGATTTTGGAGAAATTACGGCAGAAAGTGTTTATACTTTTTTTAGACAAGACCAAACAGTAGATACAATTGATAAACTAAAACAAGCAGGAGTAAATATGAGTATGGAAGAAGTAAGCTCATCTGACAACAGATTCGATGGAAAGGTTTTTGTTTTAACTGGTTCACTAGAAAATTTTTCAAGATTAGAAGCAGGAGAAATAATTGAAAAATTTGGTGGAAAAACATCTTCAAGTGTTTCTAAAAAAACAGATTATGTTCTAGCAGGGGAAGAGGCAGGAAGTAAATTAACAAAAGCTGAGGAGCTTGGAATTACAATAATAAACGAAGAACAATTCAAGGAAATGATTAAGGAGTAGCTATGTCACAAGAATATAGTTTTAATAAGTTTTGGAAGGATTTAGACAATGGAATAGAAATCTATTACACATATTTAGGAAGAAGATATTTAATATATAAAATGACTAAAAATTGCTATAAACAGGAATTAATAAAGGATAAAACTACGAAATCATCACAATCAAAAATACAAATGTTAACTTTAAAACGAGTAATGGAATTGTTTCCAAATATGCAAGACTTTGAATACAAAACTGGAATAAATTAAAAAATGCCCTTTATGGGCATTTTTTAATTTACATATACTGTTTTATAGTTAACATATACTGCCATTCCTGGTTTGCTTCCAGCAGGTTTGCGAACATATTTTACATAAGTATAATCAACTGGAACATTATTTGAGTTTTTTGCCTTACTGTTTGTTGCAGCAAGTGAGGCACACTTTAATATAGTGTCAAAATCAACTTGTTTTCCTTCTGTTTTTAAAATAACATGGCTTCCATGTATTTGTTGTGTATGAAACCACATATCTTCTTTATTTGCACTTTTTGTTAAAGCATCATTTTGTTTATTGTTCCTTCCAACATAAACAGTAAAACCATTAATTTCATATTTTTTTGGCATACTTTTTTGCTCTTTTTTTCTATCATTTTTTGTAACATTATTTTTCATACTAATTGAAAAATTTTCTTCAACTTCATTTCCAATTTCCTGTAATTCTATAAGAGAATTACATTCTTGAATTGAAAAAATCAAGCCCTCCATATATTTTAATTCTTCTTCAGTTTCTACTTTTTGTTTATTAACAACTTCTATTGTATTTTTGCATTTATTGAATTTTTTATAATAGCGTTCAACATTTTTACTAGGGCTTAAAGTCGAATCTAATGGAATTGTAATGTCTTTTCCTGTATAATAATTTAAAACAGTTATAGAATCTATAGGTTCTTTAATCATATATAAATTTGATGTCAAAAGTTCACCATAAAGCTTGTAAGTGTCCATTTTGTCACATTCTTTTAATTTACTATTTATATTAATTAATCTTTTTTTATATTTATTTAATGTACGAAGTAAAAAACTAAGTAAATATTCACGATATGTTGAATATAAAGATTGTTGCTCTTTCTCGTAATAATATTTATCTAAAAATGTGTTTACAGCTAATTTAGATGGATTTTTTGCAATATCTATATAGTAGTCAGATTTATCAGGCATTAAGAAACATTCAACATTTAATTTATCTATATTTTCTATAATTTTTTTAATATAATTATATAAGTTTCGTAAGTTCTCTTTGTTGTTTATTAATAGGTCTATATCTAGTTTCACACATATAGCTTGAATGAATTTTCTACTAATTCCTATGAAAGTGTCAGATAAAGTTTTGTCAATACTAGAGTTAAAATTATCATTAAAAATTTTATAAAATTCTTCAAAATTAGAAAGTTCTAGAAAACTTTGCTTTGTATTGACTGGAAAACTATAAGGCCTAACGGGAAGTAATTCACGTGCTTTTGTGCTTACATGGTTTAGGCAATCTAAAATAGTTCCATTTTCATTAACTAAAATTACATTACTAAATTGTCCCATAAGTTCTATATATAAAGTCTTATTAATTTTATCATTTAATTCGTTATATGTTTCAAAGTTTATTTTTACAATTCTTTCTAAATCGAAAGAATTTATATCTGTAATAATAGCTCCTACTAAATGCTTACGAAGAAACATACAGAAGTTAGGTGCATTCAAAGGGTTTGGTTTTGTATATTCAGTTAAATGTAATCTTGCAAAACTAGCATTTGTGCAAATTGCTAAATTAAAAATTTTTCCATTACCATATAAGTTGAAAATAATGTCATTTTTAGTTGGTTCGTAAATTTTATTAACTTTGCAATTAATAATAGAATTACATAATTCATTTGAAATACTTTTTGTAACAATGCCATCAAATGCCATATTTTACCTCCCCAAAATATAGTATCAAGTAATTTTAACACTTTTATAGCTAAAAATCAACTGGACAAGGGGACGGTTCTCTTGTCCACAATTGATGAATTTTGTGAAACTATTATAAAAAAGTGCCTTTGATTTTGTGAAAACTGTAGTGTTACAATTAATGTGAAACAAAAATGCAATTATTTTGCAAAAATGTTTCACATTTTTGCTTTTGTGCTATAATATAATTGGAAAATTTTTTAGATATAATTAAAAAGAGGTATGAAAATGGATAATGAAAAACAAATAATAAATCTTCTTGAGCAAAAGAATCAAATTGAAAAAATTTTAAATTCAATGATATATGGTTCTGTTGAAATTAGGGAGTATGAAGATAAAAAATATATTTATGTACATTATAGAGAAGATGGAATAAATCTTACGAAATATGCAGGGGAATATTCAGATAATTTATATAATTTAATTTTAAAAAATAATAATGAAAGTAGACAATTAAAAAGAAACTTAAAAGAAATAAACAAACGTTTAGCCGATTTAAATTATACAAATCCTGAGTTAGACGAAAAAGTTAAACTGAATATTGATTTTGCACATAAAAACTTAGTTTCAACGATTTATAAACAAGCAATTCTTGAAGGAGTTGCAACAACGTATGCGGATACAAAAAATATTATTGAAGGTGGCAAAGTAAATAATATGACAGCAGAAGATGTTACCAAAATTATTAATTTAAAGCACGCGTGGGATTTTATTCTTAATGAAAATGTTATAACTGTACCAACAGATTTTAATTTGATGTGTGAGATTAATAAAAATATATTGGAAGGATTTTATTATAATGCAGGAATGATTAGGAGTACGCCAGTAAATATTGGTGGAACAACGTGGAAGCCAGAACTACCAATAGAGGATGTTATAAGAAATGAAGTAAAAGAGTTGAATAAATTGCCTGATAGTATTGAAAAGGGTATAAAAATGTTATTATATATTATGAAAAGACAAATATTTATTGATGGAAATAAAAGAACGGCAGTTATATATGCAAATCATTATTATATATCACACGCAATGGGAATTATAGCAATACCTGAGGAAATGATAGAAGAATATAAAGTATTATTGATTAATTACTACGAAGGAAAAGATATAGAAAATATTGTTAAATTTTTGAAGGAGAAGTGTTTTACAAAAATATAGAACTAATAAAATAGCAAATAGGGACGGAGGATTTTTGCTTATTGGAAATTAGCAAAAATCCTCCGTCCCTATTTGACTTACTCTGTAACAAAATTGTAACAAAAACTTAATAAAAACGACGCAAAGCCTTCAAACCCTTGCGACTGCACACACACGCGTGCACACACACGGGTATACGTATTTACCAAAAA